>JBJHBP010000001.1:0-230625 GCA_050485545.1 Gammaproteobacteria bacterium
GCCCGGCCCGGCGACCCGGGTGGCACGGCCGCCAATGGAACCAGTCATGACGCCGCTTGTCTTTTGCTGTTAGTTGGCGCAACGATATCAACTGCCGATTCTGGCGCCGTACGCGGAGTGTTCCTCGCTGTGAAAATCTTCAAGATCGTCGCCGCCACCGTTGTCGCTGTCATCGCCTTGCTGGTTATCGCCGCCCTGGTGATCGCCTGGACATTCGATCCCAACGCCTACAAGGGCTATCTGGCCGATTGGGTGGAGGCGCGCACCGGCAGGGAGTTCCGCATCGACCAGGATCTGGAACTCAGCTTCTTCCCTTGGCTGGCCGTGGAAACCGGAGGCATCGTGCTGGGCAACGCACCCGGCTTCGGCGACGAACCCTTCCTGAGCGCCGAGCGTGTTGAGATCCGCGTCAAGCTGATGCCGCTGCTGCGCCGTCAGGTTGAAGTGGGCACCGTCATTCTCGACGGCCTGACCCTGAACCTGGCCACCGCCGACGACGGCCGCAACAACTGGGAAGACCTGCTTCGTCGGGCCGAAGACACGCCGGCGGACACCGCACCGGTCGCGGCCACGGACGACGATTTCAACATCGACAGCCTCGACGTGGAAGGCTTTCGCGTGCGCAACGGCCAACTCACCTGGCGCGAGAACATCAGCGAGACGCGCTACACCATCACCGAACTGGACGTGGTGAGCGGCGCCATCGCCATCGGCGCACCCATCGATCTGCAGTTCAGTCTGCACGCGCTGGATGTGGTCGCCGACCATGGCGTGCGCCTGGCCGGGCGCGGCACGGCCGAGCTACGCAGCGCCGGCGCAGTCGCGGCCAGCAATGTGCATCTGGAGTTCCGGTTTGCCGACGCAACCCACCCCGAACGCGCCGACGGCCGCCTGGACCTGGCCAGTTTCGCGCGCGCCGACGACGGCACGATCACGCTGGGCGAAACCGCACTCACCGGCACGGCGCGCGCCATCGAAGGCGCGCCACCGGAACTGGATGTGTCGGTGCGCTTCAGCGCGGCAACGCTCGGCGCCAGTGGTTCATCGATCGCCGTGGACAACCTGCGCACCGAAACCGCCGGCATCAGTGCGGCCTGGCAGCTGCAGATCGACGGCGACCTCACGACACCCGACGTGCGCGGCACGCTGAGCGTGTCCGAATCGCCGCTGGCACGGGTGTTCACACTGCTGAACCAGCCATTGCCGGCCGGCACGACCGCCGCATCGCTGGGCAACTTCACGGCCAACACCGGCTTCGTGTTCGAGACGGGCCCGCAACGGCTGACGCTGGAGAATCTCGATGTCACTGCACTGGACAGCCGGATTCGCGGCGAGATGCGAATCGATGAGTTCAACCGCTACCGCGGTCGCATCGACCTTCCCGAGTTCACGCCGAACGCGACGCTGCTGAGCATCGTTCGCACCTATGTGCCTGATGACGTGGATATGAGCGCGTTCGACCGCGTGGCGCTGAGCGCAAACATCGACGCCGATCTGTCGGCCGGCCGCACCGCCATCCGCGACCTGCGCGCAACGCTGCTGGAGGGCACCGTCACCGGACAGGTGGACATCGCACCCAGTGGTCGCGGGCAGGTGCTGCGCGGACAGATCGAAACGACGCGCTTCCCGCCGGAGGGCTTTGCAACCGCCTTCGCCGGCTGGTTGCCGGAGGGTCTGCAGCCGGGCGATCTGGGCATGATGCGCCTGGACACGCGTTTCGTGATCGACACCGGTGCCGACACGATGACGCTGGATCCCCTGCGCATGGAGGCTTTCGGACTCCAGGGCAGTGGCCGCATCAACGGCACCGCCGTTTCCGGCAATGCCGTATGGACCGGCAGCGCCGAGGTGCAGCAGTTCTCTCCGGGCGATCTGCTGAACCGCTTCGCGCTGCTCGCACCGGAAACCTCCGATCCTTCTGCGCTGACGCGCGCCAGCGCGCGCGCCGCGTTCAACGTCACCGCCGAACGCGGACGGTTCGAGAACATCGAACTGTTGCTCGACGACAGCCGCATCACCGGCAACCTCACCGTGGACGGCTTCGACAATCCCGCCTATCTGTTCGCGCTGGCCATCGACCAGGTGGATGCCGACCGCTACCTGCCGCCGCGCGCCGACCAGGTTGAAGAAGGCGAAATGACGGCCGGCGATCTGGAACTGGAAGTGGACGCGTTCAATACGCTGCGCCTGTCCGGCAGCCTGGAAGTCGGTGCGCTGGCACTGGCCGGCATGCAGTTCCAGCAGATCGCCACGCGTCTTGAAATCGGCGATGGGCGTGCGCGCCTGTACGACGCACGGGCACGACTTTATGGCGGCGAGTTCAATGGTGCCTTCGGCGTGGACATCACCGGCCCGGTGCCGACGATGACCCTCAGCGGCCGGGCATCCAACCTGGCGATGCGGCCACTGATCGTGGCGCTGACCGGCGATGCGAACCTCAGCGGCACCGGCGGCTTCGAACTGGATCTCGCCGGCCGCGGCGCAAAAATCTCCGACAACGTGCAGACCGCGCAGGGCCGGGCGAGTTTTTCGCTGACGAACGGCGCCATCGAAGGCTTCAATCTCGGACGCGGCCTGTGTGTGGCCTACAACCTGCTGCAGCGCGCACCGGCACCGCCCTCGGATCTGCCGCGCGAAACCCGCTTCGAGGTGATTCAGGGCAGCGCCGAAGTGCGCGACGGCGTGGCCCACACGCCCGATCTGCTCGGCCGCGCATCGTTTGTGACGGTCAATGGCAGCGGGCGCCTGGGATTGACCGAGCAGCATCTGGACTATCAGCTCGAGGCGCGCCTGAGCGGACCGGTAGGCATCCGCAACTGCGAAACCATGGACGGACTGATCGGCGAATCGATCCCACTGCGGATACGCGGCGTGGTGACCGATCCGGAGATCGCGCCGGACTACAGCGCCCTCATCGAGCGGGCGCTGCGACGTGAAGCGGAACGGCGCATCACCGACCGGCTCCAGGACCTGATTCGCCCACGCTGACGTCACCTGCGTTGACGACACCCACACGCGGTTTCAGACTGCACGCATGACCCGTCGCCGTAAAAAGTCGCGCCGGCGCCCGGTGCGTCAAAGCCGCCTGCGCCTGTTCGCTGCCGGCTTGACGCTGTCGCTGGTGATTGCCGGCGCCGCCTACGTCTACCTCCTGCATCTGGGCGCGCGCATCGCCGAGGAGTTCGAGGCCCGGCGCTGGGACGTGCCGGCCCAGGTCTACGCGGCACCGATGGAGCTGTATGCGGGCCGCACGCTGGCACAGGTGGATCTGGTTGGCGAACTGCGCCGACTGGGTTACCGGGAACAGTCCGACGGTGCGGTGCTGAGCGGTTCGGGTCGTTATGCCGTGGATGGCAACCGCGTGCACATCAACATCCGCGCATTCAGTCACGCCGGCCGCGCCGAAGCCGCACAGTCACTGCGTGTGCAGTTCGACCGACGCAACATTACCGCCGTCACCTCCGCCGACGGCAGTGGCATCGCGCTGGCGCGCCTCGAGCCCATGCTGATCGGCAGCCTGTTCCCGGCACATGGCGAAGACCGCATCATCCTGGCGCCCGAACAGGTGCCGCCGCTGGTGATCGACGCGATCCAGGCGGTTGAGGACCGGCGCTTCCTGCAACACCGCGGCGTGGACCCGCGCGCCATCGTGCGCGCCGCCATGGTGAACCTGTCGCAGGGCCGCATACGCCAGGGCGCCAGCACGCTGACGCAGCAGCTGGTGCGCAGCTATTTCCTCAGCAACGACCGCACCTTCGACCGCAAGCTGCGCGAAGCGCTCATGGCCACCGCGCTGGAGCGCCGCTACAGCAAGGACGAGCTGATGCACGCGTATCTGAACGAGGTGTATCTCGGTCAGGATGGCTCGCGTGCCATACACGGCTTCGGGCTGGCCAGTCAGTTCTACTTCGGCAAGCCGCTTGCGGAGCTGGAACTTCATGAAGTCGCGCTGCTGATCGCACAGCTGCGCGGCCCCGGCTACTACGATCCGCGCCGCTTTCCCGACCGCGCGCTGGACCGGCGCAATCTGGTGCTCGAACTGATCGCGGATCAGGGGCTGGTGGCCGAGGAGCAGCTTGCCGCCGCGACGGCCCGACCGCTGGATGTACTGCCGCCGGCCGGCCGCAGCGCCAGCTACTACGCCGCGTACCTGAACCTGGTGCGTCGCCAGCTGGGCCGCGACTACGCAGCGTCGGATCTGGCCCGCGACGGCCTGCGCATCTACACCGCGATGGATCCGGCCGTGCAGGCCGCCGCGCAGCGCGCGCTGGTCGAAGGCCTTGCCGAGCTGCAGCCGGGCAATCTCGCCGACGGCCCGACGCTGGATGGCGCCGTCGTCGTCACCCGTCCGCACAGCGGCGAAGTGCTGGCACTGGTGGGCGGCCGACGCGCGGGTTTCGAAGGTTTCAATCGCGCCCTGGACGCGCGTCGGCCGATCGGGTCGCTGGTCAAGCCGTTCGTCTACCTCGCCGCGCTCGAGTCGGCCGAATTCACGCTCGCGGATATCGCCAGCGACATGCCCATCGACATCCAGCTCGCCAACGGCGACATCTGGTCGCCGCGCAACTTCAGCGGTGAGAGTGTGGGTGACGTCACGCTGACACGCGCACTGGCCGAGTCGCTGAATCAGGCCACGGTAGATCTGGGCATGCGCGTGGGGCTCGACAGGGTTGCCGACGTCATGCAGGGACTGGGCCTGGAACGAAGGCCGCCGCTGTACCCTTCGCTGCTGCTGGGCGCCGTGGAACTGACGCCAGTGGAGACTGCAGAGCTGTACAACGCGCTGGCGAACGGCGGCTTCCGGGCGCCGCTGCGCACGGTCGATGCAGTGGTGGACGAAGACGGCCGCCTGCTGCAGCGCTTTCGCCTGGAGATCACGCAGGGTGCCGATGCGGCCGCCGTCTATCAACTTGGCGGTGCCATGGTGCAGGTGATGGAGCGCGGCACCGGCCGCTCGATCCAGCGTCGTCTGCCTGCGTCGATGCGTGTGGCCGGCAAGACCGGCACCTCCGACGGACTGCGGGACAGCTGGTTCGCCGGGTTCTCCAGCGACTACAGCGCCGTCACCTGGATCGGTGCCGATGACAACAGCGAAACCGGCTTCACCGGCGCCACCGGTGCCGGCATTGTCTGGGCGCGACTGATGTCGGAACTCGCGCCGCGTCCGTATCGACCCAACGCACCGGCCGGCGTAACCGAGGCGTTCATCGACTACGGATCGGGCTTCCCCGTGGCTCCCGGATGCGTCAACGGCATTGCCGTGTCGTTACCGGTTGCAGCGAACATGCCGGTCGCACGCGGCTGCAACGGTGAAACGGCAACCGGAATAGGCGGTAGAATTCGCCAATGGCTGCGCCGCAACGACTGACTATCGCACTGACCTTTCTGTTGGCGGGAGGCTGCACACTGCTGCCGCCGGTGGAACCGCGGCCGGTGCCCGCCGAGCGACCACCCACCGCAACCGGTGCCCCCGCAGCGCCGTCTGCGCCAGGACGCAGCGCGCCACGAGCTGCGGACGAGTCCGGAGCCGTTGAACGTGACGCGGATGCGCGTGGCGCGAGCCCGGCCGCGGCACCCTCGACACAGACGCCGATGCCCCCCGCCAGCGCCATGCTGCTCGACCAGAGCCGCCAGGAACGCGCCGCCGGACTTCTGGACGACGCCGCGGCCTCCATCGAGCGCGCATTGCGCATCGATCCGGACAACCCGTGGCTGTGGCTGGAACTGGGTGAGATCCGGCTGGCTTCCGACGATGCCCCGCAGGCGGCAGAGATGGCGCGAAGGGCGCTGTCGCTGGCCAGCGGCGACCGCACCCTGACCAGCCGTGCCGAGCGGCTGCTGGCAGCCACGCAAAGCCGCTGACATCCGCCCGGTTGCGGCCGGCGGCGCAGGGTCGCCACCGGCGTTCGCAATCCGTGACCGCCCGGCTGGCAATGTCGATGGTGCTCGGGTATGTTCCTGCCATACAGCGTGTGCCCGCTG
Source organism: Gammaproteobacteria bacterium (assembly GCA_050485545.1). Classification (GTDB taxonomy): domain Bacteria; phylum Pseudomonadota; class Gammaproteobacteria; order Steroidobacterales; family Rariloculaceae; genus JBJHBP01. Next base: position 5,983 of record JBJHBP010000001.1, read on the forward strand.
AAAGGAGATCCCGATGCGTCGCAACCGATTCAATCCCCTGCTGGTGCTGCTCAGCTGCGTGGCGCTGGGCAGCGTACAGATAACGGCTCATGCCGGGATCATCACCACCACCGACTACCTGAACGTGCTCGACCGTCAGGAAACCCTGCAGCAGATCGACGCCCTGCTCATGCGTGACGATGTGCGCCAAAGTCTGGAAAAGCACGGTGTTTCGGCGGACGACGCAATGCTCCGCGTTGCAGCGCTGACCGATCATGAATTGCAGCTGCTGGCGACCAATCTCGAGGAACTGCCCGCCGGTGCAGGCTTGCTCGGTCTCGTTGGCGCGGTGTTCATCGTGCTGCTCATTCTCGAACTGACCGGCGTCATCAATATCTTCAATCGCATCTGATTCGCGTATGCCGACGCGCGGCACGAGAAACGCCGGCATCGCGAGCAGACTCGCCCACTCCGCAACGGCAAGGCTCGCCGCCATACTGATCATGGCGGCGAGCCTTGCCGGCTGCGTGGGTCTTGCCTCCCTCCCGGTGCCCGACACGCTGCCGCAGGTGGAACTCACGCGCGTGCCGTTCTTCCCGCAGACCGACTATCAGTGCGGTCCGGCGGCGCTGGCCACCGTGCTGGCCTACGAACGCGTTGCGGTCACCGCGGACGATCTGGTTCCGGCGGTCTATGTGGAAGGCCTGCGTGGCAGCCTTCAGGCGGAACTGCTGGGTGCAACACGCCGCCACGGCCTGGTGCCGTACACGCTGGAACCCGACATCGATGCGCTGCTGGCCGAAGTTGCAAGCGGCCGGCCGGTGCTGGTGCTGCAGAACCTGGGTGTGGCCAGTCGTCCGCGCTGGCACTACGCGGTGGTGGTGGGCTTCGATGCCGAACGCGACCGCGTGATCCTGCGCTCGGGTGAAGAGGAACGCAGACAAGAGCGCACCCGATGGTTCATGCGCCGCTGGGCACTGGCCGACAACTGGGCCTTTGTGGTGGCCCATCCCGGTCACGTGCCGGCGAGCGCCGATCCAAGACGCTACGTGCGCGCGCTGGCCGATGCCGAAGCGCTGCTGGATCCCGTGACGGCCTTGCAGGGCTATACCGGCGCACTGAGCCGCTGGCCCGACGAGGCGCTGGTGGCATTCGCCGCGGCCAACCAGCAGTACCAGAATGGTCGCCTCGAACAGGCATCCGCGCTGTATCGCGCCGCGATCAGTCTGGAGCCCGAACACGCCGCGGCACGCAACAACCTTGCTCACGTACTTGCGGCACAGGGCTGCCCCGGCGCGGCACTGACCGAGGCGCGCCAGGCGCTTGCCGTTGCCGAGCCCGGCGTCCTCCATGACGCCATTCGCGAAACGCTCACACAGCTGGAGGCGGCCGCCGGTGACGGATCACCCAGCCACTGTCGGTGAGGAGCCCGTCCATCAGGCCGCGCCCGCGGTGCTGATGATTCACCCCACGCGCTTCTCGGCCAATCCGCAGACCCGCAAGTCCAATCACTTCCAGAGCAGGCCCTCCGGACGCCCTTCCGCGGTTGCCGATCGCGCCCGCGCCGAAACCGAAGCGCTGGCCGTGCAGCTGGCCGCCAACGGCGTGCGCGTGCTGCTCGCGGACGGCCGTGCCGATATGTCATTGCCGGATGAGGTGTTCCCGAACAACTGGATCAGCTGTCACGCCGACGGCACCGTGCTGACCTACCCGATGCTGGCGAACAACCGCCGCATGGAACGGCGGCAGGAAACCGTCGACATGCTGCGCAGGGTTGGCCGGCTGGCGATCAGACGCATGGTGGACCTCAGTGCGCACGAACGCGATCACCACTTTCTGGAAGGCACCGGCAGCATCGTGTTCGACCACATCCAGCGGATCGCATTCGCCTGCCTGTCGCCGCGAACCCATGAGAAGCCGCTACGAGAGGTGTGCGCCCTGCTGGGCTACCGGCCGATGCCGTTCACGGCAACGGATCGTTCCGGCCTGCCGATCTATCACACCAATGTGCTGATGTCGCTGGGTACGAAGTTCGCGGTGATCTGCGCCGATGTAATCCGCGACCGCGCGGAGCGCGAGGCGCTGCTGGCCACCATCGAAGCCGGCGGCCGCGAGGTGCTGGTCATCGGGCGGCGTCAGATGCAGAACTTCGCCGCTAACATTCTCGAACTGCGCGGCGACGGGCCGGTGATCGCCATGTCGACCAGGGCGCATGCCGCCTGGGCGGAAAGTGATCAGCTGAGCCGGTTCGGCCGACTGGTGATTGCCCACGTGCCCACCATCGAAACCGGCGGTGGCAGTGTGCGCTGCATGCTGGCGGAGCTGTCTGCGCCACGCTTCAGGTCGGAACCCGACGCGGAGAGGTACGCGAAGCCGGGAGAGCTGCTGATTCGCTGTACGCCCTGACGGCGGTCAGCGCGGACGTGCCGGTCAGCGCGTCTGCGAAGTCGAAGTCGCCATGTCGCCACCCTGGATCGGCTGCTGATCGAAGCGTGCGGCGTGCACCAGACTGCCGTCCAGATTCGCGCGTTCCATGCCCATCACTTCGTACAGCACCTCGAATCCGGGCCGGACATCGGCATCCAGACCCAGCGTCCGGTTAAGGGCGCTCACCTGGGCCGGATCGGTGAGCGCATAAGCCACATGCATCAGCCCGGTATCACGCATTCCGGCCACCACCGACACCTGGTGTCCGCCGGGTCCGGCGAACGTGGAGAAATAGCCGTAGTCGCGATAACTGCGGGCAGCGGCAGCCGACCACCCGGCACTGCTGGTGAACAGTGCGCCGCTTTCGCGGTGCTGCAGCTCGTCGAACGTTTCGCCCACACGCAGCTGCGATGCGGAGAACGTGAAATCCAGCAGCTTGTCGAGCGCGCTGATGTAGCCGATGTAGAGCACGTGGTTGTTGCGCAGCTGCGAGACGTTCAGCTCGCTCATCGCAACGATATGCACCGGCTTGTCCGCGGTATACAGCACCCGCAGCACGTCACGCAGCGCCGATGCACTGGCGCGTGGCAGGTAGGTGAGATCCAGGTCCACGTAGCGCCTGTCCAGATCCGCCTCATACATCATGAAATCGTCGAGATCCCTGGACGTATTGATCGCAAAATCCCGTACCAGGCGATCGACATTGCCGCTGGCATCGAGCTCGGCAAATATGTAGTAGTCGCCCACGACGACCAGAATCGGCGCGTCATCATGGAGCATGCCGGCCCAGACGGGTGACGCCGCCACCTGCTGCGCACGCGTCAGCGCGTGCTGATCGCCCGCGTCACGGGCACCAATCAGTACGCCCACCACCACGCCGGCCAGCACCAGCGCAGCGGCCGCCAGCATCCTTCGCCAGTTCGGCGTACGGGCCACCGGGATCACTTCATCCGCCGCGTCCGCCGGCACCTCGTCGGGCGACGCCAGCGCCACCCGGTACTCACCTCGCGGAATGGTCAGCCGACGCGCTTCATCGCGACCGGCATCGGCGTAGTAGTTGTCGAGCTTCTGGCGGAGATTGTGGGCATAGACCCGCACCATGGAGTCCTGGCTGGGATCGAAGTCCGGTCCGCGGCCGAATACTTCGGTGGCGATTTCCAGTTCCTTGGGCGTGCGTCCGTCGGCGGTGCACGCAACCAGATACTCGAGAAATCGCGCGTAGGAACGCGAACGCCCCAGCACCCCGCTGGCGCAGATTGCCTGCGTCTGACGGCGAATTTCGTTCAGATCCTGCATGGTCTGTGGTGTAAGCCTATGCCCTGTCCTGATGCCTGATGCCTGATGCCTGGGCGATTATACGCCCCCGGGTTCACTGATACTGCCACCGGCGTCGCACGGCCACCGTCACGAGCACCAGCAGCGCCAGCACGCACGCCACGATGGCAACCATACCCCAGGGCACCCGCCCCTCCGCCAGACCCCGCAGAATCGCGTCGGTGCCCACCACCAGCACGACAATGCCAGGCAGCATGGTGAACCAACTCCAGAACACGAAGGTGGCGGTGCGCAGCTGCGTGAGTCCCAGCGCGTAGTTCAACAGATTGCCGGGAAACACCGGCAGCAGACGACTGATCACCACCAGCAGGGTGCCGCGTTCACGCGCCAGTGCATTCAGCTGCGTCATGCGCTGACCACGCCGGATCCGGTTCATCCAGGGGCCGCGCGCGGCGTAGCGGGCGATCAGAAAACAGGCCAGCGCGCCCAGGATCGACCCGATGCTGGCAACCGCCACACCCCACATCGAACCGAACAGACCACCGGCGGCCACTTTCAGCACCGTCTGTGGCACCAGCGCAATGGCGGCAAGCACATAGACGCACAGCACAACCAGCAGACCCAGCAGCCCCCGCGACTGCACCCAGCCGCGAATCACATCCAGCTGCCCGAGCCATTCGCCAGGACGCAGCAGCAGGATCAGCAACACGATCAGCCCGACCGCGGCGAGCGGGCGCGTGGCACCGCGCAGCATCAGCAGCGCTTCGCCGATCAGGCCGCGACCGGCATCGAACAAGCCGGCACTGCTATCGGATTTTTCCGCCGCGTGCGGCCTCTGATTCCCTTTCATCTGATGCCCTTTTACGAACGGAAGGGTATCAGAAGGCCAGCAGCGTGCGGTCCAGCACCCAGAACGCGGCCAGCGAACCGATCACGTAAACGACCGCCATCGGCGCCCATTGCGGCTGCGGCAGCCGCAGTCGGCGAATCAGCCACACCAGGCCGAGCACCGCGGCAATGAACAGCAGCTGACCGATCTCCACGCCGATATTGAAGAACAGCAGCGCCAGCGGTATCGCATGTTCAGGAAGGCCCACTTCGAACAGCGCGCCGGCGAACCCGAAGCCGTGCAGCAGACCGAATGAGAACGCGACAAACCACGGAAAGCGCGCGGCAAGACTTCGCGACGCATCCGGCTTCACGCCGTGACGCGCAAGTTCCAGCGCCAGAAACAGAATACTGAGCGCGATGACCGCCTCGACCGGATCCTCGGGCACATGCACCCATCCGAGCGCGGCGGCGCCCAGCGTCAGACTGTGAGCAATCGTGAAAGCGGTCACCGTGGCCACCAGCAACCAGACACCGCGCACGATCATCAGCAGCGCGAGCACGAACAGCAGATGATCCACGCCGATCAGGATGTGCTCGATGCCGAGCAACAGGTAGGTGAGCATGACCCCGACACGTCCGGCCCGTTCGGGTACCTGCACGTGTGTTGCGGACGGCGTCAGGCGATGCACGAAGACACTGCCATCGGCAAACTGCACGCGCAGCAGCACGTCGGTGTGCGTTTCCGACAACCCCTGTACACCCACCATCTGCCCGCGAAGACCCGAGGTGCAGATGACTTCGCCACTCTGCGTGCGTGCGTCGACCCGCTCCTGTGTGCGCACCGGCCCCGCCAGTTCGCATGGCTCGGGAATCGCGGGCACCAGCACGGCAGTCAGGCCACCGGTGCTGGACACCTTCCACTGCACCGCGAACGTATCGGGCGCGGATTCGGTGAATCCCAGAAAGGCCGGTGTCAGGCGATGCGCCTCAGCGGTTGGTGCCAGGCCGGCCGTGGCCACAGCAATCAGGAAGAGCACACAGGGCAGCAGGCAGCGGCAGCGTGAAAGGCTCGGGAAACCAGGATGGCCAGGAAGGCCTTGCAGGTTCGGCCACAGCGGCGCCGGCTGCCTGGTCGTGGGGCGATCCTGAGCGTGCACGCGTTGCATCAGGGCTGCACGGCAGACCAGTCGATCACGACTTCGTATCGATCGCGCAGACGGTTGAACTCGGCCTCGTTGGCCTGACGCCGCCGCTCCGACAGATAGGCGTCGAGCACGGCCTCGCGCGCCTCGTCGAAGGACGGCTGATGCTGCGCCACGCGTTCGTGCAGAAAGGCCAGGTGCACGCCGAAGTCCGATTCGAACGGACCGTACCAGCTGCCGGGTGCCGCGCTGAACATGGCCGCCGCCAGCGGCTCGCCGAACAGCACCTCCACCTGCTCGCGGAAGGCGTCGGGGTACTGCCGGCGCAGCGGTGAACTGTCTCCGGTGACGTCCTCGCCGGCCTCGAGACGCGCCAGGGCCGCGGCCACATCGTCCTGCAGCGCATCGCCGCGATCCCGCGGACTGAAATACACCTGCTCGAAGTTGACCTGCGCCGGTATCTCGAAGCGGCGCGGTTCGTCATCGTAGAACGCACGCAGCTGCGCATCATCAGGCAGGTCGGGTTCGACAAGGTCTTCGGTGAGAAACATCATCTTTTCGACAAGACGCAGTCGCACCGTCTCATCGTCGCGATCCAGACCCAGTGCGCGCGCCTCGCGGTACAGCACCTGTTCGCGAATCACCGGCTCCAGCAGCTGCTCGATCTGTTCGCGATCCGGCATGTCGCCGCGCAGCATGGTCGCCAGCTGTACCGCCTGCTGTACCTGATCGGCGGAAATGACGATCAGCATGGCATCGTCATCTTCGTCGTCGTCGAGCCAGGCGAACAGCACGAAAATGGCCGCGCCCAGCAGTAAAAAGTGAATCAGCGGATCCTGCAGGACTTTTCTCATTGTTCAGGCCTCGCAAGGTTCATTCGGCGCGGAGTCGTGGCGCGACCCGCGAACGGTGATCAGATCACCGATCGCCTGCCGCCAGCGATGCAGTTTGTGTTCGTAAGACACCGATGCATGGGCGGGACTGGTGGAAGGCAGCTGCTGCCAGACGATGGACGCGGCGCGGCCCGTCAGCGTCGGCAGTACTTTGCGCTGCAGCAGTTCGGTGGCCTTGCCGCCATTGCAGCAGATCAGCCTGATCTGTGCGTGGCTGCTGAGGAAACCGTTGATGTCATTGACCACGATGCTGGATCGCACGATGGCGCTGTCCAGACTGCCTGGCCGTTCGCCGGCTGCGAGCACGTCCCACAACGCTATGCCGGCCGACGTCAGCCGCCGCAGTCGCTGGGTGTAGGGCAGATCCGGACCCGCGCCGGCCAGCTCGCCCATGATGCGCCAGAACGCATTGCGCGGCTGCGCGTAGTACTGAGCGTCAGCCAGCGAGCGCCGGCCCGGCAGGCTGCCCAGTATCAGCACCCGCGCCTCAGGTGCGGCAATCGGGCCGAAGCCGATTGAAAGCGCGCCGTCGTTCACGACGCCGCCTGCTTCTCCTCAACCGGGTGATTGTAGACATGCACGTCGCGCTGTGGATACGGTATCGCGATACCTTCCCGATCGAACGCCCGCTTGATCGCTTCCATCGTGTCCCAGTAGAACTTCCAGTAGTCGGCCGTCCGCACCCACGGGCGCACGATCCACTCCACGCTGCTGTCGCCATGCGCCAGCATCGCCACCACCGGCTCCGGCTGCGCCAGCACGCGCTCATCAGCCGCCAGCACCTCGTGTATCACCTTGCGCACGTGGTCGGAATCGGCGTCATAGCTCACGCCGACGGTGATGTCCACGCGACGTTCGGGATGTGCCGAGAAGTTGACAATGGTGCCGCTCATGATCTGACTGTTGGGCACGATCACACGCCGGCTGTCGGGCGTCTTGAGCACCGTGGTGAAAATCTGTACTTCCTCCACGGTACCGCTGGTGCCACCACCTTCGATGAAATCACCGATACGATACGGGCGGAATATGATCAGCAGCACACCGGCGGCGAGATTGGCCAGCGATCCCTGCATGGCCAGACCGACGGCCAGGCCCGCGGCACCAAGCAGTGCAATCAGCGAGGTGGTCTGCACACCGAGCTGGTTGATGGCACCCAGAATCACGAACACCATCAGCAGCGCGTACGCGAGACTGCCGAAGAAGCGTACCAGAATGGGCTCCAGTTTCGCCTTCTCCAGCCCCTTGACCACGCCCTTGTGAATCAGCTTCGCTATCCACCGGCCGACAATCAGTATCGCGATCGCGCCCAGCAGCTGCAGGCCGAATTCCGCGCCTGCTTCCTGTACATACTCAAGCAATTCTTCCGTTTCCATGGCCCGATTTCCGGTTGTTGTTGGGTTGGTTATCGAGAGTTCCGGCGCATGCACAGGCCGCGCGCGAAACCGAGCATAGCAGACGCGGAATCAGGGAGCCTGAAACGTATGCTCCGGCATCAATGCACGCAGGCGCTGGTTGAGCACCCGCTTGCCATGCTCGCCGGGGATGCTGTCGGCCAGTGGCCGCCGGGCATCCACACGGCCGGCGGCAATGAGCCGTGCACGCAGGTCTCGCCACGCAATCGGCTCGTCGTTGACCACATTGATCCGCTGTCCGGGCATCGGCCGCTGCACCAGCGCCAGAATGGCCGCGATGATGTCATCCACGTGAATCAGGTTCACGATCTTGGCGCCGTCGCGGATTCGCCCCCGGTTGAGCCAGTCCGCCGGATCGCGATCCGGCCCGAAGATGCCGGCCAGCTGCAGGATGGTTGCGCCGGCCTCACGCAGCCATTCCTCGCCACGGACGCGCTCACGGTTCAGGTCCAGGGGCGCATCCTCGGTGATCTCCACCACGGCTTCACCAGCCTCCGGCGGCAGACGATAAGCCGACGTGCTGCCAAGCGCGATGACACCGGCTGCCTGCGACAGCAACTCGGCATGGAATGCCTCGATCAGGTCGCAGGGTTCGGCGGGGAACGTGATCACCACGGTGCGGCCGCTCACCGGCAGCTGTTGCCAGGTTGCCCGATCGGCCAGATCGAACCGGATCAGCGACCGATCAGGTCCCCTGCGCCGGCGGGTCGCGACCGCGCCAGGCAGACGCTTCAGCAGCGCTGCGCCCACATAGCCGGCGCCCAGTATCGTGACCGGTGTCGTTTCCGGCGTGGTTTCCAAAGTCTGATTTATGCCTGCTTCCTGCACTGCTATGATCCTGTTGTCCTTCCACTTCATCGTAACGAAGATCGCCTCACGCTTCATGCCTGAATCAAGCCTGCAACGACTGCACCACCGACTGCGGCAATCACGACAAACGGTATCGCGGACAGCACGTTGTCGCTTCCGCGCAGCCGCAATGGCTGCCGCAATGATCCTGCCCTTCGCGCCCGTACCGGCCGTTGCACAGCACGGCATGGACTTTCTGCTCACCGAATCTCCACGACTGCCACAGGCCGGCGGTGGGTATTTGTATGTGCAACAGAATTATTTGTCCATGGACCGCAATCTGTATCAGATGGAACCGGGCGTTCTGTTCGGTGTTTCGCGCCGCTTCGCCGTTGCGCTGCCGGCGCGTCTGGAAAAGCCGCAGGGTCGATCCGCGCGCTACGATACCACCGCGCCATCGATATTCTTCCGCCTCACGGGTCCCCGCCAGCGACTGTACGCCGGTCTTGCCGCCCGGTACGAGGTGGCGCATCAGTCCGACAGCCGCGACCGCTTCATCGGTACGCTGTCGGCAGGCCATGAAACCCGACGCTATCTCGCCGCACTGAACCTGGTTTACGACCGCGAAGCCGGTCAGACACGCGAATGGGGCTACGCCGGCGCCATCCGCGTCAACATCGCGCGGCGTCACGCGGCCGGTGTGGAAGTGCGCGGCATGCTGCACCGCGACAGCACTGCCGAAGCGCTGGTTGGCTATTACGGACGCCTGTCGCCGAACTTCACCGTGAACATGGGGCTGGGCACCGGCGTTATTCGCGGCCCGGACTGGACTGCCCGCACGGCGTTCGTCTGGCGGTTCCGCTGAACGCCAATGAGCACGCAACACGATCCGCTGCCGGCCATGTGGAAGGAACTGGGGATTCCCGGTGACTACGGCATCATGCCGATGCGGCCTCGTTATCTGGAAGCCTCCGAACTCGTGGATGTGGAACCCAACATCGTAGGCCGTCCACAGCGGCTGGCGCCGGATACCGCCGGCGCCTGGGCACGGATGAAGCGTGCGGCCTACGAGGATGCCGTGGAGCTGCTGCTGGTCTCGGGCTTCCGCAGCATCAGCTATCAGGTCGAACTGATACGCAACAAGCTCGCCGCCGGCCAGCCCATCGCCACCATTCTCACCGTAAACGCTGCGCCCGGATTCAGCGAGCATCACACCGGCCGCGCTCTGGACATCGCTACGCCGGGGTTCAGACCCCTGACCGAAGAGTTCGAACAGTCGGCCGCGTTCACATGGCTGAGCGAGCATGCATCGCGCTTCGGCTTCCGACTCTCCTATCCTCGCGACAATATTTACGGATTCTGCTACGAACCCTGGCATTGGGCGCAACTCTAAGGCTGGGAACACCATGGGCAAGGACGTCATCACGCCATGAATCGCCGCCAGCAGCACAGCGCGTTCGGCAGTCTGCGTATACCGTACGGGCAGTGCAGCAGCGTTTGCTCACTGAGCTGGCTGCTGTTGCTGATGACATCCGACGCCATGTCGCAGATTCCCGATGCATTACCGGAGTCCGACGACACTGCCGCCGAGCATGCGGAGCTCGAAGCCAACGGCGCGCGCGTGGGCGAGATACGCATCAACGTCGGCAACATCTTCGACACCGACAACCCGGAGGAAGACCGGGCTGCATATCGATGGGCGAACCGCGTGAATTTCAAGACACGCGATGGCGTGATCGAAGATCTGTTGCTGTTCGAATCCGGCGATCCGTTTTCCGGCCGGCTGCTCGAGGAGTCGGCGCGCCTGCTGCGTGCACGACCTTACCTTGCAGAAGCCGTGATCCACACCAGCGACTACGACCCGTCCGCGAATACCGCGAACGTGAACGTCTTCGTTCGCGATGCTTGGTCATTCCAACCGGAACTGAGATTCAGCCGCAATGGCGGCGAGAATGAGTATCGCGTCGGACTCACGGAAAACAACGTACTGGGCACCGGCAAGGGCCTCACGGTTTATTACAACAGCGACGTGGATCGCGACGAAGCCTACCTGCGCTATGTCGATCCCAATGTGCGCGGTTCGCGTGCGCAGTTCGAGCTGGTGGCGGCCAATGCCAGCGACGGCGAACGCCATCTGATCGGCGTCAAGCGTCCATTCTTCGCGCTGGATGCACGCTGGTCCGCAGGCGGCAGACTGCTGAACGAAAAGCGCATCGATTCGATGTATGACCTCGGCGAGATCGTCGACGAGTTTCGTCACGACACGCGGTTCTTCGATATCTCGGGCGGCTACTCGCGCGGCCTGCGTGACGGTCGCGTCACGCGCTGGCTTGCCGGTTTCACCTTCGACGAACGCCGCTTCTCGCCCACCGTGGAAATGCCAGACCCGCTGCTGCTGCCGGCGGATCGCAAACTGGTTTATCCGTGGGTGGGCGTGCAGCTGCTGACGGACGACTACCGGGTGATGTCCGAGCTCAACGATATGGGCCGCATCGAAGATGTTGCACTGGGCACGGACCTCACGCTGCTGCTGGGCTATGCCTCCACCGCGTTGGGCGCGGATCGCAACGCGACCATTTCGCGCCTGGTGTTCAGCAGGGGCTGGGAACCCGGCGGCAGCGGCAAACTGCTGCTGGTCGACGCCGAGGCCGAGACACGTCACGAAGGCGGGCACACACGCAATTCGATCTGGCAGGCATCAGCCAACTATTACCGGCGAAATCTGGGCCGCCACCTGTTCCTGGTGAGTCTCAATGCCATGGCCAGCAACTCGCTGGATGCCGAACAGCAGGTACTGCTGGGCGGCGACAACGGCCTGCGCGGCTACCCGCTGCGCTACCAGGCCGGCAAGCATCTGGCGGTACTCACAGTGGAGCAGCGTTTCCACACCGATCTGTATCCGCTGCGTCTGCTGCGCGTGGGTTATGCGGCCTTTCTCGACGCAGGGCGCGTCTGGGGACAGGACCCACGCGCCACCGATGGTCGCGGCATGCTCTACGACGTGGGCGTGGGTCTGCGACTGAGTTCCCCGCGTTCGAGCAGCGGCACCGTGATCCATGTGGACCTGGCCGTGCCGCTCAGTCGCGGCGAAGGTGTGCGCAGTACGCAGCTGCTGTTCGAAGCCAAGCAGTCGTTCTGATCCACTCTGGCAGGCCGGACCGGCGCGCCCGCCGTCCGAACCCTATTGCTCGCTTTCGCCTGGGGGCGGTGGCGTCGTGTCGGCTTCGGAGGCTTTCGTCTCCTTTGCAGCCTGCTTTTTCGCGCGCTTCTCAGCTTTCTGTTTCTGCTTGGCAATCTCGCGCTGGCGTCGTTCGAATGAATAGTTGGGCTTGGCCATGAGGTCCTCTTCTGAGCGTGAGGGTGCCATTGTAGGCGAAACCGGGTGCCGCCATCACGCAGGCCTGCGGGATTGTGACCACTACCAGCGCTGAAAACGCATCGGAACACCGCCAGTCCGCCGCTGTCGGAACTGTTATGAACCGGAGAGATGTGCTGCATGCGCTCGGTGTTCTGCCGGGCATCCTGGCCTTGGCCCCGCTGCCAGTGTCGGCCCGCACGGCTGCCGACATCGAGCGCCTCAGAGCCACGTGGCGCGACCTCGTGCCGGACGGCTTGGAGGTTCCGGCACGCGAGGATCGCGTCAACCTGTCCGAGTCGCAGTGGCGCGAGCGCCTGACCGATGACCGCTTCGACGTGTTGCGCAATGAGGCAACCGAACCGCCGTTCAGCAGCCCGCTGGACGCTGAGCAGCGCGACGGCATCTATGTTTGCGCGGGCTGCGGCCTGCCGGTGTTCACCTCGGCGATGAAATACGACAGCGGGACCGGCTGGCCGAGCTTCTTTACCACGATTCCGGACGTGTTCGAGACGAAACCCGATTTCCTGCTGATTATCCCCCGTACCGAGTATCACTGTGTCCGCTGCGGCGGCCATCACGGCCATATCTTCGACGACGGCCCACCGCCAACCGGCGAGCGCTGGTGCAACAATGGCCTGGCCCTGCGTTTCATTGCGGCCGATGCCTAGCGGCGCAGCGCAACAGAAATTCCGGAACGTGCAAAGTGGACTCGAAAAGAAACAGTCTGCCCGCACAGGTAATGGGAGAAACAACATGATCCGACTGCTGATTGCCGCACTCGCCATGGTGGCGGTCCCTGTTCAGGCGCTGGCCCAGTCCGAGGAATCCGGCTCCGAGGACACTGCCGTGGCAATATTCGCGGGTGGCTGTTTCTGGTGCGTTGAAGAAGCTTTCGATCCGGTTGAGGGCGTGCTCTCCACGACGTCCGGCTATATCGGCGGCCATGTCTCCGATCCAACCTACGAACAGGTTGTGCGGGGAGGTACGGGACACGCCGAGGCTGTCCGCGTCGAGTACGACCCGGACGTCGTTGGCTACGAGACGCTGCTTGAAACCTTCTGGACCAATATCGATCCACTGGATGACGGTGGACAGTTCTGCGATCGCGGTGATCACTACCGCAGCGCCGTTTTCTTTGTTGACGAACGTCAGCGCGAGCTCGCCGAGAACTCAAAGCGTCAACTGGAAGACAGCGGTGAGCTGCCGGGCCGAATCGTGACGCAGATCGTTCAGGCCACCGAGTTCTACACAGCCGAGGACTATCACCAGAATTACTATCAACGCAATCCGGTGCGCTACAGGCTGTACAAATTCACCTGCGGGCGGGCGGCACGACTCGAAGAACTCTGGGGACCGGAATAGACGCGAGCAGGAACAGCCGGATCAGGATCGTCTCGCTCGGGCGGAGCATGCAGTGACGGGAGGCGTAGCGGGTACGGTGCTCAAGGCGCTGCAACTGGCCGTGTCCGTCGTCTTTCTGGGTGTCTTGTGGCAGATCTATCCGGGCATTGCCGGCGGCGTAGTGGGTGTTGGCCATGTTGCCGCATCAACGGCCGCGGCACTCGGTTCGCGGTTCGGAACCGTGGTCGCGTTCGCACTCACCGCAATGGCCGGCGCTTTCGCTTCGTGGGGCGTCTACCGGTACCTCGACAACGGCTTCGACTATCTGTCGGGCAACTTCGACGGCCGTACGGGGATTCACTGGCCCGCGTATCAGTTTCTGCTCGTAGCCGCCGGCGCAGTGGCGGTCGTCGTGCTGCAGCTTCGCGCCTGGCGATCAGCGAGGTCGCGGCTGGCTGCGTGAGAGGCCCATCACGCATCCCCACAGGCACGCAATGCCTCAACATCGCCCGACACGATCACCGGTAGATGGCGCGTTATCTTTTCTATCGGCCAGTTCCACCAGGCGATCGCCTCCAGCGACTCGATCACCTCCGGCGAGAATCGCTGCCTGATGGGTCTGGCCGGGTTACCGCCCACAACCGTGTAGGCGGGCACGTCGCCGGTCACGACGGCGCGTGAGGCAACGACAGCGCCGTTGCCGATGTGCACACCCGGCATGATCAGCGCGTCATAGCCGATCCAGACATCGTTGCCGATGACGGTGTCTCCCTTGAAGGGAAGATCCTCAGGCGCCGGCGTCACCTTTTCCCAGCCGTTGCCGAAGATCTGGAAAGGATAAGTGGATAGGCCGGAAAGCTTGTGATTGGCGCCGTTCATGATGAACCTGACCGCGCGCGCGATGGCACAGAATTTTCCGATGATCAGTTTGTCGCCGATAAACGGATAATGGTAGAGAACGTTGCGCTCGAAATTCCGCGAGTCCTCGGGGTCGTCGTAATAGGTGTAGTCACCGACGATGATATTGGGGTTGGTCAGCGTGTTGCGGATGAAGCACACCTGTGGAAAGCCATCCAGCGGGTGTGGGTTTTCGGGGCTGGGGCCATGCATGTGCGCTCCTTCACGAATTCATATTGTGGCCAGTCAGAACGCACGCTGCAGTCCGATCTCGATGCCGCTGCGATGGTAGTCGAACAGCGGATCACGTGAGGCATTGAACGCACGGCGCGCTTCCACCGCCAGATACCAGCCATCAGCCAGCGGGCGCAGTCCGCCCACCGTCAGTTCCGTCAACCTTTCGCTACGCGCCACCGGGAGCCGACTGTAGCGGCTGATCCGATAAGCCAGACCGTAGCGCATTTCCCAGGATCCGGACAATGACTGCCGATAGCGGACAGCCGCCCGCGTGCGCCGTGGCGACACGCCCGGATCGTCGCGGCGGTTGTGTTCCACATCCACGCTCCACTGCAGCAGCGCATTGCGCAGCGTCTGATCCAGCGCCGCGCGCAGCAGCACCCGCCGGCCCGCCAGCCAGGCGAACTGATCGTCGAGTTCGGTCACATTCTCGATGGTCGCCCGCAGCCCCAGCGTAATGTGATCACCCAGCGCCGAACGCGCATCGAAAGTGAAGCCCGTGCGTCGTTCAAAGCCGTCGCCATCCAGCGTCGCGAAGCTCAGGTGCAGACCCGGATCGAGATGCCAGCCGCTGTGAACGATGCGGTACGCCGCCGCCAGGCGCGCAATGTTCTGATCGTATGTGCGCGCATCCGGATAGCGCACCAGATATGCGCTGGCGTTGAACCGCGGCCCGCCATCGCCGGCGCGCGTGGCGGCCAGCCAGGCGAACGCCTGCAGGTAGGCACTGCCACCGTCACCGACATCATCAAGCAGTGCCTCATCGACCAGCAGTACATTGCTGTCGTAGCCGGCGGTCACGTCGACAACGGCTTGCCGCGACCACGAACCGCGCTGCACGGCAACACTCCGCGAGTCCGGATCCGGCGAGCCCGGATCCCACGTGTCCCGACCGGGCGCGACTTCCACCAGCATCTGCTCGGCCATGGCCACCAGCGCAGGATCGGCGTCCGCTGACGAACGCACCGCATCAAAGGCGTCGGCCGCGTCGTCGTTGCGCCGCAGCCGGACCAGCGTCAGACCCAGGTTGTAGGTGGCCAGCGCCGCAAGCTCCGGGAAGCGCTGCGCGATGGCCTGGAACTGACGCTGTGCCGCAGCGTAGTCGCCGTGCCGGTAACGGCTGACGGCCAGATTGAAATGCACCGCCGGTTCGTCCAGTCCCGCATCCAGCGCCGCCTGAAACCAGGCAGCAGCGTCCTGATACTCACCCGCGGCGAACGCGCTGCTGCCGGCTGCGAAGGCCAGCTGCGGATCTTCAGGCTGTGCGGCGGCCGTCTGAATCGTTGCGCAGACAGCCAGGACCAGCAATACGCGAACGCCTGCCCTCACTGACCGGGCGGACCTGCCTGGCCGGGTGGCCCCGAATTCCCCGGCGGCGACGGCACATCGGGCCTGAGATCTCGGCCGCGGGCAGCATCCTCGCGCGCCTCTTCGGCGCGCTGCTGTCCGAACTCGCGCCCCAGTTCACGCGCCTCGGTGGCGGCATCCAATCCGTCCTGACGACGCTGACGCGCCTGTTCCGCGGTTTCCGCGCCATCGGCGCGCGCACCGGCACGCGCCGGCGCAGGCAGCTGGATGGTACGTACCACCGCCTCAGGCCCGGTCGCCCCACGCGGCAGCAGTGTCATCGTCAGCTCCAGACTCTCGGTCAGCGCCGGCGGCGGCGAAGGTGGTGTCTCGGCGGCATCAGCGCCCTCCTCGGCCGCCACGCCAACCGCCATCAGCAGCCATGGCAGCACGCACAGCCACGCCGCCCGCAATGCGACCTGCGATCCCGTTTGTCGTTCAACCATTCGCTTCATCCCCATATTCCTTCCGGCGTCTCGTTCGCCGGTCACAGATCCTGCAACTACGCATTCCAGACAAATACATCCCAGACCGACTCCACGCGGGCCTCGTCGGACCACAACGCGCTTCTCACACCCGGGACCGAACGTCGACGACGAAGGTCCGCCGCCTGTCCTGATGCACCACTTCCACCAGCACCTGGCCGGCTCCGGCGCGCTGCGCCACCACCGGCAGCGTCAGCTGATTCATGCCGCGGTCGAGATCGGTGCGCCAGCTCAGCTCACGCTGCCCCTCGAACCCGGCCAGATCCACCGAGCCGCTGAGCAATACACGGATCTCAACGTCCGCCAGCGCTTCGGCCGACTCCATCGCGATCGATACGTCACGCGTTTCGTGCAGCATCATTGTCAGCTGCGGCACCACGGTCGACAGCGGCAGCTGCGGCGTATCCGGACGCAGCCAAAGCACGGCCACCACAACGCTGGCGGCCAGCGCCGCCCCGGCGGCCAGCCCCGACCAGAAGCCGCGCCGGAACCGTGAAGGTGATGCGACGACCGTTTCAGCCGGCGTGCCGGCACGCACGGCGGCACGCACCGCCCGCTCGAACGCCCCGTCCGCCGGTTGCGGCACGGGTCGCCGGCGCTCGGCAGCGAGCAGCCGCAGCGCGGCGAGCGCATCGCGACAGGCACGACACTGCGCCGCGTGGTGCATCAGCGGACTGTCCGGCGACAGGTTCAGATCGGATGCCGCATCCAGTCCATCGAGAAATTCTTCGCACCTCATGATCATGCCCCTCGTGGCGCGCCACGGCCGGCCTGCGATGCCGCAGGCAACTGTTCGCGCTGCAACAGCCGCCCCAGACGCACACGCGCCCGGTGCAACCGCGACTTCACCGTGCCTTCCTTCAGTCCGGTCAATGCGGTGAGTTCGCGCAACGAATACCCCTCGACGTCGTGCATCGCGAGCAGCATCTGCTGATCGCGTTCCAGATGCTGCCAGGCCCGTTCCAACTGCTGCGCCGTGTCGGCCCGCTCCGCCGCCTGCTCGGGCTCGGGCGACTCACTGGCCGGCGCGATCCCGGCCACCTCCAGCGACACCACATGCCGACGTTCATAACGACGCGTCCAGTCCACGAACAGGCGATACATCACCCGGATCATCCAGCTGTGCGGCTGCTCCAGCGCCAGCAGTTCATCCAACCGCGGAAATGCGCGCACACACAGCTCCTGCACCAGATCCTCGGCATCCTGATGCGACCGCGTCCAGCGGAATGCGAGGCGAAACAGCAATGCATAATGTGGCCTCAGCAACGCCTCAAAGCGCTGCGCATCGGACCCGCCGCCATCGATTACGGTCAATCGGCTCATATGCCGGTCATCATGTCGTCGTGGGCTTACACGATTCAAGCGCGGATCGGTTCCCGATTTCTTCGCGCCGACGGCCTCGGAGGCCATTTCTCCCCTTCGAAGCGGCCAATTCTGCCGTTATGTTAAAAGCCGGGAACCGGAATCCTGCTCATACGTGTCAGACAACAGATCCGGCCGCGCCTGCTCGTTTCGCCGGCCTCGACGTTATTCAATTCAAGGGAGCTGACTATGCAACGCATCGATACGACCCGTTCGCCACGGTGGCTGACACCACTGCTGGCTGGTACCGCCGCGCTGACGCTGGCCGCCTGCTCCGGCAGCAACGGCGATCCGATCATCGGCGATCCGCAAACGGGGCGGCTGTCCCTGTCGCTGATGGATGCGCCGGTGGATGACGTGGCCGAGCTGTGGCTGCGCATCCATACCATCCGCGTGAAGGAAGAAGGCGAAGGACCGGCTCTCGAGTTCGTGCTCGACCCGGCGCTGGACGTGGACCTGCTGACACTGGACGAAGACAACGCCGCGCTGCTGCTCGACGAAGAACCGGTGGCACCGGGCGCCTACAACTGGATCGAACTCGTGGTCGATGCCGATTTCGACGGCGTCTACGATTCCTATGTGATGACCCACACCGGCGGTATGCACGAGGTGCGCGTCCCCAGCGGCAGCGTGCGGCTGGTGAGCGGCTTCACGGTGCCCGCCAACGGCCACACGCGCTTTCTGATCGACTGGGATACACGCCGCGGCCTGGTGAACCCGCCGGGACAGCCCGGCTACCTGCTTCGGCCGGCATTCCGCATCATCGATCTCACCGAGTACGGCGTGCTCAGCGGCACCGTCACCATGAGCCTGGTGCAGGACGCGACCTGCACCAACGAGCCGAATCTGGATCTGGGCAACGCGGTGTACGTGTACGAAGGCTTCGATGTCACCCCGTTCGATGCGGACGGCACGGAACCGGATCCGGTGGCGATCATCGACGTGAAACAGGATGTCAATGGCGACTACGTGTATTCCACGCTGCTGTCACCGGGCGACTACACCGTGGCGTTCACCTGCCAGGCCAGCGACGACCATCCCGACGAAGTCGACGACATCGAGTTCGTTGCGCCGACCAATGTCGAGATCGTTACGGATGGCGAACATGTGGTCGACTTCTGATGCAGGAGGCTTTCGATCAATGGCGCTCCAACAACCGACTCTCTGACGACTGACTGATCAGGCGGCTGGTGCTTCAATTCAGGCCCTGCCTCACGGCAGGGCCTTTTTTTGCGCCGCGTTCATGCCACTTTCACGGCATTTCACGCCACGTTCACGCCGCGTTTCACTGATATCCCACCCACACGGCCACCACCAGTGCCAGCGAGCACACCACGAACAGCTTCAGCATCAGCGGCAGGATGAAGCGCAGCCAGCGATCGTAGGGCACGCCGGCAATGCCGAGAATCCCCATCAGCACCGGATTGGTCGGCACGATCATGTTCGTGAAGCCGTCGCCGAACTGATAGGCCAGCACCGTCACCTGCCGGCTCACGCCGACCAGATCGCCGATCGGCGCCATGATGGGCATGGTTGCGAACGCCTGGCCGCTGCCGGATGGAATGAAGAAGTTCATCGCGCTCTGGATCAGCAGCATACCCACCGCCGACAACTCCGCCGGCAGCAGCGCCAGCGGTGTGGCGACGCCGTGTACGACGGTATGCAGCACCTGGCCATCCTCCAGCAGCAGCGCGATGGAGCGTGCGAAGCCGATCAGCAGCGCGGTGCCCGCCATCTGCGCCGCACCGGCCACGAAGGTGTCGGCCGTGTGATCGAACGGCAGCCGCGCCACCACCGCGGACGCAATTGCCAGTGCGAGAAACAGCGCGGCGATCTCGGTGAGATACCAGCCGCCCAGCCAGATGCCGGTAATCAGTGCAGCCAGCGTCGCCGCGCACAACAGCAGCACGATCACGTGGCGCGCGGAAAGCTTCGGGTAGTCATGAACCCCGACCACGGCGGCGGCGGGAATGTCGGCCACGAGGCTGGCCGCGGGATCGTTGCGTACGGCGCGCGCATAGCGCAGCACATGCAGATAGCCCACAACGAACACCGGCACGATCACCAGCGCGCGAAACGCGGCGCCGGACCCTGGCGCAAGACCAGCGATGTCCTGCGCGATCAGCACCGTAAATGGATTGAACAGCGATACGCCGTAGCCGATGCCATAGCCCACAACAATAATGGCCACGGCAGAGACGCTGTCCAGACGCAGTGCCGCGGCCAGCGCAATCAGTATGCCAACGAAGGCGATGTACTCCGACGCCATGCCGAAACTCGCCGAGAACACACCGAACACGAACATCGCCGCAAAGATCAGCGGCGCCAGCTGCTCGCCGAAGCGTTCCAGAACGCGGCCGATCAGTGCGTCCAGCGCACCGGTGGCACGCAGCACCGCGATCACGCCACCGATGATCAGCACGAAGAAGATCACCGCCTGTGCATCGGCCATGGCACGCGGCACCACGGTGAGCAGCGACCACGGCGGCAGCGGCGCGACGTCGGCCAGCCGTTCGTAGGTGCCCGGCACCACGGCGGCGCGGCCATCGGCCACAGGCTCGGTCTGGTAGCTGCCGGCCGGCAGTATCCAGGTGAGCACCAGCGCCGCGATCATCATCGCGAACATCAGTACCAGCGTGTGCGGCACACGCAGTTTGAGTCCCATCCTGCCGTTCTCCTGTTCCTGACAGCCTGCCGGACCTGGCCAGCGCAGCACGCGGCGGCGTGCGCAATCAGCCGCCTGTCACGCGCGGCCGAAACGCCCCGGCGACCCGCCGCCCCTGCTGCGGACCACCACCGGCGCGGCCCGCAGACCCACGCGCCTGCCTGCGTCACACTTTAACTGGGAACGGCGCCCGCCTCGCGTATAATCCGCGCCCTTTTTCCCGCCCGGCAGGCAGCCATGTATTCAGCAGACAAACTGCGCAATATCGCCATCATTGCGCACGTCGATCACGGCAAGACCACGCTGGTGGACAAGCTCCTCCAGCAGTCCGGCACGGTCGATGCGCGCGTGCAGATGCCTGAACGGGTCATGGACCGCAACGATCTGGAGCGCGAGCGCGGCATCACGATTCTTGCCAAGAACACCGCGATCAACTGGCGCGACCTGTGCATCAACATCGTCGATACACCCGGCCACGCCGACTTCGGCGGCGAAGTGGAACGCGTGCTGTCGATGGTGGACGGCGTGCTGCTGCTCGTTGATGCCGTGGACGGCCCGATGCCGCAGACGCGCTTCGTGACGCAGAAGGCGTTCGCGCGCGGCTTCACACCGCTGGTGGTGATCAACAAGATCGATCGCGACGGCGCGCGCCCGGACTGGGTGCTGGACCAGACCTTCGATCTGTTCGACCGTCTCGGCGCCACCGACAGGCAGCTCGACTTTCCGGTGATCTACGCTTCGGCACTGAAAGGCTTCGCTGGCACTACTGCAGGCGTCACGTCCGGCGACATGAGTCCGCTGCTGGAATCCATCGTGACTCATGTACCGCCACCGGATGTGCAGCGCGACGGGCCGCTGCAGCTTCAGGTATCGAGCCTGGACTACAGCAGTTACGTGGGCGTACTCGGCATCGGCCGCATCTCACGCGGCAAGGCCACCGCCAACACACCGGTATCGCTGGTGCGCCGCAACGGTCAGGTGGTGAACGCGCAGCTTGCGGAGCTTTACGGCTTCACCGGACTTGAACGGGTAGCGATTCGCGAAGCCGGCGCCGGCGACATCGTCGTATTCAGCGGCATCGAGGATCTGGGCATCTCCGACACCGTCTGCGCACGCGGCCAGCCCGCAGCGCTGCCACCACTGCAGGTGGACGAACCGACCATCAGCATGACGTTCCAGGTGAACAAGTCGCCGTTCGCCGGGCGCGACGGCAAGTTCATCACCAGCCGTCAGATTCGCGAACGTCTGACTCAGGAACTCAAGCACAACGTCGCGCTGCGCGTGGAAGACACCGAAGACCCCGATCGCTTTCTGGTATCGGGCCGCGGCGAGCTGCATCTGGCGATACTGATCGAGACCATGCGTCGCGAAGGTTATGAACTGGCCGTGTCGCGACCGGCGGTGATCGAACGCGAGGTCGATGGCGTGCTGTGCGAGCCGTGGGAACTGGCGACCCTGGACTTCGAGGAAGACTATCAGGGCGCGGTGATGAGCCGCATCGCCGAACGCAAGGGTGAACTTCAGAACATGGTGCCGGACGGCCGCGGACGCATGCGCCTGGAATACCGCATTCCGGCGCGCGGTCTGATCGGGTTCCGCACCGAGTATCTGACATCCACCGCCGGCACCGGCCTGCTGTATCACGTGTTCGACCGCTATGCGCCGCGCTTCGCCGGCGACATCGGCCAGCGTCACAACGGCGTACTGGTGTCGATGGTGCACGGCAAGGCGCTGGCCTATGCGCTGTTCAATCTCCAGGAGCGCGGCTCGCTACTGATCGGGCATGGCGAGGAAGTGTACGAAGGCATGCTGATCGGCATCCACAGCCGCGGCAACGATCTGCCGGTGAACCCGACCAAGGCCAAGCAGCTGACGAACATCCGCGCGGCGGGATCGGACGAGAACATCCTGCTGACGCCGCCGGTGCGCTACTCGCTGGAGCAGGCGCTGGAGTTCATCGACGACGACGAGCTCGTGGAAGTGACGCCGACGAGTATCCGGCTGCGCAAGAAGCTGCTGAAGGAAAGTGACCGACGGCGGGATTCGCGACTGCGGGCCTAGGGCAATTAGGCTCGATCGCGATGCACTCGTGGCGACGCTGCGGGGGCTTCGTTTGCGGCGATCCTTCGGGGCGGCGGCTGCATACCGCCCTGACAGGGGACGCCGTGAAGCCATCCGTGGCGGCTCGGTGCGGCCATCCATGGCCGCACACGCCCCTGTCAGGGCGGTATGCAGCCGCCGCCCCGAAGGATCGCGCGAGTCGTTGAGTCAGGCGTTGTGGTTGGGCGAGGCGAGGCGTTCGGCCGGGCTCTGCCGGTAGTAGCCGGCGAGCAGGCGGTAGAGGTCCGGGTAGTGCTCGTTGAGTTCGGCGGGAACTTCGAAGAACAGTTCGGAGACCACGGCAAAGAACTCCGCCGGGTGCTCGGTGGCGTACTGGTCCAGCCAGGTTTCTTCCCCGTTGTCGGCCTTATCGCAGAGCTGGTCGTAGGCCAGCTGGAAGGTTTCGGCCCATTCGCTGGTACTCATGCCTCGGGGCAGCAGCGGTATGCCGTCCACCGCACCGCTCTCGTGGTCGAGTTTGTGGGCGAATTCGTGGATGACGACGTTGTAGCCGGTGCCGGTACCGCTGACGTTGACGTCTTCCCAGGCCAGCACGATGGGTCCGCGTTCCCAGGCTTCACCGCTGAGTACATCGTCGCCAACATGCACGATGCCGAACTCATCCACCTCTTCGCGATCGCGGACCATGAAGCCGCCGGGGTAGACGACGATGGTGCGGGCCGTGCGGTAGCGGTCCGGGCCAAGCTCGAGCACGGGCAGGCAGGCGAGAATGGCGATGCGCAAACGCATCCGCGCGGTGACCTCTAGGCCCGAGGCGCCCTCGAACACCTTCTCATGCAGGAACAGCAGCACCAGCGCCTGCAATCGTTGCATGGCGGCGGCATCGAGGCCGGCGAGAATCGGAATGTCGCTCACCGACTGGGCCCACACGTCGGCATCCAGCTGCGTGGTGGCCAGAATGCGTTTGCGACGCCAGTTTCGATATATCCCGAACATGCCGGCACGGATGATAGCCTGACCTGCACCGGATGCAGCGGATCGGTTATCCTCAGTCCCTCGCCTCAGGACCAATCATGAACCACGCCAGCACCGATCCCGCCAGCGGTGGGATCTGCTTTACCACCGTGGGCCTGACCAAGGTTTACGGCGCCGGGCACAGCGCGGTGCATGCGCTGCGCGGCGTTGACCTCACGCTCCCCGAGCGCGAGCTCGTGGTGCTGCTGGGCGCCTCCGGCAGCGGCAAATCCACGCTGCTGAACATTCTCGGCGGTCTGGACAGCGCCACCGACGGCAGCGTCAGGTTCCGCGACCAGGACCTCACCAAAGCCACGCAGCGCGAACTCACCGAATACCGGCGCCGCCACGTGGGCTTCGTCTTCCAGTTCTACAATCTGATGGCCAGCCTCACCGCACGCGAGAACGTGGCGCTGGTCACCGAAATCGCCCGCGACCCGATGACGCCCGATGAGGCACTGGCCATCGTCGGGCTGGAAAAGCGACTGGACCACTTTCCGGCGCAGCTGTCCGGCGGCGAGCAGCAGCGCGTCGCCATCGCACGCGCCATCGCCAAACGCCCTTCCGTGCTGCTGTGCGACGAACCCACCGGCGCGCTGGACAGCAAAACCGGCATCCGCGTGCTGGAGGCCCTGCAGAACGTAAACGAGACCACCGGCGCCACCACGCTGCTGATCACGCACAACGCGTCGGTGGCCGACATGGCGAACCGCGTGATCACGTTCTCCGACGGTCACGTGCGCGAACAGCGTGAAAACGCGCAACGCAAGGCGCCATCGGAGCTGAGCTGGTGAGAAGGCTGCGCCTGCCGTCCGTGCTGTCGGCGCCCGACCTCAAGCTGATGCGCGAACTGTTCGGCATGAAGGGACAGGCGCTGGCCATCGCCTTCGTGATTGCCGGCGGCGTGGCCGTGCATCTGCTCGCGGCCGGCATGCTCGCATCGCTGGAGGAAACGCGGCGCGCCTACTACGAACGCTACCGCTTTGCCGACGTCTGGGCGCCGGTGGTTCGTGCGCCGGCCGGGCTGATCAGCGACATTCGCAGCATCGAAGGCGTGCAGGCGGCCGAAGTACGCATCCGTGCGCCGGCGCTGTTCGACATGCCGAACATGACCGAGCCTGCCACCGGCGAGATTCTCTCGCTGCCCGATGCCGGCGAACCCTCGGTGAACCAGATCGTTCTGATGCGCGGCCGCCTGCCCGATCCGGGGCGTCGTGACGAAGCCGTGGTGCTGAACAGTTTCGCCACCGCCCATGAGCTGGACATCGGCGACACCGTGCCGGCGACGATCTACGGCGGTCGCGAAAACCTCACCGTGGTCGGCACCGCGCTGTCGCCCGAGCATGTCTACGCCATCGCGCCAGGACAGCTGATTCCCGACGATCGCCTGTTCGGCGTGCTGTGGATGAGCCGCAGCGCGCTGGGGGAAATGGTGAACCAGGACGGTGCGTTCAACGACGCCGTGGTGCGTCTGGCGCGCGGCGCTAACGAGCGCGCGGTGATCGCAGCGCTGGATCGGTTATTCCAGCCCTACGGCGCGCCGGGCGCCTACGGCCGCAGCGAGCAGATTTCCGACGCCTTCGTCGACAGCGAGATCGAACAGCTGCGCACCATGGGCAGCGTGCTGCCGCCGATATTCCTGCTCGTGGCCGCGTTTCTGGTGAACGTGGTGATCTCGCGCCTGATCGCCACCCAGCGCGCCGACATCGGTCTGATGAAGGCCTTCGGCTACAGCGACGGCTTCATCGTCATGCACTACATGAAGCTGGTGGGTGTGATCGGCGCGATTGGCCTGATCATCGGCGCGGCGCTGGGTACCTGGCTGGGGCGGCTCACCGCGACCATGTACACCGACTACTACCAATTTCCCTTTCTGGTGTTCGAGGCGGACCCGCGGGTGTACCTTACGTCGCTGGGCATCACCGCCGCGGCCGTCGCCGGCGGCGCGATCTTCGCCGTGCGCCGGGCCGCCTCGCTGAACCCCGCCACGGCCATGTCGCCACCACCGCCGCCGGACTATTCGCGCGCCGCCGGTGCGCGCATCACCAGCCTCACCGTGCTCGACCAGCAGACGCGCATGATCGCGCGCCAGATCGTGCGGTTTCCCGCACGATCGGCGTTCACCTGCCTCGGTGTGGCGGTATCGGCCGCCCTGCTGGTGGGCACGATGTTCTTCATCGATGCGATGGACGAAATGATGGCGTCGTATTTCAACGTCGCCAATCCGCACGACGTCCAGGTGACCTTCGTGGAACCGCGCTCACGCGCAGCCTACTTCGAACTGCTGCGGGCGCCGGGAGTGCTGGCCGGGGAGCCGTATCGATCCGCCGCCGCGCGCATCAGGCACGGTCATCGCGAGGAGCGCGTGGGGCTCACCGGCTTGACGCTGGACGCCTCGCTGTCACGCATGGTGGATCAGCACAGCCGCCCCGTCGTGCCGCCGCCCGGCGGCCTGGTGCTGTCGCGCGATCTGGCCAACAAGCTCGACGCCGAGGCCGGTGACGTGCTCGAAATACAGATCACCGAGGGCCGCAGACCGACCTTCGAACTGCCGATCGCCGCGGTGACCACCACCTTCATCGGCTCGGGTGCGCATATGCGCCTGGAAGACCTCAACCGTCTGCTCGGTGAAGGGCCGGTGGTGTCCGGCGCCTACCTGAAAGTGGATGAGTCGCAGACCGACGCCCTGTACCTGCAGCTCAAGGCACTGCCCGCCGTGGCCGGCGTGGGTCTGCAAAGCATGGCGTACCGCAATCTGTCGCAGATGATGGACGAGACGATGGGGGTGTCGATATTCATCTACACCGCGTTCGCCGCGCTGATCGCGATCGGCGTCGTCTACAATAGCGTGCGCATCTCGTTTGCGGAACGACAGCGCGAACTGGCGTCGCTGCGGGTGATGGGGTTCACGCGCGGCGAGATTTCCTACATCCTGCTGGGCGAAATCGCGTTCCTGACCCTGCTGGCGCTGCCGCTGGCGGCTCTGCTGGGCACCGGCCTTGCGTGGTATCTGGCCGAAGCCATGAGTTCGGATCTGTTCCGCCTGCCGTTCGTGATCCACCCGGCCACGTACGGTTATGCCGCCGCCGTCATTATTGTCGTTACCGCGGCATCCGGCCTGCTGGTCCGCCGGGAACTGGACCGCATGGATCTGGTTGAAGTACTCAAGACCAGGGACTGATCTCGAGGAGCCTCGCGCGATGCAACTGAAATTTCGCAATGTGTTCTGGGCCGTGATCGCGGTGGGCGTGGTGGTGCTGTTGGTGATGGCCTTCCAGCCGCGCTCGATCGCTGTCGACATGGCCGAGGTGGAACGCGGCCGGCTGACGGTGGCCGTGCGCGACGAGGCGCGCACGCGGATACGCGACGTGTACGAAATCAACGCGCCGGTGGGCGGCCACCTGCTGCGCATCACGCACAAGGCCGGCGATCGCGTGGAAGCCGGCGACGTGGTGGCGCGCGTCATGCCCGGCGACCCGCCGTTTCTCGACAGCCGTTCGCTGGCCGAGGCGCAGGCCGCGGTGCGCTCGGCCGAAGCCGCCGTGGCCGCGGCACGCACCGAAGCCGCCCGCGCCGACGCGGAACTGGCCAATACACGCGTGGAAGCCGATCGCATCGCCACCCTGCACGGCCGCGAACTGGCGTCGCGCGAAGCCTACGACCGCTCGCGCCTGGCATTGAACGTGGCCGAGTCGGCCGCGGAGGCGGCCCGCGAAAACATGAACATGCGCATGGCGTCACTGGACGCCGCGCGTGTGCGTCTGACACAACCCGGCGCGGCCGACGACACCGCTTCCCCGGTGGCCCTGCGCTCACCGGTGAGCGGCCGCGTGCTGCGCGTCACCCAGGAAAGCGAGAACATGATCGGCAGCGGTACGCTGCTGATGACCGTGGGCGATCCGGCGGATCTGGAAATCGTCGCCGAGCTGCTGTCCACCGATGCCGTGCGCATCCAGCCGGGCGCACGCGTCGACATCGAAAACTGGGGTGGTCGCGATGTGGCGCCGCTGGAAGGACGCGTGCGACTGGTGGAACCTTTCGGCTTCATGAAGGTGTCGGCGCTGGGCGTGGAGGAACAGCGCGTAAACGTGCTGATCGACATCGTCGACCCGCCTTCGGCATGGGCCGCGCTGGGTCACGGCTACCGCGTGGAGGTGGCGGTGGTGACTTCGGAGGTCGACGACGTGGTGCTGGCACCGGTGGCCGCACTGTTCCGCGATGCCGGACGCTGGGCCGTGTTCCGCGTGGAAGACGAACGCGCCGTGGTGACAGCGGTGGAAGTGGGCCGCGACAACGGCCGCCATGCCGAGATCACCGCGGGCCTGGAACCGGGCCAGACCCTCGTCATGTATCCGGGCGAACAGGTGAGCGACGGCACCCGCGTGCGGGCGCGCGACTGAACACGGGCGGTGCCGCCGACCGGCGGTCCTACTCCAGCGGATAGCCCGCCGAGGCCGACGGCACGCTGAGCTGGCGTTCGATCATGCGCCGCACGCGCGGCGGCTCCGGCCCCACATGCAGCGCGCGCAGGCGATCGCTCACGGCGGCATCGTGCTGCGTCACGCGCAGATTGTGCTGTACGTAGTCCTGCCACGTGGGTGTCTGGTAGCGCTCCACCCACAGCTGCGGATCGTGCAGATCGCGCAGCAGCGACCAGCGTCGTGCGCCATCGCGGCGACGTATGCGGCGACGCTCGAGCATGGCCGACAGAAACGCCAGCTCATCCGCTTCGCGTATGCGAAATTCAATGGTCACCACCACGGGCCCGCTGCGCGGCTGGATATCGAGCGCCACCTGCGGCTCCTGCCAGCGCGCCAGCGGACTGAGGTCCATGGCATCGGTCTGCCGCACCGCATAGCGCCGACCCAGCAGCACGCCCGACCCCAGCACCACGGCGGACAGTGTCAGCGCGGTGCTGATGCCGTGGTGTTCGGTCACCAGGCCCCACACCCAGCTGCCCAGCGCAATGCCGCCGAACGCCGCCACCTGATACTGCGACAGCGCGCGGCCCACCACCCAGCGCGGCGTCGAGGTCTGCACCGTGGCGTTGAACGTGGACAGGGCCAGCAGCCAGGCACCGCCACAGGTGAACATCGCCAACAGCGTCAGCAGCAGCCAGCTGCTGTGACCGGCCACCAGCGCCGCGATGCCGAAAGCGATCAGCGCCAGCCGGACGATGGTCTCGTTCCTGAGGGTGAGTCGCAGCCGATACGACACCAGCGCCCCGGCCACCGCACCCACACCGAACATGCCCAGCAACAGGCCGTAGGTCACCGCACCGCCGCCCACCAGATCACGCGCGATCAGCGGCATCAGCGCCGTCACCGCGCTGGCGCCCATGCCGAACACGAAACCGCGCAGCAGCGTGGCGCTGAGATGCGGCGACATCGCCACATAGCGGATGCCCGCCTGAATCGACGTGCGCAGCCGTTCGCGCGGCAGCAGCCGTTCCTCGGGCGGCGGTTGCCAGCGCGTGAGCACACCGATGATGCCCGTGTAGCTCACCGCATTGATTGCGAAGGCCGCCGCCGCGCCGTAGGCCGCCACCACCACGCCGCCCAGCGCCGGTCCCACGCTGCGCGCCAGATTGAACCCCATGCTGTTGAGCGCCACCGCCGCCGGCAGGTCCTCGCGCGTCACCATGCGTCCCACCGACGACTGCCAGGCCGGCCCGTTGAAGGCATGACCGCAGCCGATCAGAAACGTGAGCAGCAGCAGCGTCCACGGCGTGACGAGTCCCTGCCACGCCGCCAGCGCCAGCACGATCGACACCGCCAGCATGAACCACTGCGCCACCAGCATCATGCGCCGCCGGTCGAAGCTGTCGGCAAGCGCACCGGCCAGCAGCGCGAACATCACGATGGGCAGCGTCATCGACGCCTGCACCAGCGTCACCATCTGCGCCGATTCGGCTATCGACAGCATCAGCCATGCGGCGCCCACCGTCTGCATGGTGCCGCCGAACTGCGAAAGCACATTGGCGATCCAGACATCGCGAAAGATGGCCTGGCGGAACGGCGACAGCGCGGACGCCGACGACTGGGACATGAGCGGCTCCTCGACGGGGGGCTGATTCTACCGCGACCGGCCTGCCGCCCGGCCCGTCCGGCCCGTCCGGTGTGGTCGCCGCGTGGCGGCGGTGCAATTTTTCTGTAAAGTCCGCTATCGGGCCTGAATCACGGAATACCTATAATGACAATCCGACAATTGCTGACCGCCGCGCTGCTTGGCGCGCTGCCCCTGGCTCTGTGCGCACAGGGCCTGCCGCCCAGACCGCTACCGGAAACGCCGTTCACCGTTGAAACCGCCGAACAGGGCGAGATTCGCGTACACGCGGTGCGCGGGCTGGAGCAGCCCTGGGACATGGCGTTCCTGCCCAACGGCGACCTCCTGGTCACCGAGCGGCAGGGGCACCGGCTGCGCATCGTGCGCAACCGCGAGCTGCTGCCGGAGCCGATCAGCGGCCTGCCACCCATGGGTGGCGCCGGCGGTGGCCTCAAATCCATCGTGATCCACCCGAATTTCGAGGAAAACCGCTGGATCTACTTCACCTACACCAAGACCCCGTCGCCCGGTCACCGTGCCGTAGGCGTGGCGCGTGCACGACTCGACGGCATGCGCCTCACCGACGTGGACGAATTCTTCGCGATGGAAGAAGCCCCCGGTGGTCCGCCGCCTGGGCTGCCGCTGCTGTTCGGCAGTGACGGGTATCTCTACTTCGGCATAGGCGGCGCCGAAGACATGGTCGCGCAGCGCGGCGATTCCTACTTCGGCAAGGTGCTGCGATTCAACGACGACGGCACCGTGCCCGAGAATCCGTTCGCCGGAGAGGAAGACTTCTATCCGGAGATCTACTCCATCGGCCACCGCAACATGATCGGCTTCGCGGTACACCCGACCACCGGCGAACTGTGGCAGAACGAGAACGGCCCGCAGGGCGGTGACGAGGTGAACATCCTCTATCCCGGCGCGAACTACGGCTGGCCGCTGGTGAGCTATGGCCGACACTACAGCGGCGAAGCCGTGTCGCAGCGCCGGACAAAGGAAGGTGTGGTGGATCCGGAACTGTTCTGGACGCCATCGATCGCGATCTCCGGCATGGTGTTTTACACCGGCGACCGCTTCCCGAACTGGCATCACAACCTGTTCGTCGGCGGCCTGCGCTTCGGCGGCGTCAACGGCACCGGCCAGTTGCAGCGCATCGTATTCAACGACGACTGGGAGGAGCTGCGCCGCGAATCGCTGTTCTTCGACCTGCGCCAGCGCATCCGCGATGTGGATCAGGGGCCGGATGGATTGCTGTATGTGCTCACCGACGAGGATGATGCCGCGCTGCTGATTCTGGAGCCGGTGGAGTAGAGCACCGGCCGGCGCCTTCATCGCACCAGCCGAATCTGGAGTTGATAGCGAAAAAGCAAAAGGCCGGCTTACTCAGCCGGCCTTTTTCGTCAGCGAATCCGCTGTGGCGTGTCGCGCTACAGCGGTGGTTCAGGCCGCCTTCTTCGCGTAGCGATCGGCCATTTCCTCAAGGTTGTATATCTTCTTGAAGCTGGAGGCGTGGCCGGCCGCACCGAAAGACTCCAGACGCGCCTTCACAAC
Organism: Gammaproteobacteria bacterium; assembly: GCA_050485545.1. GTDB lineage: Bacteria > Pseudomonadota > Gammaproteobacteria > Steroidobacterales > Rariloculaceae > JBJHBP01. Next base: position 37,097 of record JBJHBP010000001.1, read on the forward strand.
GTCCTGCATCGCCTTGATGGTCGGGGTCAGGAACTTGCGCGGATCGAATTCCGACTTGTTCTCGGCCAGGAAACGACGCACCGCGCCGGTTGAAGCCAGACGCAGATCGGTGTCGATGTTCACTTTGCGCACGCCGTTACGGATGCCTTCCTGGATCTCTTCCACCGGCACGCCGTAGGTTTCCGGAATCTCACCACCGAACTCGTTGATCACCGCCAGCCACTCCTGCGGCACCGACGATGAACCGTGCATCACCAGATGCGTGTTCGGAATGCGCTTGTGGATTTCGCGGATGCGGCTGACGGCGAGAATGTCGCCGGTGGGCGGTCGGCTGAACTTGTACGCACCGTGACTGGTGCCCACCGCGATCGCCAGCGCATCCACTTTGGTGGCGGCGACGAAATCCGCCGCTTCATCCGGATCGGTGAGCAGCTGATCGTGGCTGAGCTTGCCCTCGGCACCGATGCCGTCTTCCTCTCCGGCCATGCCCGTCTCCAGCGAGCCAAGGCAGCCCAGCTCCCCTTCCACCGACACGCCGCAGGCATGCGCCATGTCGACCACCCTGCGGGTGACGTCGACGTTGTATTCATAGTCCATTGGCGTCTTGCCGTCTTCGCCCAGCGAGCCGTCCATCATCACCGACGAGAAGCCCAGCTGAATCGAACGCTGGCACACCGCCGGCGACACGCCGTGATCCTGGTGCATGACGATCGGAATATGCGGAAACTCGGCAATCGCCGCTTCGATCAGAAACTTCAGGAAGTTGGAGCCGGCATATTTGCGGGCACCGGCCGAAGCCTGCAGGATCACCGGGCTGTTCACCTCATCGGCGCCCATCATGATGGCGCGTACCTGTTCCAGGTTGTTGACGTTGAACGCTGGCACGCCGTAACCGTTCTCGGCGGCGTGATCCAGCAGCTGTCTCAAACTCATCAGAGCCATTGTTCGATTCCCTTTTTACGTGTGTTCGTAAGTGCGTCCGGGTGCAGCTCAGGCGGTCCCGGGGTCTATCCGTGGCAGGGCCCGGTGTGGCCGATTGCCGTGCCTGGGCGGGGCAAGGGTGTCGGGCGGTGCGTATTGTAACCGGGAGGCGGGCAACTGAGGGGGTTGGCATGACGATGCGAGTCGGGTCGGAGAATCGTGCGGATCGGAAAGAACGATGTCCGCCTTCGACTCCAATCCGGACATTCACAGCCTCGAACAATAATATCGCGCATATGGCGCCAGGCGCCCGATGCGCCGCTTGATCGATAGTCCGTATTGCAGCAGGATTCGGGGCGTTGTTTCTACTGCCACGTCAGGCGAAACGGGAGACTCATCCGCCATGCCAAAGATCGACATCACAGCAGTCCCGGTACAAAAGGGCTCGGGGTACCCGAGTCCATTTGATTCGCCGTGCGCCACACGGATTCGGCGAAGGCTTGGCGACACGGCCGGCCTCAGGGACTTCGGCGTCAATCTGATGACACTGCCTCCGGGGGCATGGACCAGCCAACGTCACTGGCACAGTCACGAACTGGAAATCGGTTCGCGCCATCCCGACGACCTGACAACGTGCTCTGACATCGACTTGCGGAGCGCAAACTCTGACGGACGGTTCGTTCGCAAGGAAGGAAGCCTCATGTCACCTCAAGACATGTCCATATCAGGAGACCGCCATGACGACACCAACGTCCCACTTTTCTTGAGAGGCGGTGTGTTACCAGGCGTCATTGCCGGGTTGATCTTCGGTGCGCTCGCTTTCTCAATGACGGGAGATCTATCGAGAGGCCTTACGTTTCTTGTCGGGGGCGGCTTCGCGTTCGCATGCGGCCCAAGAATCACGAATGCATTTCGTGCTTTCTGGCGCAAACCTGACAGTCCGTCTGGTTCCACTGGCAAGGGACATTCGGACGATTGAAGTGCTCATCGACCAGGAGGAGGCAGGTCCGCCCGAGTCGATACAGCCCCTAATCCGCATCCGACGTCGATTCCGAGCCCGACTCCGCGAAGCGCGACTCGCCATCCACCGGGCCGTCGGATTCAGCGAATCGTATGGTTGCGTCGTGCAGAACGATCTCGATCACGTCGTCGTTATGCATGTGTGCGACCAGCCTGGCGTCCCACACGCTTGAGCCTTCCATCCGCAGCTCTCTTATCCATAATCGTACTGGCATACCCCGGACCGCACTGACTACGCCACTTTCGCTCGTCGTGGGCGGCCTGACGTACTGTCGCGCCGTCAGTTGCCTGACATACTGTTCGGGCAGCAGCTCTGAGGCTGTACGGCGCCACAGTTCAGCGCCAACGGACATCATCACGACAAAGGTCTGTTGCGCACTTCTGAGCCCACATTCCGACCACGAAACCGCTACATAGGTACCATCGTCCAGCAGATATTCGTGCGCCGGTTGATTGATTGGCAGTTGCCAGGTCGACACCAGCGTTTCATGCCGATACAACCGCACGGCCAAGGGCCTGGAGGCAGGCACGATCTCAAGCCGGTGCGTTTCCGATGGACTGCGCAGCAGGACAACGGAGCCTTCGGTACTGCCCGCCTCCATGCCTTCGAGCAGGTCGATTACCCTGCCATCGATATTCACCTCAGTCTGTCCCATCCGAACTACATCGTTGGCAGTCAGTGTCGCCACACACTGAAACGACCAAGCGGGCACGGCGACGCCGATCCACCCCGTGGCCAGCATGACTACAGTGACGCGCCGCAAGCTCCGTGCACCAAGCATCGCAGTTACCTCGACTCACTCAGCAGGTAATGGAGATTCCGGCCACAATAATTCACCACAGGCCGAAGTTCCAGTCGGCCGTCGTCCTTTTACTATCGCAGCAGCTGTCGTCAGTCTGGTCGGCTCACTGGCAGCCGGCATCATTGCCGCCGGAAGCGCCAAGAAGCTCGCAACCGCGAGAAGCCTGGATGAGCGCCGGAACTTCTGCTTGCACCTGCAGCAGCAGTTTGATTCTCCGGAGCTGTTTCGCTGTCGCTACAAGGCATGGCAGAAACTGAACAACGGCGACTTCAAGGACCCGATCAACCTCAGCGAGCTCTTGAAAGGTGAACACTGGACACCCGAAGTGTCGCGGGAGCCACCGTTCAAGAGGAACCGTCCACCTATAACACGTCTATGGCCCCGCATCTGGTCCGACAGGCTGCCAGACTGCGAATTCCTCGAAGGGGGTGTATGATCATGCTTGACTTGTTTTGAGTCCACCTTCCACGTTCGGCAGCCATCAGTCCCACGAGGTAGCCCATGGCCACGACTGCTACACCAGATTCAAACTTTGGCCAGTACAAGTGCGACCACTACTTCGCATTCGTCGAGTCCTCGGAACCGATTACCCCTTTGATCAAAGATATGTACTTCGAGGCACCCGAAGAATGGCAACCAGTTATCGCGATGCGAGAAAAAATGGCGCTCGATTTGCCCAGTGAAGTCATTTGGCTCGACTGCGTACGGGCAAGCTACTTCGATGGATTGGACTGGAAGGACGAGACCTGCACAATAGACAATGCAGACGAATCCGTTCGACGCCGTAAGCGGCTTAGGGAACTCGACCTTCGCGAGTTCGCGGTTGCCCTGCTGCTGTTAGACCGACGCAGCGACGACGAGCGGGAGGAGCTTGGTCGCTTCAGCGAGATGTCCTGGCACCTCGTGAGGCTTGCCTCTCATGGCGGCTTCCCGGTTTTTTCCGGGCCGGACTTCGACCTCGAGCCGGGCAGCCGACGGATCATGTTCGTCCGGCACGAGCGATTCACCAACGAAACGGAGCTGACAAGTCTCCGGAACATTTTCAGTCTGGATTTCTTACCCAACATCGATCTCGACGGACGCGAGCGCCCTGACGGTAGCACGCCGCCTCGGAACAGGCCACCGCATCCAAAAAGTCATACGGAACCATACGTTCCACCTCTGCTTCACCAGACATTACGCAGGAGGCAACGCCATCTGAATTGGAAGGAGTCGTAGACCATGTCCGACAACGACGAAGATGTGGGTAATACGATTGTCGCGACAGCCAATCCGAATGAGCTCGAGTTGTTCGATTCGAGCGCCGTCACACGTCTGAATGGTGTGCGGGTATTCGATGTGGGCCAGGGCGACTGCATTGGTCTCCTAGATCAGAACAACAACGTCTTCTGCTATGTCGACTACGGAGGACTGAACGATCACCCGGACAAGCATATGCCGACACTAACGTCGTCGCGTATGCCCGTGAATTTAAACGGACGGTACGTTTCAATCGTGCTGACACATTGGGACAAAGACCACTTCTGGTCAGCCAACAAGAAGAACCCCGACGCACAGAGTTGCGAGTGGCTCGTTCCCCGCCAAACTGTATCACCGCAAGCCGTACTTCTGGCTTGCAAGCTCCACAATGCCAAATGCTGGCCGGAGTCCAGAACCGGCACCCCAGCCTCTTTTGATGTTGGCGGAGATCACGATATCGTCGTACGAAAATGCGGCCCTTACGACCGCTATGCAATCAAGGAAGATCGGAACCTGACAGGACTGGCCATCTCGCTACAAGAGTGGGGCGATGTGGCGGTTGAGGCAGCCATATTGCTGCCTGGAGACTGCCCGTTCGACCGTATCCCAAGTCTACCCAGCGCGCCGCTGCGAGCACTCGTCGCATATCATCATGGCGCACATTCGCACTGGACAAATGCGACCACGTTGGCAATCAAAAATCGGGCATTGAATGCAAAAATGGCGTACTCGTACGGGTGCAACTCTTACGGCCATCCGGATCGAAGTAATTACCAGCCAGACTGGGACGCGAACTCCTCCGAGACGCCCAGGATCAGGGCCACTGGTAAAATGTACGAGGATATGAATTGGTGAATGTACGCAACCACAGCTTGTTCTGACGTCGTACCCATCAAACCTGGAGATCTCGAATGGCTCAGAAGACTGTACGCCTGATGTTGAAGCACATTGAGCTGTACTACGACGGAGATGAATTCGTCGAGGAAGGCCAGACAGGCAGGCTGCCGTATAACAGGAAGTACCAGGCAGACAAGTGAAAGTTCGACAACATCCTGGCGGTGCAGCTGGAATACCCTCGCTCCGGCACGCCCGCTATCACGACCATGAAGATGATGGACCTGCCAAGTCGAAGGCGGGTTGAGCTGGATACGTCGGACTTCTGGGAATCAGGTCTGTTCAAGGAACTCATCGACACTGAAACCCGATTGACAGTAACAATCTCGGACCGTGATGCTGTCAGTCGATTCGGAAAGTGGATACGAAGAATTCTCAGTCTTATGTTCAAGGCTTCCATATCGCCCAAAGTCTCTGGAACTACCAATATTTTTCAAGGCGCTGTCGCCAGTGATCTTCAGACAAAACTTATCGCGGGTGTCGCTGGCTCCGATGCAGACGCAATGGTGACGGAGCTGTGCGCTTCACGACCAATCCATTTGGAGATTCACTCCAATGGGGTATCGGCGTACATCAAGAAAGGTGGCTCTCGAGTCAGCGTATTGACCGGCAATGAGCTGTCGGTAGATCTCTTCGCAAGCGCGACGTTCAATCAGGTCGTCGGCCATGAAACGAATCCAGGAACTAATATCCGTCGAGCGGTGAAGGAAACCAGGTTTAGGAAAGGTGATAAACTCGGCATAGCAAAAATAGTAATAGTAGGCGCATGATGCTGATAAACGAAACGGCGCACTCTACATGCACAAGCTTTCTCCAGCGTTCGCTGCGATCGAAAGCGTGTACACGGGTACGCCGAGCTAGGCCGAACGTATGCCCGAGAGATGCTTCGCCTTGAGCTTGGTACTGGATGGACAAACCAGAGGTCTCGGAATCGCTCTGTCAGGTGGCGGCTTTCGCGCTTCGCTCTTCAACCTGGGTAGCTTATGGCGGCTCAACGACGCGGGCTGGATGGGTGCGCTTGATCGGGTCACGAGCGTTTCCGGCGGATCGATCACCGCTGCCATCTTGGGCCACAAGTGGACCAGCCTATCCTTCGACGGTGGGCGGGCAACAAATTTTGTCGAGGAAGTCGCCTCTCCGCTAAGAAACTTCTGTAAGAAGCGCGTTGATATCTGGTGCGGCATTAAGGGACTGGCTAATCCACTCGGACGAATCGCCGATAGCGTTGCCGCGACCTACGACCGTGCTCTCTTTCATGGTGCAACTCTCCAGGATCTGCCAGAGGACGGTGTTGGCCCCCGCTTCGTGCTGTATGCCACGAACTATCAGACCGGTGTAAGTTTTCGTTTCAGTCGCCCGTATCTAGCGGATTACAAACTCGGAATGCTCCGTATACCGCACGTTGCCTTGTCCCGCGCGGTTGCGGCGTCAAGTGCGTTTCCACCGTTCTTATCGCCGCTGATACTCAAGACTCGACCAGACGATTGGGATGGGGGTGCCGCTATGCCTGGTATAGAAAAAATGCGAAAACGTATCGTCCTCGCGGACGGAGGCATCTATGACAACATGGGCCTGGAAGCCATCTGGAATCACAAATCCATAGGCATCATATTGGTTAGCGACGCCGGTGGCCCGTTTGCTGAGAAGAAGACTCAATGGTCCCTGTGGCCAAATCAGCTCGGCAGAGTGCGAAACATCATGATGGAGCAGACTCGGGCGCTGCGACGACGCATGGTCCTCGCTGAGCTGACCAGCGGCCGCAAGTCAGGATCGCTTTGGCGAATAGGTACTGCAATGAGAGACTTTCAATTGCGGGATCCGATGTGTGACGACAGCGATCAAACAAGGTCGTTGGCGACCATTCGTACGCGCCTGAATCCGTTCAGCAATCAGGAGCAAGGGCTCCTGATAAACTGGGGCTACGCTTTGGCGGACGCGGCGCTCAGACGGCATGTAGACCCTCTCCTTCCTAAAGGCAGTTGGCCAGTCCCAGAGTTCGCCCTATAGCTGCATTCGTGGGCTCGTGTCGATCGGCTTGTAACGCATCATTGGCGTAATTGGGCCTGCGGGTCCTGCGCGTCGCGCTCACCGGCCCCTTTCGGTCCGAAAGATGCTCCGCCTGTTGGCACATTTCGACGCCGCGTAGCGTACGGCGAAGGCAGCATGTGGCAACTGCACGAAAGATTGCCCTTCGATCCCGAAGAGGACATCCGCCACCGAGAGTGGTAATGTTTTGCGGGAGACCGGAATCGACCCGACGTGGTGACCCGGTTGGTTGGTCGAGCGCCCCGACGGCATTGGAGAAACCTATGAATCGTCTAGCGAACGTCCCAAAGTTCATGGCTTTTGGTTGGCTTGTTTCCGTTCTTCTCAGCGCACCCGCTCAGGGCCAGTTCGCTGCGCTAACTTCTGTCCCGGAACCCACTCAATTGGCGAACGCGGCTTCAGCGAGCGGTTCGACAATTCTTAGATCCGACGTGGTCGGAGAAGTCGACAGCACAGACGGACGCGCCGTCATCTCGGTGATTGAGGTTGAAGTGCCAGGCGGAGAGAGTATCCATGGTGTCAGGATAAGCCTCGAGAATTCAACGTCAACGGACGATATTTACCTTACCAGCAACCTGCTTCAGAATTTTCGGGACGAACTTGGAGAAATCGAGTACACGAGCCAGTTGAATCCTGAATGCCGAGCCACGCATCGCTGCGTCCAGGGAATTGCAAGGTGCAGACCCTCACAGACGGCAAGACAAGCCTATTGTCCAGCCCGCTACTCCACTTCGAATTCAGAGGAAGGGTTATTGCTATCCACGCCGCGTCACTCGTTTCAATTCCCTTCGGTCGTGCCTGCTCAACTCAACGATCTGATTGATGAAGCAATGCGGCGTTGAACCAAGCGCTGAACGGGCGGAACTGATTGCTCAACTCGGCTCCAGATCCCCATGAGAACGAAGCCAATGGAGTTGACCGACGTCATCCTCTTCTCCGAATCCTTCGGCTTCCCAACCGACCCACCGCGCCTGCTGATTATGGGAGCAATGGCGTCGGCCGTGTGGTGGTGAGCGCGGACTTGAACCTGAACTCAGAAAGATCAAGCCATGGCAACACCGAAGCGCAGACGACAGCGACGGGCAATCCGGTACGGACCCTGAATCACCTCAGAGGCGTCGCGGATGAGATCAGGCGCAGCACGGGGTCTACGAGAAAACAACGAAACGTCTCGAATGCCAGCCCGCCGCTCAGCTGAGCGTTTTGTGCAGGGAGTTGATTGACGAATGGTGGAGCCACTCACGCAAGAGCATGTAAGTTGCCCTTACTGCGGAGAATCAATCGAAGTGGTCATCGACCAGGAGGAGGCAGGTCAGCAGTACATTGAGGACTGCCAGGTTTGCTGCCGGCCTATAACCTTCAGCGTATTCGTGAGCATGAATGGCGAGTTATCAATATCTGTTCACGACGAAAATGAGTCGTTCTGACAGCGCACACAAGCGGACCGTCACGTCCTGAGCACATGAAGCCAAAGATCACCGTTATCACACTGGGCGTCGACGATCTCGAAACCTCACTGCGGTTCTATCGAGACGGCCTGGGCTTTGCCACGGAAGGTATTGTTGGCGAGGGCTTCGAGCATGGAGCTGTTGTCTTCATCCAGCTTCAACCTGGCCTGCGCCTGGCATTGTGGCCGCGTCGAAGCATTGGACACGACACCGGTCTTTCCGTGGGCCCCGTCAGCTCGACGGAAATGACACTGGGGCACAACGTCACGACAAGATCGGAAGTGGATGCCGTCATGGCAACGGCCGCGAAAGCGGGTGCCGAAATCATCAAGCTCGCCCATGAAACATTCTGGGGCGGCTACGCCGGCTACTTTCGGGATCCCGACGGTCACCTGTGGGAAGTCGTATGGAATCCCCAGTGGTCGGAAACCTAATGTGCGATACCGCACGGTGTATAGCCGGCCAACCCATGATCATCCCTAATCAACCATAAGGCAGAGCCATGAATATCACCCTGAGTCTTACCCCATTAGTGTCGCTGATTGCAGGCATCCTGATTCTCGTCATGCCGAAGCTGCTCAACTACATCGTCGCGGGCTACCTGATTCTCGTCGGGGTAATCGGGCTGTTCAACCTGTCGGTCTGACGCCGTCGGAACGCCGTCTAAACGCCGCTGTCTATCCATTCCCGCTGATTCATTCCGAACGCCTGACCGAACCGACTCCTTCACATTCGGGTACACAGGGGCCCCAACGTGAAAAAGGCAGCTGAATGGCAAAGACGGTCAGGAAAGATTGCAATATAGTTGACTGGTCAAACATATCGGCATATAGTTGCGCCATCAACCACCCAACAAGCGATCTTCGCCATGCCCACATCCCCTCAAGGCGAGCTTCTGATCAAACTCATCGCTCTGCATACAAGGATTCAGAAGCAACTCGCTGGCCCGCTATCGGTCCACGGAATCAGCTTTACAGAGTTTCTGGTTCTGCGACAGTTGCGGCAGGCTCCGGACAGGAAGTTGCGGCGAGTCGATCTCGCGCAGCAGGTAGGGCTTAGTGCATCAGGCGTCACCAGGCTGTTAAACCCGATGCAGAAAATCGGACTTGTCAGCAAAGAGGACGCTGCGCGCGACGCCAGAGTCAGTCTCGTTACGCTTACCAGTGCCGGAGAGAACATCCTCAAGGATGCCACGACTACTTTCAATCACGTGGCACAGTCGTTTCTGGACGCGATAGCCGGCAAAGACCAGAACCATCTGCTGAAAATCACAAACTCGCTACTGTGACGCGACAAGGAACAAACATGGCAGCGCCAGTCACCGCGACGGGCTTTTCGTCGCGGTTTCGCCTCACACTACAAAGCCGCGTGTGTCGGCGGCGTTAGCCTCAAGAAGCACCAATGCGCTACAAAGGCCGGATCACGAACTGGAACGATGACCGAGGATTTGGCTTTGTCACGCCGGCTACTGGCGGTGTGCAGGTGTTCGTGCACATCAAATCGTTCGTGAATCGTCAGAGACGACCCGTCGGTAGCGAAATCGTCACGTATGAACTGAAGCGAGATCCGAAAGGTAGGCTTCAGGGTGTCAATGTGGCTTACCCGGGCGAGAGAAACCGCTCCGCTCGGCGGTCACGTGGTCGCGCCGGATCGCTCATCCTGACGAGTCTGTTCATCGCCTTCCTGGCCGGCAGCGTGATCGCCGGGCTCGTGCCTGTTGTGGTCCTCGGGGCATACGTATTTGTCAGCGGACTAACGTACATCGCCTATGCGTGGGACAAATCGGCAGCGAAACGGAATCGACGGCGAACGCCGGAAAGCACACTGCTCTTGCTCGGATTGCTGGGAGGATGGCCTGGCGGACTTGCCGCACAGAGCGCGCTTCGCCACAAATCAAGGAAGATTTCGTTCCAACGGATCTTCTGGACGACTGTGGCGATTAATGTCGCTGGACTGGTTTGGTTCGTTCTGAACGCCGCGCATTTCGCACTATGAGGCCAGTATTCGCATGCAGACGGACGTGACGGTGAGAGAGAGGTCGTCCGCAGTCGCTCAACGCAGGCTGGCACCATCCACTTCCCCTTGATCAGGATTCCGTGTTGCAGCAAGATCCGGGGAGACTTTCTACGGTCGCGCTCGGCCATCATCAATCCCATGGAGCATTGCATGAAGAATCACGCAAGGTTGAGGGTGCTGTTGACCTTCGCGGCTTTCCTTCTTCTCGCACCCATGCTGTCCGCACATTCTCAAACAGCGTCTGACTCAGTATTCAAGGTTATCGCCTTTGATGCATTTCCAATCTTCGACCCGCGACCGATTGCGAATCTCGCTGAAGATTTCTATCCGGGAAGAGGGGCCGAACTCATGAACGCATGGCGTACGCGACAGTTCGAATACCAGTGGTTACGTGCTTTGTCGGGCCAGTATGCGGACTTCATGCAGGCAACGGAGGAAGGACTTGTCTTTGCAGCCCGGAGTTTGAGTCTGGATCTGACAGAAACCCACAAAGATCAGTTGATGTCGGCATACCTGAACCTGTCTGTTTGGCCTGACGCTGTGTCCTCCGTGAACGCACTACGTGAAGCTGGCTTCCGATTGGTTTTTCTGTCGAACATGACAGAAGAAATGCTTGTAAACGGGCTCGACAAGGCCAATCTGGGCGATCAGTTCGAAGCCGTATTCAGCACGGACAGCGTTCAATCGTACAAGCCTGCTCCCGAAGCATATCAAGTCGCTGTTGATAACCTGAATGTTGCACGAGAGGAAATTTTGTTCGTTGCATTTGCGGGCTGGGACGTTGCGGGCGCAAAATGGTTTGGCTATCCAACTTACTGGGTGAATCGTCTCGGCAGCCCGATGGAGGAACTTGGCGTAGTCGCGGATGCTGAGGGTGCGAATTTGCAATCGCTTGTGGAATATGTAACAACTCAGTCTGGCCTTGAGTCAGAGTAATGCCTGACAAACCACCTGGAGTGAGTGCAAGGACGTCAACGTGAGCTGACCGGACGGCTGGAGGGGTCTTGAAATGAAGTTACGTAAGTTGTGGCTCGGCGCCGTGAGCATCATCTATCTGGCGATACCTCTGGGAGCACTCGTCGGTATGCTCTTGTATGTCGACTATCCCGATTCAAGCCCTGGCGAGCTGTTCCTGGGCCTGCACAAGGTGGCTCTGGGCGGCCTGATGTTGTACTTTTTCAATGCGCCAGAGCGTGCCAAGGCCATTATACTGGCCGTCGTTGCACTCGAATTGGCCTGGGTGACAGCCTATGTCGTCGCGTTTTCCACCGGCTCGATCGCGATGGCGAATCTGCATCAAATGCATCTGGCAGAAATTGCCCTCCATGTTGTCGTCGGTGCCACCGGACTCCTCGTCCTCCGCTCGAGCAGAGCCCCTGCATTCGCATGACCGAAAGCGGTCCCGGTCCGTACCGTGAAGATCGCCCTGTTCAATACCGCGATCGGCACCTGCGGCATCGCCTGGAATGCGAGCGGCATAACCCGAATCAATCTGCCTGAGGCCACACCCGCCAGGACGCTGGAACGCCTGAACGACCGCTTCGAAACGACCACTGAGTCCGTACCTTCAACAAAGGTACGGCGCGTAATCCAGCAGATCACAACACTACTCACCGGCAAGCCCGTGGATTTGAGTTCCGTGCTGCTTGATATGTACGGTGTACCACCCTTTCATCGCGCTGTGTATGACGTGGTCCGGACGATCCCTGCCGGGCGCACACTATCCTACGGAGAAGTTGCGCGGTGCCTGGGCAAGCCGGGCGCCGCGCGGGCCGTGGGGCAGGCGATGGGCCGCAATCCCTTTCCGATCATCGTGCCCTGTCACCGGGTAGTGGCGGCCAACGGAAAGCCTGGCGGCTTCAGCGCCGAGGGTGGCAGCACCACCAAGCTGCGCCTGTTACAGATGGAATGCGGAAGCAGCGGTCTGACCGAAAAACCCGCACCACGCGGCCGATCACGAAAGGCCGTCAACGCGGCATCGCCACCAGCTGCCCGAACGAAGGCTCTCAATGTGAGCCGGGCGCTGACACATCTGCGGGCCGCCGACGTCACGATGGCAGGCCTGATCAAGCGGGTCGGCCCGTGTCGTCTCACCGTCAATGGCACCCAGGATCTGTTTCTGGCGCTGGCCGAATCCATCGTCTATCAGCAACTTCACGGCAAAGCGGCGGCCACCATTTTCAGACGGGTATGCCACCTGTTTCCGCAGGGCGGTGAATCCTTCACGGCCAGCGACATCGCCCGTTGCTCCGACGACAAACTGCGCCAGGCGGGTTTATCGAGAAACAAGCTGCTGGCATTGCGCGATTTGTCTGGAAGAGTCATCGACGGTAGCCTGCCGGACATCCACGCACTGGACAGGCTGGACAACGAGACGATCATTGAACAACTGACCGCCGTACGCGGCATTGGCCGCTGGACAGTGGAGATGCTGCTGATTTTTCGCCTGGGTCGGCCGGATGTATTGCCCGTCGACGACTTCGGCGTTCGCAGGGGCTTCATGCTGACCTATCAGCTGCCCGCCATGCCTTCGCCGAAGGAACTCCGCATCTATGGCGAACGCTGGGCGCCCTATCGCAGCATCGCTGCGTGGTACCTGTGGCGGGCCACCGAACAGAAGAACGCATAGTCACGCGCGACCATACCGATGCTCCCGATGCACTCGCGATGCCTTTGAGCCGCTTGCACAGAGCGGCGGTTTATGGCGCACGCCTGGCCTCGAACTCCGTGACCAGGGATTCACCGTCACCACCCGTGAAAGAGCTGACGACTTCCATCTCATCATCACTGATGCTGGCTTGATAGTCGATGACGACCTGCGGCATGTCACCCGGCTCGCCGCCCCACGGCAGGCTGAAGGTCAGTTCCTTGCCGCTGATACGGCCATTGATGATCGCTGCCTCGGTGGTACCGACCGACACGCTGCCGGTGACGAATTCGCCTTCCTGGTAGAAAACGAACGTCAGCTCGACAGGACCCATATCGCCTTCCACCGTGGCGTTCCAGATTCCGGTCACATCCTGTGCCAGCACGGGCGTTGCGAACAGCGTGACTGCGGACGCCACCGTCAGCCCACGAACAAGGATTGATACCATGTTACCTCCCGGGTTTTCGGCTACTCATTGAGTGGACAACCGGGCTGCGTGAGGGTTCATCGCATCGGTACTGCACGCCCTGCGAGGCTGAATCGCCCATGCGTGCCGGGTGCCAGTGTCACAGCCGATCCAGGCTGTTGGTCCGGCCGAAGCAATGATGCCCGCGATGTAGGGTGCTGTACGGCATGTTATGGTCGGGTGTCGGTAGTCTTCAGATCGTTCCGTGCCACAAGACACGCGTCGCACATCGACAGAACGCTTGCAGCACCGCGTTCGCCTGCACGCGATGCATGTGCTGGCGGCCGCCGCGATGCTGGTGGCACTCGCTTTCATCCTGCTCGCACTGTTCCAGCGCGGTCAGACCGCGACGCCTGACAGTGTGCTGGTTGTCGGCATTCATGCCGAACCGCGGTCGCTGGACCCGCACACGACCACGGCACTGAACGACTTCAGGATTCTGGTAAACGTCTACGAGGGCCTGGTGCGTTTCGCACCGGGCTCACTGGACATCGCACCCGCGCTGGCCGAGCGCTGGACGGTATCCCCCGACGGTCTTACGTACACATTCGAGCTGCGTGAGGATGTCCGTTTCCACGACGGCAGCCAATTCGACGCCGAAGCCGTACGCTTCAGTTTCGAACGCATGCTGAACGACACACATCCGTTTCACGACACCGGTCCGTTTCCGCTGGCCTTCTTTTTCGACGCGATCGATACGATCGACACCCCCGATGATCGGACAGTAATTCTTCGACTCGACGAGCCGTTCGCGCCGCTGCTGTCCAACCTCGCCTACCCGACCGGCTTCATCGTCTCCCCGCAGGCCGTGCGCGAACACGGACGCGACTTTGGCAGGCGTCCGTCGGGCACAGGACCGTTCCGTTTTGCCGGCTGGGAGCCCGACCGTCACGTCACGCTGGTGGCGAACGATGACTTTCGCGACGGCCGTCCGCCCATGGATTCGGTGGTGTACCGACCGATCACCGACGAGATGACGCGCTTTGCCGAGATGCGCGCCGGTGGATTCGACGTGGTCGTGGAAATGGCGCCGGACAATGTCGCCTGGTTTCGCGGGCGCGCCGGGTTCTCGGTACTCGAGGAGGTCGGCCCGCATCTGTGGTTCCTGATCCTCAACACCCGCAAGCCGCCATTCGATGATGTGCGCGTGCGCCAGGCCGCCAATCTCGCGATCCGTCGTGATTCGCTCGCCTCGCATGTGCTGCAGGGCACGGCGGTACCGGCGGCCGGCGCAGTCGCGGAAGCTTTTGGCTGGGCCCGCACTGATGACCTGCACCCGTATCCGTATGACCCCGAACAGGCGCGCGCCCTGCTGGCGCAGGCCGGTCATGACGGCGTGACTGTGAGACTGGATGTGCCGCAGGGCGGGTCCGGCATGCTCGCGCCAGTGCAGATGGCCGAAGCCATGCAGGCGGATTTCGCACGCGCCGGCTTCGACGTACGGATTCGCACCTGGGAGTGGAACAGCTATCTGGATCGCGTCAACAGCGGTCTTGGCGACGACGTCGACATGGCGGCCATGGCGTGGATGACAAATGACCCGGACACGCTACCCTCGCTGGCACTGCACTCGGCCGCATTACCGCCGCAGGGTTTCAATTCCGGCTACTTCGAAGACCCGACCGTCGATGACCTGATCGAACGGGCGCGCACGGCGACCGATACGGACGTGCGTGGCGATCTGTATGCGCAGCTGTCGCACCGGGTGCAGCAACTCGCACCCTGGGTGGTCACCGTCAGCTGGAAGCAGAACATCGTGCTGGCCGACAGCGTGCAGGGCGTCGCGCTGGAGCCATCGTTCTTTCTGCTGCTCGACAGCGCCACAAAGACGGCGCGATGATCGGCTATACACTTCGCCGCCTGCTGTTTGTCATACCGGTGCTGCTGGGCATCACGGTACTGGTGTTTGGCCTCATGGCCATACTGCCGGGCGATCCCGCGCTGGCGATCCTCGGCCCGTACGCGACCCCCGAACGCATCACGGAGCTTGAAGTCTCGCTCGGACTTGGCGAACCGCTGCCGATGCAGTTCCTGCACTGGCTGGAAAATCTGCTGCGGGGCGACTTCGGTCGCTCCTATGTGCTGGAGCGACCGGTATCCGACATCCTCGCAGAACGGCTGGGACCGACCCTGCTGCTGGCCATCGCGGCCCTGACCATCGCCACGGTGTTCGGCCTGCTGCTTGGCACGCTGGCGGCCATCGCTCGCGGCAGCTGGCTGGACCGGGTACTGACCGCGATCGCAGTGACCGGGTTTTCGACACCGGCATTCTGGCTGGCGATGATGCTGGTGCTGGTGTTCGCGGTGCAGCTCGGCTGGTTCCCGGTCAGTGGCATGCAGTCGCTGCATGGCGATGGTGGCGTCATGGATCTGCTGCATCATCTGGCCCTGCCCGCTTTGTCGCTGGGTATGATCGCCGCCGGGGTCATTGCGCGCATGATGCGTGCCGCCATGATCGAAACCCTGGCCACCGACTACGTGCTGCTGGCCAGATCGGCAGGACTGCCGGAGCCCCGGATCCGCTATCGCCTTGCGTTCCGGGCTGCACTCGCGCGCATCGTTCCGGTCATCGGACTGCAGGCCGGCTTTGTACTGGGCGGCGCCGTCTATATCGAGACGGTATTCCAGTGGCCGGGATTGGGTCGCACGCTGGTCGATGCGATCGCGATGCGCGATCTGCTGCTGGTGCAGGGCGGTGTGATTGTGATCGCGACGATCTACGTGCTGGTGAACCTGCTCACCGATGTCGTCCAGCGGCTGCTCGATCCGCGCGTGGACGTGTAGCCGTGCGCGCGATGAACCGCAGCGCGTTCTGGCGCAATCACGCAGCGGTGGTCGGGCTTGCGGTGCTGCTGGTCATGGTCGTCGTTGCCGTGCTGGCGCCGTGGCTGCCTTTGCCCAGCCCGCACGCAACGGCGCCCGAAGCGCGGCTGATACCGCCGTTCAGCGACGGCCATGTCTTGGGTACCGATGCGCTGGGCAGGGACATGCTCAGTCGCGTGCTGTACGGCACGCGACTCAGCCTCGGGGTGGCACTGTTCGGCACCGCGGTCGCGGCGCTGTTCGGCACCCTGATCGGCCTGCTGGCCGCCTACTACGGACGCCTGACCGACACCGTACTGATGCGCGGCATCGATGTCCTGATGGCGTTTCCGTATGTGCTGCTGGCGCTGGCCATCATCGCCGTGCTCGGACCGGGACTGCTCAATGCCGCGATTGCGGTCGCCATCGTCAACATCCCGTTCTTTGCACGCACCGTACGCGGTGCCGCCGCCGCGCTGCGTCACGAGGATTTCATCGACGCGGCCCGACTGTCCGGACGCACCGGGGCTGGCATCGTGACCGCCGAACTGCTGCCGAATGTTTTGCCGGTCATCGTCGTTGCGATGTCCACGACACTGGGCTGGATGATTCTGGAAACCGCGGGCCTGAGCTTTCTCGGCCTCGGCGCGCAGCCACCGGTCGCGGATCTGGGCGGCATGCTCGGTCAGGGTCGGCATCTGATGGCCACCGCACCGCATGTGACGGTCGTGCCCGGCCTGACGATCTTTCTGCTCGCGATGAGCCTGAACCTGATCGGCGACGGATTGCGTGATGCCTGGGATCCGGTCACCGCACGCATCGGCGCGGCAGGCGAACGGCAGCCAGCGTCGACCGCCGCCGACACCGACACCGACGCGCGCGAGCCGGCTCCGCTGCTGTGCGTGCGCGAACTGACGGTGACTTTCGGCGGGCACGCGCCGTTGCCACCGGCCGTCGACCGGGTATCTTTCGATGTGCAGGCCGGCGAACGGATCGGCCTGCTCGGCGAATCCGGTGCCGGCAAGAGCGTCACGGCGCTGGCCCTGCTCGGTCTGCTGCCGCCGGTCGCGCAGCAGACAGGCGGACAGGTCCTGTGGCGCGGCCGGGATCTTCGCAACCGGCGCTACCTCGCCGAAGCCCGCGGGCGCGGCATGGCGTGGGTGCCGCAGAATCCATTTGCCAGCCTGCATCCCTGTCAGACGATCGGTCATCAGCTGACCGAAACGCTGCGTCTGGTCGACGGCTGCACGGCTGAACAGGCCAGGCAGCGCGCGATGGACCTGCTCGACACCGTACGCCTGTCGTCACCGCAACGCCGGCTGGCCAGCTATCCGCATGAGCTGTCGGGCGGCATGCGACAGCGCATCGTCATCGCGATGGCCGTTGCCGGCAGGCCGCAGCTGCTGATCGCCGATGAACCGACAACGGCGCTGGACGTGACGGTGCAGGCCGACGTGCTGGAACTGCTGCAGTCGCTGTGCGACGAACGGGGCATGAGTCTGCTGCTGGTCAGCCATGATCTGGCCGTTGTCTCGCAGCTGTGCTCGCGGGCGCTGGTGTTCCGCCACGGACGCATCGTCGAGCAGGCCACGGTGCAGGCTCTGCTGGCAACGCCGACCCATCCCTACACGCAGCGACTGGTGGCCAGCATCCCTCGCCTCGGCGATCCCGAGCACCTCCTGAAGTCGCCCGACGGAGTGCCGGCGTGACGCAGACCATCCTGAGCGCCAGCAGCCTGTGCAAGCAGTTCCGCCAGGCCACCTGGTTCGCCCGCCATCGCGCACCGGTGCAGGCGGTGAATCAGGTGTCGTTTGAGCTGCAACGCGGACGTACGCTGGGCATCGTCGGGGAATCCGGCTGCGGCAAGAGCACGCTGGCAAGGCTGATCAGCGGCCTCGTCGTACCGGACAGCGGCACGCTGCGCATCAGCGGGCAACCGGCGTCGTTGCTGCCCTTTCGCGAACGCTGCCGGCGTGTGCAGCTCGTATTCCAGGATCCGAAACGCGCCCTGAACCCGAGTCGCTCCGTGCGCGACCTGCTGGATACGCCCCTGCGCCGACTGTGCGGGCTGAGCGCGCCCGACCGGCTGGCGCAATCGCGTCAGGCACTCGCCGACGTGGGACTGGATGAATCGTTTCTTGATCGTGTTGCACACGAACTGTCCGGCGGACAGGCGCAGCGGGTGGGCATCGCGCGTGCGCTGGTCGTCAATCCCGAGGTGGTGATCCTCGACGAGGCGCTGTCGTCACTGGACGTATCGCTGCAGGCGGAAGTGCTGCGGCTGCTGCACCGGCATCAGCGCCAGTCCGGTGTCGCGTATGTGTTCATATCTCACGACCTCGCGGTGGTCGAGGCGCTGGCCGACAGCATTGCCGTGATGTATCTGGGCCGCATTGTCGAATCCGGTGCCGGTCGGGCTTTGCTGGCGGATCCCCGACACCCGTACACCCGCGTACTGCTGTCTGCGGTTCCTGTTCCCGGCGGCCGCCAGAGGCGCATTCCGCAGCGGGGCGATCCAGGCGATGCCTCCGACCTGCCACCAGGCTGCCACTACCATCCGCGATGCTATCGTGCCGAACCGCGATGCCAGGATCGAACACCCCCGCTGGCGCCTGTTGCAACCATGAGCCTGACCAAAGGCGCGGACCATCGTGCCGCCTGCCTGTTCGCCGATGACACCGACCCCGCAATGCGACCAGAAATATTCTGAGCAAGATCCGGGTCGGCAATGCATCGCTGATCTTTCAGGATGGCGTCTGTTTCGGGCACCCGCCCGCCCACACAGATCCCGAAGATCAGACAGATGAACGCACTCGCCAACAAGGTCGCCATCGTGACCTGCGCCAGCACAGGTATCGGATCCGCAACCGCCCGGATGTTCGCGCAGCAGGGGGCCGCCGTCGTTGTGGCCGCGAGACGGCTGCAGGAACTCGATGCTCTGGTGGAATCCATTGCGGCAGACGGCGGACTGGATATCGCTTTCAATAATGCGGGTATATTGGGCAACATGGGCCCGGTTCCGGGGATGTCGCAGACCGACTGGGATCTGGTGATCGCCACCAATCTGACCGGCGCGTTCCTGGGGGCGAAATATCAGTTGCCTGCCATGGCAGCCCGCGGAGGCGGTTCGGTGATTTTCACCTCGACTTTCGTTGGCTATCGGGTTCGGCGATGCTGGTGGACGGCGGCGTTTCCATCAATCGAGTCTGAGAGGCCGTGACATGCCGGACTATGACCGCATCGAAAGCGCGATAGCCTATCTGATCGAGCGGGCGACCGATCAGCCCAGCCTGGACGAGATTGCCGCCCACGTACATCTGAGCCCCTATCATTTTCAGCGGCTGTTCTGCCGATGGGCAGGCACAACGCCGAAACGGTTTCTGCAGGCACTCACTCTGGAGCGTGGCAAGTGGTTGCTGGACAATTCGCACTCCCTGCTCGAGGTTTCGCATGAACTTGGCCTGAGTGGCAGCTCAAGGTTGCACGATCACTTCGTACAACTGGAAGCCGTCACACCCGGCGAATACAAAAGCAAGGGCAGGCAGCTGTCCATCGAGTACGGCGTGCACCCTACACCGCTGGGCACGATGTTCGTCGCGACCACTCAGCGGGGCGTCTGTCGGGCCGCATTTGTGGACTTCTCCAGCACCGAGGAGTTGTTGAGTGAGCTGCGTGAAGCCTGGCCCCTGGGCGCGATCCGGATGAACCCCCAGGCAACGCGGCCTGTCGTCGATGCCGTGTTTGGCGCGAACACCGCGAATCGACACGGCCCGCTGTCGATCCATGTGGCCGGCACGAATTTCCAGATCGCCGTGTGGCGCGCGCTGCTGAAAATTCCGTCGGGCGTTGTAACCAGCTATGCGCGGGTTGCCGAGTCGCTGGGATCTCCCAAGGCCGCACGAGCCGTTGGCAACGCCGTTGGTGCAAACCCCGTTGCACTGCTGATCCCCTGTCATCGGGTCATACAGCAAAGTGGCGCACTGGGTGGATATCGGTGGGGCCCCACCCGAAAGATGATGATTCAGACGTGGGAACGGATGCGCGCCGATGCCCTGTAAGGCACTACGCAGACGGCAACTGAAGTGGGCCAGGTCGAACGGCATTGCCGTATCCGGAAATGGCTACACGAACACGCTCGCGGACAACCTGATGATGCCGATGAGTGCGGCGACGGCCGAAGAGTTCGGTGCCGGGAACGGCTATGAGCTGCGGCCGGCCGGTCCGACCCGTCCACCAAAAATGCATGCATTGCATTCATCATCGGCGCTTGCATGCAATGTGTTCGACTACTGGCGACACCGGAATCTCAACGCCGTCGGCAGCGCCCTGGGACTCTCGAGCCCGATCAAGGCACTGCGATTCGAAGCGCCGTTCCCGACGGGCCTGCCGGGCGTGCCGCCGAATCTCGATCTGGCGCTATGGCTGGAGTCCGGAGAGGTTGCAGGCATCGAAAGCAAATTCACGGAACCGTACTGCGGGCGTCGAACCGTCCCGCCATTCAAGGACAAGTACTTCAGAGACGAAGTCCCCATCTGGAGTGAAGTCGGCCTGCCTCGGTCCGGGGCGCTGGCCGGGACAATGCAGGCTGGCCACATTCGCTTCCGCTATCTGGATGCGGCGCAGCTGCTCAAGCACGCTCTCGGGCTCCATGCGGTGACGCAGAGCGCTTTCAGTCTGATCTACCTGTATGCCAGAAGTAGCGGCGATGCCGACGTCACGCATGAGGCCGAGATTGCGCAGTTCGCGGCG
This sequence comes from Gammaproteobacteria bacterium, assembly GCA_050485545.1. GTDB lineage: Bacteria > Pseudomonadota > Gammaproteobacteria > Steroidobacterales > Rariloculaceae > JBJHBP01. The sequence goes on from JBJHBP010000001.1 coordinate 58,148, forward strand.
GCTATCAGCGACGAATTCGAGTTTCAAGCGGTCGCGTATCAGGTGCTGATACCGCGTCTTCGCAAGCTTTGCGGTGCAGGCCACACAGGATACTTCGAGTACATTGTCAGTCGCTATCTGTCGTCGGTTTGACAACACGCCATTCGTCGGCAATCAATCGACTCCGCTGTTGTAAAGCGGCGGAGGTTCGAGCAAGAATAGGTGGTGACGAACATCCAATACAAGATCACAGACGACGTCTTCGTTTATCGGATCGACCACACCGACACCATCGTCAGTATCAGTGAAAACTGGTCTGCCTTCGCCGAATCCAATGCCTGGAGTGGCCCAATCGGCCCAAACGAAGTGGTGGGACACAAGCTGTGGGACTTCATCCAGGACATCGAGACCAGCCACCTGTATCAGCAGCTGCTCGGCAGAGTTCGGGCCGGCAAGCTGTCACGGAGCATCCCGTTCCGATGTGATTCCCCCAGTGAACGCAGATACCTCGAGCTCAGCATGGAAGCGCTGCCCGACGACCAGATCCAGTTCACAAGCAGAATTCTTCGAACCGAGCATCGCGATGCCGTCGACCTGCTCGATACGGATGCACCCAGATCAGCGGATCTGATTACTCTGTGCAGCATGTGCAAGAAGATCGAAATCGCCCCCGGAGAGTGGGCCGACATCGAAGAGGGCCTGCCTCATCTCAAACTTTTTGAGAGCGACAGGATGCCCCAGCTGACTCACGGCCTGTGTGGATCGTGCTATGCGGCTGCAATGCAGGAACTCCAGTCCGGCACCTGAGCACATCGGCACATCGGCACATCGGCACATCGACACATTTTTTGGTTACTATCGCAGACATGGAACTACGTAGCCGTTGCGATGTAGAGTAGCTCGCCGCACTGCTCCGAATTGATGCCGCTCGCGGACCACCATGCAGCCGGAAACCAGACAATACAACGCGACCCAGTCACCCGAGGATCGGAAGATCTGTGACCTGCTGGCCAGGGAAATCGACCGCGGCCTGCCTGAGGCGGAAAACCGGATATGGCATTCGCATCCGGTGTGGTTTCTGGACGGCAATCCCATTGTCGGATACAGCAAACTGAAGCACTGCGTGCGGCTGCTGTTCTGGAGCGGCCAGTCCTTCGACGAGGAAGGCCTGAGCAGGGAGGGCAAATTCAAGGCCGCAGAAGCACGCTACACCGCAGCCGCCGAAGTCGATTCGCAGAGCCTCCAGCGCTGGCTGGCCAAGGCTCGCGACATTCAGTGGGACTACAAGAACATCGTGCGGCGCAAGGGACAGCTGGAGCGAATCAGGTAGTTGCCTGATTGCAGCGGCGCTCCACTGCAGACCCCGGCTTTCCATCTGGACCACGGGCCGGAAGGCCCTTCATACGAAACGATATGCCTTACTCATCCGCAAGAACGGGCGGAATCCGTAGGACAGAAGTGTCAGGCGTGACATGGTCGATGCATCAAACTCTCAGGGCGCCGCTCATGCCGGCACCGCCAGCAGCGTCCTGAGACGGCTGCGGGGCGCGACCAGGTCGTGCAGCGTGTAGCCGTCCATGACCTGCAGAAACGCGCGCAACGCTTCGCGCATCGCGCGTCGCAGCACGCATACCGGCTCGATGACACAGCTGCCCTTGCCTGCAGCGTCCATACACGGCACCAGGCCGAGCTGCGCTTCACTGTCGCGGATCACGTCGCCGATGCGAATTCCGGTGGCCGGCCGCGCCAGGCGGAACCCTCCGCCCTTGCCTCGCACGGTAATGAGGTAGCCCGAACGGCTGAGATGGTGAACCACCTTGATGAGGTGGTTGCGCGAAATGCCGTATTGCTCGGCGATCTCGGGGATGGTGCTGAGTGCCCCGTTCGGCCTGGTTGCGACGGAGATCAGCACCCGCAGCGAATAGTCTGTGAAGGTGGTGAGTTGCACTGCGTGGACATCGACCGGCTCAGAAGATATATTCAGCGTACATCTTTCGTAGTGACCGCACAACCGGACGGCGCATGAACCAGAAACACAAACGTGCGGCGTCGATTGCGGCGGTCCTGATGACCGTCACCGCGCTGGCGGTCTGGTTCGCACGCGCGCCGGCCGTACCCGTTAAGAGCGCATCGCAGGTCAGTCAGCCCGAAGGCTGGGACGACGATCTGGCGCTCGCCGTCGCGCTCGACATCAACCCCGATCCCGATGTGATCGAGATCGAGCTTGAAGCCCGAATCGAAGAGCTCGAAATCCTCCCCGGCACGAGCACCGCCGTGTGGACGTACAACGGCTCGTTGCCAGGACCCCTGATACGCGCCAGGGTCGGTGACCGACTCATCGTGCATTTCACCAATTCGCTGCCCGAGGCCACGACGATTCACTGGCACGGCCTACGTGTGCCCAACGACATGGATGGCGCGCCGGGCTTCACGCAGATGCCCATCGAACCCGGTGACTATTTCCGCTATGAGTTCGAGCTCAGGGATGCAGGAACCTTCTGGTATCACCCTCACCAGAACTCCGCTGCGCAGGTGGGGCGCGGTCTCTACGGCCCCATCGTAGTGGAGGATCCGGATGATCCGGCGGTGTTCGGCGACGACCTGGTCCTGGTGCTGTCGGACATCAGCCTCGAGGACGGTCAGCTGCAGTCCGAGCGCAGTGGCGGCGGGTTCGGCGACCTCTTCGGCCGTGAGGGCAGCATCGTGCTGGTCAATGGCCGCGTACGACCGACGCTCAGAGTGAGAGCCGGGAAGCAGCAGCGCTGGCGAGTCATCAACGCGGCCAGAACGCGCTATTTCCGTCTCGCGACGCGCGGTGCGCCATTCGTCCGGCTGGGCGGAGACCACGGCCTCGCAGCGCGCTCGGAAACCCTGGACCGCTTTCTGATCGTACCTGGAGAGCGCGCCGATCTCGTCTATACACCCGCCGACGCACCGGGCGACACCTACGTGATGCGATGGGTTCCCGTGAATCGTGGCTGGGGCACGCAGACAGGCAGGGTTCCGAAAGACCTGCTGGAAATCGTCACCGTCCGCGACCGCCCGGTACGGCCCGATCCGATTCCCGAACTGCTGCGCGATGACATCGAACCCCTCGACATCGGCAACGCAGTGGAGCATACGCTCGACATGAGCATCATGCGGGCCGGCTCCACCACGCGCATGGGCTTCAACAACGTCCACCACGACGACGCGCGCCCGCTGACCGCGCGGATCGGTGAGACTCATGTGTGGACCATCGTCAACGACACCGACTTCGCACATCCCTTCCATCTGCATGGTTATTTTTTTCAGGTGCTTGACGATGAGCGCATACCGGAGTGGAAGGACACTGTCGACGTACCCGCCAGGAGCCAGCTTCGAGTGGCCATGCACTTTGATGAGCGGCCGGGCATGTGGATGTACCACTGCCATATCCTGGATCACGCTGAGGTGGGCATGATGGGCCACCTGCTGGTCACGGATCCCGAACAGGGCGGAGCGGCGCCCGCGGAGACGCATCACCCCGCAGTGCACGGGCACCATTGAACGACGTTCCCTGACGCCTCCGTGACCTTTGGCAGCAGACAGTTAATGTCAATTATGGTACGGTTCCATTGGCAGTTCGCTTCCGCTGGACGGGTCCGTGAACGCATGGAAAACACTGAGCTGGGTTGTGGCAGGCGTCATCGCAGCCGTGATGATCACGGTCCTGACGGGAAGGCTCACATCGGACCCTGGTGACGATTTCCCGGCCATCGGGAACGGCACAGGCGGGGGCTCCGGGGGCGACGCGGAACCGCTGCGTTCACTGCTGCAGCGATTAACCGCGCTGGAGGCACGCGTTGAAGCGCTCGTGGAGCGCATCGACGAACTCTCCTCGCGCACTGAAGCCGACCTCCAGGCGCAGGCCCCGCCAACCACGCACTCGCCATCGCCGGAAGAAGTTCAGTACATCGAAGTACTGACAGCGCGATTGATCGCGCACGGATTCGCGCCGGGCAGGGCAGAATGGATCGCGCAACGCCACAGCGCATTGGTCAGGAACGCGCTCCAGGTCGCCATGAACCACGATGTCAACAGGGAGCCACTGACGGTACGGCAGCGGATGGCAATGAATCCCACTGCGATGCTGCGCGAGGAGCTCGGTGATCGGGACTTCGAGCGCTTTATGCGGGCCATCGATCGACCAACCGATATCGGTGTCATGAGCGTGCGTCAGCATTCGGAGTCCGCCTACGCAGGACTGCAGGCAGGAGACAGGATCGTTGCCTATGCGGGACAGCGGGTGCTCAACCTCAGTGAACTGGCGATGGCGTCCGCGCAGGGCGTTGCCGGTGAGCCAGTGGCGGTCGACATCCTGCGTGACGGACAACCGATGCAGATCATCCTGCCTCGCGGACCACTGGAGGGCATAGGTGTACGCCCTCAACTCCCTGATCAGCAGACATCAATCCCGATTCGCTGAACCAACACACCTGCACACGGGTCTGCATACCAGTCAACACAGGAATGATTGGCCCGCCCGTGCCAGCAAGTGACAAGAGCCAACTCCGTATCGAACGCTCATCTGCGACCGCGTATCGATTCGGGCGCACCGTTTCGCTGTTGGTGTCCGTGGCGCTGCATGCACCGCTCCTGTACCTGATCGGCGCCCTGCCCTGGACGATCATCGATCCGGCGTCCGGCAGGCCGATCAATATCGTCTGGAAGATCGAGCAGGAAACTCCGCCTACGACACCTCCGCCATCCACGGATATCGAGGTACCGCCTCCGGTCGAGACAGCGCCTCCGGAGCCACCCGAGATTACGCCCGAAGAACGGCCTCCGCCCGAACCAGCACCAGAACCAGAGCCAGAACCCATAACCGAGGCGGAAGCCCAGGCCGAGCCTGACGCCGGGCCCGAACCATCATCGTCATCGTCAGAGGCCACATCGGACACCGCACCGGAGGCAACCGACGAAAGTCATTCCCTCAGCATCTCCGCACTTGAGGAGGCCCGACGCGAAGTACTTGCGGACATGCGCAGGCAACAGGAGATCGAAGCGGGCTACCGAACATTCTCAATGGATGACTGGATTGTCGATCAGCCACGTATCGACACAGCCCGGTCCGAACCGCGAGTCGAACCCTGGCCACCTTGCCCCCTCGTCACCCGCCGCGCGGTACAGATAGCGATGGCGATGGCCGGTGTCTGCTTTCGGACCCGTGCGCGCAGCGACCTGTTCTCGCATCTGACGCCGAACCTGACGAACTGGCGTCCGGTCTGCGAGGTCGTCATCGACGGCAACGGCGACGAGGTTTACAAGTGCCAGGTGGTCGTCGACGATTGAAGTCGACGCATCGCAGCGAACCGCGTTCTACCGGTGTTCCGGTGTTCCGACATTGCGGAACCGTGTGCCGTCACTCCACCGATGTCGGCCGCATGCAGCGATACGATTCAGCCAGCGATGGATCGCCCGAGACATAACCCGGATACTCCGGATACGAACACATGGGCCGGCTGCCCGCGGCACCGGTGACGATCTCGCTCATGCCCGGCGCCACGCCGTTCTCCACCCAGTTCTGCAACAGCGCGAAGCGATCGAAGCTGCTCGGTATCGCCACCGGTTCGATGCTGTTGCCTTCGCCATCGATCGCGGCGGAACGACCGGACAGCCCGTGGCCTGTCTGCGGCAGCACATAGAACCGCGCAAACTCATCGACGGCCTCACGGCCCATGAAATCGTGCACGGATTGATAGTAGTTGAGCTGCTCGCCGGATGGCGCAATGGTGTCGTCCGTGCCGACAGCAACAATCAGTTTGCCGCCGTGTTCATGCAGGCCGCTGAGATCAGGATTGGTTGAATCCGTCCACGTCGAAATCTGTTCCCGGCGGGCGCGATGGCGCGCATAGTCGAAATCCAGCGGATTGGCATTCACGTCCTGCATCATGAAACCGTTAACACCGAGCGAACCCAGCGCCGAGAACACAGGCGCATCATCGCCGGCGCCCTCCTGGCCACGATAGCGCTGCCCGGCGAACAGACCGCCGAAGCCGCCACCTCCGGCAACCGCGCTCGTCGGGGCCCACATGCCAAAGTCGGTGCGGCCATTGGCGAGCGTGGCATCGGGCGTGTAGTCGGAGAACACGAACTCGACCGTGCTGATCTGACCCGATGTCAGGCAGGCGTTGGCGGAGCTGTCATCAGGATCGGGATCGACGTCGTCCGGACAGCGCAGTGCCGCCCACGGATCGCTGTCGCCGATGCCATCGTTGACATTGAAGATCGCCCGGCAATCGACATAGTTGTTGATCACGCCATCGACAAGACCATCGAGCGCGTCGCAACGACGCATGAAGTGCGCGAGTATCGCCGTGCCCTTGTGCGGCGGCACCCAGTTCTCGAGCGCTCGCTCCTGGATCCGCGTCAGCGTTGGCGCGAGCATCAGCGTCGACAGGCCGACAACCGGCACCGTCGCGAGCACGCCGTCGTAATCCTGCGGATAGCGCTGCGCCACGGTAAGTCCCTCACGGCCGCCCTGTGAGTGACCAACGTAGTACGTGAACGTGGGCCGTTCACCGTAGGCGCGTTCGATCAGCACCATGGCGGTGTCGTGGGTCTTTTTCATCTGCATGTAGCCGAGATTGCGGATCGCTTCGTCGTTCAGCGCCCACTGCTCTTCGTTGCTGGCGTGGCCGGAGTCACTGCCGTAGGTGACGAAACCGCGTGAGAGATCCGATGGTCCGCCGAATCCGCCGGCGAGCCCCGGAATCGTGCCGTTCATGCCGCCACCACCCATCTGTATGGAGCGACGGTTCCAGTTCGCGGGCAGCGCAACCCCGAAGCGGATCGGTCGGGCCGTGGCACTGGAGTCCACCGGCTCCATGCGTCCGTTGATCATGCAGTGCGCCGGCGTGTTCTGTGCCGCCGCCACCCACACCTGAGTGTCGATTATGACGGCAGACACCGGCTCGCCGATGGCCGCCACCGGAATGACCGCTCCGAGTGACTCGGCCGTGCAGGCGGATTCCGACAGTGACAACGGCTGGATCGACGTGGGCGATGCAGCGGGCACGGATACATCCTGCGCGACAGCCGGCTTCGTTGGAGCCGCGGTGGCGATGGCAATGACGATGGCGGAGAAGATGGCGGAGGAAACGGTGGTTCCAACGGTCAGCGCAGACCTGTGCGACGGCGGCGCTGGCTTCATGCAGGCGGTATTCATGATCGTCTCGTCCCCCGGAGTGTGGCGCCGGTTGCGCGGCTGCCGTCAAAGTAGTTAACTCAGTTAACTTTAAACACATCCGGATGACTGTCAATGGCCCGTGCGAGCGAGGACGACGACCCCATCGATTTCGGCGACATCCCCGAACACACCGGGTACCACATCCGGCGCGCCTATTCGTATTTCTACCGCGTCTTCACACAATATGGCCGCCAGTTCGGGATTCGCAGCCAGCAGGCCACCATCCTCACGCTGGCCAGACACAACCCCGGCATTTCACCCGCGCGCGTGGCAGACGCCAACGACATCGAACGATCGCTGGTCGCAAAGCTGATTGCCGAACTGGAGGAACAGGGGCTGCTGGAACGCCGCCCGTCGAGCACCGACGGGCGGCAGAAGGGACTGTTCATCACCGCCAGAGGTGCGGATTTCATCACCGCCGTCATGGACACCTTCGCGCGCGAGCTGGAACCGCGCCTTACGCGCAATCTGTCCGCCGCCGAGCAGAAGACCCTGCGCAATCTGCTGCGCAGGGTCTACGACGATACGAACAGCCTGGAAGCAACGGGAATGCATTGCGGCGGCATGAGGCCAGGGCCGGCGAGGTCGTCGAGGTCGTCGAGGTCGTCGGCCAGGGCGCGCAGCGCCAGACGGTGAGCCAGCGCCGCCACATCGGGTGCGCTACATCGCCTTGGCGACAGCCACCAGCTGCTCCAGCGCCGTTCCCCAGCCATCGTGAAAGCCCATCTGCTCGTGCCGCTGGCGGCTGCCGGCGTCCGGATGAATCGCAACGGCGGTGTACTTCGTTCCGGCACCATGCGCTTCCATCAGAATCGCCGCCGTGAACAACAGGTCATGGCAGTCCTCGTCACTGCCCTGTGATCGCTGCAGAACGGGCCGGTACCCGGGCTGCAGCGCGTTCGTCCAGACCAGCCTCTGCAACGGCACCACCTCGAGGTAGCAACCGGCACCGCCGTCCATCTCCTCCCCTTCCGGCGAACGCATCACCGTGCGAAAGACGCCACCGGGTCGCAGGTCGATCTCACAGTGGGTTGTGGTCCAGGGTGCCGGCGTAAACCACTTCTTCAACTGCTCCGGATCGGTCCACGCTTTCCAGACAAGTTCCCTGGGAACATCGATGGCGCGCTCGAGGACGAGGTCCAGCTTCGGGACGGGGCTAAAGGGCAGCAGAGCGGTCATGAAGACTCCTTCATTGTTTGCAGATGATCATCGAGCTGGTCGAGGCGACGCTTCCACAGCGCCTGCTGGCGCTCCAGCCAGTGCTCGACCACGCGCAGTGGTTTGCGGGCCAGACGATAGGTTCGCACCCGTCCGCGCTTGCGCGAACTGACCAGGCCCGCAGTTTCCAGGACGTTAAGGTGCTGGGAGAACGAAGGCAGCGCCATGGGAAAAGGCTGCGCGAGATCCGTCATCGACGCCGGCCCCCGTCCCAGTCGTTCGAGTACGGCGCGGCGCGTTGGATCGGAAAGCGCCCTGAACACATCGTCAAGAAGTATTGATTGGTTAGGCATGTGCCTAACTTTACGCCGGCCTGACAGTAAGGTCAATACCTAAGTGAATGCGCGTATGGGTGCGGAGGTGCGGAACTGGACTCTCAGGGAAGAAAATCACGAACCCGGGTGCACCTCCCTCCTTGCTGTGATACAAACCGGATACAGCACTTTTCCCCGGAGCGGGCTGGCCGGCATCGGCAAGGAGAACTTCATGCGTGTCGTACGTTCTATTGTGGCTGTCGGACTGCTGGCGGCACCACCGCTCGCCGTCCTCGCCGATACCGTGGCCGACAGCGCCGACACACGGCTGTCGCTGACGATCTACAACACCAATCTCGCCCTGGTCGAGCATGTGCGTCCGCTGACGGTGCCGGCTGGCGTGAATCGCATCGAGTTTGCCGGTGTGTCGGCCGAAATCATGGCGCAGACCGTGACTCTGGATGCGCCGGAGCTGACGATCCTCGAGCAGAATTTCGACTACGACCTCCTGACACCCGCAAAGCTGATGGAAAAGGCGGTTGGCCACGAGATCTCCATCGTTCGCACGAACCCCGCCACCGGCGAGGAAACACGCGAACGCGCCGAGGTCTTGTCGACGGTGGGCGGCGTGGTGCTGCGCATCGGTGAGCGCATCGAAGTCCTGCGCGAGGACGGACTACCGGCGCGGGTGATCTTCGAGGAAGTACCGCCGAACCTGCGTGCGCGTCCGACGCTGTCGGTGCTGGCCGAGGCCGCACAGACTGTCGACGCCGATGTCACCCTCGCCTACCTGTCGCGAGGCTTCGGTTGGAGCGCCGACTACGTGGCCGTTCTCGACGAACCCGCCGGTGTCGTGTCCATGCAGGGCTGGATCACGCTGAACAACACGTCGGGCACCAGCTTCGAAAACGCGCACGCACAGCTGGTTGCCGGCGACGTCAATGTCGTACAGAACGAGGCGCAGTGGTGGCAGCGCTACGGCAATGTTCGATCCGGCAATGTACGCCGCTCAGCCGGCGTGGAGGCGTCGCAGCGTCAGCAGCTGGTCGACTACTATGTCTATCCGATCGATCAGGTCACGACGATCGCGAACAACCAGACCAAACAGGTGAGTTTTCTCACCGCCGACCGGGTCTCCGCCGACCGCGGCTACGAGCAGACGTTCTCCGTGCTGCAGACCTATCCCGAGCCCGTGGCCGCCGAAACGCGCGTGCGTTTCGCGAACTCCGAGGCGGGCGGTCTGGGCGATCAGCTGCCGGCCGGCGTGGTACGCGTCTACGCGCGCGACGCCCGCGGCCAGCCGCAGTTCATCGGCGAGGATCGCATCGGCCACACCAGCGCCGGATCGGAGCTGGCGCTGAAGATTGGCGATGCCTTCGACGTCACCGTCCATCCCGTGCTGGTGGCCACGCGCGGCGCAACGCGCGGCTCCACCGAATTCGACATGACCTACCGGGTACGCAACGCGCGCACCGAACCGGTCACGGTGACGATTCGCCAGGACAATCTCTGGCGGTTCAATGAAATGCGCGCCGAGTCGATCCCGGGGCGACGCACCCATGCGTATGGTTACGCATGGGATGTGCCGGTGCCGGCCAATGGCGAGACCACACTGAGCTTCACGGTTCGCCAGAGCTGGTGAACGCTGCGTCGCGCATCCGGATCGCTATCGCTGAGCTGTCTGCCCGGCCCCCGGCCGTGCGCACGGCCGTTTTCCCGGCTTTGTTTGCGGCTTTACTCGTGCCGTTGCCACAGGCGCACGCGCAGGACGACGTCCACGTGTACTCGTCCACCACCGATGCCGTGTCGGTCACCGTCTATCGCGACAACATCGCTCTGATTACCGAGACGCGCAGCGTGGATCTGCCGGCTTCGGCGATGACGCTGGTGATCGACGGTGTCGCGGACACGCTATTGCCGCAGTCGGCCGTACTCGCGGACCTCGACCGCACACTGATCGAGACCAACTTTGACGCCGATGAGCTCACGCCGCAGTCGCTGCTGGAGCGTCACATCGGCCGTGAAGTCACCCTCACCCGCACCGATCCCGGCAGCGGCCGGGTCACGCGCACAACGGCCACCGTGATCGCCGCGGGCCACGACGTGGTGCTGGCGCTGGACGGCGGCTACGAGGCATTGCACTGTGCCGGTCTGCCCGAACGACTCGAGTTTCACGAGGTCCCGGAGGGGCTGCGCGGCCGGCCACAGCTGTCGGTGCGCCTTGCGCCGGGAGACGCCGGCCGGCGCACATTCAAGGTCAGCTATCTGGCGCACGGCTTCTCGTGGAGCGCCGACTACGTAGCGCGGCTCAACGAACGCAGCGATCGCATGGCGCTGTCCGGCTGGGCGACGCTGAGCAACGACACCGGCTGGTCGTTCAACGACATCGACCTGCAGCTGGTGGCCGGTGCGCTGAACATACTCGACGCGGATGCTGGCGGCAGCCGGGAAGCGCCGCCGCCACGGGCGGCCGACGTCGCGCCGCTGCGCGAATGCCATTCGCTGCCGTACGACAGCTCGGATGAACCGGGCGTCGATGGTGTGGAAGGCCGGATGATGTTCGTCGGCGCAAGCGGCATCGGTGACGCAAGGGAAATCGTCGTAACCGGCGCGCGCATCGTGCGGCGCGAAGAGCTTGGCGACTACTACCTCTACCGCCTGCCCTGGCAAACCGATCTGCCGGCGCGCCAGACCAAACAGGTGCTGTTTCTCGACAAGCCCGATGTTCGCATCGAACGCTTCTACGGTTTCCGCATGAACGGGCTGAACGCCATCCGACGCGAAGGTGTGGTGGTGCCCAATGTGATGATCGCCTGGGACAACACTGAAGACAGCGGTCCCGGTGAACCGCTGGCGCGCGGCACGATGCGCTTCTTCGAACGTCACGACCCCGCAGGCGCCGAAGGCCGCGGACCACGCAACCAGGAACTGTTTGCCGGCGAGGCGTGGATAGCGGACACCCCGGTCGGCGTGCCGGTGGAACTGGAGATCGGGCGCGCCCTCAACCTGACGCTGGAAATCACAACAATGTTCGAAAACACAGCGGAGGGTGCGAACCGCGAACGCAGATCAACCAGCAATGAATACCGCATCGTCAACAACAAGACCGTAGCGGTGGATATGGAGATCCGTCACTTCATCGAATCACGCTTTGTGGACGCTCGCCTGGACAGCACATCACACCCGATGCAGCGCAAACTGGGTGACTATGCGTGGCGCTTCCCGGCACAGCCGGGCGAGCAGGAACTGCGTTACCAGCTTTCGGCGGTGGAGCAGCGCTAGTCGTCTGTCGCACCCTGCGGCCGGGTCAGATACGCCACCAATGCTCGCAGATCGTCCGCGCTGACTTCGGTGGGACGAAAGAACGGCATCGAACCCAGGCCGCGGCGTACGACGAACTCGATGTAGTCGGCCGGCAGATCGCTGCGCCGATGAAGCTCGGCTGGCAGCGCATCGCCATAGCGGCCACGCAGAACCTGGGTGCCGGGCATCGGCGGCAGAAACTGCGGACCGAATATCTGCTCCGGAATCGCACTGTGACAGCCGGCGCAGCGCTGGATGTAGACGGACTGCCCGTGGCGCAGCAGCGGATCGCTCAGGTCCGGCTCAAGATCGTCCGGCAATGCCACCCAGGCGGAGTCGGCCGGTGAGTCGTCGGCCAGTGCCGCCGCGATGCCGAAGGGGTTCGCGAGCACCACGGCAATGGCCGCTGTCGCAAGACGCACGCTGTTCATACCTGGCCCTCCCGCAGATGCCGCGGCCAGATGCCATAGCGCCCCGCCGACAGAATGCCATTCGGGTCGAGCGCATCCTTGAGTGTTTGGTTGAGTCGCATCAGTGCGTGATCGTTGTACGAATACGTGTCCATGACTTCGTCCATGAAGGCGGCATGCGCACGATAGATGCCCCAGCCATGCTCACCCGACACTTCGATCAGGCGCTTGTAGAATTCTCGCGCCCGCGCGTTCTCCGCACGGTCCAGCGACAGGCTTGTGCCCTGGAACATGATGAACGCGCGGGTGTGATAGCTCAGCGCGAAGCCCAGGGTCAGCGGAATACCGGCGTTGCGATACTCGCGCAGATACACCTTGTGCGCCTGGATCAGCGCCTCGCCGGAATGCGGCACCATCGGCGAAGCGTCGAGGTGCCCCATGGTTCCGGCCTGACTGGTGAACACACTGAGACTGGGCACGCCGAAAGTCGCCGGGTCGCCGAGACTGCGGATCTGTTCGTCGGAGAGCGGGAAACTGATCATGTCGCCATCCGTGAACCGGATGCCCGGGATGCTGCCCAGCTGTTCCTTCACATGCTCCCACTGCGCCTGCATGACTCTCGGCGGCCCGTAAAAGCGCAGCTCCGTCTGCCAGAAGTGCGTGTTCCTGGATGACGCGTAGTCGTCCCACTCGGCCGCCGTGCCGCCACCGGGTCGATCGAGCAGCGCGGATTTGGCGGGATCGATGTTGCCTTCGAAAACCGGCGTGTTCAGTGAGAACAGACAGTTCACGATGCCGGTGTACTGGAGATGCGACAGCGTGCGCACCAGTGGAATGATGTCGTCGTGACGCTGCACGCGAATCGACCCGGTGATCGACGCCTCGGGCTCGGGCATCAGCCAGAAGCCCATTTTCGTGACGATGCCGAAATTCGACTGGGCAAACAGCCCATCGGACTGCGGCCCGGCGCCATACGGAAAGGCCTGCCAGTTCGCACCGGCGTTCGGCAGCGCGCCCAGCCCGGTGCGCACCAGATCACCATTGCCAAGCACCACCTCCATGCCGCAGTGCGCACCGAAGTGATCGCGATACGGCAGCGGCGTGCGGCCGGCGCCGCGCTCCAGCGCGTTGCCGATCAGACTGCCCCAGCCCGGATCAGGCGGATCGATCCACAGCCGATAGCCGCGTTCGCGTATGTAGCGGTACAGATCGAAGTAGCTGACACCCGGTTCCACGAGCGCGTAGGCCATGTCCTCATTCACTTCGAGGATGCGGTTCATGCGCTTGAGATCGAGTACGACGCTGCCCGAATACACCGGTGCCGAGCCGCCATAGGCAAGATTGCGGCCGGTGGAAATCGTGTACAGCGGAATCCTGTAGCGGTTCGCGATCTGCACGATCTGCTGCACCTGCCCCACCGAGTCCGGCGCGACGGCCGCCGAGGCGATCTTCTCGTCTGCCTCGTCGCGCAGTGGTGAGAACGCATCGCGGTAGGTATCCATGATGTCACTGTCGGTGAACACATGGTCGGTGCCGACGGCATCCGCGAACTGTGCAATCGCGGCGTCAAAGTCGGCCTGGCTGACGCCCGGCGGTGTAGCCAATGTGCAATCCCCCTTCAGTACGCGGCGTAATTCAGTGGCGCTGCTGTGGCGCCATCGTGAAGACCTCCGGGCAGCGATTGCGATACCCGGCAACGCTCCGATGCTATAGGGGCGCTGTCGCAAGCTCAAGCATCTGGCCAGGCCTGGACCCGCAGCGTCATCGGACCTGCGCCGGCATCGGCCTGCGCTGCGGCATCGGCATCGGCATCGCCGCCGGCATCCCCATCGGCGGGTGCCGACCATCGCGCCGGCGTTCGTCATATGCGAACATCCTGCCTGCGCAATCACTACAGGTGCCCCCCCCTGTGAGCAAGGCAACGGTCATCGCCAGAGGCGGTCTGGAGCTGCGATCGCTGCCGGCCGGCGGCCGGAAGATCCGCACCCTGCGGCGAGGATCGAAGCTGGAGGTGCTCGGCGAGGAAACCTGGGTGCGCGTACGGGCCTCCGACGGATCGGAAGGCTACGTGCTCGCCGACTTCGTGGAGCGCGCCGAGACTGATCTGTTTCCGCCCGGCCCGGCGCACGACGCCCGGACGGGCGATGAAACACGTGCGACCGATGCCATCGACGCATTCTCGCCGGACTGCGATATCCGGCACTACCGCAACAGCCGCTTCATCGGCAACGAGCTGCGCGCCGATCTGGACTTCTTCCCCTGCCTGGATCGACTCAACGACTTCGCCAAACAGTGCGACGTGGAGCTTTTCGTCACCTCGTCAACACGCGATCCGGGTCGTCCGGTACGCGGCGCCATCGTGCCACCGGCCTCCAGATCGAATCACCTGATCGGCCATGCGGTTGACGTGAACCTGAAATCCACCAGCGGATTTTTCAATTCCACTGCACTGAAACGCGACAATCTGCCCAATCTGCCGGCCGAGATCCGCGCCTTCATAGAATTCGTGCGCAACGACGGCGAGATGCGCTGGGGCGGTGACTTTCGAAACGAAGACCCGGTGCACATCGACGATCACTTCAATGGCCGCAACGCCACGCTGTGGGACAGCAAGTTCGCTTCGCGATTCTGATTGCAACCGAACGCCTCACACGAATAACTGAAAAATATTCAGCCATGCACGCAAAGCGTGCCAGGCGCTGAATCACTCCCGCCATTCCGCACTCAATTCGTGCGCGCTGAACGTGCGCGCTGAACGTTTACCGGTTCGCAATCCAGCAGCCACATGCGGACTCAACGCTGGCACGCATATTGCTTTGCGAAGTTACAGATTTGTTGCAAAGCAGATCTGGACACAACAACCAACGCCGGCATCGCCTTGCACCGGCATCATGAAAGGAAGCAGGAATGAAGGACAGGACTCCACTCTCAAAGGGACTGAGAGCAGCTCGATCGCGTCTGTGCATTGCAGCAGCCATCTCCATGGCCACAACGCTGGCGGCACCATCGGCGTTCTCGGCAGGCACCATCGAGATCGATGATACGCGCTGGGTGAGCTTTGGCGGTGGCCTCAGGGCCGGCATGTCGAGCACCGAGAATGCGGCTCCGGATGGTGGCAGCTCCACCGACTTCGATCTGTACAGCATTCGTCTGTACGTCAGTGGCCAGGCGCATGAGAACGTGAAATTCACGTTCAACACCGAGCGTATCGGCGGCAGCATCGACGTACTCGACGCCATCGCGCAGTTCGAGTTCTCTCCCGCCTTCAACATCTGGGTCGGACGCATGCTCACGCCTGCCGACCGCATCGAGATGAACGGGCCGTACTACGGGCTTTCGTGGAACCAGTACACCGTGCCGCTGCTGCCCTCCGACCAGACCGGCCAGGCCGGTGTGTTCGGTCGTGACGATGGCGTCACGGTCTGGGGTTCGGCCGACAAGTTCCAGTACGCATTCGGCGTATTCGACGGCGTCGACGGTGGGCCGAACCAGAGCGACAACGTGCTGTTCGCCACGCGGCTGGCCTACAACTTCCTGAACATGGAGGCGAACCCGGCCTACTACACCAGCAGCACCTACTTTGGTGAAGGCGGAGACATCTTCACTGTAGGCCTGGCCTACCAGGCGCAGAAAGATGGCACCGGCACTGCGGCGAACCCGGCCGATTTCAGCGCCACCATCGTCGACTTTCTGTTTGAGAAGGTGCTCGGCGGCGGCTCGGCCTTCACGCTGGAAGGCGAGTACAAGAAGTTCGACGCCGACCTGGCGCCCGCTGCACTGGCCGACCCGGATTGCTTCTGTCTGTTCGACGGCAAGTCGTACTTTATGACGGCCGCCTACCTGCTGCCTGGCAGCACGACCATGCGCTACCAGCCCTACCTGCGTTACACGAAGAACTCGCCCAGCTCCGGTGCCAACAGCGACCTCACCGAGGCCGGCATGAACTTCGTCATTCGCGGCCACAACGCCCGCCTGAATCTCAACTACAGCAAGGGCGACGCAAACCTCACCGGCATGCCCGGCGCCGATGTGAGAACGGTTTCATTCGGCGTCCAGGTGCAGATCTAGCCCATGCACTCACCCGTATCGACAACATGTCTTTCGACAACGACAACCGAAATATTCGCCAGCGCCGACGCGCACCGGCACGAACGCTTCACAGGAGGAACATCATGAGAAAGGGACGACAGAAATTCTTCAATGCGCTTGCCGTATTGCTGACAACCGCGGCCGCGACCTTCGGCGCAGCCACCAGCGCCAGTGCCGAAGACACCATCAAGGTGGGCATCCTGCACTCACTGTCCGGCACTATGGCCATCAGTGAAACCACACTGAAAGACACCATGCTGATGCTGATCGAGCGGCAGAACGCGGCCGGCGGTCTGCTCGGCAAGCAACTCGAGGCCGTGGTCGTCGATCCGGCCTCCGACTGGCCGCTGTTCGCGGAGCGTGCCCGTGAACTGCTGCAGGTGCACGGTGTAGCTGCGGTGTTCGGCTGCTGGACTTCGGTATCGCGCAAGGCCGTGCTGCCGGTATTCGAGGAGCTGAACGGGCTGCTGTTCTATCCGGTGCAGTACGAGGGCGAGGAATCCTCGCGCAACGTGTTCTACACCGGTGCGGCGCCGAATCAGCAGGCCATTCCCGCGGTGGACTACCTGATGAACGAGCTGGGTGTGGAACGCTGGGTGCTGGCAGGCACCGACTATGTGTACCCGCGTACCACCAACCGTATCCTCGAAGCCTATCTCAAACAGCATGGCGTGGAAGACGCCGACATCATGATCAACTACACGCCCTTCGGTCACTCCGACTGGCAGTCGATCATCGCCGAAATCCGCCGCTTCGGTTCGGCCGGCAAGAAAACCGCCGTGGTATCCACAATCAACGGCGATGCCAACGTGCCGTTCTACATCGAGCTCGGCAACCAGGGCATTTCCGCCGAAGACATCCCGGTGGTGGCGTTCTCGGTGGGCGAGGAAGAACTGTCAGGCGTCGATACCGGCCCGCTGGTTGGTCACCTGGCCGCCTGGAACTACTTCATGAGCATCGAGACCGGCGAGAACGACGTGTTCATCGATGACTGGCTGGACTTCATCGGCGATTCGAACCGGGTGACCAACGACCCGATGGAGGCACACTACATCGGCTTCAACATGTGGGTGGAGGCGGTTGAGAAGGCTGGCACCACCGACCCCACCGCGGTGCAGGAAGCCATCATCGGCGTATCGGTACCCAACCTCACCGGCGGTATCGCAACAATGATGCCCAATCATCACATCACCAAGCCGGTGTTCATCGGTGAGATCCAGGACGATGGCCAGTTTGATGTGGTGTGGCAGACACGCGGCACGGTGGTCGGCGATGCATGGTCGGACTTCCTGCCCGGCTCGCGTGACATCACCGCTGACTGGATGCCACCACTGTCCTGCGGCAACTACAACGTGCGCACCGGCCAGTGCTCGGGCCAGAGCTACGAGTAATCCGTCATGCGGTCTGGTGACACATGCAATCCGTGATCACCAGGCCGCTTCCTTTGTTGGGCGTGGTGGGCGGAGCCGGCTCATGGACGAGCCGGATCTCCGTCCACCGGAGGACGCAGGCTTGATTTCCCAGTTGCCGCGAGATACGGCAGACATCTGTGCCGGTTCACGCATTCTGATTCTCGCAACGATCTGCATCGTGCTGGGCTGGCTGATGCCCGCCATCAGCGCATTCGCCGATGACGAGCTCGAGAGCGAAGACGCCGTACAGCTCAGCGGCGACGCTCCGAACGAAGCATTTCATGCCGCGCTGACCGCACTGGGCAGCGCCGACTCATTCAACGAGCGGGGCATCGCCGCGCGCGAACTGGCCCGCATCGAGCACGACGCCGTGCTACGCGTACTCGGCGCATTGCTCGAAGGCCAGCTCTACACAACGCGCGCCGACGGCCGCGTAGTGATCGCCACCAGCACCGCCGATGGATTCGCGCTGCGCGATCCAGCCACCGATGAACCGGCTGGCGAGGCCGGTCGACGCGAGGTCTCGCGCATCGGTGTGAACAACGCCCTGCGCAGCACACTGCGCGAGGTCATCGCCGCTCTGGAACTTGGCCAGGAGGATCCGCGGCGCCGTATCGAGGCGATACGCGGCGTGGCCCGCGCTGGCGACGTCGAGCTCGTGCCGGTGCTTCAGTCCATGCTCGAATCCGAAGAAAACGCCCGCGTGGTACGCGAGCTTCAGGTCGCGCTGGCGTCGATGCGACTGATGGACGACGACAACGCCGTACGGCTGGCCGCGATCGACGACGTGCGCGGCCAGATGCGCAGCCACGTGCGTACGCGACTCACACGCATCGCCAATGACGACAGTATCGATGCGCCGACGCGTGCCGCCGCCGATGCGGCACTGGCAGAGATTCTCCGCAAGCAGGCCAACTACGAGGTGATCCAGACCGTCTTCTTCGGGTTGAGCCTGGGTTCGATCCTGGCGCTGGCCGCCATCGGTCTGGCCATCACCTTCGGCATCATGGGCGTGATCAACATGGCGCATGGCGAGCTGATCATGCTCGGCGCCTACACCACGTTCGTGATTCAGCAGCTGTTTCCCGGTCAGGTGACGATGGCGCTGCTGCTCGCGCTACCGGCGGCCTTTCTGGTCTCGGGCGTGGTCGGCATCGCAATCGAGCGCGGCATTGTGCAGTTTCTCTACGGCCGGCCGCTGGAAACGCTGCTGGCCACCTTCGGCGTCAGCCTGATCCTCCAGCAGGCCGTGCGCTCGATCTTCTCACCGCTGAATCGCCCGGTGGTGTCACCGAGCTGGCTGTCAGGATCCTGGGAGATCGTGCCCGGCTTGGACATCACCTACAACCGGCTCTACATCCTGCTGTTCAGCCTGATGGTCTTTGCGCTGCTGTTCGTTGTGCTGCGGCGTACGCGGCTGGGTCTGGAAATGCGCGCGGTCACGCAGAACCGCGCCATGGCGCGTGCCATGGGCATCCGCTCGGCGCGCGTGGACGCATTCACGTTCGGTCTGGGCTCGGGCATCGCCGGCGTGGCCGGCGTGGCACTGGCGCAGATCACCAATGTCGGGCCCAACCTCGGCCAGGCCTACATCGTTGACTCCTTCATGGTGGTGGTGTTCGGCGGCGTCGGCAACCTGTGGGGCACGCTGGTCAGCGGTCTGACGCTGGGCGTCGCGAACAAGCTGATCGAGCCGTTTGCCGGTGCGGTGGTCGCCAAGATCCTCGTACTGATCTTCATCATCCTGTTCATTCAGAAGCGGCCGCGCGGGATGTTCCCGCAGAAGGGCCGTGCCGCGGAGAACTGATCGAATGCTCACCTTCCGACTGCTCAGTCACGATCGCGGCGGCATCGTGCTGCTGACGATTCTCGCGCTGGCCGCGGTGATCGTGCCGGTGTGCAACCTGTACGTACCGCCGGAATCGGCATTCCACATCAGCTCCTACACCGTGGCCTTGCTGGGCAAGTACCTGTGCTACGCGCTGCTGGCCGTGGCGCTGGACCTGGTGTGGGGCTACTGCGGCATCCTCAGTCTGTGCCATGCCGCGTTCTTCGCGCTGGGCGGCTATGCGATGGGCATGTACCTGATGCGCCAGATCGGATCGCGCGGCGTGTACGGCCATCCGGAGCTGCCGGACTTCATGGTGTTCCTGAACTGGGAGGCGCTGCCGTGGTACTGGCTGGGCTTTGATCAGTTCTGGTTCACGGCACTGATGATCATGGTGGTGCCCGGTGTGCTCGCGTTCGCCTTCGCATGGCTGGCGTTTCGCTCACGCGTCACCGGCGTGTACTTCTCCATCATGTCGCAGGCGCTCACGTTCGCGCTGATGCTGGCGTTCTTCCGCAATGAACTCGGCTTTGGCGGCAACAACGGCCTCACCGATTTCAAGGACATCATGGGTTCGAGCCTGCAGTCGGCGAACACGCGCGCCGGCCTGTTCGTGGCATCGACCGTGGCGCTGGCGGCCGGCTATCTGCTGTGCCGCTATGTGGTCACCTCCAGGCTCGGCAGTGTGCTGGTGGCGGTGCGTGATGCCGAAGACCGCGCACGCTTCATCGGCTATCGCGTTGAACACTTCAAGGTGTGGATCTTCACGCTCTCGGCGGTGCTGGCCGGCATCGCCGGTGCGCTGTACGTGCCGCAGGTGGGCATCATCAACCCCAACGAATTCCAGCCGCTGAATTCGATCGAGCTCGTGGTCTGGGTGGCGCTGGGCGGCCGCGGAACCCTGTATGGCGCGGCACTGGGCGCGGTGGCGGTGAACTACGCGAAAACGAAGTTCACGGTGCTGATGCCGGATCTGTGGCTGTTCGCGCTGGGTGCGCTGTTCGTGATTGTTACGGTGGCCATGCCCAAGGGTCTGGTCGGATCGGGCGCGCAGCTGAAGGGGCTTTATCAGCAGCGCGGTCAGCTGCGCAAACTGCCGGGCAGGATTCGCGGCAGGCTGAAAATCGCCGTGGAGCGCGTGAGAGGAGTCCGTCATGCCTGAACAGGCACAGGTCACGGCTTCTCCCTTGCCCGCCACGCATTCGTCGGGCGCCTCCGTCATGCACGGATCCATCCTGTATCTGGACCGCCTCACCGTCACGTTCGACGGCTTTCGTGCACTCAATGAGTTGAGTCTGTATGTCAGTGTGGGTGAACTGCGCTGCATCATCGGCCCGAACGGCGCGGGCAAGACCACCATGATGGATGTCATCACCGGCAAGACGCGTCCGGATTCAGGTCAGGCGTTCTTCGGCGAGAATCTGGATCTGCTCAGGCTCAGCGAACCGGAAATCGCCATCCGCGGAATCGGCCGCAAGTTCCAGAAGCCCACTGTGTTCGAAAGCCACAGCGTGGTCGAGAACCTTGAGCTCGCGCTGCTGCCGGACAAGCGCGTGTGGCCAACGCTGTTCAAGCGCATCACGCCCGAAGAGCGCGACCGCGTCACCGAAACACTGGACATCATCGGCCTGACGGCGCGCGCCGCCACGCAGGCCGGATCGCTGTCTCACGGCCAGAAGCAGTGGCTGGAGATCGGCATGCTGCTGATGCAGGACCCGCGTCTGCTGCTGGTCGACGAACCGGTGGCTGGCATGAGCCGCCAGGAAAGCGAAGCCACCGCCGCGCTGCTGAACTCACTGGCCGGAAAACGCTCGGTCGTGGTCGTCGAACACGACATGGAGTTCGTGCGCTCCATCGCCCGCCGCGTAACCGTACTGCATGAGGGCCATGTGCTGGCCGAAGGCAGCATGGACGACGTGCAGAACAATCAGAGGGTCATCGATGTGTACCTCGGAGCCTGAATCGCATGCTGGAAGTCAACACACTCAATCAGTCCTACGGCCAGAGTCACACTCTGTGGGACATCGACCTTACGGTGCCGGCCGGCAACTGCATGAGCCTGCTCGGGCGCAACGGCGTTGGCAAAACCACGCTGCTCGGCTGCCTGATGGGCCTGATCCCGCACGAGTCCGGCAGCATCCATTTCGACGGCCACAATCTGGGCGCGATGCGCGCGGAACAGCGCGCCGCCATGGGCATTGGCTACGTACCCCAGGGACGGATGATCTTCCCCCTGCTGTCCGTCGAGGACAACCTGCGCACCGGCCTGCATGGCGGTCGCAGGCAGATACCGCCGCTGGTGTTCGAACTGTTCCCGGTGCTGAAGAGCATGCTGCGCCGACGCGGTGGCGATCTGTCGGGCGGCCAGCAGCAGCAGCTGGCGATCGGCCGGGCACTGGTGCTGGAGCCGCGCATGCTGATTCTCGACGAACCCACCGAAGGCATTCAGCCCAGCATCGTCACCCAGATCGGTGACGTGATACGGCGACTGAATCGTGACCTTGCAATGACCGTACTGGTGGTGGAACAGAAGCTGCCGTTCGTGCGCCGCGTCTGCGACACCTTCGTGGCGCTGGACAAGGGGCGCGTAGTGGCGCGCGGCGCGATGAGCGAGCTCAGCGACGATGTCGTGAAAGCGCATCTGTCGGTATGAATCGGGTGAAGGGAGGACGCTTGTGAGCGTAGCGGAAACACTGTTGGCGGCGCCGTGGGCGTATGCGGTTCTGCTGGGACTGTGGTTCGGGCTGGTACACGCGCTGGATGCCGATCATCTGGCCACCATCGGCGGGCTTGCGGTTAACAGCCGCTCCGCATCGGCGACCCAGTACGCCGCTCGCTGGGCGCTGGGCCACGCGCTGTCGCTGTGTCTGATCGCATCCCTGGTGCTGGGGCTTGGCCTGTGGGGGCTGGCTGCGATGGCCGAATGGGCCGAGCTGCTGGTGGCGGCGGTGCTGCTGGCGATCGGTACACACGCATTGCGCGGCGCCTATGTGCAATGGCGCAGCAGCAAGGCAGCGAGCCTGGCCGAGGCGGTCGCATCACCGGCTGCCCCGGGTTCGAAGTCGCCTGGTCGTGCCGGCATCTGGATGGGTGCGCTGCACGGCGGCGCGGGGTCGGCCGCGGTACTGGCGCTGATTCCGCTCACGACCTTTCAGAGCGGCCTGCAAAGCTCGGCGTACCTGCTCTGCTTCTGCGTTGGCGTGGCGGTCGGCGCACTGGCTTTCTCCCGTGTGTTTGCTCAGCTGTGCATTCGCACCGCACGCGCCGGGCTTTATGCCGGCGCGCTGTGGCGAGGCGCGGTCGGTGTCATCGCCATCGCTGTCGGTGCCTGGCTGCTGCTGGAAGTGATCGGCGTCGGATGAGTCTGGCCGCGGACAACCTGCCCGCCAGTGCACGCGACGCATCCAACGTTGTGCCGCTGCGCCGCCGCGAGGCCAGGCCGGCGCGGGGCTGGCGCGGTTCGCTGCGGCTGGCCTTCGAGCGTCGCGGCAATCGCACGGTGATTGTCGACCGCCGGCATCACGGACCGTTGTATCTGCAACGCCCGTTCTATCCGGAAGGCGACTTCTGCCACGTCTACCTGCTGCACCCGCCGGGCGGTCTCACGGCAGGAGACGAACTGTCGCTGGAAGTCACTGCGCGCAACGGCGCGAATGTCCTGTTGACGACACCCGCATCGACCAAGTTCTACCGCAGCCCGGCAACCAGCACGATCACACAATGGCTGCGGGTTGCGGCAGGCGCATCACTGGAATGGCTGCCACTGGATACGATCCTGTTCGGCGGCAGTCATGCCAGGATCACAACCCGTATCGACCTTGAACACGGTGCGCGATTCGCCGGCTGGGACACGCTCACACTGGGGCGCCCGCTGTCCGGCGATCGCTACTTCTCAGGGTCGCTGCTGCAGCGCACCGAAATCCGTGTCGGCGGCCGGCCGCTGCTGCTGGAACGACTGCACTGGCGTGACGCCGAAGATCCGCTGCTGAGCGCCGCCTGGGGACTGGCCGGGTTCACCGTCACCGGCAGCCTGTATGCCTACCCGGCCGACGACGGACTGCTCGCAGCCGCACGCGCCGGCCTGGCAGAAGCGCAGTCGGCAAACGGGCGGCCAGATGAACAGGGCATCGCCGCCGCCACGCTGGTTGGCGATCTGCTGATCGTGCGCATGCTGGCGCGGCAGGCCAACGAGCTGCAACGAACATTCGAATCGGTGTGGACGGCGATACGTCCCGGCCTGCTGCACCGCAACGCGAGCGCGCCGCGCATCTGGCGTACATAGGGCCGCGGCGCAGACAGGCACACGGATGCAGCCGCGAACGGCTGCACGGCAGAGAACGGAGACATACGATGGAAATACGATGGAACTGACACCCCGAGAGAAGGACAAGCTGCTGGTCTTCCTTGCCGCGCAACTGGCCGCGCAGCGGCGTGCCCGCGGCGTGAAGCTGAACTACCCGGAGAGTGTGGCGCTGATCTGCGCCAGCATTCTGGAGGGCGCACGCGACGGCAGGACGGTGGCCGAGCTGATGAGCGAGGGCACGAGGATCCTGAGCCGAGATGACGTGATGGACGGCGTGGCGGACATGCTGCACGACGTACAGATCGAAGCCACCTTCCCCGACGGCACGAAGCTCGTGACCGTTCACAACCCGATTGTGTGACCCGCCATGACGCCTCCCGCCATGATTCCCGGTGAATACTTCATAGACGACGGCGAACTGGAGCTGAACGCCGGCCGCGCCAGGCTGACACTGGAGGTTGCCAACACCGGCGACAGACCCGTGCAGGTGGGTTCCCACTACCACTTCAGCGAAACCAACAACGCACTGGACTTCGATCGCAACGCCGCGCGCGGCTTCCGGCTCAACATTCCCGCCGGCACCGCGGTGCGTTTCGAGCCGGGCCAGACGCGCCGCATCGAACTGGTGGCGCTGGGCGGCACGCGGCATGTGTACGGCTTCCAGGGACAGGTAATGGGTGCGCTCGATGCCCCCGGCAACGGCAACGGCAACGGCAACGGTGAGCCATCATGACCCGCATATCGCGCCGCGCCTATGCCGAGATGTTCGGCCCCACCACCGGCGATCGCGTCCGCCTCGGCGACACCGAACTGGTGATCGAGGTCGAAGCCGATCACACCGTCTACGGCGACGAGGTGAAGTTCGGCGGCGGCAAGGTGATCCGCGACGGCATGGGCCAGAGCCAGCGGCCGGCCGCCGAAGTGGTCGACGTGGTGATCACCAATGCGCTGATTCTCGATCACTGGGGCATCGTCAAGGCCGACGTCGGCATCAAGGACGGACGCATTGCCGCCATCGGCAAGGCGGGCAATCCCGACACCCAGGACGGCGTCGGCATCGTCATCGGACCGGGCACCGAGGCCATCGCCGGTGAAGGCTGCATTCTCACGGCCGGCGGCATCGATGCGCACATTCACTTCATCTGTCCGCAACAGATCGAGGAAGCACTGATGTCCGGCGTCACAACGATGCTCGGCGGCGGCACCGGTCCTGCAACCGGCACCAATGCCACCACCTGCACACCCGGCCCGTGGAACATCGCACGTATGCTGCAGGCCGCCGACGCATTCCCGATGAACCTGGGCTTTCTTGGCAAGGGCAATGCCAGCCTGCCGCAGGCACTGAACGAACAGATCGAAGCCGGCGCCATCGGCCTGAAACTGCACGAGGACTGGGGCACGACGCCAGCCGCCATCGACAACTGCCTGAACGTGGCCGACGCCTACGACGTGCAGGTGGCCATTCACACCGACACACTCAACGAATCCGGTTTCGTCGAAGCCACCCTCGCGGCGATCGGCGGGCGCACCATTCACACCTATCACACCGAAGGCGCCGGCGGCGGTCATGCACCGGACATCATCAAGGCCTGCGGCGAACTCAACGTGCTGCCGTCATCGACCAACCCCACCCGTCCCTACACGGTGAATACCGTGGACGAGCATCTGGACATGCTGATGGTCTGCCATCACCTGGACCCGGCCATAGCCGAAGATGTCGCCTTCGCCGAGTCGCGGATCCGCCGCGAAACCATTGCCGCCGAAGACATTCTCCACGACCTGGGCGCGTTCTCGATGATCGCATCGGACTCCCAGGCCATGGGCCGTGTCGGTGAGGTGATCACGCGCACCTGGCAGACCGCGCACAAGATGAAGGTGCAGCGCGGGCCGCTGCCCGGCGACAGCATTCGCAACGACAACCTGCGCGCGCGACGCTACGTGGCCAAGTACACGATCAACCCCGCGATTGCACACGGCATTGCGTCCGACGTCGGCTCCGTGCAGGTGGGCAAACTCGCCGATCTGGTGCTGTGGAAGCCTGCGTTCTTCGGCGTGAAACCGTCGCTGATCATCAAGGGCGGCATGATCGCCGCCGCGCCGATGGGCGATCCGAACGCCTCCATACCGACACCGCAGCCGGTTCACTACCGGCTGATGTTCGGCGCGTTCGGTCGCGCCGTGGAACACACTTCGCTGACCTTCGTCTCACGCGCAGCACTGGACGCCGGAATCGGCACCCGACTCGGACTTGCCAAACCGCTTGCCGCCGTGGCAAACACGCGCAGCGTGACCAAGGCCGACATGGTGCTCAACGATCTGATGCCGGTGGTGGACGTGGACCCGGAAACCTACGAAGTGCGCGCCGACGGGGCACTGCTCACCTGCGAACCCGCCACCGTGCTGCCGCTGGCGCAGCGGTATTTTCTGTTCTGAGGGCACAGTCACCATGAACACTGCAAAACCGGTTGCCGCATCTGATTACACGATCGTGTGCCGTGAACTGCTGGGCGCAGCCGCGCCGACCGACGAATCCGTGTGTGATCACCTGATCCTGCCCTTCGAACTGCGGCAGAGGGCGCGTCTGCGCGCGACGCTGGCATCCGGGGCGGTGGCGGGCATCATGCTGCCGCGTGGCACGGTGCTGCGCGGTGGCGATCGGCTGCGCGCCGAATCGGGCGTGGTGATCGAGGTGCGGGCGGCACCGGAGGCGGTGTCCACGGTGTCCAGCCACGACGTGAGGGCACTGGCGCGGGTGGCCTATCACCTGGGCAACCGCCACGTGGCGCTGGAAGTGGGCGCCGGCTGGGTACGCTATCTGCGCGATCACGTGCTGGACGCCATGGTCGAGCAGCTCGGCCTGCACGTGGTGCACGAATGCCAGCCTTTCGAACCCGAAGCCGGTGCCTACGCGGGCGGGCACTCGCACAGCCATGAGCATGAGGATGATCGTGCCCACAGCCACAGCCACAGCGACGAAGCCGACCACACGCGCGGGCACAGCCACAAAGACAGCCAGACGCACGGGCACGGGCACGGGCACGGGCACGGGCACGGGCACGGGCAATGATGAAAGCCGTACGACTGTGGCAACTGATCAGCCCATCACTGCCGGTGGGCGCTTACAGCTATTCGCAGGGCCTGGAGCAGGCCGTGCATACGGGCCATGTGCACGATGAAGCATCGACACTGGACTGGATCCGCGGTGTGCTGCGCGCCGGTATCGGTCCCACCGATCTGCCGGTAGTTGCGCGCGTCTATGCGGCCGCGGCCACCGGCGACGATGACACGATACGTCGCTGGAGCAACGAACTGGTGGCGCGGCGCGAAACCGCCGAACTGCGCTTCGAGGATCTGAGCATGGGCGGTGCGCTGACCCGGTTGCTACGCGATCTGGGCGTGCCCTGCCCCACCGGCGAACTCACGTTCGCGGCTGCGTTCGCAATCGCCGGCGCGCACTGGAAGATTCCGCTGGCGGGCACCGCGGCCGGCTATGCCTGGGCGTGGTGCGAAGCGCAGACCGCTGCCGCAGTCAAGCTCGTGCCGCTCGGCCATACGGCCGGGCAACGCGTGCTGCTCGCACTGGGCGAGCATATCGATCAGGTCATCGGTGACGCACTGATGGCCGGCGACGACGACATCGGTGCAAGTCTCCCCGGTCTTGCCCTGGTGAGCGCGCTGCACGAAACACAGTACACCCGACTTTTCCGCTCCTGAGGAGAACACAATGACAACCGACCTGCTTCGCGTGGGCGTCGGCGGCCCGGTCGGATCGGGCAAGACCAGCCTGATCGAGGCGCTGTGCAAGCGCATGCGTGACCGCTACCAGATTGCGGTGGTGACCAATGACATCTACACGCAGGAAGATGCGCAGATACTGACGCGCGCCCAGGCGCTGCCGGCCGAACGCATCATGGGCGTGGAAACCGGCGGCTGCCCGCATACCGCGATACGCGAGGACGCGTCGATGAACCTGGCGGCCATCGACCTGATGAGCGCGCGATTCCCGTCACTGGATTTCATCATCGTCGAAAGCGGCGGCGACAATCTCAGCGCCACCTTCAGTCCGGAACTGGTGGATCTGACGATCTACGTGATCGACGTGTCGGCGGGTGACAAGATTCCACGCAAGGGTGGCCCCGGCATCACACGCTCGGACCTGCTGGTCATCAACAAGATCGATCTGGCACCGATGGTCGGTGCCTCGCTGGATGTGATGCGCAGCGACACGCTGCGCATGCGCGTCGAGCGGCCCTTCGTGTTCACCAACATTCGCGCCGGCGACGGCCTGGACGACGTGGAGCGGTTTATCGTAACGGCGGGAATGCTGCGAGCGGCCTGATGGTCTGGATGGCAGACACGACCGATCCAAGTTCCGATCAGGGTAGTTCCCGCGGCGCCACCCGCCGCGCTTCGCCGAGCACGGCATCCGGGTCACCGTCGACCCAGATGCGACGCAGCTGCTCGATGGCGCGCGCATCCATGTTCAGTGATTCTGCAACATGGATAGCCAGTTGCGGATCCAGCTCGGCCAGGCGATTGAGCAGCACACTGAGTTCCACCGTTCGCCGAAACGACACCGGCTCCGCGGCACGTTGCTCGATCTCGAGCCTCAGTGCCGCAACGTCTGAAAGCGCGGCAGCTCGTTCGGTGATCGCCAGAAAGCGCGCCGCGGAAGTCCCCGCATTCACACTGGCGGTCGAGCGCATTGTATCGATAGAAGCGGCGACGGACTGATCGGCAGCAAGGAAAGTCCCCGGCTGCGACGATCTGTTGATGTAGTAGAAAGCGCCCGCGCCGAGCATTACGCCCAGGGCAACGACCAGAATTTCCCTTTTCATGTGATGATCCGCTTCATGCGACTGCCCATGGAACCCGCTTCAGTCGGGCAATGCAGGCAGTCTAGCAGCCCGCCGGGTTCAGGGGCATTGCGGCGGCGCAAACAACCACGGGCGAGATCCGGGAAAAGCCACCCGCGTGATCGCGCACGACCCTGGCACGGGGGCTATCCACACGCTGGCACGCCGCTTGCACATATTTCACTACAACCAGTAATAACGAGGTACAACGCCATGCTTTCCTGGATAGTGATTTTTCTGGTACTGGCACTGACCGCCGGTTTTCTCGGATTCTCCGGCATCGCCGGTGTGGCAGCGGGCATTGCACAGATACTGTTTTTCATCTTCCTGGTGCTGTTGATTATCAGCGCCATCGCCGCCGCACTGCGTGGCAGACCGCCACTCTAGCAGCGTGTTGGACCGGGCGCGGATTCGTCCTGAATGACGACGGCGTCAAAGCCGGGCTTGCGTGTGGCATCTCCCTTTTCCGGGGCGTCCGCGGCCATGGATGGCCGCGGACGAGGCGCATGGACGCTCTTCCGCCGTCCCCGAGAAGAGGGGGATGCCACACGCAAGCCCGGCCATCGCCAGACCCAACCCCATTCATGACGAACCCGCGCCAGGGCATCGTGCAATACGGCCAAAACTGAAGGCCGCACCCGCTGATGCAGGTGCGGCCTCTCTTCATTCGTTGACAGGGACGACTCGTGAGGTTCGTACGGATCAGGTGACGCGCCGTACTGGCGACCACCAGCGGTGCGACCAGCGGCGCGCATAGAGAAACAGTGTGCTGGATACCTTGATGAAGCCGGCCTTGATGAAGCCGGCAACGACAGGCGAACCGGCCGCACCCACCAGCGTACCGGCGGCGAAAAAGCACGCCATCGCTTCCATCGATGCAAACCGCGACCGTACGCGCGCTTTCAAAGCGACTATCGCACCGGCAAGTGCGCGTCGATCGTTGGCTACCGCCCGCTCCAGGCGTTCCACTCGTGCGAGGCTTTCAGCGACCATCTTCATGTTCCCTGGTCATATTTCCTGGTCATATTCCCTGATCATCACTCGGCCTCATCGCACAGCCGCAGCTGGCGACGCGTAGCACGAAACTCCAGATGCCTGGCCAGACGCATGGTCACCAGCCACAGCGCGATGGCGATGATGACATGCAGCAGCGCAAGCCCACCGAAAACCGGCCCCATTGGCAGTCCGCGGGTGCCAGCCCACCACAGAATCATGGCGAGCAACAGCCCCCAGGCTGTAAGCAGACTGAGACCGGCCAACACCAATCCATTGATCATCGCAACGAAACTGACGCCGGCGAGCCGCGCATCCGCTGCGACCAGCGCGCTCATGTCGCTGGCTTGACGCCGCAGTGCGGACACCACATCGGATGCGGTGGCAGCACCGGGTCGCTCGGGCTGTTCGGATTGCGCGGTCTGTGTAGCCGTCATGGCAATGATCCGTCTGATGTTGCTGATAGAGCTTGTGCTGAAAGTCTCAGCGACGCAGCAGGGCGGTTGCGATCACGCCAGCGGCAAAGGCCAGCGCAGCGGTGGTCACCGGCTGCTTCCTGACGAAGTTTTCGATCGTACCAACGGCCTGCTTCGCTTCACGTTCGATCTCTGTACGCGCTTCCTGAGCCTTGTCGGCAGCCACATCGATACCGGCTCTGGCCTTTTTCTCAATGTCGGCGGCTCTGTCGGCCACACCATCCACGATGTCGTGTACGCGCTCGGCTGCCTGTGTCGTCGTTTTGGCTTCGGCTTTCATGTTGATCTCCTCTCTTTAGCTGGTTAGCTGGCTCTGATGTCGCGGCTCCGTTGCACGGGCCGTTGATGCAGACAATGCAGGCATCGTGCCAACCTCTGTGGATGCGGCCTTCCGGCCACCCCGACAGGCCCTGCTTCGGCGGCGCGTTGCCGAACGACGACACCTTTACCGGGGGATTACGCCGATTACGACACTCGCAGATCGAGATGCATGCCGGAACGGATGGATCATCTCGGCGCAACGCAATGATTCTTCTGGGTGCTTCCGGGGCTGGCACGAAATCTGCTCGGTACAGACCAGCAGTCGCCTCCATGGACAGACGGCTGAAGCACCATCAAGGGAAGTTCCGCCAAAGGAACGACGAGGAGAAACTACGATGAATATCAGGACAAGTACGAAATTGCGCATACTGCCGATAGCGGCCGCAATGGCGGCGATTTTCGCCGCGGGACCAGCCACCGTAGCGCTGGCCGACACCGGCGACCGACCTGTACAGCAACAGGTGCAGGACGCATGGGTAAAGGGCAAGCTGGAGTCCGCTTACCTGTTCAACCGACATCTGAGCCCGTTCGACATCGCAACCGATGTTAGTGACGGGGTCGTCACTCTGACGGGCGTGGTCGAATCCGACATCGAGCGCGACCTGGCCGAAGAAATCGCCAAGGGAATCGAAGGTATCGACGCTGTCAACAACGAGTTGAGTGTAAACGGCGACGGCCGGCAGGCTTCCGCTGCAGACAACGACGAAAGACGCACCTTCGGGCGCTGGGTCAATGACGCAACCACGAGCGCCGCGGTGCGCGCGAATCTCATTCGCAACAACAACATCACCGCACGCGACATCTCCATTGAAACGCGTGAGGATGTCGTGACGCTGACCGGAATGGTCGACACGGCTCAGGAAAAGGAACTTGCCGAGCAGGTTGTCAGCAACACTGGCGACGTAAAGGAAGTTCGTAACGAGCTGCAGGTGCGCAACTGATTCGGAGACTGGTCTGACACCAGACCGACAGACCGGCACCGAGAGCCTGTCGGGCGCGGCGCGGAATCACCGATCCCGCGCCGCGCTTTCTTGTTGCTTCGTACTTCGTGCGCTCAGTCGACGTTTCTCAGTCAATCAATTTCACTCGATGAGCTTCACTCGATCAGCTTCACGACACGGAAGCCGATGTAATTCAATCCACGCCTGGTATTTTCATACGGCGCGCCGCGTCGTGCGGATCGCTGCATGTAAGGGTTGCTCAGGAACGTACCGTTGCGAAATATGCGATTCGCACAATTGCCCTGTGTGTTCGCCGAACCATCAGCCGGTGTGTTGGCGCGGTCTTCTTCATAGCAATCCGCCACCCACTCGAAAATATTGCCGTGCATGTCGTGCAGGCCGAAAGCGTTGGGCGGGAACGATGCAACAGGCGCGGTTTCGCTGACCCAGATGTCACGGCCCTCGGCGTGGCCGCCGATGCCCGGCCCGGCACTGCCGAAATTCCCATAGTCATGATCCAGCGTATCGCCCCACGGGAACGCGGTTGTCGTACCGGCGCGCGCTGAGTATTCCCACTGCGCCTCCGACGGCAGCTGGTAAAGATCGTCGACACCGGCCTTGTGATTCAGCCAGCCGACAAAGTGCTGCGCGTCGTACCAGCTCACGCCGACCACCGGCCGCGTGCCGCGACCGAAATCGACAAAGTTCGGATTCGGCGCACCATCCGGACCTGTCCGCAACGCGGTTTCCACAGCGATGCCGTCGCACCAGCGATCACGGACACAGGCTTCCCATTGATCCCATGTGACGGAGGTGCGACTGATCGCAAACGGACGCGCGAAGGTGATCTGCATCTGGCGCTCATTGGGTCGATGAGCTTCTTCCGATTCCGGCGAGCCCATCAGAAACTGGCCGGCAGGCACCACAACCATCTCCGGGCAGTTGCGGCAGTCGCTGAATGCGTCTCCGGGCTCAACGTTCGCGCTGCGCTGCGCACTTGCCGTACTCACACTGCCACAACCGACTGCGATCAGAATCGCGATCGCATGCCAGATACGCAATCTGAAATTCGCCATCCGTACTTCCCCCTTACAACAGACATCATTGGCAACGAACATCGCTTCCGCCATTCACATCATGAAGCATGGCGACATCGCATGTCCGATCATCGCTTCATGCCCGACATCTTGCAATGCCTTCCAGGCAGCAGTGAATACCAATGCAGACATTCACGATCTGCATAGTCACTATGCGCAATGAGCATAGGTTGACACCCACGACGCGCAACCGGATGCTCGCTGCAGCCCGATAGCGACGGGCGGAAAGGGCAGTCAACGCATGCGAACACAGGTCGCCATCATCGGCTGCGGTCCGGCCGGACTGCTGCTGTCGCAGCTGCTGCACCATCGCGGCATCTCCAGCGTAATCCTCGAACGCCGCGATCGCAGCTACGTGGAGGGCCGGATTCGTGCCGGCGTTCTGGAACAGGGCACGGTCGAGCTGCTTGAACAGGCCGGTGTGGGCGCGCGCATGGGCAGCGAAGGACTCCGCCATGAAGGCTTTGAAATCGCGCTCAACGGCCGGCGTCACCGGATCGACCTCGCGGCCCGCACCGGCGGCAGAGCGGTCACGGTCTATGGCCAGACAGAAGTCACGAAGGACCTGATCAACGCACGTCTGGCCGCCGGCGGCACCATCATCTTCGAAGCCGATGAAGTAACGCCGAACCGTTTCGAAGGCGACACGCCGAACGTGACATTCAGCCACAATGGCGAACGGCAGACGCTGGACTGCGACTTCATCGCCGGCTGCGACGGCTTTCATGGCATCTGCCGCGCCAGTTTCCCAACGGGCAGCATTCGCGGCTATCAGCGAACCTATCCATTTGCGTGGCTGGGCGTACTCGTGGAGGCGCCACCGCCATCCGAGGAACTGATCTACTGTCGCGATCGGCGCGGCTTCGCGCTGTTCAGCATGCGCTCACCCCGGGTGTCGCGCAGCTACCTGCAATGCGCACCCGATGAGGATCTGAAACAGTGGCCCGACTCACGGGTATTCGAGGAGCTGCAGTTGCGCCTGGGCGATACCGCTGTCGTCCAAACGGGCACGGTCATCGAGAAGAGCGTCACGCCCATGCGCAGCTTCGTTGCCGAACCGCTACGCATCGGCAGACTGCTGCTCGCCGGTGACGCCGGGCATATCGTGCCGCCCACCGGTGCGAAAGGTCTGAACCTGGCCGCGTCCGACGTGCACTATCTGTCTCGTGCCCTCACCGCCTGGTATCGGAATGGCGACCCGCAACTGCTCGACGGGTATTCGGCAAGCGCACTGCAACGGGTGTGGAAGGCGCAGCGCTTTTCCGCCTGGATGACGACGCTGCTGCACAACGGCGCCGGTGACGAATTCGACGAACAGCTGCGAGCCGCGGAGCTTGAGTATGTACTGTCGTCGGAGGCGGCGATGACCTCGCTGGCGGAAAATTATGTCGGCCTGCCGTACTGAAACCAGCCGCGTGCCTGCATTTTCGCGACGCATGGCCCGTGCTCGCATGCAATAGCAATTGACACGGTGAAACCGAATGGCGAAGCTCGCAGGGGGCCTGCCGGCCAGCTATCCATGGACTCGAAACTGACCGATCTCAACCTGCTGCCGATCATGGTCGCGCTGTATGACGAAATGAGCGTCAGTGGCGCCGGGCGACGTCTGGGCATGAGTCAGCCCTCGGTAAGCAAGGCACTGCGCCGCCTGCGACAGACCTTCGACGACCCCCTGTTCATTCGCGGATCGAAAACCCTGGTACCGACACCGCGCGCGCGTGAAATCGTGCGTGTGGCGAGACCGCACCTCAAGCAGCTTCAGGAGGGCATCCTCCACAGCGAGCCGTTCGATCCGTACACGAACACCCGGCCGATCACGCTGGCAGTGAACGACATCGCCGAGATGGCTTTTTATCCATCCATCGTCGAACACTTTCGTCGTCATGCGCCGCACTGCACCGTGGCCACCGTCAATGTGTCGGACGACGCACTGGCGCATGGCCTGGAGATCGGCGACATCGATGTTGCGGCCGGATTCCATCCCTCGCTTGCCACACGCAATTTCCGCAAACGCACACTGTCCCGACACGGCTTCGCATGTCTGATGCGCGCCGGACACGCGCTGTGGACGCCGCGTCTGACGGCTGAAACCTACTGCGCCGCCGAACATGTCCGCGTGCGCAAAAGCGGCGGCAGCCAGGAGCTGCTCGACCGCTACATGGCGCGTCGCCGCCTGAAGTTGACGATGCCGGTTGCAGTATCCCATGTGCTCAGCGCGCCATTCATCGTCATGGAATCCGATCTGATCGCGACGCTGCCATACGCGGTGGCGACCCGTTTCGCATCACTGACCGGTGCGGTGAAATCATCGCTGCCGCCATTCGATCTGCCGTATGACCTGCGGCTGCACTGGCACCGACGCTTCGACAGCGAACCGCGCAGCCTGTGGATACGCGATCAGCTATCAGCGGTATTCAAGGACCATCAGTGGCTGGAACCGCCTGCCGGCCCGCCTCCGTACATGAGCACCTAGACAGAAAGCCTTCAGCGCGCGGTGCACGCGCCGTGCAGACAGGGATTGCGGTGTGCGGCACCGGCCGCCCGCACGGGGGCCGGGATCCGGCGGGCCGGGTACGGGAAAAGCGGGTTCGTTCAGGCTACACTCAGGTTCGTCACGTACCATAGCGCCGAAACCTGGTGTAGCCACGTGGTGCGAAGCCCGATGAACAAAAAACCTTGTCAGCCTTGCAGAAACCGGACGGGCGCGGTCCTCGCATCCCTGATACTGGCAGTAGCCGCTGCCGGCACACAGGCCGCGGATCTGCTGGTCCCCGATGAGTATCCCACCATACAGGCCGCGATCAATGCCGCCCTGCCGGGCGACACGGTTATCGTCGCACCGGGTCTGTATACCGAGAACCTGCAGCTGCGCAGCCACATCGACGTGCGCGGCGAGGAAGCGGCCCTCACACTCCTGCGCGCGGCCTCGCTGACCCAGCCGGCCGTTCGGATGTCCGGCGTGACCAATATCCTGTTCGGCAACTTCACGCTGCTGGATTCCGACGACGGCATCCATGTGATCAACAGCGACGACATCTTCATCGCCAATAATATTTTCGACACACTGGACGGCTTCGCGGTGGACGTGGATACGCCGTCTGTCGCCGACATCATCCAC
This sequence comes from Gammaproteobacteria bacterium, assembly GCA_050485545.1. GTDB lineage: Bacteria > Pseudomonadota > Gammaproteobacteria > Steroidobacterales > Rariloculaceae > JBJHBP01. The sequence goes on from JBJHBP010000001.1 coordinate 93,956, forward strand.
AACGTGTTCTACGACAATGTGGTCGCCGTGCGGCGCGGTTCCGTGAGTACGTGGATCGTCAACAACATCTTCTATCGCAATATCAGCACCATCACGTCTTCCGCATTCGCGGACCTGCACACGGAGGTCCGGTTCAACTGCTTTTATGACAACGATGACCTGCTCTCCGGTGGCGTACATCAGGCGCTGGGAACGAACTTCCGCATCGGCGATCCGCGCTTCGTGGACATCGATGCCGGAGACTTTCATCTGCGTCTGGGTTCGCCATGCATCAACAACGGCGAAGGCACCGACGTCATCGACGGCACGCAGGCGGATATGGGCGCCTACGGCGGTCCGTACGCCGACCCCTGGCCGTTCCCGGTGCCGCAGCCGTTTGCCACCGATACCAGCAACGGCCCAAACGGTCCGTTCAACATCACGCTGAGCTGGGAGCCCAACCTCGACTACCGCGTCACCAACCCCGGCAATCCCGGCAGTTATCACATTCATTACAATCTGAATGCGTCCGGACCGCCGTACGATGGCTTCGATGCCGGCACAGACACGCTGCCCTCGCCGATCGACGTCGGCAGCATGACCACCTTCGAACTGACGGACCTCAATCCGGCGGTCTCCGCGCCACCAGCGCCAACACAGGTGACGGTGGACCCGCGCAACCAGGCGGCGGTGGTCAGCTGGAATCCGGTGTCCGGCGCGTACGGCTACCGCATCTACTATGGTGTCAATTCGGTCACCGACAACATGGTGCAGGTGGGTGACATCGACAGCTTCACCGTCACGGGTCTGACCAACGACCTTCCACATCGCTTCGCGGTGGCGGCACTGAATCGCGCCACGTATTACCTCGCGGTGACGGTGATGGACAACACGGCCGACCGCAACGAAAGTCTGTACTCGGTCGAAGAGACGGTGCGCATCGGACCTCCGGCGGAGAGTTCGCTGTCGGCGCAGATCATGGCCACGCCCAACCCGACCCTGCCGCAGCCGGGCGTACCCGATGACGATCGCTGCTTCATCGCCACGGCCGCGTTCAGCTCGTCGTCGGCGCCGGCGGTGCTGGTGCTGCGTGATCTGCGGGACCGCTACCTGAACAGCAGCCGGCCCGGTCGAGCGCTGGTGGGGCTGTACTACCGCGTCAGCCCGCGCATCGCCACCTTCATCGATGAACATCCCGCGGTGCGCGTGCCGGTGCAGCTGCTGCTGCTGCCGTTGGTCGGCCTGTCACTGCTGCTGCTGGGCTCATCGACGGCCACCACATTGACGCTGGCTGCGTTGCTGGCGTTGACGGTGGCACGCCGCAAAGGACTGCCGGCCCGTGCACGGCGACTTGCCCTGCGGCTGGCAGGCCGCGGACGGGGCGGCGAACCCTGCACCGCGCATGACTGAGTCGCCGCCGTCGCCGTTCCCCACCGCGCAGCGCCGGACAGGCGCAGATCGTGCCGCCACCAGCCCAGCCGCCGGGCTTGCGGCAGTACTCACCGCCCTGGCCACCCTGATGGCGGCCGGCACCGACGCGCAGGCCGCGGACGGACACCGCGGCCTCACACAGCCGCCCGACTCGCGCTGGGTGGTGGAGCTCAGGGCGGGACGATTCGAGCCGGATATCGAGGACTACGCACGCTACTACGGCAGTGATCGCAGTCGCGAGCTGGGATTGAGCCTTGCCTGGCGCTATCGCAACTGGCTGGAGTTCGGTGGCTCACTGGGACGCAGCCGCGATACCGGTCTTGGCCTGCTGCCGGATGGGTCGCTGGGCGGTGATGTGGAGTACGTGGTGATGCCGGCGCAGGCATTCGTCGGATTGCGCTGGGATCGCGGCGGTCATCCGCTGCTGGTGCCCTACCTCAACATCGGCGTGGTGCGCGCCTACTACAGTCAGCGCATCGATCTCCAGCCGCAGCGTCGGGGCCGCACCGACCCGGGTGCCGGACTGCGCGCGGGCGTGCAGCTGTCGCTGGATCGCCTCGATCCGCGCAATGTTGCCCACTACGGCGATTCAGTGCTGAAGCGTTCCTTCCTGTTTCTGGAGATGCAGCGTTTCAGTACGGAAATCGAAGGCGTGGAACTGGGTGGGGATGTGTATTCGCTCGGGGTCCGCTTTGAATTCGGACGCCGCACGACCACTGCCCGGCCTTCGGGCAGCGCCGCGCAACGCTAGCCGGACGTCGGTCAGACACCCGGCCCGGTGCGATTGCACCAGGCCGGGCCGGACGTACGGCTCGATCAGGCAGGTTGCCTGGCGAGCTTGTTGGCGATCAGTTCCGACACCAGGCCGAACAGTGCGCCGATCACGATGGAAATGACGGTCGGGAGCAGTGCTTCCCAGGGACCCATGCCGATCAGCAGGATGGGGCCTGCGATCGATGCAAAGCCGTACACGCTGGCGGGAATCGTCGACAACAGCGACAGATGTGCGGCCAGCACGATGACAGCGGCGCCGATGCCCACGGCCACCGGTGCACCGAACTGACCCAGGAAACCCAGGTGCCCGGCCAGAAAAACCGAGCAGGCGCCAACCAGTGCGCCAAAACTCATGCCGACGATGGTGATGCGCGTGCCGGTTACCTTGCCGCCGCTGTGATAATGACAGGCCCAGGCGATGAAGCCCTGCCAGACCTGTACCTGAAGTGCCGCCAGCGGCACCAGAAACAGCCACGTCGCACCGACGGCCAGCAGGCTGATCGAAATCGCGAGCGCAATGAGCATGGTCATGAAGATGTCTCCTGATAGCTTGTTATTGATAGACGTCACGCCGACTTCGGCCGGGCGCGCCGTCGCGGATGAGACCGACCCCTGCGAACGCGAGCCCCTACCCGCGCTCAGCGACTTTTCCTGAAGTCGCGTTCTTGTTGAGATGGCGCCCCCCGGCGACCGGGCTAGTCTCGACTAAACCTCGCGGTCAGGCAAGCACGGACAACGATTCTTGACATGGGGCGGCGGATCACCAAGTCTGCCGCTGACAGCGACTGCGCCGCGATCCTGCCGCGACAAGGAGACAACATGTTACCGACTGAGCGCCCGCCGGCCGGCGGCATCACACCGACCGCCACCTCTGCGACCCTTCTGCTCACTGCGCTGCTGACGATCGCCGCCGTGCCCGGCGCCCTGGCGCAGGACACGCCCGCCGGACCGGCCTGGTGGCCATCCCCATGGGGCGCTGACGATCAGCGCGGTGCGTTGAATCGGCTGAACGCCGACACGGTGCTCGGCGCCGCCCGGCTGATAAGCGAAGGGCGGGTCATCGAACTTGGTCACGTTTACGAGCCGGGTATGCCACTGATGGGGAACCGCCATTACAGCCTGACGCTGGTCGGCTCGCCATCCGCGGGGCCCATTGGCGATAACCAGGCCATCTGGCTGGACGAGATGTTCAGTGGCGAGATCGGCCAGATCGGCACGCAGTTCGATGCGCTGGGTCACTTCGGCGTGCGTGTCGGCGATGACGACATTATGTATAACGGACAGAAGCTGGCCGACATTGCCGGTCCCTACGGCCTCGAGCGCCTCGGCATCGAGAACGTCGATCCGATCTTCACCCGCGGCGTCCTCGTCGACGTTGCGCGGCACAAGGACCTGCAGCGCCTGGCACCCGGCTATGTGATCACCGTCGATGACATCGAGGCAACGCTGCGCGCCCAAGGCGTGGACGTTCGCGAAGGCGACGCGGTACTGTTTCACACCGGCCACGGCAGCCTGTGGATGGAGGACAACGAGGCCTACCTGGGCTCGGCGCCGGGCATCGGCATCGAGGCGGCACGCTGGCTCAGCGAGCGCGGCATCGTCGTGGCCGGCGCCGATAACGCAGCCGTGGAGGCCATGCCCGGCCGCACGCCCGGCCATGCGGCGGAAGTTCATCAGTGGCTGCTGGTGCGTCATGGCATCTATCTGGCCGAAAACCTGAAGCTGGATGAACTGGCGGCGCAGCGGGTCTACGAGTTCGCTTTCATCTTCACGCCGCTGAAGTTTCGCGGCGCTACCGGTTCACCGGGCAGCCCGATCGCCGTCTACTGATGCGCGAGCGACTGCGTTCATCTGGCGTTCATGCTGGAACCTGAATACTCTTCACATCACCCACCCCCGGAGTCCTCCGTGATGAACGCAAACGCAACTGCTCACCAGCCGGTCGGCCGCGAACGCCTGATCGGCGTCATCGGCCTGACGATACTGCTGGCGGCCCTCGTAACACTGCTCACGCCACGGGCATTCGCGCAGAACGCGAATGACGCGTCGACGCAGGCGCCAACGCTGACGGTGGCAGGACACGCGGAGCTGTCGGTGGATCCGGATCGTGCCGTTGTACGGCTGGGCGTGAACGCCGAAGGCCCCGACGCGGCGGCGGCCCAGGACCAGGTGAACCGCGCCATGCAGGCCATCCTGGAAGCAATGCAGGGACTGGCGATACCCGATCGCGCCATTCGCACCGAGCAGCTGTGGCTGAACCCCGTTTACGCCGGCAGCCGCCCACGTCCCGACGGCACCAGCGACGAACCGCGCATCGTCGGTTACCGCGCCGGCAACGTGGTCAGCATCCAGCTCGACGAACTGGCACGTATCGGCAACGTCATCGATGCAGGCATCCGTGCCGGCGCCAATCAGCTTCAGGGTGTGTCGTTCCACGTGCGCGACAGCGAGGCGGCCCGCAATCTGGCGCTGCAGCAGGCCACGCGCAATGCCCGCGCCCAGGCCGACGCCATTGCCTCAGCGATGAACATGCGTATCGTCGGCGTCATCGATGTGATCGTTGGTGGCGCAGACGTACGCCCGATGGCCGTTCGCGATGCGCGCATGGAGATGATGGCGTCGACGCCGGTGCAGCCGGGTCAGGTGGACGTCGCCGGCAGCGTTACTGTGACGTATCGACTGGCGGCGCAGTGAACACGGTGGTGATCGCCGCGCGGAGCTCCTCGGCGGTCACCGGCTTCATCAGCGCGCAGAGAATGCCCAGGCCCGCGAGTTCGTCGTCGGACATTTCCGGCGGATAGCCGGACAGCAGAATGATCGGCAGGCGCGGATCCAGCACGCGTGCCCGCCGGGCAAGTTCGATGCCGGTCATGCCCGGCATGGTCAGGTCGGTGATCAAGAGATCGTAGCCGGATTCGGCATCGCTGATGAGTTCCAGGGCCTGTTCCGGGCTGGTCACACCGGTCGCCTGGTAACCCATGCCTTTCAGACGGCGTTCGCCGGCCACCGTCAACGACGGCTCATCGTCCACCAGCAGAATCCGCCGGGCCGATGGCTCGCCCGCATCAGTGACAACCGCGGCAACGACCGACTCCTCGGCCAGCCCGTCGGCCACCGGGAACATGCAGCTGACCAGGGTGCCGCTTCCTTCCTGGCTATTGAGCTCCATCGCACCGCCATGGTCGTGCACGATGCCGCGCACCAGCGCCAGTCCCAGGCCACTGCCCTCGCCGGCCGGCTTGGTCGTAAAAAACGGCTCGAACACGCGTGCGCGCACGTCTTCAGACATGCCGGTGCCGTTGTCCTCCACCGCGAGCACTATGTAGTTGCCTTCCTGCAGACCAGGATGCATGCGCACCACGCGATCGCGCAGATAGCGGGTTTCCAGCTCGATATTGATACGGCCGCCGGTCGGCATCGCATGCGCGGAATTGTTCGCCAGATTCAGCAGCACCTGCTGCAGCGACGTTGCGTTGGCCATCACCAGCGGCAGCTTGCCGCGGATCCGCACCTGGATGTCGATTGTCGCGGGCAAAGTCGCGCGCAGCAGTCGAACGGTTTCCTTGACGGTGTGCGTAACATCCATCGGTACGCGCTGTTCGTCCTGACGCCGGCTGAACCGCAGGATCCGCTGGATGAGTTCCTTGCCGCGGTCGGCGTTTCGCAGCAGTTCCTCGAGGTCCTCGATCACCTGGGGGCGGTCCCTGGACGACTCGCGCGCCAGTTCCGCAAATCCCACGATCGCGGCGAGAATGTTATTGAAGTCGTGCGCAACACCACCTGCCAGCGTGCCCAGGGCTTCGAGCTTCTGGCTCTCGCGCAGCCGTTCCTCCAGCCTGAGGTGTTCACTCTGGGCTGCCAGACGCGCACTGATGTCGACCACGGACGCGATCACATACAGGCCCTGGTCGGTGTGCAGCGGATTGAGACCGATCTCCACGGGGACTTCCGTGCCGTCCTTGCGCTGCGCGAACAGCTCTCGCCCGCCGCCCATGGCACGCGCTTCGGGCTGGTTCTGGAATGAGGTGCGGAATTTCGGGTGCTGCGGCCGTGACCGGAGCGGTACCAGCATGTCGACGGACTGGCCGATCAGTTCGTTTCGCGTGTAGCCGCTCAGTCGTTCGATTTCGCGGTTGACCAGCATGATGATGCCGGTGCCGTCCGTCATCAACAGACCGCTGGGTGATGACTCGACGGTCGCCTGGAGGCGTTGCTCGATGGCTGTCGTTTTCATTGCCCCCCGTCAGTATCGTCGACTGTCCGGACACAGGAAGGCGTTCACATCCAAAAGGCTCAGAAACGCCTGCCTGCCATACTAGCAGCGCCACTGCCCGGAGAGTAGTTGCATGCTGAATGCAGATCATGAAACCGTTCTCAGGCCGGCGCATTGGTGGCAGCGATCCTGCTGGCGGGTAACATGGGCGCTCCTGAGGAGATTTTGGTCCGATGCGCGAAGCGACTGCAGATGCCGTTTCACCCATTCCGCTGACCCTGCTGACGGGATTTCTCGGCGCCGGCAAGACAACGGTGCTGAACCGCATCCTGGCTGGTGATCACGGTCTGCGGATCGCGGTGATGGTCAACGACTTCGGTAATCTGGATATCGCCGAGGAGCTGATCGCCGGGCGAAGCGAAGGCGCCGTGAAGCTGACCAATGGCTGCATCTGCTGCAGCATCAAGGAGGACCTGGTCAGCTCGGTGATGGCCGTGGCGAACCGACCGGAACGACCACAACACATCGTGCTCGAGGCCAGCGGCGTGGCCGACCCCACCGGCATCGCCACGACGCTGCTGGCGCCGGTGTTTCGCTCGACGGTTCGCCTGGATGGCGTGATCTGCGTGGTCGACGCCCAGCTGTTCGACCCCGACCACCCCGAACATGACCTGATACTGCGTCAGCTGATGGTCGCGGACCTGATTCTGCTCAACAAGGTGGATGCGGTTGCGGCGGCGGAGCTGGCACGCATCGACACACAGATACGGAACTGGCTGCGCGGCGCGCGCGTCCTGCACACCGTGCATGGCGATGCGCCGCTGCCGGTGCTGCTGTCGACGCTCGACACCGGCAGACGCGCCAGCCGCCGGCACGCTAATGACTGCGGCGACCGCGACCACGGCGACCCCGCCAGCGACAGCGCCTCCGCCAGCCACAGCCACAGCCACAGCCCCAGCCACAGCCACAGCGATGATCACGATGCGCGCTTCGATGTCTGGTACTACCACACCTCCCGCGCACTGTCGGCGACTGCGCTGCACGAGACCGTCAGGGCGCTGCCGGGGAGCATCTACCGCATCAAGGGCGTCGCCCGCCTGATCCCTGAGCCATCGCCCCGGGGCGCATCCGATCGGGAAACCTCGTCGTTCATGGCTCTGGTCCAGGGTGTGGGCCGACGCCTGCACCTGACCGCCCAGCCATCAGCCGCGGACGGGTCCCGCAGCGAAACACGTGCCACGCGGTTGGCCGTGATCGGCGCCGCCGGCTCGCTGGATCCAGAGGTGCTTCAGGCGATGTTCGACAGCACCCGCATGCCTGCGTCCGGCTCCGCGGCCGAGGCGCAGGCGCGGACCGATACCGGATCAGTCTGAAGCGGAACCGCGCGGGCGCATCAGATTGGGCCGGTCGTCGAAGGTCGGCCGCACCACCGGTTCCGCGCGCAGTCGCTCCAGCGCGATTTCGATGGCCTTGTCCAGCTGCGGATCCAGGCCCTGCGCGTAATCCTGCGGCGCCATCTCCACTTCCACATCGGGATCGGTCCCGTAGTTCTCCACACCCCAGCCCACGTCTTCGAACCAGAACGAATACTCCGGCTGCGTGGTAATCGCGCCATCGACCAGCGAGCGGCGCGGCGATATGCCAATGACACCGCCCCAGGTGCGCTTGCCGACCAGCGGGCCAAGCTTCATCAGCTTGAACACATGGCTGAAGATGTCGCCATCCGAGCCCGCCCATTCGTTGGTGACCGCCACCAGCGGACCGGGTATCGCCTGTGACGGATAGGGCTCCGGCGAGCCCCAGCGGGAGACGTCATAGCCCACCGGCCGACGGCGCAGCTTCTGGATCAGCAGCTGCGACACATGACCGCCGCCATTGAATCGCACGTCGACGATCAGGCCGTCGCGCGCCGCTTCCACCAGGTACAGACGATGAAACTCGGAGAATCCGCGCGGGCTCATGTCCGGCACATGCACGTAGCCGATGCGGCCGTCGGTTGCATCGTGAACCCGCCGGCGATTGCGCTCCACCCATTCGCGATAGCGCGCGCGATGTTCGGAACGCAGCGTGTGCACGACGACATCACGCGTTTCACCACCGGGTTCACCGACGGTCAGGCGCACCGGCGTACCCGCCTGATGCACCAGCAGTGCCGCGGGTGAGTCCGTGCCGTCGGGCACACGCCCGTTGATCGCCAGCAATGCCTCACCGACACGCACATTCACGCCAGGTGCGTTCAACGGCGAATCGGCATCGGCTTCTCCGGCCGTACCGTTGACCACGTGGGTAAAGCGATAGACGCCGGCATCCTCGTCCAGTGCCAGGTCCGCGCCGAGAAAGCCCTGCGGAAAGGCCGGCTCGACACGATAGTCGCCGCCGATCTCGTAAGCGTGCGACGTACCCAGTTCACCCTGCATCTCCCACAGCAGATCGGAAAACTCCGCGCGCGTGCCGACGCGCTCGAGCAGCGGTTCGTACTGCGACCACACCTCGTCCCAGTTCACCTGCGACATGTCGGCTGTCCAGAAATGCTCACGCTGCAGACGCCAGGCTTCGCGCGCCATCTGGCGCCACTCCGCGGCCGGCGCCACCGACACGGTGAAACGCGCCAGATCGACCCAGCCGCTTTCACGGCCCGGCGTCTGCGCCGTGCTGCCGCCCTCAGCCGCTGCGCTCGCGGCGGGCGGCTTGTGTCCGGCCCGCAAAACGCGCAGTCGTCTGCCGGCACGATAGGCGAGCGATTTGCGATCACGCGACAGTACAAAGCCCGATACACCACTCACCAGCGTTTCCGCCTTGACGGCACGCAGGTCGTAGCTCTCCAGCGTGGCGCCGGCATCAGGCTCAGTGGAGCGCCAGTCACGATTCAGTGCGCCCTGAATCGGATGGCTCAGGTAGAGCAGCTTGCCGGTAATGGCCTCCGGCGAGGAATACAGGCCTTCGGGCACCGGGAAGGCCACCACGCGCCGCACGATGCCTTCCAGGTCGATGCGCACGTCAGCGGTCTGCCCTTCGGTGGCTTGCTGTTTTTCGCCCTCGGCGCTGGCGCCTTCGTCCAGCGGTTTCGGTCCGGGCGTGAACGGCGAGCTGTGCTCGGCCTGCAGCGTAACCAGGTAGGGTCGCATGCCCCGCGGGAAGCCGATGTCGAACTGCAGGTTGTCGTACACCGGATTCAGTTCGCGCAGGCCGATGAAGTACAGATACCGTCCTTCCGGGTCGAACACCGGTTCGATATCGCGCAGCACGGGCTCGGTCACGGCATGCACTTCGCCAGTCTCGCGATTCCACAGGCGGATTCCTGCGCTGTACAGCGATGTTGCGAAGCTGAACGCGGCCCACCTGCCGTCCGGTGACCAGTCGAATCCACCGATCCGCTGGTACGGACTGCGCGCGATGGTCGTCAGCGTACCGGTGGTGAGATCCGCGAACTGAAGCTCGTGGCGGTGATTGCTGAGCAGCAGGTGATCGGCCACCGGCGATACTTTCAGCGCCTCGACATGGCCGGTATCCAGCGACGCGTACTCGACAGACGCGCCGCCGCGAGGCGCGTGAACTTCCAGGCGCTCCTCGCCGCTGCGGTCGGTGATCGTGATCAGCCGCTCACCGTCGTTCAGCCACTGCGTCAAGCGATAGCGCACGAACGGTTCGCCGGCGGTCTGCAGCACCGTCACCGGACCCTCCCAGTTGCCGAAGGTGGCACTGCGCCCGCGTGCGGTGATGGCCAGCGAGTGGCCCTGCGGATGCAGCGCATAGCCTTCCAGATAACGCGCGGCGTCGACAAAGCGACGGCTGCGCTGCACGCGCGGACTATGGTAGTCAATGGCCACGCGATCACTGCGATCGGACTGCGGGTCGTACACATACAGGTCGGCGCCGGCGTGATAGACGATGCGTCGGCCGTCGCAGTTCGGGAAGCGTACGAAGAAATCATCGTGATGGGTGTGCTGTCGAAGCACGCCGCCGCCCGGTGTACACGAATACAGGTTGCCGATACCGGAGTGATCCGACAGGAAGTAGACGCGATCCCCCAGCCACATGGGCCGGCCGATGTTGCCGTCGAGTCTGAGCAGTGGCTGGAACTGGCCGTTGCCGTCCGCATCCACCCAGATTTCGCCGGCGGTACCACCACGATAGCGTTTCCAGCGCGCAGGATCGTTGTTGTTGCGGCCGATCGCGATACGTCCTCCGGACGCCAGCGAAATGCTCATCGCCGGCCCCACCGGCCACGGGCGCGGCTGACCGCCGGCAAGCGGCACCGAATGCACGAACAGAATGGCGCGCTCGAACGGTTCTGCGGCATTGGTGGCGAACAGCACTTCACTGCCGTCCGGCGTCCAACCGATCACCTGAGTGTGCGCACCCAGATAGGTAAGCCGGCGCAATGGACCGCCTTCGGACGGCATCACATACACCTCGAACTGGCCTTCCTCACGCGCGGTGAACGCCAGCATCGTTCCATCGGGCGAGAAGTACGGATGCTGGATGGCGCTCAGGTTTGCGGTCAGGCGTCGCGCGACACCGCCGTCGGCCTGAACCGTCCACAGATCGTCATCCGCAACGAAAACCAGTCGATCGCCGTGGATCGCAGGAAAGCGGTAGTAACCCGCATCGGTCATGTTCAGCACTCCGTATTCAAGGTACGCGAGGCGTACACCCACCAGGGAATTTCCGACCAGGACTTTGCCAGCCGCGAATCGAGTTCCCTGTACGTTGGTTCGTTCCTTTCCACCAGCTGCCAGAAGCGCCGTGAATGGTTCATGTGCCGCAGGTGGCACAGTTCGTGGACCATCAGGTAGCGAACCAGCTCCGGTGCAACAAAAAGCAGACCGGCATTCATACTGATGCCGCCAGCCGACGAACAGCTCCCCCAGCGCGTTCGCTGCAGGCGAATCTGCACCGACGACGAGTGCAGTCCGGTGCGCGCCGATTCGGCATGCAGCCACGGAACCAGTGCGCGGCGTGCCTCACCGCGCAGCCAGTCGCGCAGCAGCACCGGTGCCGCCTCCTCGCTGTGCGCGTGGATGAGCAGCAGCTGCCTGGTGCGGGACACGCTGACACCTTCCCTGCGTGCGGGCTGGTACTCGACGGCCCAGTGTTCAGAGATAGCCGGCAAGGTGATGGCGGTGGGCAGAACCATTTCCTGTCTGGCGCGGGCGAGTGCGCGCCCGGCGTCCATGACCCACTGCCGCTGCTCATGCAGAAAAGCCTGCACATCGGCGGGCCGGGCACGCCACGGCACAACCACCTCCAGCGTGTGCGGCGGCATGAAGCGCAGCGTCAGCCGACGCGCGCGCCGACTTCTGCGTATGGACACCGGCACGCCCTCAGCGGCGACTGCGTCCTGCCCCGGTGGCTCAGCCTCGGCTGGCCTTGATGGCGCAGGTGGCGCCACGATCGCGGCACCGCGGTCGGCGAACAGGTTCAGTTGAGATTCAGCGGTCACGAAGTCAGGCGGCCCTCACGCACAGAAGTAATTACGGCGCATCCATCCGGCCGCTGCGCATCAATCGGGCCGTGCGCATCAATCGGGCCGATGGTGTATGTTAGCGTAACAGTCCCACGGGGACCGTCACCCGGAGCATCACCATGAGCGAAAACATGGATCCCGATCCGTTCAATCTGTCGCTGCGCAAGTTTCTCAAGCAGGTGGGCGTAACATCACAGCACGCCATCGAGCAGCTTGTTGAAGCGCGCACATTGCACGGCAAGGGCCGACTGACGGTTCGCGCCGTGATCACCGCCGAAGGCACCGACCTGAACCACGTGGTGGAAGGCGAGATCGATCTGGGTTGATTTCAAGCCATGCCGGGGAGGGACGGCGTGGGCAGACGTACATGGGGGTTCGCGGCAGCCGCAGTGCTGCTGGCGGCTCTGCTGGCAGTTCTTCTGGCGGACGTCGTCACGTCGGACGATATAGTCACGCCTGCGTTGTATCCGCTGATCGCGATCAGCGCGATCATGGCCTCCGGCGCACTGGGCTTCGCCCTGCAACGTGCGCTCACCCGCGCCGAGGAGGCACACACGCACATTATCCAGGATCAGACACTGGCCGATATGGCGGCAGAGCTGTCCCGATTCGGAGGCTGGGAAGTGGATCTGCGTGACAACAGACTGACGGTTTCGCGCGAGGTGGCACGCATTCACGAAATCGACCCGGATACCGTGCTGACCCTGGACGATGGCATCCGATTCTACGCACCGGAATACCGTGATCGTGTGCGCACGACCGTCCAGCGGTGTATCGACGAGGGTACGGACTGGAATGACGAGTGGGAGCTGATCACGGCTACCGGGCGCAGGGTTTGGGTACGTGCCATGGGTGCGCCGATTCGGGACGAGACCGGCCGCATCATCAAGCTGCAGGGCTCGTTTCAGGACATCGACGCGCGCAAACGCGCCGAGGAATCGGCCGAACGCAGTCGCCAGCAATTCCAGCAGCTGGCCGATGCCATGCCCATGCTGGTTTGGACGGCAACACAGGACGGCCGCATGGACTTTCTGAACCGCGCGGGATTCGACTACGTGGCGGTGTCGGATCCGGACCTCGTGATGGGCGACCTGTGGCTGTCACGCCTGCACGCGGATGATCGTCAGCGTGCCATCGATGCCTGGATGCTGAGCGTCGAGACCGGCACACCTTACCTTGTCGACTTTCGGCTTCGTCGCGGTGACGGGCAGTATCGCTGGCATCAGTCCAGTGCCGTGCCGATACGCGACCGGAGCGGAGACATCACCCAGTGGTTCGGGTCGTGCATCGACATGCATGAGCAGCGCCGTCTCGCGGACCGTCTCGCCGAAACCCTCGAGGCCATGGGCGATGCGTTCCTGGCACTCGACCGCGAGTGGCGCATCGTCTACATCAACGCAGCCGCAGAACGGCTTTCCGGCGCTCGCCGTGACGACATGCTTGGCGAACTGCTGTGGGACCGTTTTCCGGGTATACGCGATTCGTCGTTTCAGGCGCAGTACCAACTGGCCCTGGACACGAACAGTTCGGTGTACTTCGTCGAGTTCTACCCACCGCTCGAACTCTGGCTGGAAGTGAGTGCTCATCCAACGGAAGACGGACTGGTGATCTACCTCCGCGACATCAGCCGCGAACGGGAAGCGGAGGAACGCAGCCGCCAGGCGCAGCGCCTGGAGTCGATCGGCCAGTTGACCGGCGGTGTTGCGCACGACTTCAACAATCTGCTCACCGTGATAGTCGGCAATGCCGAACTGCTGGCCGACACGATCACCATCGACCCTGAAGCCCGCCAGATCGCCGAAGTGATCAGCGATGCCGCAGAACGCGGCGCGGCGCTGACACAACGACTGCTGGCGTTCGCGCGTCGCCAGCCACTGGATCCGCGATCGGTGGATGTCGATCAACTCGTTGCGGAAATGGAGAGACTGCTGCGTCGCACCCTGGGTGAGCACATCGAGATCACGATCGCATCCGGGCAACGGCGGTGGCCAGCGCTGGTCGATCCCGGACAGCTGGAGAACGCGCTGCTGAATCTGTGTATCAATGCCCGCGACGCGATGCCAGCTGGCGGAACGCTGCGCATCGCCACGTCCACGGTCTCACTGGGTCAGGCGCAGACGCCGGATCTGGACGCGACCGCTGCCAATGACTACATCGCCATCACCGTCAGCGATACCGGCACGGGCATCGATCAGGCCGACCTGCCGAGAGTTTTCGACCCGTTCTTTACAACCAAGGAGAAGAGCAAGGGCACGGGACTGGGGCTCGCAATGGTCTACGGCTTCGCAAAACAGTCCAACGGGCACGTGTCCATCGATTCGCAACTCGGCATCGGCACGACGGTCACACTGTACCTGCCCCGATCCTTGCGCGAAGCCGAGGCAATCGGGCAGGACAGCCAATCGACGGACGGCGGGACGGAGACGATTCTGCTCGTGGAAGACGACGATATGGTGCGTGACTTCGCGCTCAGTCAGCTGATGTCGTTGGGCTACGACACCACGGAGGCGCCCAACGGCATCGTCGCAATGGAGATCCTCAGGCAACGCGACGACATCAGGCTGCTGTTCACGGATGTGGTGATGCCGGGCGGCATGAACGGCAAACAGCTGGCCGAAGCGGCACTGCTGCTGCGCCCGGATATCAAGGTGCTGTTCACCTCCGGCTACAGCGAAGACCTGCTCATGCAGGAAGGCAGACTGGCGTCGAAGGCACGGCTGCTGACCAAGCCCTACAGCCGTGCAGATCTCGCACGCACCATCAGGGCGGTCCTGGATCAGGACTGAAGGACGCCGCCGGGCGCCTCGCGACGCCGCGAAGCGATTTCACATTGCTTTCCCCGGTGTTCTGCTATAGTGCGCGCACCTCAGGCGCACATTCGGTCTGCGCCAGCGTCCACCGCGGAAACCTCAGCGGTGTGAAACCTTATCCGATCAGGCCCGACCGTAGCCCGCTCTGTCATCAATGACGCGCGGACGGGGCCGTCGCGGAGTTCTACATAATGTCATTTGATCAATTGGGCCTGTCGGCCGCGTTGTTGCGCGCCGTGGCCGAACAGGGCTATGCCCTTCCCACTCCCATACAGTCCGCCGTCATTCCCGTGGTCCTTCAGGGCCGCGACGTGATGGCCGGCGCCCAGACGGGCACCGGCAAGACGGCCGGCTTCATGCTGCCGCTGCTGCACCGGCTGAGTGAAACACCCGCCGCACGCGGCCAGCGCCGCGTACGCGCGCTGATTCTCGTGCCCACGCGCGAACTGGCCGCCCAGGTGGCCGAGAATGCGTCGCACTATGGCCGTCATCTGCAGATCCGCACCGCGGTGGTGTTCGGTGGCGTCAATATCAATCCGCAGATCTCGATGCTGCGCCGCGGCGTCGACGTGCTGATCGCCACGCCCGGGCGCCTGCTGGACCTGGCCGGACAGAAACACGCCGATCTGTCCGGCGTGGAAGTCCTGGTGCTGGATGAGGCCGATCGCATGCTGGACATGGGCTTTCTGCCCGACATCCGGCGTGTGCTGTCGCTGCTGCCCAGGCAACGCCAGAATCTGCTGTTTTCGGCCACTTTCCCGCCGGCTATCCGTGACCTTGCCAGACGCCTGATGCACGATCCGGTGCAGGTGGACGCCCCCATCGACGCCCCGACCACCGACCGCATCACGCAGCTGGTGCACAACGTGGACAAATCGAACAAGCGTAGCGTGCTGTCGCGCCTGATCGGCCAGAACAACTGGCGCCAGGTGCTGGTATTCACCCGCACCAAGCACGGCGCCAACCGGCTCGCTCGGCAGCTGGATCAGGACGGTCTCAGGGCCGCCGCGATCCACGGCAACAAGAGCCAGGCGGCACGCACGCGGGCACTGGCCGAATTCAAGCAGGGTGCGGTGCGCGTTCTGGTGGCCACGGACATCGCCGCGCGCGGCATCGACATCGATGATCTGCCGCATGTAGTGAACTTTGATCTCCCGGACGTGCCTGAGCACTACGTGCACCGCATCGGGCGCACCGGGCGCGCCGGCCGTGAAGGCCTGGCTTTGTCGCTGATCAGCCACGACGAACGTAAGCTGCTGGCAGGTATAGAGAAACTGCTCGGGTACAGACTGCCTCAGCAGCCTGTGCCAGAATCAGGGTCTGTCGGACGGATATAAGGAGTGATGACTTTGCAATCTTTCCTGTTTGAAGGTTTCGTAAACCTCTCCTTCTGGGGCTATGTCGCCGTGGCCCTGGCTTTTACCCATGTGACGATCGCCTCCGTGACGATCTTTCTGCATCGCCATCAGGCGCACAACGCACTCACACTGCACCCGATAACCAGCCACTTTTTCCGTGCCTGGCTGTGGCTGACCACCGGCATGGTGACCCGCGAATGGATCGCGGTGCACCGCAAGCACCACGCCAAGTGCGAAACGCCCGAGGATCCGCACAGTCCGCAGCAGGCGGGCATCTGGACCGTGCTGTTCGCCGGTGCCTGGCTGTACCGCCGCGAATCGATCAATCAGGAAACCCTGGAACGCTATGGTCGCGGCGCGCCCGATGACTGGCTGGAACGCAATGTCTACAGCCGCCACCGCTGGATGGGCGTGACGCTGATGGCGGTCATCAATATCGTGCTGTTCGGGTTGCCGGGTCTGGCCATTTTTCTGGTACAGATGCTTTGGATCCCGTTCTGGGCCGCCGGTGTCATCAACGGCGTCGGCCACTACCTCGGTTACCGCAATTTCGAGACCCAGGATGCGTCCCGCAACATCGTGCCGTTCGGCATCCTGATCGGCGGCGAGGAGCTGCACAACAACCACCATGCGTACCAGTACTCGGCACGACTGTCGAACAAGTGGTGGGAGTTCGACATCGGCTGGGCCTATATTCGACTGATGGAGATGGTGGGCCTGGCAAAGGTACGCCGCAGTGCACCGACAGCCTCGTTCACGCCTGACAAGGAAGGCGTGGACACCGAGACGCTGCAGGCGGTGCTCGGCAATCGCTTCCACGTGCTGAAGCTGTACGGACGACGCGTGATCCGCCCGGTGCTGCGCCAGCATGCCGGCCAGATGACCACATCCACGCGCCGGCAGCTGCGACGGATTCGCCATCTGATGATTCGCGATCACGTGGTCGGCACCGATCCTGCCGCCCGTGCCTGGCTGGAAGAAACCGTCCAGCCGGACAGCACCCTGAAGACC
This sequence comes from Gammaproteobacteria bacterium, assembly GCA_050485545.1. Classification (GTDB taxonomy): domain Bacteria; phylum Pseudomonadota; class Gammaproteobacteria; order Steroidobacterales; family Rariloculaceae; genus JBJHBP01. Next base: position 110,999 of record JBJHBP010000001.1, read on the forward strand.
ATCTACGACTTCAAGCAGCGGCTGATCGCGCTGTGCAACCAGGCTGTGGAAGGTGAAACCGATCGCCTCACGCGCCTGAAGGCCTGGTGCGCCGAAGCCGAGGCCAGCGGCATACGTGCGCTGACCGAGTTTGCGCATCAGCTGCGTGGCTACACCCTGCGCCAGGCGCAACACGCCCGCGCATCCGCCTGAAGCCCCATTCGGGGGTGGTGCTGCCCTGACCGGTAGCGCTGCCCCCGATGATTAGTCATGATCCGGTGGGGCGTGGGCGTGACCGGGCCGTTGCGCAGCACTCCCCTTGTCCGGGGTGTCCGCGGCCATGGATGGCCGCGGCAAGGCGCAGGACGCACTTCCGCCGTCCCCGGGACAAGGGGAGTGCTGCGCAACGGCCCGGTCACGCCCACGCCCGCACGCCGGACTGGGGTGAAGCTCCGGACTTTTGGTCAATCTCGCCAGCTGGTAGTATTCCGCGCCACCCGAACGCTGTACCGGAATTCAGAGAGCGAAGCTTTCCAACTATTTTTCAATCAGTTGGCGACGCACAGCAAACTGGCATGGAATCTGCTTAGGCAGTGTCATCGGTTCGCACCGGCATGTGCAACGCTGCCGTCCAATCCGGCACAGAGCACTGACGATCAAGCGCACGCTGCTGCGGTCTGATTGTCCAAATCGTGCCGGCTCGCACGACTGATGTTGACCAGGGGTGACCGCAGGGAACCGCAATGCCAAGATTTCGCCTATCCAGCTCTGTGCTGCTCGCCACCGGCGTCGCAGCGGCCGCTGCCGTATGGATGTTGACCGGCCTGGGCAGCGACAACAGCGCACCGAACAGCCCGCCTGCCAACGGCAACCCGCCAGCGCAAGCGTCCGCGCCGACCACCCGCAATCCGCGCAGCGAGCGTTCCGACACCGTGCAACCCGGGGAACCGGCGCGTGCCATGCGCGTGACCGTACGCAACTCCGAAGCGCAGCGCTTGACGCGCGAGATCACAGTCAGCGCACGCACCCAGGCCAATCGTTCCGTGGAACTGCGCGCCGAAACCGAAGGTCGCATTGTGGCGCTCGGCGCCGAGCGCGGCCGTCTGGTGAGCGCCGGCGACAGCATCGCCGGCATCGACCTGCGCGAGCGGCAGGCGCGCCTGGAGGAAGCCCGTGCGCAGGTCGCCTACATGGAGCTGCAGAACGAGGCGGCACAGCGGCTGCGCGGCCAGCAGCTTGCCGCTGATGTGCAGATCGCGGAAAGCCATGCGCAGCTGCAGACCGCCCGGGCAACATTGCGGCAGATCGAACTGGATATTCAACGCACCAGCATCGTTGCACCGTTCGACGCCATCATGCAGGAACGTCACGTTGAGCTTGGCGATTTCGTCAGTGTCGGCGATACGATCGCGCGGCTGGTGGACACCAATCCAATGATCGTGGTCGGCGAAGTCAGTGAACGTGAGGTGGGCTTTCTCGCACCTGGCGCCCGTGGTACTGCCATCGCGGTGGATGGCACTGTGCTGGAGGGCACGGTGCGTTATCTGGCGCCGGTTGCCGAGGAGAGCACGCGCACCTTCCGCATCGAGCTGGCCGTGCCCAACCCCGCCGGCGCACTGCGTGCCGGGCTGAGTGCCGAAATGAAACTGCAGGCCGACGAACTCGAAGCGCACTTCATCTCATCGGCGCTGCTGACCCTCAGTGACGACGGCGCGATCGGCGTGAAAGTCGTCGACGAAGACCGGATCGTACGTTTCCTTGCCACTGATGTCGTCAGCTCCGGCAGTGATGGTATCTGGGTGGCCGGCCTGCCGGCGACGGTGCGGATCATTTCGGTGGGTCAGGGTTTCGTTGCACCCGGAGAGCGCGTGGAACCGGTGGCAGAGTCCGGCTCCGACGCCGCGCGCCGCTGACGACCCGCGCATCGCATCGCATCGCATCGCATCGACTCATGAACAGCCTGATCCGCGCATTCGTCAATCATCCCCGCCCGGTAATCCTGGTGCTGATCGTACTGCTGATTGGTGGTTCGGCCAGTTATCTGTCGATTCCAAAGGAAGCTGAGCCCGACGTTGCCATACCGCTGCTGTACGTCAACATCGGCCACGATGGCATTTCTCCTGAGGACGCCGAGCGGCTGCTGATCCGGCCGATGGAAAAGGAGCTGCGCACGGTGGAGGGCCTGCGCGAGCTGCGCGCCACGGCCGCCGAGGGCAGTGCGGTGATCGTGCTGGAGTTTGATGCAGGATTCGATGCCGCCAAGGCACTGGCCGACGTCCGCGAGAAGGTGGACACCGCCAAGGCCGAGCTGCCGGCCGATTCCGACGAACCCACCGTTAATGAAGTCAACATCGCGCTGTTCCCGGTGCTGATCGTGCAGCTGCACGGCAATGTGCCGGAACGTGCTCTGGTGTCGCTGGCGCGCAATCTGCGTGACACGCTGGAAGGACTGCCCGGCGTGCTGCGTGCCGAGGTGGCTGGTGATCGCGACGAACTGCTGGAAGTGATCATCGATCCGGTGCGCCTGGAAAGTTACAACCTCGACTATCAGGATGTGCTGAATTTCGTTTCGCGCAGCAATCGACTGGTTGCCGCCGGCGCGCTGGACACCGGCAGCGGGCGCTTCGCCGTGAAGGTGCCGGGCGTATTCGAGAACCTGGAATCGATCATGACTCTGCCGGTGAAAGCCGACGGGCTGCGCACGGTCACGTTCCAGGACATTGCCACCATCCGCCGCACCTTCAAGGATCCGGAGGGCTATGCACGCCTGAACGGTCAACCCACAGTGGCGCTGGAGATCTCCAAGCGCATCGGCGCCAACATCGTCGATGTCGTCGACCTGGTGCGCCATACCGTCGAAGTCGAACGGCAGTTCTGGCCCGGCAACGTCGAAGTGACGTTCACCCAGGACAGCTCCGAAGATGTGCGCACCATGCTCGGCGATCTGCAGAACAATGTGCTTGCCGCCGTGCTGCTGGTGATGATCGTGGTGCTGGCGGCGCTGGGACCGCGCTCGGCAGGGCTCGTCGGCCTTGCGATACCAGGCTCGTTCCTGACGGCCATTCTGATCCTCGCGGTGGCCGGCTACAGCATCAACATCGTCGTGCTGTTCTCGCTGATCATGGCAGTCGGCATGCTGGTCGACGGCGCGATCGTGGTCGTGGAGCTGGCCGACCGCAATCTGCGCGACGGCTTCACGCGCAAGCAGGCCTACATACTGGCCGCGAACCGCATGGCCTGGCCGATTACCGCGGCGACGGCGACAACGCTGTCGGCGTTCCTGCCGCTGCTGTTCTGGCCGGGTATCGCCGGCGAATTCATGAAGTACCTGCCGATCACGCTGGTGATCGTGCTGTCCGCATCGCTGATCATGGCCCTGCTATTCGTACCCACCGTGGGCGCCCTGCTGGGCCGCCAGCAGGCGATGATCAGCGACGGCGCACCGATGGGTGCCACCCGTGCGATCAGCGGCGAAGACGACGTGGCGGCAAGGCTGGCTGCCGTGCGCGGTGCGGCCGGAGTCTACATCGCCGTGTTGCGGCGCGCGCTGCGTCATCCGGGCAAGATCTTTTTCGGCGCAACTGTCGTGCTCGCCGGCGCATATACGCTGTACGCGCTGTATGGACGCGGTTTCGAGTTCTTTCCCGACGTCGAGCCCACGCAGGCGGTGGTGAACATCCACGCGCGCGGCGACCTGTCGGTGACCGAACGGGATGCACTGGTCCAGCAGGTGGAGTCGCGCCTTCTGGGCATGCCGGAGCTGACGTCCGTCTATGCGCGCAGCGGCCTGCGCTTCGACGACGAGGCCGACGAAGACACCATCGGACGCATACAGCTGCGCTTCGTCGAATGGCAGAACCGGCGCCCCGCCGTCCAGATACTGGCCGAAGTCCGTGAGCGCACGGCGGACATTGCCGGCATCGTGATCGAGACGCAGGGTCAGGAATCCGGTCCGCCCACCGGCAAGCCGATTCAGCTGGAACTGGCATCGCGGCAGGCCGACCTGCTGCCGGAGGCCATTGCCCGCGTGCGCGAAGGCATGGAGTCGATTGGCGGCCTGGTGGACATCGCCGACACACGACCGATCCCGGGCATCGAATGGCGGCTGCAGGTGGATCGCACCCAGGCCGCGCGCTTCGGCACCGATCTCACCACCGTGGGCAACGCGATTCAGCTGGTCACCAATGGCATACACATCGGCGACTACCGGCCTGATGACGCCGACGATGAAGTGGAGATTCGCATCCGCTTTCCGGCGGAGTATCGCAGCCTGCTGCAACTGGACCGCGTGCGCGTGGCCACACCCACCGGCGGCGTCCCGATCAGCAATTTCGTCAAGCGTACCGCGGCACCGCGCGTCGGCACCCTGCAGAGAACCGATGGCATGCCCGTGATGCGCATCAGCGCCGACGTGGCCGACGGCGTGCTGGCCGACGACAAGGTCGGCGAGCTGCAACGCTGGCTGGCCACCGCGGACATCAACCCTGCCGTCGACATCGTTTTCAAGGGCGAGGACCAGGATCAGCGCGAAGCGCAGGAATTTCTCTCCCGGGCCTTCGCCGTGGCGCTGTTTCTGATGGCGATCATTCTGGTCATGCAGTTCAACAGCTTCTATCAGGCAGTGCTGATTCTGTCGGCGGTGATATTTTCAACCGTCGGCGTGCTGCTGGGCCTGCTGGTCACCAACCAGCCTTTCGGCATCGTGATGAGCGGAATCGGGGTGATCGCGCTGGCGGGCATCGTCGTGAACAACAACATTGTGCTCATCGACACGTACAATCTGATCCGCAGTCAGGGGGTGGCCGTGCGCGACGCGATCCTGCTCACGTGCTCCGAGAGGCTCAGGCCGGTGCTGCTGACGACGGTGACCACGATCCTCGGCCTCATGCCGATGGTGCTGGGCGTGAACATCAACTTCGTCACGCGCGAGATTCAGATTGGCGGACCGTCCACGCAGTGGTGGACACAGCTGTCCACGGCGATTTCCGGCGGACTGGCGTTCGCCACCGTGCTCACGCTGATCATGACGCCGTGTCTGCTGATGCTGTGGGGCAACGCGGCTAGTCGGCTGCAGCGAGGTCGCCCATAGCCTGACTGTCGCGAAGCTCCTCGATGAATCCCAGTGTGCTGAGATCGCGCATCCGCTCCGGGTACAGGATGCCGTCCAGATGATCGCACTCGTGCTGTACCACGCGCGCGTGAAACCCTGAAACCGTGCGATCGATGGGCGCACCGGTGGGGTCCATGCCCCGGTAGCGGATGCCTGCCGGCCTTGGCACGCGGCCACGCAGTCCGGGCACACTCAGGCAGCCTTCCCAGCCTTCCTCCAGCGTCGCATCCAGCACGGTGATCAGCGGGTTGACGAGCACCGTGAACGGCACCGGCTCGGCCTCGGGGTAGCGGGGATTGGCATCGAAGCCGAACACGACCACACGCCACGGCTCACCGATCTGCGGCGCGGCAAGACCTGCGCCATCGTAGGCGTGCATCGTGTCGATCAGATCCGCGACCAGCTCACGCAGCCACGGCTCGCCAAAGGCGGTCACCTCCGCTGCCGGGCGACGCAGCATCGGGTCGCCGGCACGCAATACGGTTCTTGCTGTCATCGTCACTCCACAGTCGGGCGGCGCCCGGTGTCGTCATCGCCGCTGGTCATCGCGGCTCGTCAATGCAGGTCGTCATCGCCGGCCAGTCTGGCCGTCTGCTCAGCATGCGCCAGGCCGGCATCGCGCAGGAACGCGGAAATGCCTGTGAGATAGCGGTGCTCATCGCGCACATGCGCGTTGTTGTGTGTACCGTCCAGCGCCAGCAGCTGCCGCGTCCCGGTGGCTGCCTCATACAGTGCTTCCGCGTGATGAAACCCCGTTATCTCATCACGGGTGGCATGAACGATCAGCACCGGGGCGGTAATCCCAGCGACATACTCACGCGTAGCGTAATCGAAGCGGCTCAGCCAGCGCACCGGCAGAAACGGATACAGCTCCTGACCGAGGTCCGGTATCGATGTGAAAGCACCCTCCAGGATCACCGCCCCCGGTGCAGTCTGCGTTCCCAGCCAGGCGGCGATGGCCGCACCCAGCGAACGCCCGAAGAGGATGACTTCGTGCGCAGGTATCCCGCGCTGCTCGATGACATGTCGCCACGCCGCGAGCGCGTCGTCATACGTGCCCTGCTCCCCGGGCCGGCCTTCACTGCGCCCGTAGCCACGGTAGTCGATGATCAGCACCGACAGACCCAGACCATGAAACTGCTCCAGACTGTGCAGCCGGTGCGAGATGTTGCCGGCATTGCCGTGAAAGAACAGCAGCGTCGTGCGCGTGTCGCCCGGCAGCCACCAGCCGTGCAGTTCGACTCCGTCCGCAGTGGTGATGTGAACGTCCTCGTAGTCGAGGCCCACGTCCGCCGGCGTCGCCGTCAGCTCGCGGCCGGGCATGTCGGGCAGATACAGCAGTCTGTGCTGGGACAGAAACATGATCCCTGCCAGTGCCAGATAGCCGCCCGCCAGCAGTAGCAATATTCGGCGCATGGGTCGCTCGGGAACTGTCTTGCGCGTACCGGACTCCAGTATAGTTGCATCTGCGTGCACGGGCAGGAAGCCGCGATGAAGCACTCTATATGGCCCTGGGTTGCGGGAATCACGCTGCTGCTGGCGGTCCTCGCGATAGCCTTTCGATTCAGCGGCACACCTGTAGAACCGGCGTCCGGCGATGCGGCAGGCGCGGCTGCCGCACCTGCGCAGACGGGTCCGGCGCGAATCGAACGTCCCGCGGCGCCGCCACCGATCACAGCGGGCACCGCCAACGACACGCTGCCATCCGCAATCCCGTTGCCGGAACTGGATGACAGCGACGAAGAAGTCTTCGACCACCTTGCCGAACTCCTTGGCGTGGAAGCCCTGCGGCCGCTGCTGGTGATCGATGCGATCCTGCGCAACTTCGTGGTGACCGTCGACAATCTGCCACGCTCGCATGTCAGCGAGAGGCAGCGGCCGATCAACCCGATCGCCGGCAGCTTCATGGTCGCAGGCCCGGACGACGCGCTGCTGCTCAATCCCGAGAACTACGATCGCTATCAGTCACTGGTGCGTCTTCTGGAAGCCACCGATCCGCGGGCAACGGCTCTGCTCTACCGCAGGTACTATCCGCTGCTTCAGGAAGCCTACGAGGAACTCGGCCACCCCGACGAAAGCTTTCATCGGCGCCTGCTGGAGGTTGTCGAGCACCTTCTGGAAGCACCACAACCGCGCGGAGCCATCGCATTGGTGCAGCCCAATGTGCTGTATGAATATGCCGACGAGCGGCTCGAGTCGCTGTCGGCGGGACACAGGATCCTGATTCGAATCGGTCCTCAGAATGCCACGATCGTGAAGACCTGGCTGCGTGCGCTGCTGGCGCAGCTGAGTTAGGACGACGGCCCCGTCGCACCGCACTGCATCATCAGCGTGCGCAGCAGCTCCGCCTGGCGGCTTGTGCCGGTCTTGTGAAAAATGCCCTTCAGATACGACCTCGCCGTCTCATAGGTGAGGCCCGACTCTTCCGCGGCGTCCCGCAGCGTAAGGCCCCGCGCCAGACTGTACGCCAGCCGGATTTCAGCTGGCGTGAGCCCGAAGCGCTGCTTCATCAGTTCGCCACAGACATCGCTGGCTGAGTCCGGATCCGTAAGAATCAGCGCCAACGCGGCATGGCGTTCGGCGAATGGATTGTCGCTGCGCCTGGGTAGCGGGACCGCAGCGACACACACCGGTCGGCGGCGCGTCTTCCGGCGCAGGTTCACCCGACGCGGTGCGTCCAGTGACTGTGCACGGTGAACCGCGAGCGCGTCGTGCACCAGCTGCGTCAGCGCCGACCGATCGCCCGTATGGCTCGCAACCAGCAGTCCCCTGCTCGCCTGGAGACCGTCGCGCTCACGCAGCAGCTTGCGGGCAAACCGATTGGCCTGCAGCACACGGGCCTGATCGTCAACCAGCACGACGCCAAAGCTGAGTTGATCCGCCATGTCGGCGAGCTTGTCGGACTCCGCATCCTCACTGGCCAGCCGACGTGCCACGCGCACCGCGTTGATCAGGTGTCGGCCCAGCCGTTCGAACAGCAACAACTGGTTTGCATCGAAGGCTCCGCCACGCGCATTGCGGTAGACGAAACACTTGACCCGCGTGCGCGCGTCCACATGCAGGTTCGTGCCCAGTGTGTGGATGAACTGCTGCGGCTTCATCCACTCATTGAACAGCGCGGTGCGCCGATAATAGCCGGGCTCGTTGAAGTACTCATCGAGCGAATGGTCAGTTCGAATCACGCCCGGGCCCTGCAGCTGCGCCACATTGGCCCAGGGGTTGTTGCAGAGGAAGTGATCCTCGTAGGTACGCAGATAACCCGCATCCAGGCCACGAACATGAATGAGCCTGGCCTTGCGGCGCTGCATGTCCGATACATAGATGCCACAGGCGCGGCCGCCGAACAGTCGCTGCATTCCGTGCATCGCCGATGACCACGCGGCAGGCTCAAGCGCGGCGGCATAGATCCGGTCAACGACGGAATCCGCGGTCTGGATCGCGGTGTGTGCCATCAGCAGTTACCACCTGTACCCGGCGCGAAGGCCAAACGTACGCGGGGCACCCCAGAAGCGTTTCACGCCGGTCAGAGGATCGTTGCGTGAGATGGTCTGGGCATGCAGTCTGTTGGTGAGGTTACGCCCCCAGGCCTCGGCGAACCAGCCTCCTCCGGCAGGCGCAAATGCTACGACGGCACCCAGCAGCCCGTAGCCAGGCTGATACAGCGCCGGATCTTCGTAGATATTGAAGTGGATGCCGGACTGATAACGATAGTCGATGCGTGCGCTGAGCATGCCGGGCGCTGTTGTCCAGCGCCGGCCAATCCCGAGGTTGATCGACACATCCGGCGCCTGCGGCAGCGCATTGCCGGCTCTGTCCGGGTCTACATCAGGGTTGTTCGGATCCAGCGACCGGAAGTTGCTGAACCGGGCCTGCATCAACGCGCCAACGGCATCGATGAACCAGGGCGATTGCAGCGGCTGGTACAGCACATGCAAATCCAGGCCGCGTATCGTCGAGCGCGCGGCATTGATCACCCGCGGGAACGTGCCCGGCGGCGCATCGGTCGGCGGCGTATTCAGCTGCATGTCGCGGTAGTCGTAGTGGTAGACGGCACCGTTGAGCCGCAGTCCGTGGCCTGGCAGGGTTGCCTTCATGCCTGCTTCATAGGCAACGATGAACTCCGGCTCGAACGCCGGCTGAATCGTAGACGTGTTGAATCCGCCGGCCTTGTAGCCGCGCGCCGCATTGAAGTAGTAGAGGCGGTCTGTGCCCGGGCTGAATTCCACACCCAGTTCCGGTGTCAGCGCGCTGAATCGTGCCGCCGCGTTCTGGGTCGCGATGGTCTGGCCGCCTTCAGTTGTGACGGTGCGTGTAAAATCATGCCGGCGTCGGTCGCGACTGTAGCGCATGCCGGCCGTTCCCCTGACACGATCGCTGAAGCGGTAGCCCACCTCGCCGAACACCGCATGCGAGGCGGTGTCGACATTGCCAAGCGCAACGTTGCGCGTAGCCACCTGCGGCAAACGCACGTCGAGCATCTGCGCGGCCTCTTCGCTGAGCACGAATGTTCCGGCTGTCCATGACAGCGAGTCTCCCCGGTCCGCGACGATCCGCAGTTCCTGCATCAGGCTTCGCGAGCGGCCGCTGGGAAAATTTGCGGAAAAATCCGCATCCGTACCATCCAGGTCCAGCGCCAGTTCCGCATCGGTTGCGATCCAGGCGGTGGTTGACGAAAGATCGAATGAATCCCCCTCCCACATTACGCGTGCGTTGTAGCGCATCGACGTCATCCGGATCTCGGGCGGGATGTTCTCCGTGACCTGGCGTGGATTGTCCGGCACCGTGCCGCCCATCAGGATGCCACCGTTGGTGCCGGCTTCAGGATGCGGATGTGACCCCAGCGAACGGGAGCTGTCCTCACTGTGGCGCTCAACACCCAGCAGCAGCTCCGTCCTGCCTGCCGGCGCAACCAGCAGCTTTGCGCGCATGGCATGAAAACTGTCGTCGTTGGCATCGCTGCCCAGCAGCACATTGCTCACATAGCCGTCGCGCTGTGTGCTGATGCCGGCAAGGCGCAGCGCAATCTCACCACCGTCGGCGCCCTTCAGCAGCGGGGCGTTGAGCGCGCCGCGTACCTGTCGCTGCGCATAGTTGCCCAGCGACACATCCAGATAGCCGCCGGCCCGCGGCTGCGGATCCACGTTGTGAATGCTGACCGCACCACCAACGACATTGCGGCCCAGATGTACCGCCTGCGGCCCGCGGATCACCTCGACACGATCGACATCGAAGAAATCCACGATCGTGTCGTACGCGCGCGGCATGTACACACCATCGATGAACGTGGCGACGCTGGACTCGGCGCCAGCCGACACGAAGTCACTGCCGATGCCGCGAAGATAGGGCTGGCCAAGCACCGCATTGGTCTTGAATACGAGTCCGGGTGTCCGGTACTGAAGGTCGAGTGTGTTGTAGATGCCGGTTCCGGTCAGCGACTCGCCATCGTAGTGATTGACGCTGGCCGGCACTTCCTGGACATCGACCGGACGCCATGCAGGGGTGACCACAATGGTCGGCAGATAGCCGTCCGCAGCGATGCTGTCGGCGTCGGACTCGTCCACAATCTGCGCCATGGCCACGCCGACCAGGCCGAGACTGACACTGCTGCCAAGAACAATGGCCACGCCGACCGCTCCGGCCGAGCGCCGGACAGGAATTTCAGTCACCGTGGCGGATGAGTGGGCTGTTTTGACTAACGGCATGGTTGATGCCAGACAGTTCTTGTTGTGAACTGGCCTTTCGCGGCCGGCATGTCGAATCAGCTCAACGCTGTCAAACGCCATCAGAGCTGCATATTCCGGACCGTGATCCGCAGTGGCCAGTAGCCTTGCCTTTCGACCGTACCAGCTTCGGCGAACATTGCCAAGCCGACAATCCTGCAGTGCCGGCGCATGCAGTCGGCCGGGAAGCTTGTCATCGTGCCGGCCCTGTCGGTAAGGTGCCGGACGACCCGCTGCGAGTGGGTCTGTCGTTCGTATTCCCTTTCCCGGTGTATTCCATGTTGCAACGCACGCTGATCGTGGTTCATCGCTACCTTGGCATCCCGATGAGCCTCGTGTTCATCGTCTGGTTCATCTCCGGGATCGTCATGATGTATGCCGGCGGTATGCCGAGCCTGTCACCGCAGGCGCGCGTGGATCGCCTGCCGGTGCTGGACTTCAGCGCCATTCAGCTGTCCGCCGCGGAAGCGGCGACCCGCGCCACGCCCGATGCAAGCCCATCGCAGGCACGACTGCTGACGGTACTGGGCAGACCGGCGTACCGCTTCACCATTGCCGGGAGCACCACCACGGTATTCGCCGACACCGGCGAACGGCTGGAATCGGCAGGCCCCGAGACGGCGCGTCGTATCGTGGCGGCCTTCGCCACCGTGCCGCTGGACAGCGTGCACTATCTTGGTGTCGTCAGCTCACCCGATCAGTGGACGCTGGGCCTGGTCCGCGAACTGCCGCTGCACAAACTGCGCATCAATGATCGCGCACGCACCGAGCTGTACGTATCGCCACGCACCGCCGAAGTCGTCCTGGCCACCAACAGATCCAGTCGCGCACTGGCCTGGGCCGGAACGATTCCGCACTGGTTCTACATCACACCGCTGAGAACCAATCAGCCGGCCTGGTACTGGAGCGTTGTGATCGCATCGGCGGTGGGAAGTCTGATTGCGATGCTCGGTCTGATACTGGCGTTCACGCAGTTCCGCCGCAGCCGGCCGTTCAGTCTGTCACGCTCCATTCCCTATCGCGGCATGATGCGCTGGCACTACATCACCGGCGCGGTGTTCGGTCTGTTCGCATTGACATGGGCATTCAGCGGGCTGCTGTCGATGCAGCCATTCGCGTGGCAGAGCGTTCCGGGACTTGCCGTACACGGTGATGTCTACAGCGGCGGGCCGCTGGACCTGCAGCGATTTCCGATGCACGACGCGGCCATCTGGTCGGCAGTGCTGGGCGAACACAGTGTCAGGGAGATCGAACTGACGCGCATCCAGGACGAACCCTACTACCTCGTGCGACACAGCGGCAGCCGGACGGTCGGCATCAATGAGCAGCAGTTTCGTGCCAGCGAGCGGGCCCAGCCGCCTGCTCTGCTATTGACTGCCGATCCGCTGCGCGTTCGCGAGGAGCCGTTCAGTATCGATTCGCTGCTGGAGAGACTCGCGGCCGCCACGGCCGGCGGCGTACCGATCGCCGAGCATGAACTGCTGACCCGGTACGACGCCTACTACTACTCGCGCACCGGCCAGGCGCCGCTGCCGGTGCTGCGCGTGAAGTTCGAGGACCCGCAACGCACCTGGTACTACGTGGACCCGGCTCTCAGCCGCATCGTCTCGCGCCTGCATCGCATGAACCGGCTGGAGCGCTGGCTTTTCAATGGCCTGCACAGCCTGGACTTTGCGTTCTGGTACAACCGCCGCCCGCTGTGGGACACAGGCCTCATCGTGCTGAGCATCGGCGCGCTGGCGACCAGCACAATCGGCCTGTGGCTCGGCGCTGGCCGGATCCGACGGTTCGTACGTCGCCGGAAACCGGCCGCCACAAAGTAACGCCGGCGCCTGAAGGGTCGGGCGCGTGCCTGCGCGTGCCGGCTACTGGCCGTTGCCGGCCAGCTGACTGAATGGCAGCGTGCCGCCGTGGCCGCCGACGATGTGCCGCACGTCGAGTTCGCGATCGCGGATCACGTTCAACAGCACCTGCGCATCGGGTGTCACCGCACCGAAAAAGATGTCGCTCTGAAACAGCGCACCGGCCTCCGGCACAAAGGCCAGCACCATCGGGCGCGAATGATCGAAGTCGTCCACCGCGTACAGCACAAGCTGCTGATCACCGCCTTCCAGCGTGGTGGTGTCGTCGAATACGACCACCTGCCCCACGGATTCCCCGGCAGCCCTGCGTCGGGCGAGTTCGTCGGCAGGATTGGTCTGTGGCGATTCCACGATACGGCGCATCTCGGCCTCATGACCGGCTGCGACGATCACATCCGCCCCGAGTGCAGCCAGCGCCCGCACGCCACCGACGTGGTCGTAATGCGGATGGGTGGGGACCACGTATCGCACCGACTTGCCGAACTGCTCGCGAATCTGTCGTGCCAGCGCGAGGCTCTGTGCCTGGGTATACGGTGCCTCGACCACGGCCACGAAGTCCGGGAACTCCACGACCATGCTGTTGTGCGAATAGGCCATGACCTGATGCACGTTGTCGGTCACCCGCTCGAGCTGCACCGGCGCCCACGAACCGTCGGCCTCCAGTACCGCGCGCGCCTGTTCGTGTGCGTCCTCGGGCACATCGAATATCGCCAGCGCGCTGCTGTCATTGAGCGTCATGGACGTATAGCTGAGGCTGGAGTACGGCTGGTCGTCCTTGATGATGGTGATGGAATGCGGCAGTTGCAGTCCTCCGGCATCACGATAGTCCTCGAGCACATAACGCGCCGGCACATCGCCGAGCATCACTTCGCTGTCGGTGGCACTGAAACCGGCGAGCAGGCCGGTGTCGGGGTCAAAGTAGAGTCCGATCTGCTCCCCTGTCTGCGGCAGCACAGTGGTGCCGTACAGCGCATCGCGACCGTTGAACTGACGTGACTGCGGCTGCTGACTGGCGGGTGCATCCGCTGCAGCCAACGCGATCGAAATCACATTGCGACGCAGCAGCCACTCCGGCGAGTTCTGCGCCGCCCAGCTGAACAGACCATCCACCGACGTTGCGATGTTCGGTCGGCCGCCGCCAGTGGCCCAGCCAATCCGCTGGCCTTCGAACGTCGTGAGCACTTCGGTGCGCTGCTGACTGAAACCGGCACCGGTGCGCACGCTGTAGACGAAGGCTGCCCGCTGATTGGCAAGATCCAGAGTTTCGGTGATCTCCAGCGTCGCCAGCGGATCTTCACCGCCTGCCTCGGGTTCCTGACCGAGTCGGGTCCGGGTTCCGGTACCGCTGGCCACCAGCACACTCACGCCTTCCAGCGCAGCCCGCCCACCCATGGCATCGATCATGTCGTTGGCAAGGGCCTGTGTGGAGGGCGTGGAGTCGGTCTGCGAACAGGCCACGGTTGCCGACAGAATCACCACAAGTGCCGGCAGCAGTATCAAGCGAAGTTGAGATGTATACATTTGGTAACTCCATGGCGTACCGCGGCTTCAGCCGCCAGATGAACGATTCAGGCAAGTGCTTCGCGAAGGAAATTCTTCATGGCGACCCACGATCTGCGATCGGCAGTTTCGTTGTACACCAGTCCATGCTCCGCATCACTGGCCTTCGGATTGGTAAATGCATGCCGGGTGCCGCCGTAGGCGTGCAGCTGCCAGTCCGCACCTGCCGCGGACAGTTCCGTGGCGATGGCGGCGGCATGTTCGGGCAGCGCCAGCGGGTCATCCCATCCGTGCAGGATCAGAATGCGGCTGGAGATGGGCGCCTGCTCCCCCAGCGATGGCGGGTGCAGCAAACCGTGAAAGCTCACGACCCCGCGCAGGCCGTTCGGCACACTGCGGGCGAGATCCAGAACGCACAGCCCCCCGAAACAGTAACCGATGGCGGCCATGCGACTGGTGTCGACCAGCGGGTGGGCCCGCAGCGCCGCCAGCGAGGCCGTCAGCCGCTCACGCAGCAGCGCACGGTCATCGATGAAGGGCTTGATCAGCTCGCGATTGCGTTCCATCGTGCCGCCGCGTACGCCCTTGCCGAACAGATCGGCGGCGAAACCCACGTAACCCAGTGCAGCGAGTTTTTCGGCTTTGTCGCGCTCGAGGTCCGATTGCCCGCCCCAGGCGTGACAGACCAGCACGCCTGGCCGTTTGGCCATGGTTATCGAATCGTAGGCAGCGTACCCTTCGCAGACGAGGTCTTCGTGATGGTATTCGGTGATTTCTGTGTGCATGAGCATTAGCTTAACTTTTTCGATGCACGGGGGTACAGCGACAGCCGGCTGTGCGTGCCGCGGACTGCCGCGGTCATGACAATGAAGCAGGACGGCCACCGGCATCCGGCAGGCGCGATCGTGATTCGCGAAACCGCGGACGGTGCCCGGTTTCTGCTGGTACATCGACAAGGCGCATGGCAGCTTCCCGTCGCCGTCGCCGACAGCGTCGAGCGCGCAGTCATCGCAGCGCTTGCGGAGGCGCGGATCGCTGCTGCGCCATTCAGCAGGCCGACACGCCTGCACGATGCGTGGTATGAGGGTTCAGGCAAGAAGGATGGCGCCGCTGCCGCCGGCACCGGCGCCATCGTGTTTGTGATGGCAACCGTCTCGCGTGGCGAGCCGGGGTCGCGTGAGCGTGCGTCGGATCTGACAGCGGATCCGGTGGCAACGGAGGAAGGTGTCAGCAGCCGGCAGGCCTGCTGCTGGGTCACGCTGGATGAGGGGCTGGAGCGGATTGCCGACGGTCACCGGGGAGCCCTGGTGTGGGCTGCGGCAAGGGTCATGCACGAAACAACGCTGGCGCAACCGGAGTCGCGCCAGCGTCTGGATTGATGCTGCGATCAGCTCGCGACGGATTTGAGCTTCAGCACGCTGTCGCCGTAGTACTCGATCAGCGTCTTGCTCAGCACCTTGGGCACCATCGGATCCGGGCCATCCGGATCGATAACGAGGTACTTCTTGCGGCGATCGGTCGGGTGACGTTCGTACATCAGCACGCCGACTTCACCGCCTTCCCGAGTCAGAGACCATACGACACGCGAGGCTGTCGAGTATGGCATATTCAGCTTCCTGACCAGGGAAACGAGCGTGTGGGGGGAACCTTCCGCTTCCGCGACCAGCACTTCGAGTGAAACGAGGTACTGTGCAAGAGTCAGATGCGGAAAATCGCCGTACAGCACTTCCAGTGCAGCCAGGAGCGCTTTACGGACACCTTCGCCGTCAAACTCCCGATTGATATCGGTTTTGAGCTGACGTTTTGACCGTGAGGTCTTTTTTGATTTCGTGACCATATGTGGGGCAGAAGTATCCTTGAGTTGTCTACTGGATGTCAATCGTTTCCGACTGCCGCGTTTTGGGAATCATTTCCCTGTTCAGAAGGTGTCCAGGTAGCCCGGGAACACCAAGCGCGGTTAACATCGCAACTTTTCCGGAACTTTGCAAGTAGTCCCGCAACCCGAGCATGTCTGCATCGACCACAACTCCGTCAGACGCAACTTCAGAGGTGACGCGAAACAGCCCTGAGGACACAGGCCCGGACAACGGTATGGCGCCGGGTCGCAGTACCCTGCAACTCACGCAGCCCATCGCGTCTTTCATGCGTGCGTGTCTGCAACAGTCCGCCGATCGCCTGCGCCAGGCGGAGGCGTCCAACGACACCATCGGCCTGCCGAATGCCGAACAGGTTCACCAGAGCCGTGTCGCGATTCGTCGTGCCCGCGCAACGCTCAGCCTCTGCGAAGACCTTCTGCCACGCAGGCGTCGCCGCCAACTGCAGCGCCGTCTGCGTTGGCTTTCGAAGAAGCTCGGTGAGGTTCGCGACCTCGACGTCTACAGCGCACATCTGAATGACTACCTGGCAGCGATGCCGGATGACACGCGCACCCGTCTGGCCACCTACGAATCGCGGCTGCAGGAACGTTGCGTGAGCGCGCGCTCGGCGCTTGCGCCGTTGTACAGGCGCAGGCGCTACCAACGCCTGATGGCATCATTCGCCGGCCTGCTGCAACGGCTCGCCAATGAGCGCGAGTGGAAGCGTCGATGGCATGCGACGCTGGCCGAGGAACTGCCGGCTCGCATCGAGCGCGCAACGCGCCGGCTGTTGCGATACGGCAACGGTATCAGATCCGGATCGCCGCCCGAAAAACTCCACCGTCTGCGCATCAGGGTCAAGAAGCTGCGCTATCAGCTCGAGTACTGTGCCGAAGTGTATCCCCGGACCCTGCAGCGTGCGTCGCGCGCCGCACGCCGGCTGCAGAACCATCTGGGCGCTTACCAGGACGCATGTATCGCCAGCCGGCGCCTGCAAAAACACGCGCGGACGATCAACAGCCAATCCGGCACCGACAGCGAACTGGCGCCGCTGCGCAAACTGCACCGCCATCAGCTCGCGCGCGCCAGGTCCCTGCGCCGACAGTTCAACGACGAGTGGGCACGGTTCGCCGCCGCGGCGCAGCACCTGGACTGGCCCGAGACGGCCTCGCACGACACGCCCTGATCACAACCGGTAGCGGCCCGCGGCCGGATCGGTACAATGCCGGGCTATGAACAAACTGATCGCCCTACTGGCTGTTGTCGTGATCGGGGTGGCGGCGGCGTGGTTCCAGGCAGGACGCGCCGACGGCCCGCAGATCACAGTTGTCGAGCCCGCGCTGGTCGGTCAGATCGGCCGGCTCTCGGTTGCCGTGGAAGCGCCCCGTGCCCGATTCACCCGTCTTGACGTGGCATTGCGTCAGGGCGACGCGGAAGTGTCACTGTTCAGCCTCGGCGACGAGTCCAGCGCGGCCGTACGCGACGGTGAAGACCGGCTGCTGATCACCCGACCACTGGGTCGCCGCGATATCCCGGAACTGCGCGCCGGCACTGCCACCATCACGGTCAATGCCTCACGGCCGGTGCTGTTCGGCTACCGGGAGGCGGAATCGACGACCACGCACGAATTCGAAGTGCGCCTGATTCCCCCGCAGGTGACCGTGCAGTCCATGTTTCACTATATAAATCACGGCGGCTCGGAAATGGTGGTCTACCGGGTCAATCCGCCGGCACCCGAGTCCGGTGTACGGGTAGGCGATATCGAGTTCCCCGGATACCCGGCCAGCGGCGCCGGCATCACCGATGACCCCGGACTGCATGTCGCATTCTTTGCGGTGTTGTGGAACCAGGAAGTCAATGTACCGATCCGGCTGTATGCACGCGACGAACTGGGCAACGAGGGTACCGCCGCCTTCGATACCCGCGTCTTTCCACGCAATTTCCGCAGCAGCACGATCCGCCTGAACGATGCGTTCATGGAACGCGTCGTGCCGCAGATACTGCAGCAAACGCCCGAGCTGGAGGTGGACGATCCGGCCGACCTGCTGGTGTCGTTTCTACGCATCAACCGGGACCTGCGGCGCATGAACAATGAAGCGATCGCCGCCAGGGCGCTGGAGACCTCCTCCGAGATCCTGTGGCGCGGCCCCTTCCGGCAGCTGATCAACACCGCCGTTGAAGCCGGGTTCGCCGATCAGCGCACCTATGTCTATAACGACCGCGAGATCGACTTTCAGGTTCATCTGGGCTTCGACCTGGCCTCCACGGCGAACGCGCCGGTGCTGGCCGCCAATCGGGGTCGCGTGCTGCACGCCGGCTGGCTGGGCATCTATGGCAACACCGTGATTCTCGACCACGGCATGGGCCTGCAGACGCTGTACTCGCATCTGTCGTCCATCGAAGTGCGCGAGGGCGACATGGTGGAGATGGAGGAGCGGCTGGGGCGAACCGGGGTGACCGGCCTGGCCGGCGGCGACCACCTGCATTTCACCACGCTCCTGCACGGCGAAGCGGTGACACCGATCGACTGGTGGAGCGCGCAGTGGGTCGAAGACAGAGTCCTGCGCAAGATCCGCGAAGCCGGCGGCTCTCCGCCGTAGCTCCTCCGCGTCCGGCAACCAACGCGTCCACCCGCGCCGAATGTCGCAAATTGCCGACATTCGGCGACTTTCATTGCAATTTCGTGTCACGAATTGCTCAGTGCACTAAAATGGCACTGTGCTCTCAACCAAGGATCGGACCATGATGAAGACACTGACCGCTACCCTGGCTGCCGGTGCGCTGCTGGCAGGCTTGTCAGCCGCCCATGCGCAGCAGCCGGACTACGGCCCGTTGCCCTACAACTACGCGTATGCGAACTTTGCCCTGAGCGACGTCAGCTCCAGCGGTTTTGAACTCGGCGCCTCCGTCGAGGTTGTCGACCGCCTGCACGCCTTCGCGTCATGGCAGGACTGGGACTTCGGCAACAACTTCAAGCGTCGGACCATGCAGCTGGGTGCCGGCTACCGCTGGGGACTGGCCCCGAACGTCGACGTGATCGCGCATGTGGCCTACGCCGATACGCGGCTGCGTCGTCCCGGTCCGCCGCCCACCATCAGCAGCGACGGCTTCATCTTCGGCGGCACGCTGCGTTCCTGGATCACCCGCAACGCCGAACTCAGCGGCTCCGTGATGCTCGACAGCTCAGTCCGCTCCGGGACCGATGCCGTACTGGAATTCGGCGGGCAGTACTTTCTCAGCGATGCGATCTCGGTGGGCGGACGTCTGCGCCTGGATGAAGACGACAGCATCGTGTTCCTCGGCGGCCGCTACCACTTCGGCAGCCTGACGCGTCGCAACCGCTGACGCCCCGCCAACTGACGGATTGCGGCGCAGGCAGGCATGCCATCCTGCGCCGCAATCATCAGGCCACCGCGGTCTGCAGACCGCAGTCACTGCAACCCCTTCAGCCCTTCTCGCCGTACAGATGGCAGTCGACCCGATGCGGGTGACTGGCGTCACCCAGATTCGTCGTCACCGGGCGGACCGTCCGGCACTCGGGCATGACCTGCGGACAGCGGGTATGAAAAGGACAGCCGGGCGGCGGGTTCGCCGCTGACGGCACATCGCCTGGCAACACGATGCGCCGCGACCTGCGCTGCGGATCGGGCACCGGGGCGGCCGACAGCAACGCCTGCGTATACGGATGCTTCGGATCGGCGTACACACGGTCCGCCGGTCCCATCTCCACGATCCGCCCCAGATACATCACCGCAACGTCATGCGACACATGCTGCACCACGGCCAGATCGTGCGAGATGAACAGAAACGAAAGGCCGAGCCGCTGTTGGAGGTCGGCAAGCAGATTCAACACCTGCGCCTGGACGGACACATCCAGCGCCGATACCGCTTCATCGGCCACCACCAGTTTCGGATCCAGCGCCAGCGCGCGCGCGATGCCGATACGCTGCCGCTGTCCGCCGGAAAATTCATGCGGATAACGCGACAGCGCCGTGCGGCTCATACCGACCAGATCGA
The DNA here is from genome assembly GCA_050485545.1 of Gammaproteobacteria bacterium. Taxonomy (GTDB): domain Bacteria; phylum Pseudomonadota; class Gammaproteobacteria; order Steroidobacterales; family Rariloculaceae; genus JBJHBP01. Next base: position 131,043 of record JBJHBP010000001.1, read on the forward strand.
GCAGCTCCTCAACGCGCGCACGTCTGGTTTGCGGCGTGCCGACACGATGCAGGTTGAGCGGTTCAAGCAGGGTCTGAAGGATGGTGCGGCGCGGATTCAGCGAAGCGTAGGGATCCTGGAAAATGATCTGCATCTCGCGTCTGCGGCGCGTCAGAGCGCGGTGCGAGATGCCGGTGACCGGGGTGCCGTCGAGCATGACTTCACCGGCGGTGGGCTCTGTCAGCCGCAGCACCGCACGCCCCAGCGTCGACTTGCCGCAGCCGGACTCGCCAACCAGCCCCAGGGTGCGGCCCCGCTCGAGCACAAGGTCAACGCCATCCACGGCCTTGAGCTGCGCAACCACGCGCCGCAAGACGCCGCCACGAATCGGAAAGAACTTGCTGAGCCCGCGGACGTCGAGCAAGGCCGTCATGGCAGCGGCACCGGGTTGTGGCAGGCGGCCCGGCTGCCGCCGAGCTCGCGCAGCAGCGGCGACTCGGTGCGGCAGCGTGACGACACGCGGGCACAGCGGTCCTGAAAACGGCAACCGCTTGGCAGATTGGTCAGATCCGGCACGCGTCCGGGAATGGTCGGCAGATGATCGAGCCTGTCCGCACGTACGCGTGGCACGGATGCGATCAGCCCGGCACTGTACGGATGACGAGGCGTCGCGAACAACGCCGTGACAGGCGCCTCCTCGACGATGCGGCCACAGTACATGACACAGGCGCGTTCACAGGTCTCCGCGACCACACCCAGGTCATGGGTGATGAGAATCATCGCCGTCCCGGTTTCCCGCGCCAGGCTGGCAATCAGCTCCAGCACCTGTGCCTGTATGGTCACATCCAGCGCCGTGGTCGGCTCATCGGCAATCAGCAGCCGTGGCTCACAGGACAGCGCCATGGCGATCATGACGCGCTGGCGCATGCCGCCGGAGAGCTGATGGGGGTAGTCGTCGATGCGCTTCTTCGGTTCGGCGATCCCGACCCGGTCCAGCCAGGCAATCGCCTGCGCGCGCGCCGCCTGACGCGACAGCCCCCGCTGCCGGCGCAGCACCGTGACCATCTGGCTGGCCACCGTAAGGACCGGATTGAGCGCGGTCATCGGCTCCTGAAAGATCATCGCAATGCCGCGGCCGCGCACCGCGGCCAGCTCCCGATCGCGCAGCCCGACCAGCTCGCGCCCGGCAAAACGCACCGAGCCGCGCGCGATGCGACCGGGCGGCGATGGCACAAGGCCGAGAAGCGCCAAAGCCGTCACGCTCTTGCCACAGCCGGACTCACCGACCAGGCCCACGGTCTCGCCGGCGCCAATCGACAGCGACATGCCGTCCACGGCGCGCACCGGGCCCGCTTCGGTTGCAAATTCCACGCACAGATCGTCGATGGCCAGCAGCGGCGCCGTGCTGTCTGTCACGTCAGGCGGCTGCTTCACGAAGCTGTCTCATCAGGTGCACGCGGCTTCATCGTCAGACCGCCTGACTGGCCGTGACTTTCTTCGGGTCCAGTGCGTCCTGCAAGGCATCCGAAAACAGATTGAATGCCATCACCAGCACGAACATGAACACCGAGGCCGCGACGAAGTTGTTGAAGAAGCCGGCCGTCACCTCACTGGTGGACTGGGCGATCATCACCCCCCAGCTCACACCATCCTGCGTGCCGATACCCAGGAACGACAGGATCACCTCCGCCTTGATCGCGGTGACGAAGACAATCGTGGCCTGCACCAGCAGGATGTGCGCCGTGTTCGGCAGCACATGGCGGAATATGATCACCGGACCGGGCACACCCAGCGCGCGCGCCGCTTCGACGAACTCCAGGTTGCGCAGCTTCATCACTTCGCCGCGCACGATACGACTGGTTGTGGTCCACAGCGTGGCGACCAGCGCCACATGCATGCCCATGGGATGTCCCTGCATGGCGAAGGCAACCGCGGCGACGAACAGGTAGAACGGGATCGCATCCAGCACGCCCTTGATCCACAGCACGACCTCGTCGATCCAGCTGCCGACGTAGTAGCCGCTGAGCGCGCCCAGCACGCCGCCCAGTATCGTCGTGAGCACGGCAACCAACAGACCGATCTCGAAGGCAACCTTGGTGGAAAACAGCGCGCGCTCCAGAATGTCCTGACCATTGCGCGTGGTGCCGAACCAGTGTTCTGATGATGCTGGCGAGAAACTCGACGCCGTGACCACATGCCAATCCTGGCCGATCCATCCCAGCCAGACGCCACAGGCCACAGCCAGGTACGCCATGACCACGGCCAGTGCGATCACGCCGAGGCGATCGCGGCCGAACTTGCGCAGCCCCCGCTTCCACAGTGAGTCGGAATCGCCGCGCGGCACGGCGCGTGCAACCGCTGCGCTCATTTCAGCGTCACCCGCGGATCGACGACGCGATACAGGATGTCGTTGATGATGATCACCAGCACGAACAGCACCGCGGTGACGCCAACGACGGCCTTGAGCACGGGCTGGTCGCCGGTCGTGATCGCATCGTAGGTGGCCTTGCCCACACCGGGAATGCCGAAGTACGCCTCCACCAGCAGACTGCCGGCGATCACGATGGACGGAATCGAGAACATGATGCGTGTGATCATCGGAATCAGGCTGTTCTTCAGCACATGCCTGAGCAGTATCTCGGTGGCTCCGGCGCCGTAGGCCCGCGCCGTACGCACGTGATCACGCGTCATTTCCTCGACGACGACCGCACGGTAAAAGCGGGTGTTGTAGCCCAGCGATACGAACACGATGGCCAGCGTCGGCACCGTCACGTAGTGGACGTAGTCGGCGAAGTTGTAGACCTCCCAGCCGCGTACCGGGAAGTGGTTGATGCCGTAGCTGGAGGAAAAGAACAGCTGGAACGCGACAATGATGATCAGGAAGCTGATGCTCATGCCGACAACCGACCCCGTCATGATCAGCTTGTCCAGCCAGGCGCCGCGGAACCAGCCGGCGATCAGCGCCAGTGCGATGCCCAGCAGATTGCCTATGACGAACCCCGGCAGAGTCAGCAGCAGGGATACCGGCACGGTGCGCGCCAGCAATTCGGATACCCGTTCACCGGTGGAGAATGAACGGCCGAAATCGAAGGTCACCAGTTCGCGCAGATAATCCAGATAGCGGACCAGGAACGGCTGGTCGTAGCCGAGGATCACGCGCGCGCGCTCTATCTGTTCGACGGTCGGGTTGCGTCCGACGAGTTCGAACGTGAGATCCGGCCCGAACCACACCATCAGCACGAAGCTGATGAACGTGACACCGAATATCAGCGGTATGCCATACAGCAGCTTGCGCAGAGTGTAGGCAAGAAAATCCATGGCTCTGGATGCCGCCGCGCCCGGCTACCCGGTCCGGCTCCGTGTCACTGGACGTTCGCTTCGGGAACGTCGACAGCGGCCCAGCGCAACCAGAAACCACCAAGAATCTCGCGGTCCGGCAGGGCGATCACGTCCCTGTGCCACAGGTTGATGCGCTGCCGCGTCAGCGCCATCATGCCGACGCAGTCGTCGATGACGATCTGATTCATGCGCCGGTAGATTTCGGTGCGCTCCGGGCTCGGCTGCATCACCGAGGCACGACGGTAGAGGTCGTCGTATTCATCGTTCTTGTAGTTGGCGCTGTTGGCGCCGGGCGACTCGTTCGGTCCGTACAGCACCTGGAAGATGTAGTCGGCGTCGGGATAGGCCAGCCCCCAGCCGTGGCTGAGAATCATCAGTTCGCGGTTGCTCATGGCACGGCTGTAGTCGCCGAAGTTGGCAAAGGTGCGCGCACTGATCCGGTTCGCCGGGTAGCCGATCGCCGTGAGGTAACCGCGAAACTGCTCGTACATCTCGCGCGACAGACTGCTGGCGACCATCCCGTACTCCAGCTGCGGCAGATTGTCGGCCGTCCAGCCGGCATCGGCCAGTCGCTGCCGCGCGCGTTCCACATTCCGGGTCACCGACTCACGGCTCATGTCCGGATCGTACTCGGGCAGAAATGGCGGGATCAGTCCCGGAAAGATCAGCCCGAGACCGGCGTAGAAGCGGTCATTGCGCTCATCCCAGCTGAACGAGTCCCTGATTGCGCAGCGCAGCTCATGGTTCATGCGGTCGCGCTCGGGGTCGGGATGAAAGCCGATGTCCGGATCCTCCATGTTGAACATCGTGAACACCAGGCCCGACTCCGGCCCGGCATTCATGTGATAGCGCTCGGCATACTGCGGCCGCAGCGTGATCGGATCCGTGGAGGCGAGTACCGCGTTGACCTGTTCCACCGGCACGGTGGTGTACTGCACCTCGCGACCGGATGTGAACGAGGCCCAGCGCGCCGAAGGCTCTTCAATGAAGTCCACTTCCAGGCGGTCGACGTACGGCGGCGCCAGTCCGGCCAGCCGTTCCAGATCCAGATGGCCCTGGGTCGCGGGGTCGTAACCTTCGTATTCGAGGTCCAGCGGCTCCTGGCGGAACTTCGGATTCGGCGCCAGCACCGCGCGCGAGGATCTGAACTCGAGCATCCGGAAAGGCCCCGAACCCACCGGACGGCGCGCGAACTCCTCGCCGTGGTGCTCCACCGCCTCGCGCGGCACCAGCGAGGCGTAGCCCATGGCCAGCGTATGTTCGAACTGCGGAAACGGCTGCGTCAGCGTGACCTGGATCGTGTAGTCGTCGAGCGCACGCAGACCGGGAATCGTTGCTTCGTAGTCGGCGCCGGCGTCGATCCAGTCCTGCATGCCGGCGATCTTGTCTTCCCACACCCACACACCCTGCGAGATGTTGGCCGGATCGAAGTGACGCTGCATCGAATAGACGAAATCCCCGGCCACCACCTCACGACCCACGCCGCCGGGAAATGCCGGATCATCGATGAACTCGACGCCCTGCCTGATGCGAATCGTATAAGTGAGTCCATCGGCCGACACCTCGGGCATGTCCACCGCGAGATTCGGCGCCAGCTCGTAGGGGCGCGCCAGATATTTGTAGCGATAGAGCGTGTCGTATACGGTCGACAGCATGACGTTGGCATAGACGGTGGAGCCGCGCAGCGGGTCGAGGTTGGTGGGTACACCGTCCTCGGAGTGGCGGTACACCTGCATACCGGCAAAGCGGTCGTCGCGCCCGCATCCGGCCAGCGCAACGGCGATCAGGACGACGGCAAAGGTGATTCTGGTCATGCTGGCATTATACGGACGGTGGAGTGGCTGTCGCCCTCTGCGGCACGCCGGCCGCACGCGGGTGAGCGGATCGCATGTCAGGCCCGCCCCGTGCAAGCAGTTGTCCGATGCACGGCGACGCGGTACCGTTCTCACCGCTGACCTCTCACTATAACGAACGACAGCGCCCCACGGGGACAATCGAGGACTTCTGATGACCAAGCAGCTGATCGCCGCCTGCACTGCCGCCGCAGTCCTGCTGGCCGCCTGTGGCGGGCCGGACCCGTCGCCTGCCACAACCACCTCCACGGCAACGGCCACCGACCCCACAATGCGTCCGGCAGCCGTCAACACGGAGCGACTGCTCGCGGCGAACGACGAGCCCGGTCAGTGGATGTCCCATGGCAGGACCTACGACGAGCAGCGCTACAGCCCTCTGACACAGATCGACACCGACAACGTCGGCGAACTCGGCCTGACCTGGTTTGGAGACTACAGCACCGGACGCACCCAGCAGGCTACGCCGATCTTCGTCGACGGCGTCCTGTACGTGACCACCGCCTGGAGCAATGTGAAGGCATTCGATGCGCGCACCGGCCGGCAGATCTGGCGCTACGATGCACAGGTGCCCGGCGAGTGGGGCGTTCGCGCCTGCTGCGATGTGATCAATCGCGGCGCGGCCGCCTGGAACGGCAAAATCTACGTAGGTACTCTGGATGGTCGCCTGCTCGCACTCGACGCCGCATCCGGCGAGCTGGTTTGGGAAACCGACACGCTGATCGATCGCGAACTCTCCTACACGATCACCGGCGCGCCGCGCGTCGTGAAGGGCCGGGTGCTGATCGGTAACGGCGGCGCCGAGTATGGCGTGCGCGGGTACGTGTCCGCCTACGACGCGGAAACCGGGGAGCTCGACTGGCGGTTCTTCACCGTACCGGGCAATCCGGCACTGGGCTTCGAGAACGAGGCGATGGAGATGGCCGCCACCACCTGGCACGGTGAATGGTGGCAGCTGGGCGGCGGCGGGACAGTCTGGGATTCGATGGCCTATGACCCCGACCTCGACCTGCTCTACATCGGCACCGGCAACGGCTCACCCTGGAACCGCTCGCTGCGCAGTCCGGGTGGCGGCGACAACCTGTTCCTGTCGTCCATCGTCGCGCTGAATCCGGATGATGGCGCCTACGTGTGGCATTACCAGACCACACCCGGCGAAACCTGGGACTTCACGGCCACACAACCCATCGTCATCGCCGACCTCGACTTCGACGGGACGACCCGTCGCGTGCTGATGCAGGCGCCGAAGAACGGATTCTTCTATGTTCTGGATGCCGCCAGCGGCGAGCTGATTTCCGCGGACGCGTTCGCAGCCGTGAACTGGGCCACCGGCATCGACATGGAAACCGGTCGGCCGATCGAAAACCCGGACGCGCGCTACGACGACACCGGACGCGCCTACGCGGTACAGCCTTCCGCCCAGGGTGCGCACAACTGGCACCCGATGGCGTACAGCCCGGATACGGGACTGGTGTATCTGTCCGCGGGCGACACGGCGCTGGTCTACGCACACGACGAAAACTTCGACCCGCATCCGCTGACGTCGAACCTCGGCATCGACATGGCCGCAGGCATGGCCGAGCTGGGACCGGCAGCGTTCGCCGGGCTGCGCACCGGCTTTTACACGCTGGCCTGGGACCCGGTCGCGCAGCGCGAGGCATGGCGCGCCGACGGCCCCTTCGCCGGCATGCTGGCCACCGCCGGCGGACTGGTATTCCGCGGCACCGACAATCGGCTGATCGCTCACGCCGCCGACGACGGACGCCTGCTGTGGCAATCCCCGAACCTGCACACCGGCGTAGTGGCCGCGCCCATCAGCTTCGAGCTCGATGGCGTCCAGCACATCGCGGTGGTGGCCGGCCGATCGACCACCCACTATCACGCACCGCACTATTCAAGACTGCTGGTGTTCCGACTCGGCGGCGCTGCCTCACTGCCTGCACCGACACCGTTCACGCCACCCACCATGAACCCGCCGCCTTCCACGGCCAGCGACGAGGTGATCGCTCGCGGCCAGGCAGCCTATCAGGCCAACTGCATCATCTGTCACGACTCACCGGGCAGACCCGGCGGCATAGGCACGTTCCGGCGCGGCCTGTTCCCGGACCTGGCCTACTCGGCGGGTCTGCAGAGCGCAGAGTATTTCAATGCCGTGGTATTGGAAGGCGCTCTGGCCGCCAATGGCATGGCATCCTTCGCGGGCGTGATCGACGCTGAAGCGGCGGCGGCCATCCGCGAGTATCTGATCCAGGCCACCAACGTCGCGGCCGGACGCTGAGGCGCCGCGGATCGGCGCAACCAGTCAGCCGCGGACGAACGAAGGAACAGCCATGCAACAGTCATCCGGTTCGATGGTCGATCGCCAGGGCCGCCACGCATCCGCGGGTATCCTCGCGCGCATCGTGGCCCTTGCGGTGCTGCTTTCACCGGCAGCGCTGGCCGATGAACTGGTTGAACTGATGGGGGCCATCCAGACCCATACACACAAGCTGCAGCTGTCACTGGACCACGGCAACACCGCACTGGCCGCGTTCTACGTACATGAAGTCGAGGAACTGCTGGAAGAACTCCAGGGGGTGGAGGAATACGACGGCCACCCCATCGGACAGCTGGCTGGCGCCATGCTTGTCCCGGTCATCGGCCGACTGGAAACCGCGGTGGATGGTGGCAACGTCGATGCCGCCCATCGTGAACTGGATGCACTGATCAGCGCCTGCAACGCCTGCCACATCGCGACGAATCACGGCTTCATCGTCATCGCCCGCAACAGCGCCAACCCGTATCTTCAGTCGTTCGAACCGGCCAACCGCTGACGCAGGCCCGCTTCGAGGGCCATCCGGAGTCCGATATGGAGGCCGGTCCGGAGGCCAATCCGGCGCGTCAGACTTCGACTTTGCGGTCCGGAAACGCTTTTACCCAGCGATTGATGCGGTAGCGGGCGCGCAGCCCGTTGGTCCAGAACGGGTCGTCCTGAAATATCGCCTTCACCTCGGCTTCGTCCGCCGCTTCGACGATCCACAAGCCGCCAACCGCCCTGTCGGTGCCCACTTCGCGCAGGCCGCCCGGCACCAGTACCCTGTCGCTGCAACCGTCGAGAAACTCCAGATGGGACTGAAACAGCTTCTTGCGGATGTCGTCGACGTCCGGACGATCCTCGAACTGCACGATAAACAGCATGGCTTGTTCTCATGGTGATCTGACTGCGACGATTGTAACCGGGCGTGCATGCCCGGATCAGCGTGTTAGGCTGTTGTTGCGGTATGAGAATCAGAGAAAACAAGAGGTGACCCCATGCATTGGAGTCGAATAGTCGGGATTGCGCTGCTGATTGGCGGCCTGATCCTCCTGTATATGGGCTGGAACGCCAGCGAAAGCCTGACGGAAGAAGTGCACGAAGCGGTGACTGGCCGCTTCACCGACGACACGACCTTCCTCCTGATCGGGGGCGGAATTGCTGCGGCCGTGGGCGTCGTCATGCTGCTGTTCGGCGTGAAGAAATAGCGTCAGCTGACAACAGGCTGCTGGCAACGCGGCTGGCTGGCAACGCGCCGGGCGCCGGGCTGATCGTTTGTTGACGCACGTCTCTGGTCTGACAGGCCATGGCGTGGCAAGCTCCATTCTGGGGAATATCCGGGGTGGAACAATGAATGCGCGACTCCTGATCGTGGAAGACGAACCGGAAGTCCGGAAGGTCATGACCGCGTACATGCGCAAGCAGGGCTTCGACGTTACGGAAGCTGCCAGCGGCGACGATTTCCAGCGCTGCTTCGCCGAAGATGCCTACGACCTGATCCTGCTCGATCTGAACCTGCCGGATCACGACGGCATCACCCTGCTGCGCGACGTGCGGGCGCGCTCCAGAGCACCCATCTTCATCGTCTCCGGTCGTCGCGACGAGCGCACCCGGCTCAGGGCATTGCAGTTCGGCGCCGACGACTACGTTCCCAAGCCATTCAGCCTGCGTGAGCTGGAGCTGCGCATCAGCAACTTTCTGCGCCGTCAGACGGAACGTGGCGACACCGACGGAGCACCGCCCTCGGGCTGGCGCTTCGGCGAATGGACGGTGGACTGCGCACGCCGAGAAATCATATCGGACGACGGCGATTCACCGTCACTGACACGCGGCGAATTCGACGTACTGCTGTGCCTGCTGCAGGCCGGCGGCGATGTGGTGAGCCGCCAGCAGGTGCTCGACCGCGTTCACCAGACCGGCGCTGCCATGAATCAGGAGTCGCTGACGACCATCGTGTATCGGTTGCGACGCAAACTGGGCGGCGGCCACGGACGTGAGTCCACGCTGATCTCCACGGTACATGGCGTCGGCTTCCGCGTATCGGAAGCCATACCGATCCATGACATGCCCGGCGACCCGACGCACTGATCAACGCTGACCGGTGCTCGACGGAGGAATGCCATGCACCCGCGTCCACCTCTTCGTGCAGCCGTATGGCTGCTTGCCGCGCTGATTGCGCCGCTTCTGATCGCACCCGCCGATGCCCAGCCACGCGGCCCGGCGCGCGAAATCATTCACATCACCGGTGACCTGTACCGCGCCCGAAACGGCAACTGGTACACGATTTTTCTCGTCACCCCTGACGGCATCATCCTCGGCGACCCCATCAACACCGCTTTCTCCTCGTGGCTGAAGGAAGAACTGGATCAGCGCTTCGGCGTACCGGTGCGATACGTTGTCTACAGCCACAGTCATTTCGATCATGCCGAAGGCGGTGCGGTGTTCGCCGATACCGCGCTGTTCGTTGCGCAGGAAAACATGGCGCGCAATCTCGACGGCCGCTATCCGCACATGCCAGGCGACATGATCGATCGCGGCAACACCGGTGTAATCAATCGCGAAGACATCGACATTCCCACCAATGAGGCGCCGGGCATCTGTGGGATGGGGCCGGGATTCTTCGAACGTTACGATCGCGACGGCGACGGTGTGATTACACCGGCCGAACTGCAGGCGGAGATCCACCCGCCGGACATCTACTATTCCGAACGCATGACCCTCACGCTGGGTGGACGCACCGTGGACCTGATCTTTCCCGGCCTGAACCACTCGGACGACGCCACGGTGATGTATTTCCCGGCAGAGCGCGTCGTGTTCGCCACCGAGTTTCTGGCCGACGCACTGGTCACCGACGACATCCGCGCGCTGCCAAGCGCCTGCGGCCCGTTCGACTATCACCCGCTGTCCGAGTGGATCCGCTCCTACCGTACCGTGGAGGCACTGGATTTCGACATTCTCGCCCCCGGTCACGGCGCATTGTTCGACAGCAGCGCAGTGACGGAGACTCGCGAGTTCTTTGAGTATCTGGTGGCTGAAGTGACGGCCGGCATGCAGGCCGGCCATTCACTGGAAGCGCTCAGGGAATCGGTACTGCTGGAACGCTACAGCCACTGGGTGAATTACGAACGTCTGCGACGTCGCACTGTCGAGGCCGCGTATCTGAACCTGAAATACTATCGCTGATCGCGAGGCTTGATCGCGAGGCTTGATCGCGAGGCGACGGCCCGCGAGGCGACTGCCGGTTGGCCGCCAGGCGGCTGCCCGGCGATGGGCGTGTCGAAGGATTAACCGTCGACACCCCCGGTGAATATCAGTTTACGCCAGGGTTTCCGCCAGGGTTTCCGGCAGGCGCGCCAGGCCGCGGTGCCGCTGTATCCTGCGGATTGGAGGCAGGGTGATTGTCGGTAGCCGGCAGCGTGCCACCGAAGTTGGTGGTGACGGGCTCGCCGCTCAGCTCCTGGTAGGCAACGTTGACGTTCATGTGCGCACGCGCCAGCGGGGTGTTGCCATACTCGAGGCCTTCCAGAAGACTGGTGCCCAGCAGCGGCGCGAATTCCGGAACACGCTGCAGCGCGGCAACGGCAGTCGCAGGCGGATCACCACGCTCCAGGGCGGCGCGCGCCGCTTCCAGCAAGGTGCGATTGAACCGGGTGAAGCGCAGATAGCCTTCCCAGGTATTCACATTGCCGTGACCCTCGATAACGTGATCGACACCAGTCACGGTTTCGGCAGCCAGCTCCAGCGCATCCGGCAGTGCAATCACGCTGCCTCCGGCACCCGGGTCGATGAGCGGCGACATGTTCCACGCCATGACGTCTCCAAGAAACATCGCTCGCTCGCCTGGAATGACGACAAAGGCGTCGCCGTCGGTATGTGCCACGCCGAAGTAATACAGCTCGACACGGTCGTCGCCCTCACCGATCGTCATGCGATCCGAGAACGTGGCGTTCGGTGCCACTTCGGGCCTGGCACCCGGACCCTGCTCCATTGACCGCTTGGTATTCTCGTGAGCAACCACCAGAACGTCGGGATAGTGCTCACGGATGAAATCGGTGCTGCCGATGTGATCGGGATGACTGTGCGTGTAGATGATCGTGGAGATCGGCTTGTCGGTGACCGTCCGCACCTGATCGAGAATCTCCTGGCCATTGCCCGGCAATTTGGTATCGACGAGAACGACGCCGTCTTCCTGAATGAATACGAGCGTGTTGCCGCCGCCGCCGAAAATCTTGTAAAGATTGCCGGTGATGTGTTCGAGGGGCCCCGGCGGGGGAAGAGGAGAACGCTGCGCCGATACCGGCGTCACCGCGAGCGAAACGACGGCCAGTGCCGTCAGGTATGCAATCGGTCTCATTTCGAGTCTCCGTAATGATCGAATCGTGGTGCCAGCCACCGGAGGCGGCGTCCAGAACCGCAGCGCGGTTCCGACAGGCACAGTGTTTTCCCGCCCCGGCCCTGCTTGCGTGGTTCCGGCGGGTAGCGGCGACGTTCGTCACATCACCGCCTGGCGGGCCTTGGACGGATCAGCCTATGCGAACCGCGCGGCGATTGGCAAGCAGGCATGGCGGCGCGACCAAAGCAGCTGACGCGCGCCGGTCAACTTCTGAACCGCAAACGGATCGCGCCACGATCATCGGCATCCGTTAAGATTTCCCGGCCGCGAAGCGACGATTTTCGTGGAATAGACGCGCGACCGAATCCGTCATCTCAGTGTCCCAACGACAATGAGCGATCAACGCGATGAACATCAAAGCATTGACAACATTGAGATTCGGCACGCCGGCCCCGGCAGCAGGGAGAGCCATGGCGGCGACCCTCGTGACGATACTGGCCACCGCAGTGGCCACTGCCCAAGTGGCCACTGCCCAGGATTCTCCGCCAGACTCGCAGCGTCCGGTGCAGTTCGACCTGCGCGCCGGTGTGCAGTACGACAGTAATGTGGCCATACTGGATCTGGACGCCGCGTCCGGAAGCGGCGACCTGGCCGCGCAGCTCGAGTTTGGCGTGAACTACAACGGCAGGCCCTCGCCGCAGGCAACGCTGAACGCCGGCTACCACCTGTCGCGGACCCTGCACCGCGAATTTGACGCATTCGACCTGACCATCCACCGGGGATCGGCGGGATTCGGCTACGACGTCGGCGGATTCAACACCGGCCTCGCCGTGCACCATATCAACGCCGACCTTGCCGGCAATCGGTTCCTTGTCATGCGCCAGTACTCGCCGCATCTGTCGCGCCTGTTCGGCACCCGGCTCTTCATGCGCTTCGCACACACCTACTCGGACAAAACGTTCAGGACCAATCCCGATCGCAACGCGACTTCGCATGCACTGTCCGCGGATGCCTATGTGTTTGTCGATGGACTGCGCACGTATTTCGTGTTCGGCGTACGCTTCGATGATGAAGACGCCACGGGCGGACACTTCGACTATCGCGGGGAGCGGCTGCGGGTGCAGCTGACACACAGGATCTCCACGGAGGCGCGCGACCTGACCCTACGCACGCAGCTGCGAAGCGACCGACGCCAGTATCGCGAACCGACGCCATCCATTGAAGAAAGCCGCCGCGACCGCCGCTATCGTCTGGAGCTGACACTGGATGTGCCTGTCGGTGAGCGCGTGACGACCCGGCTCGGTTTCACCCATGCCGACAACCGCTCGAATCTGCCGGCTGTCGACTTCAGCGAAAACCTGTTCTCCGTCGAGGTTCGAGCGCGCCTCTGAATACGTCAGCCCGGTGCGGATCAGTCCAGTGCGGCTATCACGCCGAATCCGACTATCGGGTCCGACTCCCCACCATCGGTCCGCGCTCTGGCTGCCAGCTGCTCGAGAACGACCCGAGGCGGCTGTCCCGTGGCCTGCAAGGCGTTCGCAACGATCGCGGAAACATACGGCGCGGCCAGCGACGTGCCACTGTCGGTCATGTAGCCGCCCGCTGCACGCGCAACACGAATGCGCACGCCCGGCGCCGCAAACATCACATGGGCGCCCCTGCCCGCCTGCCGGTAGATGCGACCACGCGCATCCACGGCGGTGACACCGACCACGGTGTCATAGGCGGCCGGATACAGAGGCTCACCCGCAGGCCCGTTGTTGCCAACCGCCGCGACAACCACGACATCGCGCTCCACCGCCAGTGCGATGGCCGCTTCCAGCGCGCGATTGGGCGGCCCGGACAGGCTCATGTTCACAACCGGCACACGCGCCTCAACCAGCCAATCCAGCGCCTCGATCAATGCTGTCGTCAGTGCCGCGGGTGAGCCGCCGTCGTCCGCAAAGAACACCGACGCGGCATACAACGCTCCGCCACCGAGGTAGCCTCGCCGCTGCTCCGTCTGCCCCACCAGCAGCGACGCAACGGCGGTGCCGTGCGCCATCGGACGCTGTGCATCAGAACCGGATCGGACGAAGTCTCGCTGCCTGATCGTCGCCGACTGCAGTGCCGAATGCCCCGCATTGACCGCCGTGTCGATGATCCCGACCGCATGCAGGAACGGCGGCGTCGCGGCCGGCTCGTAAGCTGCCGGCATCCCGACGCCGGCTGCGACTGCCAAGGCAGCCGGCATGTCACCACCCGCCCCTGCTTCCGGCGCAGTCGCAGTCGCAGTCGCAGTCGCAGTCGCAGTCGCATCAGGACGATAAACATGGTTCAGGTCGACAACCGTTCCGGGGGCATCCAGCGCCAGCTCAAGCGCGGCCTGAGCCAGTGTCCGGTCTGCGGGCGCGATCACGGTGACGAGTTCGGCATCCAGCGAGGGCAGCGTTTCCTGCCGGCGCACCGTGAATCCCCACGCATCGAGTCGGGCAACCTGCTCGGAAGGCACCAGCAGAACCCAGATCTCGCGCTCGATGGCGTTACCCGCATCGTCGAAATCACCGACGAACGCTTCGTCGGTGGCGGCCGACTCCCCGCCGTCGCCGGCTTCGCTGCCGGCGGTCAATCGATCCGCCGCATCGCCGACCCGATCGATCACATCGTCGGTCAGTTCGTCCAGCAGTCCCTGTTCGATCAGGGTCTGGACGCTCTGCTGAACGCTGTCGGCCACCTCCGTCTGCAGCGCCTCCTCCACGGCCGATTGCAGCTGCTGCTCAAGCACCTCGGTCACACCCGACGCAACCTGCTGCTCCAGGGACTCGATGACGCCGGCTTCAAGCTGCTGTTCGACCGCATCCGTCAGGGCGGTTTCCAGCTGATGCTGCAGCGATTCGCTGACGGTCTCCTGGACCTGCTCCTCGACCTGCCGGGCGACCTGTTCCTCGAGCGCCTCCTCGAGGATCTCGACGATACCGGATTCGACCTGATCGTCGATCTGCCCGTCGACGAGGTCACCAAGCGACTGTGCGTGGACGACGCCGGACAGGGCCAGGCCAACGCAGATCGCGACGACCGGGCGCAGCCAGGGGGTAAAGGATTCTGCCGTCATGGTGCCCAATGTTCCGGAACTGTCGGTCATATCAAGGATAACGGTCCGTACAACATATATATTCCCCGGCAGGGAATAAAGTGGCCGGGTCACACGTTGAGTAACAAAGGGACATTGAACCACGAGCTGCGTGAGGCGATGCTGGAGGCGCTGCCACGGGTGCGGCGCTTCGCCTGCGGCCTCACAGGCAACCGGCACGACGCGGACGACCTGCTGCAGGCGACCGTGGAGCGGGTGTTGCAGCGCGGCCTGCCGGGCGACGCCGAGGTGCTGAAATGGATGATGCGAGTGTGCAGAAACCTGTGGATCGACGAGCTGCGTTCACGCGATGTCCGCCATCGGGCGGCATCCGCGATGGCGCACGAGCAGGATCCCTGCGACACGCCTGCGAACCCGGACGGCGAGATGGTGAACGCCCTCTATCTGCGCCAGGTCGATGCCGTCATCAACATGCTGCCCGAAGAGCAGCGCGCCGTCCTGTCGCTGGTGGCCGTGGAAGGCTTTTCGTATCGCGAGACTGCCGAAGTGCTGGACATTCCGATCGGAACCGTGATGAGTCGACTGGCCAGGGCACGCGCCGCAATAGCCGCCCGGATGTCAGGCGAATCGGCGCAGGCCGATCGCACCCCGGAGGTGAGCGATGAAAACTGAATCGCCGTCCGACGACGAACTGCTGTCGGCACTGCTCGACAACGAATTGCCGGAAGCACAGTCGCGGGCACTGCGCGACCGGCTCGCGCACGAACCGGCGCTTGCGGCACGGCTGGATGCCTTGCGCGACGCGAATGCCATGGTTGCGTCAAAGCTCGCCGGCATCGCGGATGAGCCGCTCCCCGCGCACATCACGGCTCTGCTTGCCGAAACCGAAACCGGAACCGGAACCGAAACCGGTGCATCTGATTCCAAAGTGATTCCGCTGCGACGGCGCTTTGCCACGCAGTTCTTCTCGATGCCGGCCGCGATGGCCGCGGGCGTCGCGCTCGCGTTCGGCTTCGTGCTCGCGCATCTGCTTGCCCCTCAGTTACGCGCGCCCGAGTCGGCAGCTGTTGCGGTTGCGGTTGGCCCGATCGGCACCGACAGCCCTCTGCATCAGGTGCTGGAACGATCACCCAGTGGTGTCACGAACGAGCTCGCACGCGACCAGCGTGCGATCCCGACACTCAGTTTTCGTGCCGTGGACGATGCATTCTGCCGACAGTTCAGCCTGGGCGGCCGGGACGGCACCACGTCGGCCCTCGCCTGCCGGCGCCAGGGCGTATGGCAGGTGGAACTTGCGAGCTTTCGCGACACTGCCATGCCCGACGCCGGCGAGTCGGTATTCAGACCGGCATCGGAAACGGCCGCCGTCATGATCGACATCGCCATCGACGACCTGATCGATGGTGACGTGTTCGACCCGGAGTACGAGAGGCAGCTGATCGACGGCGGCTGGATCCTGCCCGACCGCTGAACAGTCACGCGCAACGGGACACCTATGGGGACGCCTTGGGTTGCGACACCCTGAGGCCATCCTGAAACAGCCCTTCGGGCTCGATACGTGTACGCATGCGTGGCAGCGCATCGGGGTGGTGCTCGGCGAGCCAGCCGACAATGCCCTCGCGCAGCGCGCAGCGCAGGTTCCACGCCCGCCCCGAGTCGCCGGCGGAGACCAGCAGGCGCACCTGGATGGCGCTGTCGGTGGTGTCGGTCACCTGCACGCCGCAGACCTCGCCGTCCCAGTCCGGATGCGCCTTCACAAGCCGCTCCGTCTCGGCGCGCAGCGCGTCGAGCGGAACGCGGTAATCCAGGAACAGCATCACCGAGCCGAGTATCTTTGCCTCGGTGCGCGTCCAGTTCTGGAAGGGCCGATCGAGAAAGTAGCTGATCGGCACAATCAGACGACGCAGATCCCAGATCCTGATCACCACGTAGCTCAGCGTGATTTCCTCCACGCGTCCCCATTCACCCTCGACGATGACCACGTCATCCATGCGTATCGGTTGCGTGAACGCGATCAGGAAACCGGCAATCACATTCGACAGCGTCCGCTGTGCGGCAAGACCAAGCACGATGCCGGCGATGCCGGCCGACGCCAGCAGACCCGCACCGAGGTCGCGCAGGCGGTCGATGCTCATCAGTACAACGACAATGGCGAGAAAGAACACCAGCGCAACAAGCATCTGGCGTATGACCTTGAGCTGCGTCTGCATCTTGCGCGCGCGCAGGTTGTCCGCCTTCTCGACACCCAGCCTGGCGATGATGTTGTCCTCACCCACCTGGAACAGCCTGCCGAGGAGCCACGCCAGGAGCAGCATCTGCGCTGCCCAGGTCAGGTGCCGGGCACTCTCGACCCACGAATCCGGCACCGCCTCCGGGAGGACGAGGTGAACCAGACCGATCGACAGCAGCCAGCCGAAGGGCGTCGCCGCGCGCTCACTCAGCGACCGCACAACACCGGCTCGCCGGCGAGGCACGATCCAGGCCACCAGTCCCTGGATAACCCACCGCAACAGATAGCCGGCCAACAGCGCCCCGCCGAGCAGCGCCGACGTCTGGACCAACTCGGGCCACGAGTAAAACAGCTCCTGCATCTTCATCTCCTCCTTGCCGTGACTCAGGTGGTCACGGGACCTTTGCCGTTTTCACGCCGGTCGATTCGGCGGACGGGTATCGGCACACGCTGACCGTAGCACGCCCTGGAATCCGTCGAACAGGCCGTGGCCCGCCGGGCCGCTGCGACCTGGCGTATGTCATGCTCGAACGCGACCGCCGAGCCGTAGCAGGGCATCGCTCACCTTGTCAGGCCAGCTGCAATCGGACACATCCTCGAAACCCGCATCGCCGGTATAGGCACTGCCGAAATGCACATCGACTGCGGTTGCCTCCGGCCTCCGCACCGGCCTCTCCGTCTGGCAGTGCTTGGGCGGAATATGACATTGGGCACCTGCATTCCGTCGACCCCCTAGCCGCAGCGAACCTCGTCGACGGTATGCATCCGCAGACTGCCGAAGGACTCGTTAATGCCGTAGCCAACAACCTGGCGCTGCGTGATCCGGGTGCGGCTGCCGACTGGGTGCTGACGCAACCCGAATCCCGTATCCGGGCGTCGACACTGGGCAATGTCGATGACAGCTGGTCGAGACAGGACGCGACGGCGGCCGAGCGCTGGGGTCTGCGGTTACCGTCAGAAGACGAACGAGATTCAGCGCTCCAGGTAGCGCGCTGCCAGGGCGATCCTGAATCGACGGCAGCTGCAATGGATAACGTTCGCAATGATGCATTTGTGCAACATACGATCCAATTGCGGGCAATCGTTTGCTTTTTGACCGACCCGAAACTGGCTCGATGTCGCGGATGCACCACGCCATTCTGAAGCCCTCACCTAAGATTCTGATTATCCGTGTTATTTCAGCATCACATGGGATGCCAACCGCCTGCGAACCTGAGATTCAAGAAAAAAAACCACAATCCCGTTGCCAAGTACAACCGTTTTCCGTACTTTCCTCTTTAATGCGTACCGGCAACAGCCCGGTGACGCAGATGGTTCGATCACCAGTTTGGGGTGCGTGCTGGAATGTCCAGCCATACCCCGCCAACGCAGGATCAGGGGGCAATTCGAATGAAAAACTCAAATCAACTTCGCGGAATTCGTCGGGGCGCACTGTCATCGGCGATAGCAGCAATTCTGCTTTACTCGGGACAGTCGTCCGTATTCGCTCAGCAACAGAGCGCAGCGGACAGCCAAAGCGAGGCCGAAAGTACCGACGAAATTGTCGTCACCGGCACACGCATCCGCCGTACGGACTTCAACTCGGCCAACGCCGTGGCAACGCTGACAGCCGAGGATATAGATGCTCTGGGGCTGCTCAGCGTATCCGACATGCTGCTGGAGATGACGTCCAACGTCGCCAGCGAGTCGCTGGAGACCAGCGGCGACTCGTCGTTCTTTGTCGGCGCCACACTGGCCAACCTGCGCGGCCTGAATCCGGCCTGGGGCGCATCACGAACGTTGACCCTTGTGGATGGGCGACGCATGCCCGGCACCACCAACGGCGGCGCCGTCGACCTCAGCATGGTGCCGTCCGTGCTGGTCGGCCGCATGGAAACCGTGACGGGCGGCGCGAGCGCAACTTACGGCTCGGACGCCATTGCTGGCGTCGTCAACATCGTGCTGAACCGGGAGATCGAAGGCACCCGTATCCGCATGGACTATGGCCAGTTCGATGCGGGCGATGGCGAGCAGTATACGTTCAGTATCGCGAACGGCACACGGCTGATGAACAATCGCGGGCACTTTACGGTGGGCTTCGAGCACGACAACCGCAAGCCGGTCCTGAACTGTCACACGGCGCGCGACTGGTGCTCACGCAGCTTCAACTTCATCGACAACGGCGCCGGTGGCGGCCAGGGCAACCCGAGCCCGGGTGACCCCCGCCAGTGGGACGAGCTGCCGCCGCTGGGCAACCCCCGCTTCCCGGGCATGGGGCTGCCACGCTATGCGGTATTCGAAGACGTGCGCTATCTGCACAGCAGCCCTTACGGTTCACTGCATACCAACAACCAGAATGAGAATGACCCGTTCAATGGCATCTTCCTGCAGTTCACACCGGATGGCACCGATGTCGTGCCATACCAGGAGAGCCTGGACGACATGTGGAAGGAGTACGCCTATGCCGTCGGTGCCGGTGCACGCGTGGTAGGTGGCGAAGGCAAGCTGTTCACCTATGGCCACACCCTGCGTCAGGGCTCGGAGCGCAACAATCTGTATGGCCGATTCATCTACGCATTCAGCGACCGTACCTCGATAACAACGGAGGTATCTTACGGCCGCAACGAAGCGCGCAACTCCCAGACCCGTCCCGCCTTCTTCTTCCGCAACGACTGCGTCCGTTGGGATAACGGATTTGCACAGGCCATGACATCCCAGGCCACGGAGGCGCTGCAGGCCAGAGGATCAAATACGCAGTGCAACAACTCCCATTACAACTACATGAACACCCTGGATCTGAGCTTCTTCATCCCGGGACTCGTCCTTGGCCAACGCGAGCCTGGCACGACGTTGCGCAAGGACTGGAGCAATCAGCTCGAAGGCTTCTCGGAATCCGAAACCGACACGCTGCGCGCAGTGGTCAGCGCACAGGGCGGACTGTTCGGCGGACGCAACTGGACCTGGGACACCAGTCTGACCTACGGACGGACCGACCGTTATCAGGCGCAGATCAACAACCGAACAAACCGTCGCTACCAAATGGCGCTCGACTCGGTGATCGATGAAAACACGGGCGATGTCGTCTGCCGAGCCAATGAGACGGGCATGGTGGGCGACATAAACCGCGCCGCCTGGGAAGGCTTCTTTGCTACGCAATACGGCGACCAGGCCCAGGAAGTCGTCGATTCACTCCGGGAAGGCTGTGCACCGCTGAATCCTTTCGGTATGACAGCATCCCAGGCCGCCATTGATTACGCATGGTCGGATCTGATCGAGTTCACGAAGAGCACGAACACCATCGGCACGATATCGTTCTCCGGCTCATTCTGGGACGGCATAGGCGCGGGGCCGGCGCAGATGGCCGGCGGTATTGACTATCGTCGCACGGAGACCGACAACTGGACCGGTGGAGACGCGAACCCGCATCGCCGTATCGACTTCAATACGCAGTACGGTGATCCATGGAAAGGCGGTTCGGAGGTGGCCGACGTTTTTGCCGAACTGGAATTCCCGCTGCTGAGAGGCAGACCCGGTGCCGAATACATGATGGTCAATATCTCGCACCGTCGATCCCGTGCCGAGTCATTCCGTGAGGACGCGGAAGAACGCCAGGAACAGCTGCGCTATTCTGACTCGCAGAAGTTCTCGTGGGTTTATCGACCTGTCAACTGGATGACCCTGCGCGCGACCCGGTCGATCGACATTCGCCAGCCGAGCACCCGTGAACTGTTCTATCGGCAATCCACCGCCGGCGGCGGCTTCTACAACTTCCAGACCAACCCGTGGCGCAACCCCGACGGTGACCCCGCACTGAATCAGAACGACCAGTACAGGTCGATCATCGGTTCGAATCCGAACCTGCGCAACGAACGGTCGATCACCGAAACACTCGGGTTCGTTTTCTCGCCGCAAGGCTGGGGTCGGGGGCTGCAGTTCTCCCTCGACTACTACAAGATCCAGGTCAAGGATGGAATCACGTACGGCAACATTTCTGACCCGGAGAATGCAGAACTATTCAGTCCGCCGCTGCCGTTCGAAGTCTTTCGCTGTTACTACCACGACGATCCGTTCTACTGCAGCCTGGTCGAGTTCGGCGATCCGCATCCGGACGAGCCGGACAATCCGCGCAGCAACATCGAAAGTTACACGACATCCATGGTGAATCGGGAGCCCTTCTGGTCGCGCGGCTTCGACATTTCAGCAGCCTACAACAAGCGGCTGGCTCGCGGCAGCTATTCGGTACGCCTGATGGGTACCCGTTCGATCGAGCAGAGTATATGCATCGAGTCCGAGCGGGTAAGCATCGACGAAGTGAGGTGCAACCTGCGTGACAATGTGGTCGGCCAGACGGGCGGCCTGAGGGCTGGCGGCCTGGGCGCCAACTACACACCGACGCCGACCTGGTCGGGCAATCTGTTCGGCACGTATCGTCGCAGCGCCTTCTCTGTAACCGCCCAGGCGCGTTTCATCGGCCGGGCGCAGGGCTCAGTGTTCTGGGTGGGCCCGGAAGATCCGCGATGGGCGCCGGACAGCCACTTCACGATCTCGCGCAACAAGATGCCCAGCTGGACCACGTGGAACACCACACTCGGCTACAACATCGGGCAGTCTCGATTCGGACCGGAGCGGTTCAATGATCTGAACCTGTCGCTGCGTATCGACAACGTCTTCGACAAGCAGCCGAACTTCTGGTCCGGCGGCGGCATTGGCGGCGTCAACACGCGGTTCTTCAACGGCATGGGCCGCAACTACCGCCTCGGGTTGACGATGCAATTCTGACGGGGTGTGGCCATCGACGGGTCTGGGGCCTCGGCTCCAGACCCGGATCGATGCAAACGCCATCAGACAACGACTGCAAACTTTTGTGCCGACTGGCTCGTCTATCGCGTTGCGAGGCTGTCAACAGAGCACCGCTCCAGGCATCCGATGCCTAAACCAGTCAAAGAGCAAAACGCTCTTCAATGCTCACAACTGCCGCGCTGATCGTAAATTGTCGCGGAATCAAAAGAAAAATCGCAATGATGGGCCGCCTCTCGGACGCTCTTTCCTCTCGGACGGATGACGGGCACCGCTTCCCAGTTCAGAACCGCCACCTGACGCCAAGGGTGACGAAGTTCGAGCCACTGGCGCGGCTGGCGACATCGAAGGCGCCGGATCGATGGTGCACACGGACTTTCGCTTCCCATGACGCGGCCGGTGCGGAGGCGGTGATCTCGAACGGCATGAAAAGCAGCCGTCGCGATGTGCGATCGTGCCGCTCGCGTTCGATAGCCGGTGTGGCCAGTGCGTACGACGGGCCTATGCCCAGTGCGATGGTCGTGCGTACGCGGGCG
This sequence comes from Gammaproteobacteria bacterium, assembly GCA_050485545.1. Classification (GTDB taxonomy): domain Bacteria; phylum Pseudomonadota; class Gammaproteobacteria; order Steroidobacterales; family Rariloculaceae; genus JBJHBP01. Next base: position 153,449 of record JBJHBP010000001.1, read on the forward strand.
TTCCAGGGAAACTGCGTCCAGCGCGCAATGGCGGCGGCATTCAGTTCCTGGTGATGCTGCCTGCCCCAGTGCCACGCAGCCTGGCCCTCGACCTCGAACTGCAGATGCCGCATCGGATAGTGAAAGACGCGGCCGCCGGCGATGGCCGCAACGTACGAGTCGCGAAAATCCGTTTCCAGACGGATGATGCGATTGAAGCGCGTGTACGTAACCTCGCCGGCATAGGCGGACACAAACCAGCGCGGCGCTTCATGCGCGTGAACCACGCCGGGCGGTACCACGACGACCGCTGCCACGATGGCTGCGGCGGCCACAACTGGCCCTGAGTTGCACGACATACGAATCCGCTCCACTCCGACCCATGGGTGACGCCTGCTCCCCCGGATTCGGTCTACCGGCGAACCGCGGCAGATCGTGATATCCGGCGCAACCCAGCCTAATTCCATTCGTGGATCAAGTCACCGATGACGGCGCCGGCCGATGTCATGATCTGCGCCGGCACCAATGACACCGTCAACATCGATGCCTTGCCCGGTCTTCCGTTTCAGTGCGACCTGGCGAGCGTCGTCAGACTGGATCCCGAAGACCTGCGGGAAGGGTTCGGCTTCCACTTTCCCAATCCAGGAAGTCCCGCCGTACCACCACCCCGCCGGCAGTCGCGGCTGACGTTTGTGAATCAGCGTTAGTCAGCTTTCGGCGTGGCCATGAGATTGGCCTGACTCGGGTGCATCGAAATGGATCAGCACCAGTTCGCCTGCCGGCTGGAACCCGATACTTCGATACACCGCATTCGGCGCAGGTTCCTCCTTATCCGCAACGATCACGCAGAAGCGGCGGCCGTTGTCGAGCAACAGACGGCACACGCCCGCGACCGCGCTGCGCGCGTAGCCGTTGCGCCGGTACTCAGGTGGCGTGTAGGAGGAGGAGATCCGCGCGCCTTGCGGCGTAAGGCCGGACGCGGTCACGACGCAGCGCGGGCCGTTGTCGTCCCACACGTACAGCGCATTGCGCTCCATCATGGTTCTGTACAGCGCTGCGATATCCGGCTGAGCGCGTGACTCTCGCCTGTAGTCAGCCGCCCAGATGTCGAGCGTGGCCAGATCGTCGGGTTGCCCGAGGCGCAGATGGCCGGGCGATGGCGGAGCGGGCGTCGCCACCTGCTCCAGCACGTAGCGCTGAAAGCGGTTATTGATCCGCCATCGATGCGGCGCCCATTGCGCGGCGAACCGGCTCACCGATGCTTCCGGGCCGATCAGCTCGGGCACGCTGGAAAACATTGCGCGCATCTGCGCAATCACCGATTGCACCGCCGACGTCGGAACCGCCGTCATGTATACGCCGTCCGGCGGCGGTCGAATGACGCAACCGAGAATCTGATCGTGCTCCTCGATAGTGGCGAGATAGGCCGGCCCACGAAACGGCTTCGCGCCGTGCACGAGCAGATAGGCGACCGACAGCAGCATGTTGTTTCCGGCCTCGCGCTGCAGCAGCCAGGCTTCGCAGCGATCCAGAAATGCCGCCGCATCGCGATGCTGAATCACCCGTAATGTCACTCCTCCCCCTCAGGCTCCCGCACACGGACATCCAGCCGGCATTGTAAACATTCGTTGACACGGAAATATGTGCCGGTGCGCACAATTCTGCCGCATATCCCACGCATCGCGGCGTCGGCGGTATCATGGCCCGATGCAACTCTCAGCGCATGAAGTGATCCGGACACCGCCACACTCCGGATACAGCGATCCGTCGGCCACCGGGCGCCGCACTCAGTGACAGTGTGGGTAGACGCGGACGCGTGCCCGGGCCCGATCAGAGACATTCTCTGCCGCGCGGCGGTGCGGATGGCGGTCGAGACCGTGTTCGTGGCCAACCACGCCATACGCATACCAAAGTCGCCATTCATCCGCAGCATACAGGTGACTTCGGGGTTCGACGTGGCCGACGCCCGGATCGTCGCGAGCCTCTCCGCGGGCGACCTGGTGATCACGGCCGACGTGCCGCTGGCCGCCCTCGTGGTGGACGCAGGTGCCACCGCACTCAATCCGCGCGGCACACACTATACGGCGAACAACGTTGGCGACTACCTCGCGCAACGCAATCTGATGGATGAACTGCGATCGGCCGGCATGGTGCGCGGCGGACCCGCCGCACTGGGCCGTGGCGAAATCCAGGCATTCGCCTCCGCCCTCGACAGATACCTCACAGCCGCCGCACGACGCACCTCTTGACGCGCGCGCACGGCGGGCGGGCGGGCAGGCGGGCACCTGGATGGTTGCCTGCCGAACTGCGGGTCGTTCACTTGGCCCGTTCCGTGTAGCCCTGCGCAATCATCGGCATCGCAATCACCTGGTTGCGTGCACTCGGCGTACCCCAGCCGCCGTAGAACACGATGCCGAACAGCGTCCGCTTGTCCGGCCCGCCAAAGGCAACCCCGTGCAACCCCTGCGGCCCGGGAATCGAGCCCAGGAACTCGCCGTCCGCCGTGAATACGTCTACCGAGGACCCGGTACTCACGTAGAGGCGCCCTTCCCCATCGACCGCGGAGCCATCACCATTCTGTCCGCCGCGCAGCCGACCGAATTCGCGCTGGTTCGCGAGCGAGCCGTCCGACTGCACATCGTAGGCGAGCACGACAGGTCCATTGGTGACATACAGCGTCTGCTCATCAGGACTCAGCACGATGCCATTCGCGCGCTGTACGGCCTCGCCATACTGAGCGACAACGCCGCGAGGATCGGCATAGAAAACGCCGGTGCCAGTGACCGTGAAGTACACGCCACCGCGACTGTCAGCCATCAGGTCGTTCAGCGTACCGCCAACGCACTCCAGCGGCTCGTCGCGAAACGAGTTCGCGAATATGCGCCGCTCCGGTTCAAGCTGCAGCACCGCCGCGTTGAGCCCGCGCGAGACCGCAAACAATGCGCCATTCCTGCTGCGCGATACCGCACCGCCGGTGTTCGTGTCTTCGTGGATGATCGTGGCGAGGCCGGTGGCCGGATCGAGCTCCATGACGTTGCTCGCGTCGTTGTTCGCGAACAGGATTCTGCCGTCGGTGCTCGCGATCGGGCCATCGGCGTTGTTGCCTTCCCACGCCCACACCACCTGCCAGTTCTGTCCACCGGCCACCACACCGGGTATTGCCACCGACGGTGCCGAGCGCGGCGGTTCGGGTGGCGGTTCGGGCGCCGTCGACGCGTCGCTCGCGCCGCCGCGGGGTGCGGGCGGCATCGGCGGCGGGTTCTCGCAGCGCGCGAGCAGCGCAGGCAATCCCGGATCCTGCCGGCCCTGCAGGCTGTTACCGCGGTCGAACGCGGAAGACGGACTCTGGCCGAACGCGGCGGATGTTGCACAGCCGACCAACAGGGCAACAGCGAGTGTTGACTTCACCCTGCCGCAACCTGGGCTGGGGGAACGCAGTCTGCGTCCTCATCGCCAATCGCCCAGCGTATGCCGCCGAGCACGTGCTCGCGGAACAGCGGCTCGGCGAAGCTTTCGATGGTGTGACCAAGACCCGTGTACCACGCGCGACCGCCGTCGTGCTCATGGCACCAGGCAATCGGGTGGTCGTTGCCGTGCGCGCTGCCCTGGAAACTCGAAGCGTCGAGTGTCATCAACACATGCACATGGCCGCGCGGGTTGCGACGGAAGTTGTACCACTCGTCTACCCGCTCCCAGCGTTCAGGCAGCATCCGGGTGGACGGGTGCTCGCGATCCTCGACGACGATGAACGCCGACTGAATCCGCGGATGACTATGAAAATAGGCACCGACCAGCTCGCCAAACCACGGCCAGTCGTGTTCGGTGTCCGAGGCGGAATGGATGCCGACGAACGCGCCTCCTGCGCCGATGTAGCGCTCAAAGCTGCGCTGCTGCGCCTCGTTCAGCACATCACCGGTGGTCGACAGAAACACGACCGCCGCGAAACGCGACAGGCCATCGTCAAAGACGCTCGAATCCTCCGAATGCACAACGCCGAAGCCCTGCGCCTCCCCCAGCTCGCGCAGCATCCGCACGCCGGCCGGAATCGACGAATGACGGAACTCCGCCGTCTTCGAGAACACGAGCAGCTCCGGCGGCTCCTGTGCGCTCACCGCGCCAGGAGCCCCAACGAGCACCGCGGACAGCAAAGAGAGCAGCGCGGGAAGCAGCCTCGTGCGCCAGCTCGCAGTTCGTGTGATGGTTGCTCGTGAGATCACCGATCGTGCAATCACCCATCGCGTAATGGAAATTGCTGCAGAGAATTTGTCCAACGTCATCAGGCGGCTCCTTGTCAGCAAATAGTATCCCGCGCCATCACACCTGTCGTCCATTGGCGTTGCCCGCGATGCTCCCATCCCACGAACGGGGCCGCGATCCCGGAATCGGGAAATCCCGGATCAGCGGGATACGATCCATTCGAGCACTTGAACACTCGAGCACTTGAATTGTATTAATTCACTAATATAATAACGCCCATGTCATCCGTGGACGCTACCGTATTGCTCAGCGATTGGTCACTGGACTTCGCTTCCGGTGTGCCGGTGTACCGGCAGCTGATGAACCTGCTGTATGTGGCGATCGGATCAGGGCAGCTCAGACAGGGCGACCGCGTGCCGACCATCCGCGAAATGGCAGAACACTTCGACATCAATCCGAACACGGTTGCGCGCGCGTACCGGGAGCTGGACCTCAAGGGGGTACTGGCGGGGCGTCGCGGCGACGGGTCCTACGTCTCCTCCGCGCCGCCGGCGGTGCGACTCACGCCCGCACAGAAGCGGGCGAAGCTGGACGAACTTTTCGGGCGGCTCGTCAGCGAAGCGAAGGCACTTGGCATCAGCGAAAGCGAGCTTGCAGCTCACGCAACAGAAAGGATGAACGGCGATGGGTAGATTCAGAACGAGCTGGCGATTGTTTCTGCAGTCCCTGCGACTGATCCGCAGCCACCCGCGATTGCTGCTGTTTCATGTCGTGCTGGCAACGCTGATGGTGCTGCTGGTCGCATTCTGGGTGCTGCCCTTCGGGTTCGCAGCCACAGGACACGGACCTGCGGACCCTGCGCACTGGTCCGCGGTCGCCGAACGCTGGTTCGTGACAGAGGCCACCGACGATGGCCGGAGCCTGCGTCCACTCGCCTACATCCTGCCGGCCACGTTCTACCTGTCCGCGCTCGTCACGGCCACGTTCGTGAACGTCGCGCTGATGCACGAGGTGCTTGGCGCACTGAACGGTCGCTCGGTCTCCGTGTTGCGGGGTATCGCGTTCGCAACCTCCCGGATACGCGCGGTGCTGGCGTGGTCCATGCTGGCTGGAATCGTCGGCCTGCTGATCCGCATGCTCGAGCAGCGTTTCGGTGTCATCGGGCAGTGGGTGTTGAGACTGGTCGGCATCGCATGGACGGTGGCGGCCGTGTTCGTCGTGCCGGTGATCGTGCGCGAGGGCAACTCCGCCAATCCGGTACGACACCTGCGAACCTCCGCGGCAATCCTGCGTCGCACCTGGGGCGAAACGCTGCTCGGATTCGTCGGCATCAACATCGGCTTCGTCATCGCGCTGATCGCGACCCTGCTGCTGGTGGTGGGCGTTGTCGGGGCCGCGCTCTGGCACGTGGGGCTGCTGGTGCTGATCGTGCCGCTGCTCGTACTCGGAATTCTCGCAACCGCGCTGCTGAGCTCTCTTGCGAACCAGGTGTATCGCGGCGCGCTGTACGTCTACGCGACCGAGGGTGTGCTGCCCGGGCCGTACGACGCCAGCGACATGGATCGGGCGTGGAAGCTGCGGTCCGGCCGCGGGCGGGTCCCGCGCAGCGAGTGAACCGCACGCTGGCTGCGAGACGGCAGGCCGGGCGAGACGTTCAGGTTCTAATAGTCTCGTACATGGGATATAGTCCCCGATACGACTGAACAGCGGTACATCAAGGGGGCACGCGAATGATCGATCGTCGCAGTCTGTGGCGACTGGGTTCGATTGCGCTGTCCGCCTGCATCGCAACCGGCGCCGCTTTCCACGCCAACGCTGATCCGGGCACCGATTCGCAAAGGGCCGCCCGCGCCGCAGCATTCGCCGCCTCCCCCCTCCATGGCATGGAACTGTCGCCGGATGGTGAGCACGTTTCAGCGATACGCATGGCGCCTGACGGCACCACGATGCTGCAGGTGACGTCCGTGGAGGACGGCGCTACACGCACTGTGCTCAATAGCGAACCATCCGCGAACCTGCGCTGGTGTCTGTGGGCCAACGACAGCCGGCTGCTGTGTGGGCTGAGTCCGTTTCGACAGGCCGCCGGACCGACTCGCGTCACCGACATGATCGGTATCGACATCGATGGCGGCCGCTTTACTGAGCTGCTCGAGGCCCAGTTCGGCTTGGCACGTCCCAATGACCGTCTGATCGATCTGATGTCCGACGACCCGCAGCACGTGCTTGTGGAACGCTACGTTGCCGGCGGACTTCAGGTGTTTCGCCTGAACATTGACACCGGGCAAATGGAATCACCGTCTCATCGACGGGACTGGGCACAGGGTTTACCGGCGCGGGAGTTGTCGCGCGGGACGCTGTTGGGCTCGACCGAGCTGTGGCTGGGCGACGGTCGAGGCTCGGTTCGGATCCGCTTGAGCAGCAGCAGCCCGCCTGTCGCCGAGTACCTCGGCCGCATGCCGGGGGAGACGGAGTGGCGCACGCTGTACAGCGTCGATCACCGCACGCTGGACTATTACCCCGTGCCACTCGGCCTTGCCGGCGATGGTGACGAAGTACTGCACCTTGCACCGCTCGACGACCGCATGGCCCTGTACGGCATCGACGTTGCGGACGGAGAACGGCGGCTGGTGATGCGCGTTCCGGATCGCGACGTCTCGGGCGTGCTGATGTTGGGCAAGACCCGCCGAGCAGTGTCTGCGTTCCATCACGACCAGCGTACACGCACAGCGGTTTTCGATGCGCGGATCGCCGCTGTTCAGCGCGATGCCGAAGCACATTTGCCGAACCACGAAATCGTAATTCTGGGCGAGTCCTGGGCGCAGCGCTTTTACCTGCTGCTGGCGAGAGACCCGACGTCCGCCGGGCGCTACTTCCGGCTGGATGCAGAGGAAGGCGCGCTTCACGAAATTTCGCCTGTCTATCCTGAACTCAAGGACAAGGCACTGATCGACGTACGCAATGTGGGCAGGGCTGATGACGAAGCGATACCTCCCGGCCATCTCGTACTGCCACCGGACGGAGACGGGCCCTATCCGGCCGTCATACTTTCTTCCGCCGGCGTTCCACACATGGCGTTGTGGGCGTTCGATCATCTGGCCCAGTATCTGGCCGTCTCCGGATATGCGGTGTATCGCATCGAGCATGCCCACCGCGACACGCCGGCCTGGTCGATCAACGGCGGCCTGCGCTACTGGCGCGACGCATCACAACGACTCACTGCCGCCGCCGCATGGCTGGTCGATCAGCAGATCGCGAACCCGGATCGCATCTGCGTGATCGGTGAACGCTTCGACGCCCACGCGGCCGTCATGAACGTGATCGAGTCACCCGACGTATTCCGCTGTGTCGTCGGCATCGGGGGCGTCTATCACCCGCCCTCGCTGGAACCGGCGTGGGCCAACGCGCCATCGGCTTTCGAGCGGGAAGTAGGCCGTGACCGCGACATCCGCCGCTCCGGCTCACCCAATGCACGGGCTTGCGAAGTCAGCACGCCCGTCCTGCTGATTCATGCGGAACATGACAGCGAGTCGCCGGTCTCCCAGTCACAGATTTTCGCCGGCCGGCTGGCGCGCCAAGGCGCGGACCACCAGCTGATCATCCTGCCCGATAGCGACAGCGCGATCCTGCCGCCGGCGCAGCGGGCACGCATGCTGAGCGAGATCGATGCGTTTCTCGGGGCGTCGATCGGGCCGGTCGACGCTTCAGCGGACGGACGCCTCAGCGAATAAACACCTCAGGCCTTCGGCGGTCCGTAATACCCGCTCTTCTCTTCGGCGCCATCGCGCAGCAGGCGCGCACCGTCGATGACGTGCGCATGCAGCCCCTCACCGCCGGCATCGATGTGTTGCAGCAGCGCGCTGCGCATGCGCGGGTCCCAGTACGTGCGCAGATGGTTGCGCAGCCCCTCGCGGGCACGTTCGGGCGGATAAGGCGCAAAGAAGTCGCCGATCTGATTTGCCATCAAGACCAGGTGATCAAGGTCGATGACCTCGCCTTCGACCGCGGTATCGACATCGTTGCCCGCCATGCCTAGACCTCCTCGACTTCGGCGACTTCAGCGACCTCGGCCTGGCGATGCGCCTGCGGCTGCCGGCGCTGCAGGCTCGCCTCGGAGAGCGCAGTCTCCGCCGTCGTCACCTTGGTCACTTCCACGGCCGTGACCTTGTACTCGGGGCAGTTGGTCGCCCAGTCGGACAGGTCGCTGGTCACCGCGTTGGCCTTCGTCGCCGCGTGATGGAACGTCGTGTAGATGACGCCCGGGTTCACGCGCACCGACTCACTGACGCGCAGGCGCGTGGAGCCGAAGCGGCTGGAGATCGTCACCTGGTCGCCGTCACGCAGCCCGCGCACCTGCATGTCGCCGCGCGACATCTCCAGAACGTCCTCGGGATGCCACTGCGAATTGGCCGTGCGGCGCGTCTGCGTGCCGACGTTGTACTGGCTCAATATGCGCCCGGTGGTCAGCAGCAGCGGGTACTGCTCGCTGACGCGCTCGCGTGTGGGCACGAACCCGGTGAGCATGAAGGTGCCAAGGCCGTTGGCGCGCGGGAACTGCTTCATGTGCAGCACTTCCGTGCCCGCGGGCGCGTTCTCGTCCACTGGCCACTGCGCCGAACCCACGCGATCGAGCAGCTCGAAGCTGGCACCGCGGTAGGCTGGCGACAGGCGCGCCAGCTCGTCGAGCACCTCGCCGGCGTGCGCGTACGACACGTCGTAGCCCATCGCATTCATCAGCTTCACCGTGACTTCCCAGTCCTGATAACCGGCCAGCGGTTCCACGACCTTGCGCACCCGGCTGATGCGCCGTTCGGCGTTCGTGAAGGTGCCGTCCTTCTCCAGCGACGAGCTGCCCGGCAGGAACACGTGCGCGTACTTCGACGTCTCGTTCTCGAAAATGTCGTGAACGATCACGCACTCCATGTTCTTCAGCGCGGCGATGATGTGATTCTGGTTCGGATCGGACTGCACCGGGTCTTCGCCCATGATGTACATGCCCTTGAAGTGGCCCGTGAGGGCGGCATCGAACATGTTCGGCAGCCGCAGGCCGGGCTCGCCGTCCAGCGGCACGCCCCACTCGGCTTCGAAGCTCTTGCGGGTGGGCTCGTCGGTGACGAAGCGGTAGCCGCTGAACACATGCGGCCAGCTGCCAAGACAGCTGCCGCCCTGCACGTTGCCCTGGCCGCGCAGCGGATTCACGCCCACGCCTTCCCTGGCGAACATGCCGCAGGCCAGCGCAAGGTTGCCCAGGCACATCACGCCGGTGGAGCCCTGCGAGTGCTCGGTGACACCCAGGCCGTAGTAGATCGTGCTGCGCGGACCCGAAGCATAGAGCCGGGCGGCGCGGCGGATGTCTTGCGGATCAACGCCCGCGATCGCGCCGACGTTCTCGGGTGAGTAGTCGTCGCTGCCGACCAGCTCGGCCCAGTGCTCGAACTCCTGCCATTCGCAGCGCGCCTTGATGAACTCGGGGTTGTGCAGGTTCTCGCGCACGATCACGTGGGCGAGGCTGTTGAGAATGGCGACATTGGTGCCGGGCTTGAGCGCCAGGTGAATGTCGGCGCGGCAGTGCGGGCTGTCGACGGTTTCGGTGCGGCGCGGATCGATGACGATCAGTTTCGCGCCCTGGCGAATGCGGCGCTTCATCATCGAGCCGAAGACGGGATGGCCCTCGGTGGGGTTGGCGCCCACGACCATGATGACGTCGGCCTGGAGGATGGAATCGAAGTGCTGGCTGGCCGCGCCGGCGCCCAACGTGGCCGACAGGCCGAACTGCGTTGGCGAATGGCAGATGCGCGCGCAGTTGTCGATGTTGTTGTTGCCGAGCACGGCACGGATGAACTTCTGCACGAGGAAGATCTCCTCGTTCGTGCAGCGCGAGCTCGACACACCGCCGACCGAGGCGCGGCCGTACTTCGCCTGGATGCGCTTGAGCTCGCTGGCCGCGTGGGCGAAGGCTTCATCCCAGCTCACTTTCTGCCACGGCTCGTCGATGCTGGCGCGGATCATCGGCGTCGTCACCCGATCCGGGTGGCGCCAGTAGTCATAGGCGAACCGCCCCTTGACGCAGCTGTGGCCGTGATTCGCCTTGCCTTCCTTCCAGGGGGTCATGCGCACGATGTCGTTGCCGATGGTCTCGGCCTTGAAGCCGCAGCCAACGCCACAGTAGGCGCAGATCGTGATGGTCGCCTTCTCGGGCTTGCGTGGATTAGGCACGGTCGTATCCTCCTGGAAACAGACTCTTTTCAACGAGCGCGTGGCTGGGGCAGGCCTGCACGCAGGCCCCGCAGCTCACGCACTCGGACTGCATGAAAGGCTCGTCCTGGCTCGCCGCGACCTTGGACTCGAAGCCGCGGGCCTCGATGGTCAGCGCAAAGGTGCCCTGAATCTCTTCGCAGGCACGCACGCAGCGGCTGCAGACGATGCACTTCGCCGGGTCGAACAGAAAATAGGGGTTGGAGTCGTCCACCGGCAGGTCGAAGTGCGTACGGCCCTCGCCGTAGGGATGGCCTTCCAGGCCCAGTTCCTCCAGCGTGCGGTGAAACTCGCTCCAGCCGTCCGGGATCTCCCCGGCCGGGAAGTCGGAGAGGTACAGCTCCATGACGCCCCTGCGCAGTTTCGTCAGTGCGTCCGACTGCGTGACAATCGCCATGCCAGGCTCGACCAGCGTCGTGCAGCTGGCCGGGTAACCGCGGCGGCCCTCGATCTCCACGAGACAGACGCGACAGCTGCCGAACGACTCCAGCGTATCGGTCGCGCACAACTTTGGCACCGCGCGTTTCGCCTCGGTGGCCGCCAGCATCACCGAGCTGCCCTCGGGCACCGTCACCTCGACGCCGTCCACGGTCAAAGTCACCGGCTTCCCGTCCCGCGGCGGCGTACCGTAATCGACGCCGTCGCGCAGGCCGCGTACCTCACTCCACATGCTTACCTACCTCCGTCATGAGTGGCGCCACGATGCTGGAATTGCATCCAGCGCTCCGGCTGCCCGGGTCAATCGCTAACGATACCAGCGTTTGGCCGGTTTGATCTACGCAGCAGGGAGCCCTGGGGGTTACGCAGCGGCGCTGGCGGCCTACGGAACCGCGAACTTCTGAAGTTCTTCCAGCCACAGCCCTTCGGTGCAGGCGTACTCGGCCGTGGCGGTGTCGGACATGCGCTGATAGTAGGCAATGCGCCGCTGCGGCCCGTCGTAGTAGAAGGGATCGGTGATCGTCAGCTCCACGACCAGCACGTCGTCGTTGATCGGCGCCTCGACGGTGGCGATGAAGCCGGAGGGACGCGCGGTGATGTCGTCGAGTTTCGTGAGATAGAGCCGCTCGACGATGCGGGTATCGTCCGTGCGCGGCCAGGTGCGCAGCGGCCATTCCTGCAGCAGCGCGGTCTCGATGACGAGCGTGTCGCCGTCCCAGGCGCCGACCGAGTGACCGGTATGGGCGGGCAGGTAATCGTCCGGATGATCGCGGCCGTCGAGGAACACGCGGCGGCGCTGCATCTCCAGCTCCGCCAGCATCGCCAGCCGCGTCTCCGTCTGCACGATCTCGATCGGATAGGACACGGTGGACAGCATCACGCTGGGCATGCCGGTGCCGAAGCAGAACGCGCCCATATCCGGGATTTCGCTGAACTGCGCGCGGTAGGCGTCGAGCGCGGCGAGGCCTTCTTCGGAGTAGCGGGGCTGGTTGCCACCGCCGTCGGGGTTCTGGACCGCGAACGCCATCCACACGCCTGAGAGGTCGGGCACGTCGGGCGTCGTGGCGGCGACGGCTACGCCGGGCGAGGTGGTGTCACTGCATGCGCCGATCAGCAGACTCAGCGCAAGGCAGGCGGGAATCAGGGCAGCGTGACGTTTCATGGGCGTACTTTAGCAGCGATTTCTCGTCTGTCGAAGCTTTCGTGCACTAGGATGTCGCGATCGCATCCGCGAATTTCAGGGAGTGGGCGAGCGCGAACACGCTCGCAGTTGCGAGAGGCGGTTCAGGGTACCTGGTCCGCTACTTGCTGCGCGCACTCCGTGCAGATGCCGTGCGTGACCTGGGTTCCCGAGGCGGCAAGGTAGTCCTCGAATTTCGTCCACTCCCCCTGGTCGTTCCGGACCCGACGGCACCAGGCGCAGAGGGGGAGAAGGGATTCCAGGTCGCGAACGCGCTCAAGGGCGGCCTCGGCCGCCCTCCGCGCCTCCAGGAGGTCTCGCTCGTAGCGCCGGCGCTCCGTAGCGTCCAGCACTATGTAGCGAAAGGATAGGACGGCAGGGACTGTGGTGTCCACCTCACGACGATGTCGTGATCGCGAACGAGAACAGATCCCAAGGGAGCGCGAACAGATTCAGTTTCATTTTGCACGACGTACTGAGTAAATTGACTCAGTACGGTGCGCAGACCAAAAGAAGTGTCACTCCTGAAGACCATTACGCCGCGCGATCATCCAACCCCTGAAGCCGGATCAGCGTATCCGGATACTTTCGCACCATGAGAATCAGCGCCGCCGCCTGCGCGTTCGGTTTCGCACGTCCCTGCTCCCAGTTTTCGAGTGTGCGTGTGGAGACGCGTAGCCGGCGCGCGAAGACAGCGCGGGAGACCCGAAGGTGCTCTCGCGTCTCGCGGATCGTTTTGGCGTCGATCTGAAGCGGGGGCTGGTTCTCGACGGTGTGCGTCTTCAGGGTAATCTTCCCTTCACGCTGTCGACGCATCGCGTCGACGCCTTCCATCAGCTCGTCGAAAAGCTTGCGCTTGGTAGTCATTTTCGCTTCTCTCTCGATTGCAGCTCTGACTGCATGGCCCGTTTCAAGATCTGTTTTTCGTGGGAGGTGAGGTCGATCGCTTCGTCCTTGCCGTAGATTGTGAACAGCCAGATTTCAGCGTAATTGTTTAAGAAGTAGTAGATCACTCGCAGGCCGCCGCGCCTCCCCTTGCCGCGGCGCTCATCCTGCCACCGCAGCTTCCGAAAACCACCTGTCCCTGGTATCAGCTGGCCTGCGTCCGGCTGCGCAATGAGCGACTGCTGCAGATCGCGAAAGCCCTCGTCATCCAGATATTCAGGCAGGACCCGGGAGAACGTCGGCGTTTCGATGAAGATCAGATTCATAACGGACTATACGCAGGTTGCGTATAAGTGCAAGGCTTGCTGATAGCCCGGACAGTACCTTGCCGCTCGGAACTAGAGGACGGATGTATCTCGCTGGTTAGCGTTGATTTGTGGCGCGCTCCCCGACCACCCGTGAGCAGATCGCCCCTACCCCAACACCCCCCGCCACCGATAATCACAGGGCTCGAACTCCCGCTTCCGCACCCACAGCTGCGCGTTCGACGCGAGCCCCTGCTCGTACGCCCAGCGGGCGATCATCAGCGTGCGGGCGCGATCGCTGGCAAGGCCGGCGTCGATGAGCCGCTCGCCGAGACTGTCGCCCGGATCGAGGTTCGTGGCCTGCCAGCGTTCCAGGTGCCGCACCGCCGCGAGGAAATCGCGCTTGGCATTGTTGCAGCCGCTGTGCGCGAACACGAAGTTCTCGCCGACGTCGATCGGATAGCGCGCCCACGGGACGAAGTGATCGAGCTCGCCGGCGTCGCGCACCGGCCGTTCGCAGTAGAAGCAGCGGCCGGCCTGATGATCGCGCAGCACGTTGCGGTAGAGCGCCAGCGTGCCGCGCTCGGTGCCGAACAGGAAGGCGGCGAGATCGCCGGTCTCGCCGATCAGCGCGCTGTTGGCGCGGATGCGGTGGATCTGTGCGACCCACGCGCCGCGGATCAGGTGCGTGATCAGTCCGTGGAAGTTGCGGAACGCGCGGGCGACGCCGGGCAGCAGGGTGATGTGGCCGTCGGCGTAGTCGTCCTTCCTGTAGAGAAACTCGTGCGTGACGCCGCCGACGGTCTGCAGACGCCACAACGGCATCTCGCGGATCACGGCCGCGACGCGGCGGCTCAGTGAGCGCCAGCCGGCGGCGTCCGCGATTGCCTGGCCGAGGCGGCCTTCGTAGCGGGCGTGGGCGTCCTGGATGTCGCGGATCACGGCGGCCTGACCCATGGTGTTCTGCTGTAGCACCTGCCCGCGCCGGAACGGCGTTGCCTGGCGCCAGTAGTACTCGATGAACTTGCCGGCGATGTCGATGACCGGGAGGCGCAGCCGATCGTCATCATCGGCCGCGCGCTCGACGGAGAGGTCGGCGAGCGCGTGCAGCAGCGCGAACTTGTACGTGGCCGTGAACAGGCTCTCGTCGAGCAGGCGCTGGAGATTGCGCAGGAACTGAAGGTCCGCGGCGGCCGTCACGCGTCGCGTTTCCAGTAGGGGGCGGTGTCGGGCAGCACCCAGCGTACGCCGCCGCGCGGGTCGGGCATGTCGCCGCGGTAGCGCGGGATCACGTGCAGGTGAAGATGCGCGACGGTCTGGCCCGCGGCTTCGCCGACGTTGATGCCGATGTTGTAGCCGTCGGGGTTGTGGTCGACGGTGATCGCGCGGATGGCTGAGGAGATCGCGGCGGTGAGGGCCTGCTGCTCGGCGTGGGTTGCGTTTGGCCAGGTGGCGATGTGGCGGCGCGGGATCAGGAGTGCGTGGCCGGGGGAGGACGGGTAGTTGTCCCAGAGGCCGAGGATGAGGTCGGATTCGTGGAAGATCCGGTTGGGGTCGGGGGTGCAGAAGGGGCACGTGGTCACGGAGGGGGAGAGTAGCATCTGTGACCCTGTGTCCGTGGAGTCTGTCGCCGCTACCACGTCAGGCGGCTGGAGTTGTTCGGGTCCGCTGTGTCGGAAGTGACGGATCGCGCATGGCACCGAGCCGCGCGAGCATTGCGCTCAAGTCCTCGGGGCTGATGTAGAAATGCTCGCAGACGCGGCCCCAGAGCATTGCCGTGGGGACGTTGCGGTCGCCGCGTTCCTTCTGAGTCTGATGAAGGACGTAGAGCACGACGCGCTCCTCGCGAGTCAGCCCGTCGCGAACGTCCGGACACTGTTGCAGTTCAAAGTTGATGTCAAGGTCGGCCATCGAGCCGGTCGCCTCCGGCCTCGGCGGTGAGGCCACGCCACTGGTTAAGAAGGAACGCCGCGTAGCACTTGTCATATCCGCGACTCAAAGACGCGCCTCGATCAACCCATGCGTGCAGGCGTGCCAGCCAAAACGGACTACGCCGCGACGCTCAGCCTGCTCCGCAGGAACTCCGGCGCAAAATCCGCGCCGTTCGGCCACACCAGGGTACGCAGCTCCGGATGCAGCTCGAATCGCCGGAAGTACTCCATGTCATGCAGCGGTTGAAAAATCGACCCTTGCAGCTCCCGAGCAAGGTCAACTTCGCCTTGCAAACCGTCGTCAAACCGCAGCCATATAGTGAAGCCCGCAACGTACCTGGCATCTACGATTCTCGGCAACATATCGTTCACTCCATACGTGCGCAGGCGGGTGATCCCGATAGTACATCGCAATCACAATCCCATAGAAGCGACAAAGTTCTGGCATCCACGCACGATAATTGGCCCCACCTGCGATGGCCCACTTCGGTATTGATACGGACCGACAAGATTCGGTGTCCGGCGAGCGGCCCTGCGAAACGTCAGACGCCGAATACCGGGGGCTCAACCCAACGAACCGCGTCAGGCACGTTTGTAGTGGCAGGTGGTCACGAGGAGAGAAACTGTAATCGATGTTGTAGTCGTCGGGTTTGTGGTCGACGGTGATCGCGCGGATGGCTGCGGAGATTGCGGCTGTGAGTGCCTGCTGCTCGGCGGGGGTTACGTTTGGCCAGGTGGGGATGTGGCGGCGCGGGATCAGGAGCCCGTGGCCGGGGGAGAACGGGTAGTTGCCTCAGAGGCCGAGGATGAGGCCGGATTCGTGGAAGATCCGGTTGGGTTCGGGGTGCAGAAGGGGCAGGCTACCTACATTTCTATATCAAGCACGATCTCCACAGTCTCGCCACCGCCGCTCACTGTGAATCGATTAATCCCACGATCAAAATGTGCCGCTAGTGCGCGTAGCGAAACGGTGCTGCGGGCAGATGTACACTCGTCGCTGGTTGTTGTGTCACCAACAGCTATCAACAACGGATCGATTGACTTCTCATTTATCGATGTGACGCTGAGAGAACTGCTCCAAGGTACTTCGCACATCGTAATCTGCAGGGGCAACTCTGTTTGCCGCTCTTCAATCTCGTCATACAGAACCTCGGCGGACAGTCGGGACGCCAGATTCAAACGCAGGGTTGGTCTACTGGAACGTGCGACGTTGATACGGGTATCCGCTGGAACCATGGCATCGAACACCATGCCTGGCGGCAACTCGGCTTCTCGTCCTCGAATGAAAATTGTGGGCCAGGCTACAAACGCCGCGAGCGACGCGGCAAGTGCAATTCGGCGCTGTCCGCGCTGGTCGTATCCACCATCAAGATATACCTCAGTTCCATCAGTGGTTCGAACCGATACTGCCTGAAGCTCTACGTGACCCGCGCGGCCAGCCATCCGTCGCCTCTGCACATCCGCAACACGCACGGTCATCGGCGCTCCCGCCTCAATCACCGTTTCGCCATCGACAACGACATTGCGCCAAACGCGCGTACGCACATAGTCACCGACACGTGTCTGTCTCTGGTTTGACGTGACTTGTTCATCAAGTTCTCCGTAAACCTTCGTGCCAGAGGGGATCGTAATGGTCGTAGTCTGGCCAAGGCTGAGCCCCGGGAGAACAAGAAGAGTAGCCGCTGCAACAATCGCTGTCTTGAGGTTCATGATGGTCTCCGGCAGATTCGGAGAACTTAACTCGAAAGCTCATTGAAGTCTGCGAATAGGGTCACAGTAGTGCCTACCTTGAGAAATATCGCACGAGCCGTGCGTTTCCTCCCTGTGCGCTCCACCCATGTCATGATCCCACAGTTGGCAACGCATCTTCGTAGTATTCACTATTCGGAGACAGGGGATGCCGACAGCCTGCAAGGTCCGCAATCGCCTAGCCTCAGCCCTGATCTCCGTGCAGGCGAACGAGCGCCTCGAGTTCATCCCACGGCAGCCGCCTTCCGTGACGCTTCATGAGCTGGATCGACTCGTGCAGCTCCTCCGCGGACGTGATCGCGCTCGCCAGCATCTCGCGAACCAGTGTCAACTCAATGAATATGTTCGCATCACTGACGAGCAACATCCGGCGTTGCTTCCATGTGTCGGGCCGCAACGAATTCCGTCAGCGGTAATCCGAGCAGTTCAGCGGCCTTCGATTCGCCGATCAGGTCCTCCGCGAGCGCACGGTAGACCAGCTGCTCGAAGCCACGAGGTTCTTCCGGCACGTATTGTGGATCCGGCTCGTGCTTGTCCCAGCCATTGTCGACGAACCGCTGCCACAGTTGACTCACCTTTCTCCGGTTGAGTACGCCGATATCGCGGGCGCGAAGCACCCAGCCGGCCATGCTGAGTCCCCACTCCTTCTTCAGGAGTTGAAGCTCCTTTGGCTCGATCCAATGTCGCTCGTTGCCCAGAACCCGATTGGCCGAATCGCGCGGGACCAAGAAGGAGCCGGCGAATCGGTTGCAGGCTTTCTCTTCGTCGATGCCTTTGGCGAGGCGTCCTTTAAGTACGAGATGGCCGAGCTCGTGCGCCAAGGTGAACCGCTGCCGATCGCCGGGTGTGTTGTCACCGATGACAATGATCGGTTTGTTTCCGGTCCTGGCTGACAGGCCATCGAACTTCTGATCGACGTTGATGGGTATCGCGAAGACCATGATGCCGTGCAGCTCACAGATGTCGATGAGGTCGGGAACCGGACCCTGGCCAAGCTGCCACGCGCTACGCACGCGATCCGCTACGGTCTCGACGTCTTCGATGGATTTGATACGGGCGGGCAACCGGGCCGGCAAGCGAAAAGGCGTCGACCAGCTGCCGGGGA
Source organism: Gammaproteobacteria bacterium (assembly GCA_050485545.1). GTDB lineage: Bacteria > Pseudomonadota > Gammaproteobacteria > Steroidobacterales > Rariloculaceae > JBJHBP01. The sequence goes on from JBJHBP010000001.1 coordinate 171,470, forward strand.
TGAACTGCTCCAATGCGAGCCAGCGTTCGAGCTGATCGCGGACGTGAGCCAGGATGCGCTTCCTGTCCTTCTCGGGCAGGTCGGGGTGCTTGCGGTACTCGACTTCCTCCAGCTCGACTTCCTGATCGCGAAAGAAGAACTCCGTGCGCACGCCAAGCGCCTTGGCCAAACCGAGCAGGACATCGGAAGAAGGCGTCATCTCGCCCCGCTCGTACTTCGAAATGGCCATCGCAGACACGCCGCATTGCGCCGCAAGCGCGCGCAGCGACATCCCCGCGGCCAGACGCGCGAGTTTGATTCGAGAGCCGATCACGCCGGTTGCCTCCGGGTTGACGAAGAGTTTACAACTCGTATTAAATAATATCTTTTTTGTAAACTACGCCCCTCGCCACATTGAGTCAACCTTGGAGCTTCCGATATGGCTACGAGCCCCCCCCCAAAGGCGTGCGGAGAGAGGGCAGCTTGGCTCTGGAATTGGCAACCGAAGTCGGGTGAGGGCAGAACGCTACGGGCTGTACTCCCTAGACTTTCCGCCGGATATTGCTCGCACTTGGGGGATGGATATGACGACGCCGAAGCGCCTGCCGTTGATCTGAAGCTGTGCGTCTCGCGATTTGTGAGCCCGCGAACCCAGGAAGTGGTCGGACTCTCGGACAGCCAGGCACGCGTCTTGTCGAGAAGGTCAGGTGCCAGTGACTCGCCGATACGGTATCGTGTCAGCGCAAACAGGACGACAAGTCATGTTGGACGAGATACTACAACGGAAGGATGAACTCGAGCAGATCTGTCGCCGCTATGGCGTCAAGCGACTGGAGCTGTTCGGTTCTTCGCTTTCTGGCCGCCATCGCCAGCAACACAGCGATCTCGATTTCCTCGTCGAGTTCGAGTCGCTTCCCATTGGCCAGTACGCGGATGCGTTTTTCGGGTTGCACGAAGAGCTGGAGGCTCTGTTTGGCAGCCAGGTCGATCTCGTCGTGGCTTCCGCAATCAGGAATCCGTACTTCAAGGAGTCGGTCGAGTCAAACAAGGCGCTCCTGTATGCGGCTTGAAGTCAGAAAATACCTCTACGATGTGCAGCAGGCTGCGGACCTGGTCACTACGTTCACGACTGGTAGATCGTTTGACGAATACACCAATGATCCCATGCCCAGATCGGCGGTCGAGCGACAGTTCGAAATCATTGGTGAAGCGCTTACTCAGCTCAGAAGGCAGGACAACACCGTTGCCCTCGCAGTTTCCGACCATCAGCGGATCATTGCATTTCGCAACATTCGGATTCACGGTTACGCGGACATCGACAACCGCCTGGTGTGGGACATCGTGGTCTCCAAGCTTCCGATATTGCGCAAGGAAGTTCAGGCGATGCTCGGCGGATAGACAATCCCTGTCGCTGTCCCGCGAGCCGAAACGGACGACTTGCGCGCACCCATAGACTCGCCTTTTCAACCGCTATTCGCCGTGCTCGCGAAAAACCGCCGCTCTCGGCTCGAACACCATTTCTGTCAGCACACGCCCCACTCGACTAGCCACTCGACGAAGTCGTCGGCCGGCACCTCCTCGCTGCTGGCTTCGACGGCGTACTCTCGGACAGCCCCACTCAGAACGACCCACCATCCGTTCTCAGACCCCTTGCGCAACCGCTCACGCACCGCCCAGCGTCGACAAGCTTCGTGCCGCGACCGCGCACCCATTCGATCAGCGCCTGCATCTCACACAGCCGTCAGAACGGCACCTTGTCATGTCCAGCTCGCGTCAAGAAACGTGATGTTTGTCAATTCAATTATTCGCAATTATGGCAATGTAGTGCAATTGCTCGACGCCTGTCGGCGATAGAGTTGAGATGGGAGTGCCTAGATGGCCTATTCGCCAAACTTCACAGACTGGAAAAGTCTGACAATATCCGACTTGTTGGTTGCGTACCGAAAGGCGAAGGCCGATTGTTTTTTTGAGAACTCTTTTCCGACCGCTGTAAGATTCGCCGAGTTCGAAGAGGACCTTATAGAGAATCTGGAGAGCCTCTTGGGGCTTCTTCATGCCGGTCGCTTCCAAGACCACGATCACCTTCTGGGCGATTGTCGATTGGTACCCAAGAAGCTCTCAATCACGACCAAAAGCGAGAATGGTCACGCCCACTTCTCAGACCCAAATCGATCCTTCGATCAGATGCGAAACGCAAGCACGCTGGTGCCCGAGTTTCGCATCGTCGGCGACTTCCCTGTAGAAACCCACATAATTTCCGCGCTGTGGATCAACCTGATTGGGAGGAAGTTTGACGCCTGTCTCGGCGATTCATGCTTCGGTTCGCGTCTGAGGCGAGTTCGTAGCGAAGAGGAACTCGACGAAGATGCTCCAAGACCGTTTCACATTACTGCGCACACTTCCTTTGAGGCGTACTTTCAGCCCTATCAGCGTTGGCGAAGGGAGGGACTTAATGCGATTCGCCACGAACTGGATCAGAAAAGAAGAGTGATTGCCGTATCGCTTGATCTAAAGAGCTACTATCACAACGTCGATCCATCGTTCTTCGCGAAAGACGACTTCCAAGAATTAGTTGGATTGACCGGCGCAGAGGCCCTGAAGGAGGCCGAAAAGGAGTTTACGAGTCAATTGGCCGGATTGCTAACGGCTTGGTCCAGGCGCGCGAAGGAGTTTGCGGAGCAGTTGGGGGATATCCCGCTGAACTCGTCTTTCTTTGGCGGCTTAGTAATCGGGCTCACGGCCACCCGGATAATCTCCAACGTCTTGCTTCACAGATGGGATGTCCTCGTTAAGGAGAGGCTAACGCCAATCTACTACGGTCGATATGTCGACGACATGTTCTTGGTCCTACACGATCCGGGAACAATTGACGGGATTGATGCATTCATGCAACTGCTCAGTTCTCGGTTCGGTGAAAAAATTCTGCATGAAGGCGAGGAGAAGGGAATCTGGGAGATTCAGCTCGGCAGTGAAGTGCAGGGTAACAGCCGACTACAACTTCAGGCCGCGAAGCAGAGGCTATTCGTATTAGAGGGGAAAGGCGGCAGCGACTTGCTGGACAGCATTGAACAAGAAATCACCAACTTGTCCAGCGAGCGACGATTGATGCCGTCACCAGATCAACTTGATCAATCAACCGCAGCGCGCGTACTAACTGCGACCAGAAACGCCAGCGACCAAGCGGACACTCTGCGTCGAGCTGATGGTCTCACGATTCGACGACTGGGGTGGTCAACACAACTCCGTCAAGTTGAAACGCTAGCACGGGACTTGCCGGCGCGATCGTGGGAACGATCCAGAGCCGAGTTCTACGAGTTCGCATATCAACACATCCTTCGCCCGGATAGAATTTTCGAACACTACAGCTACCTACCCAGACTTCTTGGCTTTGCCATCGCTCTCAATGAATGGGTGCATGCCGATAGAATCGTGAATCATTCTATGAAGGCCCTGGAGAACTTGGAGTCCGCATGTCTTTCGAAGGAGGTGATGATCAACGGTGCGAACGCAACGGGCAATGCGCGGCTTTGGCAGTTTGCCAGAAGCAGCTTGACGTGGGCTTTCATAGACGCTGCGGCAAAGAGTTATCCCCCCGCCCTTCTTTTTAGTGGCAAGCAGACAAGGCGAATTCAAAAGCTCGCGCAGCTTTTCATGGCGCAGCTCTGGCAGGAGCTCCACACGCTGGAGGAACTGGTCCATTTTGACTTAAACAGCGGAAATTTCCATAAGAAGGCACCACTACTGGCCGTATCTGATCTGGCCAGGACCCCTTATCATCGGTTGTTAGAAGACAGTGAAGCGGATGGGTTGCTGAAGCTCTTCAATAAGAGGCAGGAAGCCAAGCTACTTAAGCGATTCGAGGACGCCAAACTTCTCGATGTAGGCGCCCTGAAAGAATTTCTGAAGGTCACGAAGAAAGCGCGCCTATCTCCCGGAGTTGTTCGATCGCGCGTTACCGAGGGATATCGTCCGTATCTATTTCCGACTCGCCCGTACTCTCCTTCAAAAATCGCTGAGTTGGATCCTAGATGTGTTGGACTGGGCGCGGAGCGCCTGGATCTTCTTCCCCAAGATTTGTGGGCTCGTCATGTGCGCGCGATTCGGGGAGTATGGGTTAAGCCAGTTCTTGTACAAGAGGACGGCCAACCTGTGCAATCAAAGCGGCGCCCGCAAAGTAGAACAGAAGTTAGAATCGGCAATGGCAGCCGAGACCGTGTAGTCGTAGCGATCACCAATCTCCTGACGACCGACGCGAGCTGGGCGGCAAGCGCAGCTAGTAGACCGGATCTTTCACTCGCGCGCTATAGACGCATTTCCCAACTAGTAAACCAAGCCATTAACTTGGAACCAAGACCTGACTATTTCATCCTGCCAGAGCTATCCTTACCGCACCGTTGGATTGACAGCATCGCCAGCAAGCTGATAGCCAGCGGCATAAGTCTGATCGCCGGGATCGAATACTCGCATGGCGAGAAGGGCAACATACACAGCGAAGCGTGCATGGAGCTGGTTGACGATCGTCTTGGTTTCCCCGCATCTGTACGAATCTATCAGCCGAAACTGCTGCCGGCAGCAAGCGAAGACGAAACGTTGGTGTCGCGATTCGGATTGGCATGGACAGCGTTCGGGAAGCTTCGAAAACCTATCTATCGACACAACGGATTTTACTTTGGCGTGCTCATGTGCTCTGAATTGCAGAATACGAAGGCACGCGTGGCTTTCCAAGGCGATGTCGATGCGCTGGTGACGCTGTCCTGGAATCGCGACCTGGAAACGTTTGCGGCACTGATTGAGTCATCAGCCCTTGATGTACATGCTTACACGATCCTCGTGAACAACCGACGCTATGGAGACAGTCGTGTCAGATCGCCCGCCAAGGAACTCTTTCGTCGCGATCTGGCAAGGCTCAGAGGAGGGCAAAATGACTTCTGCGTTGCAGTGGAACTTGATGTGGCACTTTTACGAGCGTTTCAAAGCCGCGCCAAGCGATGGCCGAAGGATAATGATCCGTTCAAGCCCGTGCCGGAGGAGTTCAAGATATCCGATGAGCGGCGCACAAAGCCGCCAAGCTGAATCGTTACGCTGGCGAAAGAGATGTCCAGCCAGCTTGTGGTCGCGGTTTGTGCATTCGGCCCATCCATTCATTACTCTTTCGCCCGAAAAGCATTATGGGGATTAGTCAGTTGAATCGGTCGCTTTTCTCGGTACAGGCCAGAGTGTTGGCTATATCGAGGTCATTCGCAAACTCTTGACACTCGGACACTGGAATTGCCATCGCCGTCACGGTCCATTGGGAGCTTCAAGCTTGTCGATACTCAGATTCCGGGGTCAGGACGCTGATTAGATCACAGTACCATACGGGTACTTCTTGGCGCCTGTCACTTTATCCATCCGAATCTCTCTTTACCGTTGATCCGTGAATGACGTAACCCACAACACCGGCCGCTGGCACGTCGTCCAGCCCTCGGCCTTCCCCCACGAACAGGAAGCCCTGGAGCTGCTGCGTGAAAACCTGCCGGACCGTCCCCCGTTCCGTGCCTGGTCGAACTTCGAATTCATCGCCGACGACGGCAGCATCAACGAAGTCGACGCCCTGGTCATCTCAACGGATCGCATCTACCTCGTAGAGATAAAAAGTTGGCACGGCACCATCCACGGCAACCAGCACTCCTGGTACGTGCGACGCCAAGGAAGCGAACAGATCAGAGAGAACCCGCTGCTCCTGGCCAACCGCAAAGCAAAGAAGCTGAAATCGCTCCTGGCCCGCCAGGCCGCCTTCAAGAAACTCTCGGTGCCCTTCATCCAGCCCGCCATCTTTCTCTCTGCGCCAAGCTGTACTCTGGCGCTCGACGAGGTCGCGCGCCAACACGTGTACCTGCGCCCTGAAGCAAAGCGCGAAGGCCAGTTCAGCATTGTGGACGTCCTGTCTGGCCGCGCGACCGAATCCGAACAGCGCCCGCAGATCGGCCGCGACCTCGAGCGCGCGCTCGCCCGCGCGATGGAGCAGCTGGGCCTGCGACGCCGCGCGAGCTCTGCGCAGGTGGGTGACTACAAGCTGCTGCAACTGATCGATGAAAACGATCGCTTCCAGGACTGGGAGGCACGCCACGTCCGTCTGGAGACGGATCGCAAACGCGTCCGAATTTTCCCTCACGGACAGCAAGCAGCCGACACGGAGAAGCGCGAACGCAAGGATATGGCGCTGCGCGAGTACACGTTGTTGGCCAACATGCAGCACGGCAACATCCTGCGGCCGTTGCAGTTGACCGAGACCGAGGTCGGCCCTGCCCTGGTCTACGACCTGAGACCCGGCACGCAGAGACTCGACCATTTCATCGAATCCGATCTGCCCGCGTTACCCATAGAAGCTCGCCTTGAGCTCGTCCGCGAGATCGCAGAGGCCGTGCAGTACGCCCATCAGCAGAAGGTCCACCACCGCGCGATCAGTCCGTGGACCATCGACATGGTTCCGCAGGGCGACCGCACGTCACCCATCCTTCGCGACTGGCAAACCGGCAGCCACGCAGCGGAGACACGCGCACCAACACGGATGACGCTGCATACGGGGCTTGAAGCCGGGCTGATCGTCAACGAACGGGCTTCCGTGTACGCCGCGCCCGAGGTGCTCGCAGGCACAGGGTACGACCCAGTCAGCATCGACATCTTCGCGCTTGGCGCCCTCACGTATGCCGTGTTCTCCGGCAAGCACCCCGCCACGGACCCGGCGGAGCTTGTCGACAAGGTGCGTAGTGGCCCGGGATTGCGCATTTCCGAGGCCATGGACGGCGCGCCCGACAGTCTTCAGGAACTGGTGCAGATCGCCACGGACCTGAACCCCACGGATCGCCCGGCCAACATGCAGGAGTTCCTGAGCCTGCTTGAACAGGTTGAGGACGATCTGACCGCGCCCGATGCCATGCATGGTGTTCATCCCCTGGACGCCAGGAAAGGGGATGTGCTCAGTGGCGGTTTCAAGGTCATGCAAAGGCTCGGCAGCGGGTCAACCTGTGTCGCCTTGGGTGTGGAACGCGGCGACCAGTCAGGCGTGCTCAAGATCGCCAAAGAGGTCTCGCTGAACGAACGCGTGCGCCAGGAGGCGGCCGTTCTCACGAGTTTGACACACCCCAACATTGTCAGATGCCTGGGTGAAACCGAGATCGACGGGCTCGCCGCGATCTTCATGGAAAAGGCTGGCGACAAGACCCTTGATCAACGCCTTCGCACCGAGGGCCGCTTGTCGCTGGATATGCTGGAGCGCTTCGGCGATGAGTTGCTCAAGGTGCTCGTTTATCTGGAACGCGAAGGCGTCAACCACCGGGATATCAAACCAGTCAACATCGGCATCGGCCAAACGCGAAAGCGTGCCCTCACGCTGAAGTTGTTCGACTTCTCGCTGTCGCGCACGCCCGCGGACAACATTCGCGCCGGCACGCCACCTTATCTGGATCCTTTCCTCGTCAGGCGCAAGACTCCGCGTTGGGACCTGTACGCGGAACGGTTCGCAGCCGCCATGACGCTTTACGAGCTTGCCACCGGGACGCTACCTTCGTGGGGCGAGGATGGCGTCGATCCGTCGGCAACGGACGAGGAAGTGCGGCTCGATACGGAGCTGTTTGATCCGTCCGTGCGCGAGCCATTGGCTGCATTCTTCGAGCAGGCCCTGTCCCGCGACTTCAGGCAGCGCTTCGACAATGCGGATGAGATGCATCTGGCCTGGCGGAAGGTGTTTCAGGACATCGATCGTCCGAGCACGGACGATACGGATCTGGGAGCCGACGAGCCTCAGTTCGATCTGGCGCTGATCGAGGGTCTGGACCGCTCGACCCGCCTGGCCCAACTCGGCCTGACTCCACGAGAGCTGAACGCGGCCGATCGCATCGGCGCGACCACCGTCGGCGAGCTGTTGGACCTGCCCGGCATCCGAATGTACCGCAACCGTGGTATCGGCCAGCGTGTCATCCGGCGCCTCAGAAAGCTGCGCGAGCAACTGGCGGAACACCTCGCCGCAGAGCCCGCGCCGGCCGACGACAGCCTCGAGGCGCCTGAGCAGCTCAGCATCGATCGGCTGGTTGCCAGCATCACCGGTATCAAGCTGGAAGACTCGGAGATGGCGTTGCTCAGAGCGTGGCTGGGGCTCGAGCGTAGCGAGGATCGGGCAGACCGCGCCGAGCTGCCCACGCTGCGCGAGGCGGCAGAAGCGGCCGCCTCCACACGCGCGACGGCACAGCAGATTGTCGAGCGGGCCGTCGAGAAGTGGACGCGAAACCGCTGGATGACAGTCCTTCGGGATGAGATCGCCGAGTTCGTTCAGCGTCGCGAGGGCACCGTCACCGTGGAAGAGCTGGCCGCGCGGCTACTCGGACTGCGCGGCTCCGTGACTGAGGGGCCGCGGCGCCTGACCCTCGCGACCGCCGTCATTCAGGCGGCTCTGGAGGCCGAAGCGACGCGCGAATCGGCACGCTTCATTATCTATAGAGGCGCGCGTGCAGCGCTGGTGATCGCGACCGAGCAGCTGGGCGGCGCGTTTGCCAGCAGCCCGACGGATCGGGCGCGCTATGCGGAAGCGCTTGCCGACGCGGCTTTGCAGCTCTCCGGGGAGGAACCGTTGCCGTCTCCGAAGCGCGTGGAGGAAGTGCTGGCTCAGGTCCCGAAACCCGAGCTCGATCAGCCGATGAGCGCGGAAAGGCGGCTTCGACTGGCCGTTGCGGCAGCGCCCAGCGTCGCCCTGTCCAGCCGGCTTGAGCTTTACCCCGTGGGTATGCCAGCGGAGCGGGCGTTGCGCATGGGTTCCAACGCCTTGCTGGGTCCCAAGCGCCTGACCGTCTCGCAGCTCCACAGTCGTATCCAGAGCCGCTTCCCACAAGCGCAGCCGCTGCCGGATCGGCCGGAGCTGGACGCTCTGCTTCGCGATGCCGAAATACCGCTGGTCTGGCAGTCGGCTGTCGATGCCTTGCCGGCAGGCTATGCGCCCCCTTCGCGCGGCAGTGGCCTCACACGTCACACCAGCACGTTGCGAAGAAGGACGACAGCCACGCTCGCCGGCGCGCATGGACCGGAGGCGCAAGCTGCACAGCGATTCGATGACAACCTGCGGCGCAGCCTCAGCGACGGCCGGGTGCTCATTGTGACCTGTGCGCTGCACAGGCTGGAGCCGGCCGCAAGCCAGCTGGCTCAGACCTTCGGCCTGGAGCGGATCAGCATGGACCGCCTGATGATTGAGGCCATGCGTGCTGAGGCTGAGGCGGCCGGTGCCAACTGGCGTGTGGTGCTTCAGGCAGATTGTGCACCCGCCGATTCCGCGGATCGGCGTCGGCTTCATGCGCTCGTGCAGCGGGCGTACCCGAAGGTGCGAGAGCGGTTGCGGGGCGAGGAGCGACCGGCGCTCGTCGAACACCTGGGTCTTCTGGTTCGCTACGGTCAGGTGGGTTTCATACAATCGCTGCGCGATGAGGCCATGAGCGGCTCGCCGGCGCGCATCGTCCACGTGCCAGGCGATGAATTCCGGCCTCCGACGCTCGACCATGTGGTGCTACCGGTGATCACACCGGCGGACTGGGCTCACATGCCGCAGGCGTGGCTCGAAAATCTCCACCGCGCAAGGCACGACCAGGAATGAATCAGGGGGAAACTGCGTGATTGACGCAAGGCGGCTGCTCGCCGATCTGCAAGCACAGCAGAAGAAGCTCGAGCACGATCTGCGAGAGCAGATCAGTGCACAGCCTGCGCTGAAGGAAGCACTGGAGGCGGATTACCAGGCTGCACGGGCGGCCGAACGTACTGCCGAAACCTTTGGAAGCTTTCGCGATGAGCAGGTCACGCAGGCCGCCGTGGCCTGGCTGCTCGGCTGCGTTTTTTTGCGCTTCTGCGAGGACAACCGCCTGATCCCGGCACCGCTGCTGGCTGGCCCCGGCGACGGTAATCGCGAGGCACGGGAGCAGGCGCGGGAGTACTTCAGCGCCCACCCGACCGAGAACGAGCGCCATTACCTCGAGCACTGCTTCGGCCAGCTCGCCCAGTACCCGGCCGTCGCGGGACTGTACGATCCCGACCACAACCCGCTGTTCCGCCTCCCCATCTCCTACGACGCCGCCAGAGCGCTGGTGGCCTTCTGGCAGCAGGTGGACCCGGATACCGGGCACCTCGTCCACGACTTCACGGACCCGGACCTCAATACACGCTTTCTCGGTGATCTCTATCAGGACCTTTCCGAGTCCGCGCGCAAACGCTATGCGCTGCTGCAGACACCGGAGTTTGTGGAGGAGTTCATCCTGGAGCGCACGCTCGAGCCCGCCATTGAGACGTTCGGTCTGGAAACGGTCCGCATGATCGACCCGACCTGCGGCTCGGGTCACTTCCTGCTGGGTGGCTTCCATCGATTGCTGCGCCACTGGGAACGCGAAGCACCGGGGTTGGACATACGCGAGCGGGTCAAGCGCGCAGTTGGGGCGGTCTATGGCGTAGACATCAACCCTTTCGCAGTGGCTATCGCGCGTTTTCGGCTCCTGGTGGCCGCGCTGAAAGCGACGTGCATTCGCACTCTGAAGGAGGCGCCAGGCTGGCACCTCAACATCACAGCCGGAGACTCCCTGCTTCACGGGCGCCGTTTCGGCGAACTGGACCTAGGGGGGGACGCCCTCGAGCGGCACTTCCGGCATGTCTATGCAGCCGAGGACCGGGATGAGATCGAGCGCATTTTGGGACATCAGTACCATGCCGTAGTGGGGAACCCGCCGTATATCACGGTCAAGGACAAAGCGCTGAATAAGCTCTACCGGGATCGATATCAGAGCTGCCACATGAAGTATTCCCTGGGCGTACCGTTCACCGAGCGTTTCTTTCAGTTAGCGCTGTCAAAGTCTAACCAGTCGGTAGGCTACTTAGGACTGATTACCACCAATTCTTTCATGAAGCGGGAGTTCGGCAAGAAGCTTATCGAAGAGTATCTGCCTCGACAGGATCTTACACATGTCATCGATACGTCGGGTGCTTATATTCCTGGGCATGGCACGCCTACCGTACTTGTTTTCGCGCGCAATAGACCACCAGTTACCAGCGTGGTCCGAGGCGTGTTGGGGATCCGCGGCGAGCCGTCAACGCCAACGGTTGCTGCGCAAGGCTTGGTCTGGGGATCCATTATGCGTCTGGTGGACGAGCCAGGCAGCCAAAATGAATTTGTGAGTGTGGCCGACGTTCCTCGCGACGTATTAGCAAAACATCCATGGAGCCTACAAGGGGGTGCGGCTCCGGCGATTATTCAGGAGATCGAATGCAGTGAACATCGGTTAGGTCAGGAGATCAAGTCGATCGGTTTTATGTGCATCACTGGAGAAGACGAAGCATTTTGTCCATCACGGCTCTTGCGGCGAGGCGATAACTCGCATTGGCGAGGATTCGGAACCGGGGATACCGTGCGGGACTGGAGCTCTCACTCCAAGGATCTAGTCCACTTTTGTTACTCGCAGCGTGATGGTCGGCTGCAGTTTGATCAAGAAGCGTTCGCACAGGCCAATCATCACTACTGGGTGCTGAGAGCTACTCTCAAGAAGCGATTGATGTTTGGTAAAACGCCGGAACAGTCTGGGCTTCATTGGGCCGAGTATCGGTTCTTCATGCCAAGCCGTTATCAGCATCCGTATCGCATCACCTTCGCCGAGGTCGCTACGCACAACCACTTCGTGCTGGATCGCGGTGGCAAGGTATTCAAGCAGACGGCACCAGTGATCGAACTGCCGGCTGTCGCAGGTGAGGATGCTCATCTGGGGCTGGTCGGGATATTGAACAGTTCTGCGGCTTGCTTCTGGTTCAAACAGGTTTGCCACAACAAGGGAAGTACGGTGGATGGACAGGGTGCTCGGCAGACAACTGTTGAATTCGAGAATTTCTATCAGCTTGCCGGCACCCGAGTTAAGGAGTTCCCACTGCCTGAAGATCGGCCGCTTACCCTTGCTCGAGTGCTCGACCAATGTGCCTGTGACCGCGCGGCTACTTCGCCGTCCACGTTCGGTGAGCGCTTACCTCTCAGCCGCGTCGAGCTGGACGCCGCCCGCGCCCGCTCCGAGGCCCTGCTGCGCCAGATGATCGCCTGGCAGGAGGAGCTTGACTGGTGGTGCTACCGAGCCTACGGCATCTGCGACGAGCACCTGACTTATCCGGGGACACCGCCAGAGATCCAACTCGGCGAGCGCGCGTTCGAGATCGTGCTTGCACGCAAGTTGGCCGCCGGCGACGCTGAGACCACTTGGTTCAAACGTCACGGCTCCACACCCATCACCGAAGTTCCGGACCACTGGCCAGCGGACTACCGTGAACTGGTTGAACGGCGAATCGCTCTCATCGAATCCAGTCCTTGGATCGAACTGCTGGAACTCCCGGAGTACAAGCGGCGTTGGAATCAGCCGAGCTGGGAGGACCTGGAACATGCGGCGCTCGAGGACTGGCTGCTGGAGCGGCTGGAGACCCCTCGCTACTGGCCGGAGCCGTCGCTGCGCAGCGCTGAGGATGTCGCGGCCATCGCCGAGCGCGATGAAGACTTCATGGCGGTGGCCCGGCTCTATACGGGGCAGGTCGGTTTTGATGTGCGGGCGCTGGTGGCAACGCTGCTTGATGATTCGGCCGTTCCGGCGCTCCGGGCGCTGCGCTACAAGGAATCCGGTCTGCGCAAGCGAGCGGACTGGGAGGAGACCTGGGAGTTGCAGCGACGCGAAGACGCAATCGACGCGAAAGTAGAGGCCGAGATGACCCGGCGGGAAGACGAGACTGACGAGGCCTGGCAGGCGCGCCTGAAGAAGGCGCAGCATGAGCGCAAGAAGGCGGAGATTGCCGATATCCCCGTGCCGCCCAAATACAAGAGTGGCGATTTTCTGAAGACTACATTCTGGCGTCTGCGCGGCGCGCTGGACGTGCCCAAGGAGCGCTTCTTCAGCCTGCCCAATGGTGATCCGGCTGGCGGCTGGTTGTACGGTTGGGCCGGCTGGAACCCCGCGGAGCGTGTGCAGGCCATCTTCGGCACGTACACCGATGCGGCGACGCGCAAGGGTTGGGAGGTGGCGCAGCTTGTGCCGCTGCTGGCGGCCATCGAGGAGGAGATGCCGTGGGTGCTGCAGTGGCACAACGACCTGCACCCCGAATTTGGCGTGCGCCTCGGTGACTACTTCCGCGAGCAGCTCAGCCAGGAGCTGCACAAGCACGGATTGACCCGTGACGACCTTGGAAACTGGCAACCTGCGCGCACCGCGCGCGGGCGCCGACGGAGAGCACAGGCATGAGCCGCAAGCTGGGTGAGATTTTCCATATCCCGGAAGCCGTCCATCAGGGCGACTTCGTCCTGCGCCTCACCGAGGGGCTTCAGGCGGACCGGCGCAAACAGACGCTGCAGCAGTACGTGGTCACACCGCAGTTGGTGGAATGCTTCGACCAGGCATTGTCTTTGGTGGGCAGCGCGGTCAGCAGCAACAGCTCCAAAGGCGCGTACCTGCACGGCAGCTTCGGCAGCGGCAAAAGCCATTTCATGGCCGTGCTCGACCTGATCCTGGAAGGCGATGCGGACGCCCGTGCCGTTGCCGAGCTTGCGCCCGTGGTGGCCAAGCACAATCGCTGGTGGGAGGGACGCAAGTTCCTGGTGGTGCCCTTCCATATGATCGGCGCCACCAGCATGGAGTCGGCTATCTTGGGCGGCTATGCCCGCTATGTGCGCCAGCGTCATCCCGAAGCGCCCACACCAGGCTTCTATCGCAGCCAGTCCCTGATCGAGGATGCGCGCCAACTGCGCGAAACGCTGGGCGACGAGAAGTTCTTCGAGGCGCTGGGCAGCGGTGGCAACGATGGCTGGGGTGCGATCGGCAGCGGCTGGGATGCGTCGGGCTTCGACGCCGCGGCCGCTGCGTCACCGGAAGATCCGGAGCACCAGCGGTTGGTGGGCGATCTCATAGACGCGTTCTACTCGCATCTTCGCCAGGAGGCGGGCGATCAGGGCTACCTGGATCTGGACCGGGGCCTTGCGGTGATGTCACGCCATGCCGAGGCACTGGGCTACGCGGCCGTCGTGCTGTTTTTGGACGAGTTGATTCTCTGGCTCGCTAGCCATTCGGCCGACCAGCAGTTTCTGAACACCGAAGGGCAGAAGGTGGCGAAGCTGGTGGAAGCCGGCGACGCTGGGCGGCCCATCCCCATCGTGAGCTTCATCGCCCGCCAGCGCGACCTGCGCGAGCTGGTGGGGGAGGCGATTCCCGGCGCCCAGCAGCTCGCTTTTGCCGATGTGCTGCAGTGGTGGGAGGCGCGCTTCGACAAGGTGGTCCTGGAGGACCGCAACCTGCCGGCGATCATCGAACGGCGCCTGCTGAGCGTGCGGGACGAGGAGGCCCGCCGTGCGCTGCATGATGCTTTCGAGCGTACGGCACAGGTGCGTCAGGAGGTGATGGACATCCTGCTCACCCATGAGGGCGACAGGGCAATGTTCGAACAGGTTTATCCGTTCAGTCCCGCTCTGGTGCAGACGCTGGTGGCCCTGTCCGGCCTGCTGCAGCGCGAGCGCACGGCGCTCAAGCTGATGCTCCAGCTCCTGGTGCAGAACCGTGATCGGCTGACGGTGGGCGATGTGATTCCGGTGGGGGACCTGTTCGATGTGATCATCGACGGGGATGAGCCCTTTACTCCCGTCATCAAGCGACTCTTCGACCGTGCGCGGGACGTCTGGCACCGCAAGTTCGTGCCGTTGCTCGAAGAAGAGCACGACGTGGCGGACGAGGACGTGCGCGCGGGACGCGTCGACGAGGCAATCGCGCGCCGCTACCGCGCGCATGCAGGCTTACTGAAGACACTTCTGCTCTCCGCTCTGGCCCCGGAAGTCGAGTCGCTGCGCAATCTCACGCCCGCCCGTCTGGCGGCCCTCAACCACGGCACCATCAAGTCTCCCGTGCCAAACGGCGAGGCCACCACGGTACTCGCCAAAATGCGTGAATGGGCGAGCCACGCCGGTGAGATCCACATTTCGGCCGATGCGGCGAACCCTCTCATCTCCATGCAACTGACGGGCGTGGATGTCGAGGGCATTCTGGAGAACGCCCGCAGCATCGACAACTTCGGTAACCGTGTGCGCACCGTGAAGGACATGCTGTTCAAGGATCTCTCGCTGGATGATCAGAGCTTCCTGAGCCTGGAATACAAGCATCAGTGGCGTGGCTGCGCTCGCTCGGCGGAGCTGCTGCTGCACAACGTTCGCGAGCTGCCGTTCGACAGTTTTCGGCCAGAGGACAACCGTTGGCGGGTGCTGATCGACTTTCCCTTTGACGAGGATGACCATACGCCAGCCGATGACCGTGCGCGGATTCAGGAATTCCGCGCCCGTCACGAGTCCGTTCGGACCGTGGTCTGGTTGCCGTCGTTCCTGAACGATCGCGCGCTGGCGGAGCTTGGTCGGCTCGTGATGCTGAACCACGTGCTTTCGGGTAACCGGCTGCAGGAGTACGGCGCGCATCTTCAGCCCGCTGAACGCAGCGAAGCGCGCACGACGCTCCGCAATCAGCGCGACCAGCTAGAGAAGCGCGTCAGCATGTCCTTGTTGCAGGCCTATGGCATCGCACAGGGTGCAAGCAACGCCGTGGACACGACCCATGCGTTGGATGAGCACTTCGAGTCTCTGTACACAGGTTTGCGCCTACAGCCGCCCCCTGGAGGGGGCTTCAAGGAGAGCCTGGAGCATCTTCTCGATCAGGCGCTGAGCTTTCAGTTTCCTGCACATCCGCTGTTCGAAGTGGATATCCGGCGCCCGACGCTCAGACGTGTGTGGGGCGTGGTCGAGAAGGCGGTGGCCGAGCCTGACGGGCGCATCGGCATGGAACGGAACGTTCGCGACGACGTGCGCCGCATCGTGCAGCCGCTGCAGCTCGGCGTCTGCGGCGAAGGTCACTTCGTGTCGAGCGAATACTGGCGCAACCATTTCGAGCGGTTGATGGCGCGCGACAACGTGCAGAATCCGACCGTAGGCCAGCTTCGGGTGTGGTGCGATGAACCGCAGCCGATGGGGGTGCAGGAAGACGTCAGTGATCTGGTCATCATGACGTTCGCGGCCCAGTCCGGCCGCAGCTTCTTCCTGCACGGCGCGACCATTCAGCCAGAAATCGGTGGGCTTCACCGGGAGTGCGAGCTGCGCTCACAGGCGTTGCCTTCGGAAGTGCACTGGGAAGCTGCCGTGCAACGTGCAGCGCAACTCTTTGGTCTGGCGCTACCTGCCACACGCAACGCCAGCAACGTCGCTGCCCTGGAGGAGAAGGTTCGGGCGTTGGTCAAGGAGCAGGCCGGATCGATCGGGCGGTATCTGACCGAGCTCGAGCGCCGGCTGGCGAAGCTCGATCTGGATAGTGGCTGCAATCGCGGGCGCACAGCCATCGCGTGTCAGCGTCTCATGGAGTCCCTGGCGGAGGCGAACTCATCCGGCATGGTCTCACGGCTGGCGCGCGCTGAACTGGACACTTCGGCGGCAGCGATGGGGGCGGCCATGTCGAAGGCGGCGGCTCTGGTCGCGTGTTTGCAGTCCTCGGAGTGGGATGTTATCGAGCTGGTTCGCAAACGCGCGGCCAGCCTGCCCGAGGCGGCCACTATCGAGTCAACCATCAAGCGGGCGTTGTGCGACGACGAGCACGTGACGGCACTGCGGGAGCAGCTGAAGGAGCAACACCGGCTGGCGCTCGAGCTATTGGAAGCTCAAGCGACAGCAGCGGCGACCCCGCAACCTGGAGGCGATGATCCAGCCATCGAGGTGCCACCAGTGCGACCAGGTCAGATTCGGCAGGTGGTGAAACGCCGAATCCGAATCGACGGCGTGCGTTCGGCCTTGCAGGAGGTCGAGCGGATCATGGCTGATGACCCGGAGCTCCGCGCTGACGTGGAATGCCGTCTCTACCGAAGCGAGGATTCGGAGTAGTACGCATGGCGTCGTCGATCGAGCAGCTTTCACAACACCTAACCCAGGCAGTCGCGCAGGCCGGCGAGCGCGACACGCTTGCGTATGCGTGGCCGAGTAGCTGGAATGAGGGGCAGTCTTTGCAGGTGGATGGCCGGACGGTTCCCGTCCGCTACTGCACCTCCCCCTTGCAACTTCGCGAAGCCCTGATCGAACCCACCGACCAACCACGAGTCCTTCTGGTCGGATGTGAGGAGGCTGACCTCGGTCAGGACGTGCTCGCACGTTTGTTTCGACATCGCCTGCTGCATGTGGACCGTTGGCAGATGGTGATGGAGGCCTTCGGCGCTGTTCAGGTAGACCCTCGTCTGTATGCCATTCCGTGGATGCCTGATGCGTTGCTGGAGGCGGCGCCGAAGCGGCCGGGTCAGGCTCTCACGGCGCTCACCTATGACCATGCGCTCGAGATCTGCCTGGCGCACGTCTTTGGGCTGGAAGATCATGGGATCGATTTGGAGGTGCTCCTCACAGCCGTCGAGACCGGCTCGCGAAGATGGGGCGGCCTGCCGGAGCCCCAACGCGAGGTTTGTGAACACTATCTGGCTGCCAAACTTGGGGCCGTGGCTTCCGCCGTCCTTGGAGCAGCGAACGCCGGCAACGGACATGCGGTGATGTCCGTCGGCTTGGTTTGTGAAGTGTTGTTCGGGCCAGCGTCCGCAGAAACCTCGGAACTTCGCGATGCGCGCGTTCGTTTGGAATCCCGGCTGGGAGGAACGCGTCTCGCAGAAGCTGATGGGCGACGATGGGCCGAAACTGCCATCCGGTTGTTGCCGCAGCGCGATGAGGTGCAGCAGCACACCGCTTTTCGAACTGCGGTTGACCTGCTGAAGGACCTCGGCGCCGAAGACTTTGTCGCCGAGAGCAGCGTGTTGCCGGTGGCACTAGATCAGAGATTGGAGGAACTTGCCGACGCGGTTGGCAAGTTTCTCAGAAAGTCATCTGCCCTCGTGGGCGTTGAGCGCGCCGCCGAGCGGGTGGCCGCCCACGATGGGGTTCGCCCTGGTAATGCGGCTTTCGAATCGGCCGAGATGGTTGTACGCCTCTGCCGCCGAGAAGCGCTTGCTGCATCGACCGGCACCAGCCAGGCAGGCGCTTCGGAATATCTTGCGGACGGTGCATGGGAGGACTGGGCGCGCCGGGCTTTGCGCGGCGTGCAGCCTGATGCTTTGGCGCGAGCGGCCGAGAAACTGCTTGATCGAGTCGCCAAACGGCGCCTGGAGTCCGATCGCCGATTTGCCGAAGATCTCGCCCGACACGCACGGCAGGGCACGCATCCAAAGCAGACGCTGCCCGTGGAGCAAGCGCTGGCAGAGCTCGCGGCCCCCGTGGCGACGGACCGCCCGCTATTGATTGTGGTCCTGGACGGCATGAGCTGGGACGTCTATCTCTCCATCGCGCTCGAGCTCAAGCGCAGTGGATGGACCGCGTGGAGACGCGAGAATGCGCCTTCATCCCTGCTCGCAACCGTCCCCTCGGTGACGGAATGCAGCCGAGCAAGCTTGCTGGCTGGGCGACTGATGCGTGGCACCTCCGCGCAGGAGAAGACGGCCTTCGCGGCCCAGGAAGCGCTGAAACGGGTGTCCAAGAGCAAACGTCCTCCGGTACTGCTCCACAAGGCAGGCATTGAAGAAGGCGGGCAACTCTCAAAGGAAGCAACCGCACTGTTGGCGGATCCTGAACAGCGAGTCGTAGGCATTGTGATTAACGCTATCGACGACGCCCTCGCTAAATCGGAGCAGGTGAGGATCGATTGGTCGGCTAAGACGATTCCGTTGCTGGGTGCCGCCATCGCTCAGGCTCGGGCCGCCGGGCGCGCCGTCTTCATTACCAGTGATCACGGCCACGTCATCGAACGGGGCGCAGAGTACCGCAATGTGAGCGACACGGAGCGCTGGCGCCCTGCCAACGGGGAACCCCAGGCAGACGAGATCATGATTGACGGCCCGCGCGTCAAGGCGCTCATGGGGAAGGCAGTCATCGTGCCGTGGGCCGAGAACGTGCGCTATGCGACCAAGAAGAACGGCTATCACGGTGGAGCGACCCAGCAGGAGATGCTGGTGCCCGTCGGGATATGGACCAGCGACAGTGATGCACCGCCCGGATGCGTGCCGGAGTTCATCGTGCCGCCGGACTGGTGGACTGGCGAAGGCAGGGAGTCATCTGTCCCGGCTGCTAAGCGCCCCGGTCGTACGGGCCAGAGCGTAGGCGGGTCGCCCAAAGCTGGAGCAACGGAGGACCTTTTCGCGCCGCCGAAGCAGAAATCCACGTGGATTAGCGAGCTGTTGATTAGTGATGCACTCGGGCGCCAACGCGGGCGAGTCGGCCGGACGGCATTGGATGATGACCGGCTTGAGCGATTGCTGCAGTGTCTGGATGAGCATGGCGGACGCGCCAGTGTTGAGCAGCTTGCTGCGGCGCTCAGGCAGCCTCAGTTGCGATTGCGCGGCGTGCTTTCGGTGTTCCAGAGAATGATGAACATCGATGGCTACCCGATCGTTAAAGTTGAGTCAGCCACCCAGACCGTTTTCCTGGACATCAGGCTGCTGAGGACGCAGTTCGAATTATGATCCCCATCTCTCACGCTCGAGCAGATGAAATTCTCGATGCTCTGCGTCGCGGGACCGTCCCCGAGACGGCGCTTGATACCTTCGCTGTAGGACTGGACCCTTATCGCTCAACGATCGAGGCGGAGCTGGATCAGTGTGCGCAGGGTCGAGGGCGATTCAAGGCCCTGCGCGGCGAGTACGGTACGGGAAAGACCTTCTTTGCTCGCTGGTTCCAGGGGCTCGCCAAGGAGAAGGGATTCGCAAGCGCAGAGGTGCAGATTTCCGAGACTGAAACACCGCTGCATCGGTTGGAGACGGTCTACCGGCGCCTCACCGAGCACTTGAGCACGGCCGAAGAACCACGGGGCGCGCTACGGCTGATCATTGATGGGTGGTTTTATGCGCTGGAGGAAGAAGTCGTGTCGCGTCTTGGCGAGATCGACGAAAGGGAGTTGCTCTCCGCCACAGATGCATTAATGCGCGAGCGCTTGCGCGCCATTGAACGGCACGCGCCGGCGTTTGGTACGTGTTTGCGAGCGTATCGTAAGGCGATCGCCGAAGGCGACGAGGAGGTCGCTGGCGGCCTGATCGCCTGGATGTCAGGTCAACCCAATGTATCCGCGAGAATTAAGCGCTACGCAGATATAAAGGGAGACATTGACCATTTTGGTGCGTTGGGCTTCCTGCAGGGGCTCTTGGTGATCCTGCGCGACTCAGGCTTCGCCGGGCTGGTCGTCGTGCTGGACGAAGTGGAGACCTTGCAGCGCGTACGGGGCGACGTGCGAGAGAAGAGCCTGAACGCCCTTCGGCAGTTCATGGACGAAATCGACGCCGGCCGCTTTCCCGGCCTGTACCTGCTGATCACCGGCACACCCGCATTCTATGACGGCCCACAGGGTGTGCAGCGCCTTGCCCCACTGGCGCAACGGCTGCACGTGGACTTCGGTGACGACCCGCGTTTTGACAATCCGCGCGCTGTTCAGATACGTCTGCGCGCCTTCGACATGGAGAAGCTCCTGGAAGTCGGCCGGAACGTGAGGGAAGTCTTCGCCTCACGCTCGCAGGAACCGGATCGTGTGCGGACTACCGTGGATGACGCCCTGATCGCAGACCTGGCTGCTACGGTGACCGGGCACCTCGGCGGCAAGGTGGGTGTCGCGCCACGGGTATTCCTGAAGAAGCTGGTGGCCGAAGTGCTGGACCGCGTGGACCAGTTTCCAGAGTTTGATCCTCGCAAAGACTACGGAATAACCATTACCGAGGCCGAGCTGAATGACGCGGAGCGACGGTCGCTGTCGCCGGATGACATAGAGCTCAAGTTGTGAACCCGATAGACCAGCTGCATCCAGCGGTCCAGTTCCACATCGTCAATTCACTGGGTTGGCCTCGGCTCAGGCCCCTTCAGGAACGCAGCCTGGCACCGATTCTCGCTGGTGACCATGTCCTGCTGATTGCGCCGACGGCGGGAGGAAAAACCGAAGCCGCCATTCTCCCGGTACTGTCCCGAATGGCGACCGAGGATTGGCGTGGCCTGTCGGTGCTTTATATCTGCCCGATAAAGGCGCTGCTGAACAACCTTGAAGCACGTCTCTCCCGGCTAACTGGTTTGTTAGGTAGGAGTGCGCAGCTGTGGCACGGCGACATCTCCGCCGGGGAGAAGCGCCGTGCGGAGCGCGAGCCGCCCGATGTGCTGCTGACTACGCCAGAATCCCTGGAAGGCATCTTGCTGGGAGGCAAGCGCGATCACAAGCAGCTCCTGGGGCAAGTTCGGTGCGTGATCATCGACGAGCTTCACGCGTTCGCCGGAGACGATCGTGGCTGGCATGTTCTGGCGCTGTTGGAGCGCATTCGCGCGATAAGTGAAAAGGAGCAGCAGCGAATCGGGTTGTCTGCGACGGTTGGAAAGCCGAGTGCGCTTCTTGATTGGCTGGCCGGCCACTGTGACGGACAAAGCACGCTGGTTCAGATCGAAGCGCCACCCACTCAGGCTGACGTGAAGGTCGACTTTGTGGGTTCGCTCGAAAACGCCGCGACCGTGATCAGCCGGCTTCACCCGGGGGAGAAGCGGCTGGTGTTCTGTGACAGCCGCAGTCGCGTTGAGGATCTGTCGCAGGCGTTGCGGGCCCGCGGAGCTAATGTATTTGTCTCTCACGCAGCGTTGTCTGCGGACTTGAGGCGGCAGGCGGAGGAGGCGTTCGCAGAGGGGCAGAACTGCGTAATCGTGGCCACGAGCACACTGGAGCTCGGACTCGACGTCGGTGATCTGGATCGCGTGATACAGATCGATGCGCCGGGTTCAGTGGCGTCGTTTCTGCAGCGGATGGGACGCACCGGTCGACGAGCCGGAACGCAACGCAATGCACTCTTGGTCTCGACCCATGATCAGGGACTACTCGCTTGTCTGGCGATCGTAAGTCTATTCCAGGACGGATACATCGAGCCGGTGCAGGCGCCGCCATGGCCTATGCACATCCTGGTACAGCAGTTGTTCGCGATGATGTTTGAGCAAGGACTGCAACTCGAGGAAGCGGAGTTCCAGAAAACGCTCGGTCGTGTACCAGAGTTCCGAGACCGGTTTACCGATGCCTGGCCCCAGGTTCGGGATGCCTTGATCCAGCGGGGATTTCTGCATCGGAGTGAAGGTGTCCTGCAGCTCGGAGAACGCGCTGAATCGCGGTTTCGAGGTAAACGCCTTGCGGACTTGTGTGTTTCTTTCGATTCAGCAAGGTCGTTCGCAGTCATTCTGGGGAACAGACACCTGGGTGACATTGACCCACTGAGCTTGCGTGGCTCAAGAGACGGGCCTCGAGTACTTGCATTGAGTGGACGATCGTGGCTCGTTACGTCCGTCGATTGGACTCGAGGGCGTGTGTACGTCGAGTCGACCAACGAGAAGGGCCGCAGCCGGTGGCTGGGTGATTCAAAGGGTGCCTCACGCGAGGTCATGCAGAGAATCTCGTCAATTCTGAGCGGCACCGTAGACATTCCGGCCAGTGCGCTCACAAGCCGGGCATCGGAACGCCTCGATGCGTTACGCTCGGATCTGGCATACACACTGGAGGGAAGGCCTATACGACGTTCTGATGGCGACTACGAATGGTGGACCTACGCCGGGCTGGCGGAAAATACGCTGCTGGGCGCTAAGGTCGAAGCAACGGGCGGGTTCTGCAAAGCCATCGATTCCTATGGCATCCGCGTGTCGCCGGGATCTTCACGACTTGAGGCGGCCTCGGGGTGGAAGGACCTTCGGGATCGCGAGGTGAACGGACTCTCGATCGAAGCCGGTTCGCTCAAGTTCGCTGACCTTCTGCCCGCCGACCTTGTCGAACGAGTTGTACTTCTGCGGACCTCCGCGAGAGCAGCTCCTGATGAGTACGACCGAGTCGTGGCCAACTTGAAGTGCACAAAGTAAGGCAACATCCCGAAGGAGAAAGCTCACTATCGGATTTCTGGCGAATTGACATGGGGTCGATTGTGATTAGATCCCATCCTTCCGGGCTGTGCGCGCCGGCATCAATACACGGGAGCTACTTATGAGCGATGACGAAGTCAATGAAGAGATCCCCTCAGAACGAGGGCGCCGTGTAATCGGACTCTTGGAGCAAGCGGGGATCAAGTTCGGCTTGAATGTCCGCAAAGAGTACATGATTCAGGGCGGACGCATTGATGTCGCATGGCTGTGGAACTCGCAGATACCTGGCGCCGAGGGCGATCTGCCAATCGTCGCATTCGAAGTCGAGTCGAGTTGGCGGACGCGGAAGCACATCAAGGGCGATCTGCTGAATCTGCAGGATGCGTGTCCGCTCGTGGGAGTTCTGGTATTGCTTGGCGATGGTCAGGAGGTGGAAAGTACACGCCGCTTCGCGTCGCAGCTCGCGAACCGACCGGGATGCCGAATCGTAGTGTGGTCGGAAGAGGACGTAGACGCCCTCGTTGCCGCCTCGGCGGATGTGATGGGTAACGATGCGCGACCAAGTGTCGAGCAGGTTGAGGCACTAGCTGATCCGGTATCGGATGGTACGGATGGCCAAGCCTCCATTGAGACGAGGATCGGTTCGCACCACAAGGGAAAGTACCAACCCCTATGGCGGTGGTTGTTGCAGCAGCAAGCATCCCCTGTTCTGGCGTCGTTTTCTCAGATCGAACAGATCTTGGATTTCCCACTTCCCGGCTCGTGCCGCCGTCATCTTCCGCACTGGTACGGATACGATGGCACCGCAGTTGGTCGCGCCATACGAGATGCAGGCTGGCGAGTGCGGAACGTCGACCTCGACGCCGAAACCGTGATCTTTTACCGGGATCGTGAAAGCGGGGAGGAACGCGTTCGTTCTTGATGCAAGATATAGGCGTCATTGTCTCGGAGTCTTGGTAGATCGAACCAGCAGCGAGAGGACATCGCCAGATCAGAGCAAGACTTCTTCAGTTAGAAAACCTGGGCCGATGCCTTTAGGAACTCAAGGAAACTCTGGCATTTCACTTGCACTTCTTGCATTGCGCAGACGGATGGAATCTTGCGCTTCCTCGGCTCCTTTGGCGGATTGTTCTGAATAGCTTCGTCTGAAACCAAATCGAATCCGTGAGCTTTCGCGGTCGAAACGATCAACAGGTCATTTTCGTCTGCACCCTTTGCATGGTAGTTGTCGTTCACAATCCCAAGTAGAGTTTTGATCGTCATTGCGTGTTGAGTAATCTGATTCGTCACCGGCAGCGATTCTATACTCTGCTGAGTTAGCCATTTGTGACAGTCCGGCGCCTTGTCCAACACTTCGTCGAGAGCTACTTGCGAAGTCCTAATACTGCCCGTCCCAATCTGCTTCCCAATCCAATTCCACACGCCCGGAAACTGTGCCAACGGGTAGTTGTCCCAAGCGTAAATGAGCGACGACGCATCAAAGACCCGCATAGTCCCGTTCCAGACGGTGAACGTCTTTGATCTTGAGGCGATCCAGATAGGTGCTAGCCTTCGCCAGCGTTATGTGACGCGCGTTAAGCGCGTCGAGCACCGTTCGCACAAACGTGTCGCCAAACATGTGCTTGGGTTCACGAAAACGGTACCTTCGAGTACCCCTGGTCTCAGGTGTGGAAGCCGCCGTGTTTTCCCACCATTGTCGATATTCCGCATACAGATTGTGTGGCAAACGGCCTACGTCCATCAGCCGTCGCAAGAGCACTTCACTGCTAACGCCCCATGCACGTCGCTTCTCAAGCAACCAGTGATCAAACTCGGATACATGCGTAGGACGCGTGGTGTCGTCTATCGTCGCGAGCAAATCATCTGGAACGAGCAAGTATCCCGCAAAAGCGTTGGCCACTCTTTCGTAGCCACCAACCTCCAGTAGATCTTGGACGTCGTCTATGAAACTCTGCCGATGCAGCAGAAGATGGCCCAGTTCATGCATCAGCGTGAAGACTTGGCGAGATTCGGACGTCTGCTTTCTGACAACGATTAGCGGGCAAATCTCGTCATAGATGCTAAACCCCAAGATCGGGCTGTCCCTCGGTATCTGCCAAGGACCGTTATAGCCGTTACTTCTGAAAACAAGGACGCCACGAGCCTCTACAGAAGCTCGGTACTCCGCGAAATTCGATTGGTCACCTAGTCCCAGCCATTTACGCGCAGCCGCAGCAGCCTGAGCCGGGTCTTGCGGCATATGCGGAGGCTCAAACGTGATCCAGTCTTCATTGTCGAGATCTTCACGAAGAGAGACGTAGAGCTCACGTTGGCGCTCTGCTCTCTCAATCAATGCCTTCACTCTTGGGGACAGGGTCGGCTTCTGGTTTGCGAGCGTTCTGAAGGCGGGACTGTGAACCGATTCTTCATCAACAGGCCCTGGTTCAAGAAAAAACAGTACCCCGCGAGAAAAATATTTCGAGAGTCGCTTCAATTGGGCGTACGACAGGCCCTGCTTCCTTTCAATTACCTTCTGAAGACTCGATTCAGCGATAGACAAATCCTTGGCGAGCTGGTCCAAAGTGACCCCCCGCTCTGTCAGGCACCACTCGATTCGCTCTGGATTGACGGACTCGATACGCTCCATAGCCGGATTATACTGATAGCTCAGATCTGAGCGTGACCATCCATAATCGATGGAGGTTCTTCGATAATATTCTGGTAGCTTTGCGAATCGCCAGCCATTTGTTGAGGGACATGCGCTGATGGCACAAGGATCGGGAATCGAATGGACGGAATCCACGTGGAATCCGGTTACGGGTTGCACCAAGATCAGCCCGGGCTGCAAGTACTGCTACGCTCAACGCATGTCGGAGCGCCTGAAGGCCATGGGCCAAGCAAACTATGTCAACGGCTTCGACCTCACTATACAGCCACACATGCTGGAACGCCCGCTGGAATGGAAGGCGCCGCAAACCGTTTTCGTAAACTCCATGAGCGACCTTTTTCATCACGACGTGCCGTTGACGTATATCCGTCGCGTATTTGATGTGATGCATCGGGCAAGTTGGCATCGCTTTCAGGTGCTCACGAAACGCGCGGGCCGCTTGGCTCAGGTGAGCCCCAGACTACGTTGGACTCCAAATATCTGGATGGGCGTGAGCGTAGAGAGCACGAAGTATCGTGAGCGCATCGACGCTTTGCGCCGAATGGGGGCTCACGTAAAGTTTCTGTCGTTGGAGCCGTTGCTCGGGCCATTGACCGACCTCGACCTTTCCGGCATCGACTGGGTGATCGCGGGCGGTGAATCTGGGCCACGAGCACGCGCGGTGGATCCGGAGTGGATACGGGGCATTCGAGACCAATGCATTCGGTCCGCAGTACCGTTTTTCTTCAAGCAGTGGGGCGGACGTAGCAAGAAAAAGGCTGGACGGATGCTGGATGGCCGCACTTGGGATGAGATGCCTGCGGAGACAATCTGCGCGGAGTACCTGGAGGTTACGGCCTGACCGTGCATGATGGACCCTTCTGTTCGTGATGCCCTTGTCCGCCGAACCGCTTTCGAGTGGCTCGAACTCCAGACGGCTCGTCACGGCGATGTCCTGAGCCGCGAATTGCTGAGTCGTGGCTTCGAATGGGAAGGCCAGCGAGTTCGCTTAGTTGGGCCGCAAGGCATCTTCAAGCCAAAGGTGCTGTCCGAGATTCCGCTGACGATTACCACGTCCCCGAAGAGCCCCTACGACGACTCGTTCGCGGATGACCACCGATTGATCTACCGATATCGGGGTACCGATCCCCAGCACCACGAGAACGTTGGACTTCGTGAAGCCATGCGGCGGCGCACCCCACTCGTGTATCTGTCCGGCCTGGCGCCGGGCCGCTATGTGCCGGTGTGGCCGGTATTCATCGTCGAGGACAATCCGGCCGGGCTGCAGTTCACCGTGATGGCCGATGCGCGCGACACTATCGTGGACGCGCTGACGCGCGGTGCGGAGCAGGCGGTCCGCGACGAAACATCGGAACCCCGTCGCGCCTATATCACGCGAACGATTCAGGCTCGGCTGCACCAGCAGAGTTTCCGGGAGCGTGTGCTGGAGGCTTACCGCAGTCAGTGTGCGCTCTGCCGCTTGCGGCATCGGGAACTGCTCGATGCGAGCCATATCATCCCGGACAGTGATGCCCAGGGCGTGCCGGCTGTGAACAACGGTCTCGCGCTGTGCAAGATCCACCACGCCGCCTTCGACAACCATTTGCTGGGTATTCGGCCCGATGCTGTCGTCGAAGTAAGGGCCGACATTCTTGAAGAGGAAGATGGGCCGATGCTGCTGCATGGACTGAAGGGCATGCATGGTCAAGCGCTTCATCTTCCCCGGCGGATGCAGGACCGTCCGAAGAGGGAGGCGTTGGAGTTTCGGTACCGCCAGTTCCGCGAGGGGGTTGGCAACACAATTTGATTCCCCAATCGTCCTAAGGCACGGAAACCCTCGTTACGACTCCACCAGAGCGTGCCCCGCATCACATAACTGCCAGCCCGGATTGGAATAATCCTGACAGCGGCAATAGCATTCCGGATACCCATACACTGAGGTCCTGACGCTGCTCGATCAATGTAGCCGGCGGCACAGCATCGGCCAGCGCGAACGGTCCATGGCATCGAATGCACAGTAGACAGTCCGGATCTGACAGCTTCCTGACTCGCGGCCTCGCCCTCGACCTCGAGACCGAGAAAGAAGGCAGCCGCATTCACCGCTTCGCAGCCGTTCGCTGCGACAACGGGCAGTCGTTCACATTCACCCGCGGCAAACTTTCAGCATCACTTGCCGAACTCGACCACTTCGCATCCGGCGCCGCCTACCTGATCGGCCACAACATCATCGAGCACGACGCGAAGGTACTCGCCGCTGCGAAACCCGATCTCGCACTCCTGCGTCTGCCGATGGTCGACACACTACGCCTGAGCCCGCTCGCGTTTCCGCGCAATCCCTATCACCACCTCGTCAAGCATTACCACGATGGTAGCCTGGTCCGTGCCCAGAAGAACGATCCGAAACTCGATTGCGTGCTCACCATCACGCTTCTGCACGATCAGCACGCCGCGTTCTCGGCTCTGAACGCGTCCGATCCCGAGCTGCTGCTAGCGTTCCATTGGCTGACGACCGAGGAGCCGGGGTCGGAAGGCGTGGATGCACTGTTCTCGGAAGTCAGGCACGCGACGCGTCCCTCGCGTGAGCAGGTCGTCGCGGCATTAACCGGGCGCTTCGGCGACGACATGCGTCGCACGCACTGGTCGCAGCTGTGCAACCGGCTCGAGAATGATTCATGGCCGCTCGCTTACGCGCTGGCCTGGCTGTCCGTGGCCGGCGGCAACTCGGTCATGCCGCCCTGGGTGCGGCACCAGTTCCCGCAAGCCGCGCGCATCGTGCGCCTGCTGCGCGACCAAGCCTGTCAGGCGCTGGATTGTCACTGGTGCCGCACGCGGTTGAACGCCGTAGCGGAACTCAATCGCTGGTTCGACTTCTCCGCTTTTCGCGCTGAGCCGAAAGACGATGCCGGCAGCCCGCTGCAGCAGACCATCGTCGAGTCCGCGATGGCCGGGGATCACGTGCTCGGCATTCTTCCGACCGGCACCGGCAAGTCGATCTGTTACCAGCTGCCGGCCCTGTCTCGCTACGACAGAACCGGCGCGCTGACGGTCGTGATTTCGCCGCTGGTCGCACTGATGGCGGACCAGATCACCGGCATGGAGCGCAAGGGCATTGCGAATGCCGCGGCACTGAACAGTCTGCTGTCGATGCCCGAGCGCATCGACGTGCTCGATCGTGTGCGGCTGGGTGACATCGCCATTCTGATCATCTCGCCGGAGCAGCTGCGCAGCCGCGCGTTGCGGCGCGTGCTGGAACAGCGCGAGATCGGCGGCTGGGTGCTCGACGAAGCGCACTGTCTGTCCAAATGGGGTCACGACTTCCGGCCCGACTACCGTTACATCGGCCGGTACATCCGCGAACGGGCCGGCGAGGATCCGGTGCCCCCTGTGCTGTGCCTCACGGCCACTGCGAAACCCGAGGTCATCGAGGAAATCGGTGAGCACTTTCGTGAGCGGCTGGGGCTGGAGCTTCGCTTGCTGGACGGCGGCAGTGAACGATCCAACCTGGCCTTCTCTGTCATCGCCACGCAGGCACCACAGAAGTTCGCCGACGTGATGGGGGTGATCGAGCAGCACCTGCCGGGCGACCAACCCGGCGGGGCCATCGTCTACTGTGCAACGCGCCGCGCGACGGAAGAGCTGGCCGACTTTCTGCGTGCCAAGGGTCTCTCGGCCGCGCACTTTCATGCAGGACTTCCACCAGAAACCAAGAAAAGCGTACAGACACGCTTCGTCGACGGCGAGATCCGCGTGATCGCAGCCACGAATGCCTTCGGCATGGGCATCGACAAACCCGATGTGCGGCTCGTCGTCCACGCCGACATTCCGTCCTCGCTCGAAAACTACCTTCAGGAAGCCGGTCGCGCGGGTCGCGACGGCGCGCCGGCCAGTTGCGTGCTGCTCTACTCCCGTGAGGATGTCGAGCGGCAGTTCTGCATGTCCGCCGGTTCACGACTCAGGCAGCAGGAGATCAATGCCATCCTGCGCGCGCTGCGGCGCATCGACCGCAAGCGCCGCCTCGGCGGTGAAGTGATCGCCACCAGCGGCGAGATTCTGCTCAGCGAGGACGATGGCGCGTTCGATCGCGATTCGGCCACCGATGACACACGCGTTCGTACGGCGCTGGCCTGGCTCGAGGAAGCCAAGCTACTGCGGCGCAGTGAGAACAGCGTCGAGGTGTTTCCGTCCTCCCTGCTGGTGACGAGCACCGAGCAGGCGGCGCAACGGCTTCGCAGCCGCAAGCTCAAGCCGCAATACGAACAGCAGTTGTTGTCCATCGTCACGGCGCTGCTTCTTTCGGATCCGGATCAGGGCGTCACCACCGATGAGCTGATGGGCCGCACTGGGCTGTCGCCGACGGCCCTGTGCAAGGCGCTGCACGACCTGGAGGCCATCGGCATTGCGAGCAACGACACGCCGTTGACCGCGTTCGTTCATCACGGTGTCGAGCGATCGTCGAAGGCGCGGCTCGCGAACGCGATGGCGCTGGAGTGCGCGATGATCGAGAAGCTCCGCGAGACTGCGCCGGATGCGACAAAGGGCGACACCTGGCCGCTGCACATTCGCGTGCTGTCGCAGAGCCTGCGCGACGACGGCGTGGCCGACGTGCTGCCTGAGCGGCTGCGTCGACTGCTGCGCAGTTTCGCGAAGGACGACCATCCCGACGATGCCGGGCGCGGCAGTCTGGCGCTGCGTTCCATCGACCGCGATACCGTGGGTGTCACGTTGCTGCGTGATTGGTCGGCGCTGGCAAAGACCGCTGAGCTGCGTCGCAAGGCGGCCGAGCACCTGCTCACGGTATTGCTGGACAACGTGAAGGGCGCAACGGGGGTCGATCTGCTCGCGAAAACCACCTTCGGCGCACTTCGCGCCAGCCTCAGTGAGGATCTGATACTGCGCAGCGAGGTCCACGACATCGACCGCTTGATGGAACACGCGCTGCTGTGGCTGCATGAGCAGGAAGTGATCCGCATCAATAAGGGGCTGGTCGTGTTCCGGCAGGCGATGACGATCCGGCTGGATGAACGCGGCGGATCGTTTCTGAAAGCCGATTTCGAACCCCTGCTGCAGCACTACGATGAACAGACGCTGCAGATCCACGTGATGGCCGAGTACGCCCAGCGCGGCCTGGAGTCGGGCCGCGATGCGATGCGACTCGCGGTGGACTACTTCACGCTCGGGCGCGGCGAGTTCCTGGAGCGATGGCTGCCGGGCCGTCACAAGGAAATCCAGCGCCAGACCCTCCCCGAAACCTGGCGCACGATCGTCGAGTCGCTGCGCGACCCCGTGCAGCAGCGCATCGTGCAGGACGATCGGGAGCGCACCAACGTGCTGGTGCTCGCCGGCCCCGGCTCCGGTAAGACGCGCGTGCTCGTGCACCGCATCGCGTATCTCGTTCGTGTGCGGCGCGAGAACCCGCGCGGCATCCTCGCGCTGGCGTACAACCGCCATGCTGCGGTGGAGATTCGCGAGCGCCTCGCGGCGCTGATCGGCGACGACGCACGACGCGTAACCGTGCTCACCTGCCATGCGATGGCGATGCGCCTGACCGGCCACTGCCTCACCGGTAAACGACTTTCGCTCGATGACGAAGGCTTCCGCGACATCATCCGCCAGGCCGCCGCACTGGTGCGCGGCGAGGGCCTTGCGCCGGATGAGGCCGACGCGCAACGCGAGCGCCTGCTCGAAGGCTATCGCTGGATACTCGTGGACGAGTATCAGGACATCGAAGCCGAGCAGTACGAGCTGATCGCCGCACTCGCCGGCCGCACGCGCGCCGACGAAGACGGGCGGCTCAGCCTGTTCGCGGTCGGCGACGACGACCAGAACATCTATTCGTTCGCCGGCGCGTCGGTGGCGTACATCCGCCGCTTCGAAGAGGACTACGCCGCAAGGCCCGCCTGGCTCACCGACAACTACCGCTCCACGCGCCACATCATCGACACCGCGAACCACATCATCGCGCCTGCGCATAACCGGATGAAGGAACGCCACCCGATCCGGATCGACCGCCGGCGCGAATCCGTGCCGCCCGGTGGTGTGCTCGCGAAGCAGGATCCGATGGCGGCTGGCCGGGTACAGGTGTTGAAGGTGGGCGGTGATCCTGTTCTGCAGGCGATCGGCGTGATGACCGAACTGAAGCGCCTCGCCTCGCTCGTGCCGGACTGGAACTGGGCGAAGGTGGCCGTGATCGCGCGTGACTGGGCGGCGCTCGAGCCGGTGCGCAGCTTCTGCGATATGCACGGCATTGCCGCGCAGTCGGCGCAGGACGCGAAGGGCAGCCTGTGGCGGCTGCGTGAGGTGCAGGCGCTCGCCGATCATGCACACAACCGCGCAGGACCGCTGGTCGACGCTGCGCAGCTGCGTGCGTGGCTGGCAACGCAGCCGGATGGCCCTCACTGGGCCGCGCTGCGCGACGCGCTCGACGACTACGCACTGGAAACCGGCGGCACCGAACAGCCGCGTCAGCGATTCATCGAGTGGCTGGTGGAATGGTGTCGTGACGCCCGCCGCCGCCAGCGCGGTCTGCTGCTCGTGACCGCGCACAGCGCGAAGGGCTTGGAGTTCGATCACGTCGCGGTGCTCGACGGCGACTGGATGCGGTATGGCAAGGGTGAGGATCCGGATGCGCCGCGGCGTCTCTACTACGTGGCGATGACGCGTGCGCGGCAGTCGCTGCTGCTGGCGCGGGCGGATGGCGGAGGCGTGGTGGCGTGTGACGGCGATGGGCGGCGCAGCAAAGCGCACGGGCACACGCCGAGCCACCTGCTCGATGAGCTGCTGGCAGGGCCTGCGGTCGTGTTCAGGGATGCGGCGGAGATGGATGAGGTCGCGCCCGAGCTTCGTCGCGTGCGGCGGCGGCTCACGCCGGCCGACGTGAACCTTGGGTTCGCCGGCCGGTTCGGGCACTCGCACCCGGTGCATGCGCGTATCGCGGGCCTGTCCGCGGGCGATGCGCTGACGCTTCGCGAGAACGACGGTCGCCGGGAACTGCTGGATGCCGCGGGTCACCCGGTCGGGCGGCTCGCGAAAGCATTCGCTATGCCCGCCGGGATGCGGTGCATTGCCGCGAGCGTCGCGGCAGTGCTCGTGAGGTCGGAGGAAGACTCGCAGCCGGAGTATCGCGAGCAGCTCCGGTGCGCGCGATGGGAAGTCGTGATTCCGGAGCTGGTGCTGGAGCCGATGGACCCGGTGGACTATGAGCGGCGGCGGGCGGTGTCGCTGGCGCTGCATGGGGAGCGGTTGGTGGCGGATCGGTAGGTGATTATCCACGAATCCGCAGGTTTCGGCGGTTCAGCCCATCAGCAAGTCATGATCGAATGGGCAGGATACCCGACCAGACTCTTCGAAAATCGAATCTCAAGGGACTAGAATGGCCACAGGACCGGCAACGGCGGAAAGCTCCATGGAAGCTCGGATCGCACGACTGGAATCGGATGTTGGGCACCTGCGCTCCGATGTGACGGAGATCAAGGTCGACGTGCGCGGACTGCGCGACAAGATGGACACGATGGGAGCTCACCTCAGCGCCAGAATCGACAGCTCAACCGCACAGTTGCATGCGAGGCTGGATCAGTTTTCCGATCAGACGAACAACAAGTTCGACGGCATCCTTGCCAGGTTCGACGACGTCAATGCCAGGTTCGACGACGTCAACAAGTCCATCGCCGCCATCAAGTCATGGACGCTGACACTTCATATAGCCCTCGCGGCCGCGCTATTCGGCACCATGGCGCGGGGATTCGGCTGGATCTGAGGGCAATGTCCTGAAGCCGGCCCAGCCACCCGAATCGCCGCAAACCGACGGGATTCAGCCACAGCATCCTTGATTCGCCCGCCTTACGCTCTCCCTACCAGGGGTGAGCACGCATAAGGACATGCAGCGTGGCGGAGCACGATCAGGCCTACAAGCTGCTGTTCTCGCATGCGCAGATGGTGCGCGACCTGCTCGAAGGTTTCGTTCGCGAGGACTGGATCGCCGAGCTCGACTTCGGTTCGCTGGAGAAGGTCAACAGCAGCTATGTCAGCGATGATCTTCGCAAGCGAAACGACGATGTCGTGTGGCGTGTGCGCTGGGCGAAGGAGTGGGTCTACATCTACCTGCTGCTCGAGTTCCAGTCCTCGGTCGAACGCTACATGGCCGTGCGGATGCAGACTTACGTGTCGCTGCTGTATCAGGATCTGATTCGCGGTCGGCAGCTGACGAAGAACGGGCGGTTGCCACCAGTGCTTCCGATCGTTCTGTACAACGGTTCAAGGCGCTGGAGGGCACCGGTGAACCTGGACGAACTGATCCAGAGAGGACCGCGTGCGCTCGCTGCGTATCAGCCGCAGATGCGCTTTCTCCTGATCGATGAAGGACGTTACCGCGAACGCGAACTCGAACCGTTGCGCAATCTGGTCGCGGCGCTGATGAGACTCGAAAACAGCCGGACACCCACGGACATCGTTCGCATCGTGAGGTCCCTGGCCGAGTGGCTGAAAGCGCCTGAGCAGGCGAGCCTGCGGCGCGCATTCGTCGTCTGGATCAACAGAGTTATACTGGCCGAAACGTCAGCCGGCCCGGTCTTCGGCGTTGAGGAGTTGGAGGATATGAGCACGTTACTGCAAACCCGGATGCGCAAATGGGAAGCGGCCTCCAGGGAGAAGGGACATGCGGAGGGACTGCGGGAAGGACTGCGGGAAGGAGAAGCGCTCCTGCTCCACCGCCAGTTTCGCCAGCGTTTCGGCGAGCTGCCCGACTGGGTATGGCCGCGTCTGCAGCAAGCCGACACCACGCAGCTCGAGCTGTGGGCTGAGCGGATATTGAGCGCCGGCAGCCTGGAGAGGGTGTTCGGCGAGGAGTAACCACGAAGTTCGTGAAGCACCTTGCGCTCGACTTGCTCACGCGGCAGATCGAACCTCAAGGGCCGGGAATGGCTGCAGGATCGGCAAAAGGGGTGAGAAATGCCTGGGCAGTTATTGATCAACTGGTAGGCAGTACTCTTGGCGGCTGTACCGAGTTTTGTGTTGGGCGGTATCTGGTACCGCGGGTTTTCCAATCCATGGATGGCGATGAATGGTGTTACACGCCGGGACGCTTCAGCTGAAACATTAGACCCGGTCTTACTCCCAAAGCCGCCGATCACCGCCCTCAGTCGATGATCCCCACCCTGGGCTCGCCGAGACGGCATTGCCGTCCGCGGCACAGCCGTTACCTCAGCGCAGGAATGCGGCCGCGTCGGCCAGCCAGCGGCGCGCGCCGTCGGCACCGCCATCGGCATCGGCAAGGATCCGGGTGGCTTCCCGGTACCGGGCGGCGGCCACTTCGGTGTCGCCAAGCGCCTCGGCTGCGCGCCCGGCGCCGAGCAGGGCGTGGCTGCGACCCGGCGAAATCGCCAGGCTCGCGTCGAAGGCCTCCAGCGCCGCCGCGGGATCGCCACGCAGCAGCAGCATCTCGCCGAGCAGCTCGCGGGCCGGCAGCACCGCGCCCGGCGTCACCGGATGCTTGTCCACCGAGTCCTCGGTGTCGGCGGCCCGGCGCATCAGGGTCAGTGCCTCGTCATAGCGCTGCTCGGCGTAGGCGATCCAGGCGGCGACGGTCGTGCGCTGGGCGTCCACATGCACCGACCAGTAGGTCTCGCCCATCTCGACTGCGCGCTCGTACAGCGCGTCGAGCGCCTCGACCGCCGCCGCCGCGGCGGTCACATCGGAGGAACGCGCCGCGCCAACGCCGACTGCGAAATGCGTGATCGACTCGGCGCCGGGGAAGCGTTCCCAGGGGAAGTCTTCCCGGGCCGGCACCGGCAGGCGCGCGGCCTGTTCCCAGCGTCCGCGCTCGAGCGGAACACGGGCCTGCGCAGCCGCAATGCCATAGGCCGACGCGAAATTGGCCTGGTACTGCGTTTCCGCTTCGATCTCCCGCAGCGCCGCCCGCGCCTCGCGGTCGCGGCCCTGCTGGAGCCGGGCATAGATCAGGTAATCGAGCGCGTGCACATGGTGCATCGACGTCGTGTCGCCAACCGGCTGACGCAGCGCGGCGTCGGCTGACCGACGGTTCCACGACACCACGTCCGGCCAGTAACCGAGTCGCACAAAGATGTGGCTCGGCATGTGCAGCGCGTGCGGCACGTCCGGTGCCAGGCTGTCATATTCGCGCGCCACGCGGACGCCGCGCTCGGCCAGCGCCGGGTTATCGTAGGCGTGAATGGTGTAGTGAAACAGACCCGGATGTTCCGGCGCATCGGCCATCAGCTGCTCCAGCAGCTCGCCGGCACGCGCCTGTGTCTGGAAGGTGCTGTCGTCCGCCGGTGCGTTCGAGAGCTGCGCCAGCGCGTGGAAAGCGCCCGCATCCGTATCGTCCGGGTGGGCCCGATGCACACGCTGCAGCGCCGATTCCCAGGCGCGCAGCCGCGCGCGATGGCCAATATCGGCACTGTCATCGAAATACGCGGCGATGGCATCGATATGAGCGCGCTCCCGGTCGGTGCCATTATCGATGGCGCGGTCGATGGCGCGCGCCTGCCGCACAGCATCAACACCGTTGCGGAAGGCCTCGTCGGTGGGCGGTTCCCACAGCGGATGAAGCTGCGTCATCGCGATGCCCCAATAGGCGATCGCACAGTCCGCGTCGGCGGCCGCGGCCGCCTGGAACTGTGTCCGGGCCTGCTCGTACATCATGTGATGCAGCAGTGCGAGGCCGGCGTGGAAAGATTGAGTCGCGGCCCGGTCACAGCTGGTCGGGAAGTGCACCGTGCCGACCTCGCCATGCTGATGCGCCTGCTGGGCCGTCGCCGGCATCGCGGCGGCCAGGGCCAGGCTGCACAGCGCCAGGCTCAGCATGCGCAGCGGGCGCAGCGGATGCGCTTGGGTCGGCGGGTGTGTTGATGAAAGGTCTCGGGGGCCGTGAGGCGTGCGCATTGTCCCTCCTCGCCCGGTTCGGTAGCCCGGGTCTTGCCGGTGATCGCAGGACGCGCCGGTCGGGACTGTCGCAGGACTGCGTGCCGAAACCGCGCATGTCCCGCACAGCAGACGTCCCGCCTGTTGAGGTTCGATCGTACAGCAGAGCGCGGTGGGGTTTCCAGACGGCCGGGCTTAAGATCCACACCGCCGCAGGTCGTCTGTCAGCTTCATAGTTCGGTATCGAGATCACTCCGCTGCGTTAAGTCTTTCGGCGGAACAGGGGCGCCCTCCCTGACGAGTTCGCACTACCGTTTCGTGAGGTGGGACAGAAATGCCCGGCGTTTCACGCCGAGATCCGCACTTCCTCGAAATTGGCTCCGGCGGCTTTGCGGGCGTCGGCGCGGTTCATGCCCAGCGCCTCCTGCAGGGCGGACTGGAGATTCTCCATAAGCTCCTCGCGTAATTCACCCTGCGAGTTGACCCCTGGAATCTCTTCAATCCAGCCGATCCACCATTGCCCGTCATGTTGTATGACAGCCGTAAACTCTTGTTCCATGGCGGCATCCTACAGCATTGCAGCCACCTGCTCGAAGAGCAGAATCGCGCCTGAAGCTGGTGTTCGATCTGCTGCGACAGCCGCGAACAGCTTCAGGGCTACCTCGACGACATGGCTGACTGCGAGTGTCGCCTGAAATCGATCATCGAGACTGCGTTCACCGCCCGTTAAGCTGTGGTGCACCGCAACCCGCGCCATACCACCGCGCGCGCATGCCTTTCCGCTATCATGGGCCGACTTGCGAAACTTCCCGGGGTTCACCAATGAATACGTTACGTCTCGCATCGATGGCCGCCGCCTGCTTCGCCATCTCGCCGCTCGCCGCGCAGCCGCCGCCCGGCCCTCCGCCGCCGCCGTGCTCGGAGGCCGATGGCTACGTCTGCGGCCAGCAGGGCCCCGAGGATCTCGTTGCGCTCGGCGACGACTGGGTTGTCGCATCGGCGTATGGCGGCACGGGCGGGATCAATGTGATTCGCGTGGCGGACCGGACGAGCTTTCGTGCTTACCCGGCCGACGCCGCCACGGAGCAGCTCGACGCCGAGGTCTACCCGGAGTGCCCGGGACCGCCGAGCTCAGGCGCGTTCACGTCGCACGGCCTGTACATCGAGCCGGGCGAAGGCGCCACGTACACGCTCTTCGTCGTCGGCCACGGCGCGCGCGAATCGATCGAGGTGTTCGAGATCGACACGGCCGGCACGATGCCGACCTTCACATGGATCGGCTGCGCGATCGCGCCGGACCCGATCGGTTTGAATTCGGTGCGCGGACTGCCGGGCGGCGGCTTCATCACCACGAACTTCAACGCGCTAAACGAGCCGATGATGGCGATGATGTCGGGTGAGATCAACGGCGAGCTCTGGGAGTGGCATACGGCAACGGGCTGGGAGAAGGTGCCGGGCAGCGAAGCTTCGGGTGCCAACGGCGTCGAACTCTCCGAAGACGGTGGAACCATCTACATTGCGGCCTGGGGCAATCAGAAGTTCATACGCCTGTCGCGCGGCATCGAGCCGCCGGTACGCGAGGAGATCGACCTCGACTTTCGACCGGACAATATCCATTGGGCGAGCGACGGACGGCTGATCGCGGTGGGGCACGTCGGACAGGACTGGCGCATCGTCATGATCCACCCCGATACGCTGGCGATCGAGGAGATCTATCGGCAGGATGCCATGCCCGCGTTCGGCGGCGGGACCGCCGCACTGGAGGTTGGCGACGCGTATTGGGTCGGGTCGTTTCGCGGCGATCGGATCGCGGTGATACCGCGACCGTAGGGGGCCGCGTCAGTCGCCCGCCGCCCCCCTCGCCGTCCGAACACGAGCCAGGACAACCGGACCCGCAGCCGATCCTGCAACGCTCGGGCGCACAGCGTCATGGCGCGCCCGAGCGAGTGTCGCGGCTATCAGCAGCGAACCGCTATCAGCAGCGAACCCTGGCGATTGCCTGTCGACTCGGGAGCTGAACTTCTCTCAACCCCTCGAAGTCACTGGAAAGAATCAATTGTCGGGTTTGACGCGCTGTTTGCCGGTCGTCGACAAACTCCAGTTCCAGCTCGATGTCCAACGGTCCATTTGACCGGATCGACTGCACCGTCCCTCGGCTTGCAGCATAGTCGATGCGATCTGCATGGACGTGAATGATGCTTGGGTGCGAGGTACCGCACTGTGCCAGGGTTGTGGCCCATTCGCCATGAAAGTCCCTCGGCACAGTGGCTCCTTGCGCAGCCACCTTGGTTACAACAATGGCGGCTGCCAACATGATCAACTTGGTTCCACGACGCATCGTTCTCCTCCCCCTTATTTTCCTGGACCCGACGTACCGCTTTGCGGCCCACTCAGTATGCGCGGGCCTTCAGGCAAGCTCGATTCCAGCCGGGTGTCAGGCGCTATTGGTATTTGCTATTGAAAGAAATCGCGCTCTCCCTGCCCAAACTATCCACAAATCGACAGCGAAGTCCAGACTCAAACGTGCCCGGTGTCTACGTCGATCCGAATCGATCCGCGCCGAGGCCTGCATTGTCGTCGATGGCGGCTCGTCGATTTTCGGACGCGTGACGATCGCCAGGAATTCGTGGACGCAGGGCCTGGGTATCGCTCACTCGACACGGCCCTCCGCCAGATTCATGTGAACTGGCGCGCCCGGAGAGATTCGAACTCCCGACCCTCAGGTTCGAAGCCTGATGCTCTATCCAGCTGAGCTACGGGCGCGTGCGGTGTGGCGGACCGGTGTATCCTACACGAAATGGAATCCTGGCTGGACAGCGCGCTGGCGCGCTTTGACGAAACCAACCTGCCGCAGGTGCCGCGCACGCGCTCCCTGCTGGAACGCGCCATCGGCGATTCCGGCCTGCATGCACGGCTGCTGAACACCCTGTCGTTGCTGGAGCACATGGGCAGCCGCAAGATCGTGGCCACCCAGACGGGCAGCACACTGGACCAGCCCACCCTGCGACACATCGCCGAGGAAGCCCATCACGCCTTCTTCATGAAACGCCAGGCCGAGAAGGCGGCGGGACAGGCGATGGCGTACGCCGACGCCGACCTGCTGGCGCCGGCTGCGGCGCGCATGTACTTTCAGCGGCTGGAGGTGGCGATGCTGCGCAGGCTCGCCCGTCGTCACGGCGAGCGGGCCACGTACCTGTACATGTCGATGATCGTCGAGTTTCGTGCCCTGTGGTTTTACGGGCTGTACCAGGAACGCCTGCATGCCACGAACCATCCGCTGTCGCTGAAGCGGATCCTCGGCGAGGAGCGCAACCACCTGCACGAAGTCGCGGGCCGACTCGACGAAACCGGCGACCTGAACGACACCATGGCCGGCGAATTCGCCGCTCACGAAACGACGCTGTACACGCGCATGCTGACGGCGCTGCTGCAGGCACAGGGATCAACCCCATGAAGAAAATCGGCGTCGTCATCCTGGTCCTCGTCCTGGCCACCCTGGCCCTGCCCGGTGTGTTGGGCATGTTCACCGCGCGCCAGGTGGAGGCGCGGGTCAGCGACCTGAACAACACCGGCACGCTGCTGGTGACCGTCACCGACTACCGCAGAGGCTGGTTCGCCAGCAACGTCAAACTGCGCATCGCTGCGCCCGCCGCGCCCGCCGCGCCCGCGCAACCGCCCGCGGCTTCGGACCCGGCCACGCTGGCGCTGGGCTATCTGCACATGCTGCTCGATGAACCGCTGGCAGTGGCGGTACGCATATCGCATGGTCCGGTGACGTTCAGTCGCGGCCTGTCCCTGCGCACTTCGGCCATCCATGCCACCAGCGACGCGGACGATCCGCGGGTCGCGTCGCGCATGGCCGCGCTCAACGTGCCCTACCTGTTCGACTTTCACGCACAGGCGGGCTTTGGCGGTGCCATCGACTTCGAGGCGGTGATCCCGCCGCTGGATACCGCCATGTCACTCGTTCAGATTCGCTTTTCCGGCGCAACGCTGGACGGCCGCCTCCATGGCCCGCGACTGTCGTCCCGGCTCGCCGTGGATTCGCTGACTCTCGATGCCATCCTGGTGCGGCTGGACATCGACGGCCTGCGCTTCGAGGGCGACAACACGCTGATGAGTCGCTACGTCATCCTCGGCCCTGCCGACCTGCTGCTGTCCGGAGTCGAGCTGTCCGGGCCACTGCTGGGTCTTGCGCCGATGCTCGACGGACGCCAGCTTCGCCTCAGCGCCGCAAACACGCTGGATCGAACGTCACGGACGCTGAGCAGCGAAGCCCACATCAACTTCGACCGCCTGGCCTGGCGTGACGAATTCCTGCTCAGTTCGGCCGAGCTGCGCATCCGGTTGCACAACCTCGATCTCGACGCCTGGCAGCGGCTGGCGACAACGGCCGAACAGATGGCCACCGGTGCGCTGCCCGAAGCCGCCGCCATGACGCGCGTCGAGCCGCTACTGCGCGAGCTGCTTGCAGCGGGCCCCGGCGTGGCGATCGATCCGCTGACCGTCGAAATCGACGGCGAAACGATGACGGCGACGGCCCGAATCGAGGTGGACGGCAGTCGCGTGACGGACCAGCGTCTGACGGACCCGGGTGACCTGATGACGCTGCTGGACATCGTCGATGCCAGCGCCGCGGCCAGCCTCCCGAAGTCGCTGGTGGAATCCGTGGCGGCGGATATTTCCAGAACGCAGATCCGCGCCGCGCAATCGGCTGGCCGGCCGATACGCGAGGATGAAATCGACGCGATGGCGGATGCGCAGGCGAATCTGATCCTGCTGGTCCTGGCCTCCCAGGGCATGATCGAAGAGGACGGCAACAACTACCGGGCGGAATTGCGAATCCGCAACGGCGCCGTGACGATCAACGGATCGGCGCTGCCCTTCGCACTGCCATAGCCTCCGCCAATCGCTGACGGCGGGCGCTGACGGACGACGGCCGCGCTTCAGTCGTTGCCGTCCGCGGCGGATTCCGTGTCGCGGGCAGCGTCCGCGTTCCCTTCGCCATCGTCATCGCCAGCGGCACCCGTATCGCCCGAGGATCGCGCAGGCGCCGGTACCGCCACGATTTCACTCCGCATGTCGGGACCGTGCTGCAACTCTTCAACCTGGTCCGCGGACAACGGATAGAACCTGCCGAGTCGGCAGGTGGCGCCACCGCGCAGGCCAATGCCGGCACCATCGAGCACGGTGACGGTATCGACGTGACACAGGCGGCGATTGTTGACCTGATAGGCGAAGCGCTGCTCGCGCGCCAGCCCCGGACAGGCATACGGCAGCAGGTTGAGATAGACCTCCCCACCGCGCATGTGAAAGAGGATGGAGGTGTTGTCAGGCACCTCGGTTCTGCGTATGCGGTCGGTAAGCACGCAGTTTTCGGGACTGCTGTCGAAGTCGTGTTGCACCGGGTCGGGCGGTGACTCTCCACGCTGGGCATGGAGTGCGCCGGGCGCAGCTGCGAGGAACGCGCCGACTGTCACCACACCAACCAGACGCCCGATGAGCCATTCTGTTCGCATGGCAACCTCCTCTGCGCCGGCTGCGGTTCAGCCGGCAGCCAAGATCATGAGTCTGACATTACCTCAGACAGCAATCCGTTGCACACAGGTATGATCCGCGCCATGTCTGGCTCCAGCGCAACACCCGTGACACCCCCGCCGGCGGTCCTGGCGGCATTCGGCCTGCTGCCGCACGCCCTGCATCCGGCGGGTTCGGGCCTGATCAACCTCAGCTGGTACGCCACCGGCGCCGATGGCGCACAGTGCGTGCTGCAGCGCGTGAATCCGATATTCCCTGCGGGAATCAACGCCGACATCGCCGCCGTCACCGCCCGCCTGGCCGCCCGGGGACTGCTGACGCCGCGCCTGGTGCCGACGACGGCTGGACGGCTGTGGCTGGAAGTCGACGGCGCCGTCTGGCGCGTGCTGACCCGCATTCCCGGCAGAACCTGCGACGCGCTGGCAACGGCGCGGCAGGCCGGCGAAGCCGGTGGCGTGCTGGCGCGCTTTCACCGCGCACTGCGCGACTACGACGCACCGTTTCGCAACGCCCGCCTGGGCGTGCACGACACCGCCGCGCATCTGCTCGCGCTGGAACACGCGCTGACCGTGCACGCCGATCACCGCCATGCGGCGCGGATACGGCCGCTGGCCGACGAGCTCCTGGCGCTGGGCCGCGCACGGCCGCAGCTGCCGCCGACGCCGGATCGTGTCGTACATGGCGATCCGAAGGTCTCCAACATCGTGTTCGACGCGGACAGCGACCGTGCCCTGTGTCTGATCGATCTGGACACGCTGTCGCGCATGCCGGTGGCGCTGGAACTGGGGGATGCGATCCGTTCCTGGTGCAGCCCGTCGCCCGAGGATGCCGCCGAGGCGGCGCTGTCGCTGCCGCTGTTCGAGGCGGCCATGCTGGGCTACGCGCAGGCCGCCGACGGCCTGCTGACCACCAGCGAGGTCGGCGCCATCGTGGATGCCGCATTCACCATCACGCTGGAGCTGGCCGTGCGCTTCTGTGCCGACGCGCTGAACGAGTGCTACTTCGGATGGGATGCCACGCGCTACGACAGTGCCGGCGCCCACAATCTGGCGCGCGCGAAAAACCAGCTGGCATTGGCCAACACCCTGCGCGCCACACGCGCGCCGATGACCGATATCGTCAGTGCCGCCTTCCGCGCCGACGCGCCGACCGTGACACCGCCATGACACAACCACGATCCAAGTCTGCTATCCATTGCGGTTGGCGTACGCAGCCAGGGGTGGCTTGATTTGCTGGAAAAACTCGGACTGATCGGCGTCTCCTGGCGCCAGGGCAGCGCGGAATCGCTGGCCGGATTCACGCTGCCCGAGGACGCCGCCGAACGACTGGCGGCGTTCGCGCGCGAGCATGGGCTGGCCGAGCTGGCGTACCTGGCAACCTGCAACCGTATTGAGCTGTTGTTTGCGTTCGCTGCCGATACGCCGGCGAGCGATCTGCGCGAGGCGGCATTTCAGCTGCTTACCGGTCGACGCGCGACGCCAGGCGAAGCGCCGCGGCGGCTGCGCGCCTGGGCAGGCGAAGGCGCGGCGGAACACCTTTTCATGACCGCCGCCGGTCTTGATTCGGCGTGCATGGGCGAAGTGGAGATCGTCGGCCAGGTGCGGGCCTGCCGCGAGCAGGCGCGCAGGCTCGGATTGTCCGGTCCGGCACTGGAGCTGACATTCGAAGTGGCGCTGCAACTGGCCGCCCGCGTGCGCGGTGAGACGCGGCTGGGGGAAGGTCGGGTGTCGCTGGCCGAAATCGCCGTCGATCACATCCGTGCGCGGATCCTGCGCACGCCCGGCACCGTCGCACTGCTCGGCGTCTCACCGATGACCGTGCGGGCGGCCCGCTCGCTGGTGCGACACAGTTCCGACCTGCTGTTCGTGAACCGCACCGCGGCGCGCGCGGCCGAGGCGGCCGCACAGCACGGCGCGCGACACATGGCGCTGGACGAATTCCTGCGCAGTCCACCGCCGGTGGAAGCCCTGCTCAGTGCCACCGGCGCACCGGGCGTGGTGCTGAGTGGCGGTGCACTGGAACGCCTCGCCGCGCACACCGCTTCCGGTGAGGCGCCACTGGTCATCGACATGGCCATACCGGCGGATGTGGACCCGGCAGCCTGCGAGCAGCTCGGCATCACCCGCATCGGCATGAACGAAATTGTCAGCGCGGCGCAGCACAACCGCGATGCTCGTCTGTTGCAGGCGGCCCCTGCACGCGAACAGGTGGATGACGCGCTGCTGCGGCTGCGCACGCAGTTCACCGAACGCTACTTCGGACCGCTGCTGGGCACCCTGCAACGCCGTTATCGTCAAACGGCGCTGGAAGGCATGCACAGGCTGTTGAAAAAGGAACTCGCCGGTCTTGGTCCTGAGGAAAGCGAGGCGATCCTGCGCTGGAGCGAGGTGCTGGCGCGACGCTTCGCGCACATTCCCTGCATGGGGCTGCGCGGCCTGATGCACGCCGGGCCGGACGGCTCGATCGAAGCCTTCCTCAGTGAGCTGGAGCCGGAATTCGCCGACGAACTGCGCGGCGCGATCGCGCAGGCATCGGCAGATGCAGATGCAGATGCAGGCGCAGGCGCCAATACAAGCCGCAGCGGTACCGCGTCATGACCCTGCGTATCGGCACACGCGGTTCGGCGCTGGCGCGCACGCAGTCGGGCACCATCCTGCAGCGCATCACCGACTTCGGTCACAGCGCCGAACTGCACATCATACGCACGGCCGGCGACCGCAATCAGCACGACGCCTTCGGTTCCATCGGCGCACAGGGTG
The DNA here is from genome assembly GCA_050485545.1 of Gammaproteobacteria bacterium. Taxonomy (GTDB): domain Bacteria; phylum Pseudomonadota; class Gammaproteobacteria; order Steroidobacterales; family Rariloculaceae; genus JBJHBP01. The sequence goes on from JBJHBP010000001.1 coordinate 216,162, forward strand.
TGTTCGTGCGTGAGATCGAACAGGCGCTGCTGGCCGGTGACATCGACCTCGCCGTGCACTCCTACAAGGACCTGCCCACCAGCTCACCGGATGGACTGGTCGTTGCCGCCGTGCCCGAACGCGAAGACCCGGCCGATCTGCTGCTCGTCGTACCGGCCGCCTGCACCGGCAACCACGGCCTGGCCCTGAAGCCCGGCGCCACCGTGGGCACGGCATCGGCACGCCGTGGCGCCTGGCTGCGTCATCTGCGCCCGGACCTGAACGTGCAGCCGCTGCGCGGCAATGTGCCGACGCGCCTGGGGCGCCTCTTCGACGGCGACTTCGACGCCATCCTGCTGGCCGCCGCCGGCATCAGGCGCCTTGGCGGCGCTGATGGCGAACTTGCGCCGCTGCTGCAACAGGCGATCAGCATCCGGCTCGACCCGCGTGAATTCGTCACCGCGCCCGCACAGGGTGCGCTGGCGCTGCAGTGCCGCGCCGACGACGCGGCGACCACGCAGCTGCTGAGCCGTCTCGATCACCACCAGACCCGTGTGGCGGTGAGCGCCGAACGCGTCGCGCTGGCGCTGGCCGAAGGCGGTTGCGACACCGCATTCGGTGCGTTCTGCGAAGCGGACGGCGACGACTGGCGGTTGACCGTGCTGCTGGAGCGCCATGCCGAGCTGCTGCATGCAACGGTGGTCGACGACGCGCCCGACCGGCTGGCACGACGCGCCTTCGCGGTGTTGTCCGGCGACGCACACCCGCCGTCGCCGGTGATCGGCTGATGCGAACCCCGGCTGCATGACAGCGATCGCAGACAACTCCGCGGATGCGCGCCATCGATCCGAGGCCGCGCGTGGCGCACGCGTGCTGCTGACCCGCAGCCGCGAGGACTGCGCAGACTGGGCCGCGCGGCTGGCAGGGTGCGGCATCGAATCGGTGACGCTGCCCTGCATCGACGTGCAGTGGTTCGACTCGCCAGCACTGCGCGCCCAACTGAACGAACATGCCGCTGGCAGCGACTGGATCGTATTCACGTCGCAGCGCGGCGTGACGGCTTTCGCAAACCTGGCTGCAAACGCAACGGTGCCGCCCCGGACGCGCATCGCGGCGGTGGGCCGCACGACCGCGGCGGCGTGCACGGCCCTTCTCGGGCGCGTGGACCTGGTATCGGCGGACGACATCGGCGCATCACGCGGCGGCACCGCCGCCGCGCTGGCCGATACGCTGATCACCCGGGCCGGCGTGTCCGACGGCACACGCGTGCTGCTGGTGCTGGCTGACAACGCAGGCGATGTGCTGCAGCAGCGGCTGCGCGAAGCCGCCGCGCAGGTGACGCGGCTGGCGGTTTATCGCACGATACCGGCGCCGCCGCGCCAGCCCGGACGCGCACTGTCGTCGCTGGGCGCGGATAATGTGTTTCTCGCGAGCCCCTCGGCGGTGACCGGATTCGTCAATCAGGTGGACATCGACCGCGCCGCGGCGCTGTTCACCATCGGTCCGTCAACGAGCCGTCGGGCGCGCGCGGTGGGGCTGACGGTGACGCGCGAGGCGCGCGAACCCAGCCTTGAAGGATTACTGGAGGCCATGCAATGGAAGACCTGAACATCACGCTGCCCGAGCGCGTTCGTCCGCGCCGGCTGCGCCGCACGCGGCGGCTGCGCGAACTGACGGCCGAGACGCGCCTCAGCGCCAGCGAACTCGTGATGCCGCATTTCGTGCTGCCGACCGCCAACGCACAGCAGGCCATCGCTTCCATGCCGGGCATCTCGCAGATGGGCGTTCAGACGCTGCTCAGACAAGTGGAATCGGATCTGAAACTGGGCATACGCAGCGTGCTGCTGTTCGGTCAGCCGCTGGCGGGCACGAAATCCGCTGACGCCGCCGCAGCGGCCGCCGCCGACGGTGCCGTTCAGCAGGCGGTGACCGAGCTGAAACGCGCCTTCGGTGACGAACTGATCGTCATGACCGACGTATGCCTGTGCGCCTACACCGATCACGGCCACTGCGGCGTGGTCGGCGATGACGGTGTGATCAATGACGCGTCGCTGCCGGCGCTGGCGGCCGCGGCGCTGAGCCATGCGCGCGCCGGCGCCGACGTGGTGGCACCGTCCGACATGATGGACGGTCGCGTGGCCGCGATTCGCGATGCGCTGGACGACAGCGGCTTCGATGCAGTCGCGCTGCTGTCGTACTCGGTGAAATACGCATCGGCCTACTACGGGCCGTTCCGCGACGCCGCCGACTCCGCGCCGACGAAGGGCGACCGGCGCAGCTATCAGATGGACTGCCGCAATGTACTCGAAGCGCTGCGCGAAGCCGAGCTGGATGAGCAGGAAGGCGCCGACATGCTGATGGTGAAACCCGCGCTTGCGTATCTGGACGTGATCCGCGCCGTGCGCGAGGTGTCTCCATTGCCGCTGGCGGCCTACAACGTCTCGGGCGAGTACTCGGCGGTGAAGGCCGCGGCCGCGAACGGTTGGCTGGATGAAGCCGCCGTGGTGCACGAGAACCTGATCGCGATCAGACGTGCCGGCGCTTCCATCATCATCACCTATCACGCACGCGACGCACTGGCCGGAGGATGGCTCTGATGACGGCGAATCCGTATTCCAGGGCACGTTCGGCAGAGTGGTTCCAGCGCGCCGAGAAGGTCATGCCCGGCGGCGTCAGTTCGCCGGTACGTGCATTCGGCGCGGTCGGCGGCACACCGCTGGTGATCCGCTCCGGACAGGGCGCCAACATCACCGACATCGACGGCAACACCTTTCTCGACTTCGTCGGTTCCTGGGGACCGCTGATCCTCGGCCACGCTCACCCCAAGGTGGTGCTGGCACTGGAACATGCGTGCCGCCGCGGCAGTTCCTTCGGCGCACCGAGCACGCCGGAGATCGAGCTGGCCGAGGAAGTCGTCGCCGCCTACCCCGGCGTTGATCAGGTGCGCTTCGTGTCATCGGGCACTGAAGCGGTGATGAGCGCGATACGGCTCGCGCGCGGCGCCACCGGGCGCGATCTGATCGTGAAGTTCGCCGGCTGCTACCACGGACACGCCGATCACCTGCTGGTTGCGGCAGGCTCCGGCCTCGCAACTTTCGGCCAGCCCTCGTCCGCCGGGGTGCCGGCGGATTTCGCCGCGCTGACGCATGTTCTGCCGCTGGACGATGAACAGGCGCTGGGCGAACTGTTCGCCGCCGAAGGCGATCGCATCGCCGCCGTGATCATCGAGCCGGTGCCGGCCAACAACGGCCTGCTGCTGCAACGCACACAGTACCTTCAGGCGCTCAGGCAACACTGCACCGACGCCGGCGCACTGCTGATCTTCGATGAAGTGATCAGCGGGTTCCGACTTGGCCCTGGTGGCGCGGCGGCGCATTACGGCATCCAGCCCGACATTGCGACCTTCGGCAAGATCATCGGTGGCGGCATGCCGGTGGGCGCCTTTGCGGCATCGCGCGAACTGATGAGCGAACTGGCGCCGGAGGGCGGCGTGTATCAGGCCGGCACGCTGTCCGGCAATCCGGCGGCGATGAGCGCGGGCCTGGCGACGCTGCGCATCCTGAAGGAAATGGACGGCTGGCGACGGCTGGATCAGTACGGCGCGACGCTCGAACAGCACGTGAACGCCGCGCTCAAGGCCAGCCCGGTGCCGGCAACTCTGTGTCGCATCGGTTCCATCTTCTGGATCGCATGGTTCGCCGATCAGCCGCCACGCCATGCCGGGGCGCTGGATCCGCGTGCAGCGGATTTATACGCCCGCGTGTTCCATGGACTGCTCGATCGCGGCGTTGCCATCGCGCCTTCCGCCTACGAGGTGGGGTTCATCTCGCTGGCCCATCAACCGCGGGATCTGGAGCGTCTGGCGCACTCGCTGGAGCAGGTACTGGGCACACTGAACGAGACCGGAGACGGCCATGCCGCTGCGCCGTGACCCGACGCGAGGACTGCAGGTCGGCTTTCTCGCACTGCTCGCGCTGTCCATCATGACCGTGGGCTGGTGGCTGGCCGATCATGTCCCCTACTTCAGTGAGGTGGAATCCCGGCTCACGTCGCTGTTCTTCGCCGAAGCGGCTGCCATCGATGCGCTGGCGGCCGGCGCAGACACACACGAAGCCGCGGCTCTGCTGCCACATCTGCAGTTCGATCCGGCCGCCGGCACGACTGTCCGTGACGATGCGCTGCAGGCGATCCGCAACGATACCGCCCGACGCACCAACCGCTTCGTCTGGGAAGCCGGCTTCTTTCTTGTCGTATTGCTCGGCGGCATGGCGGTGCTGACACGCACACTGCAGCACGACCGGGAACTGCGTCGCCGCCAGCAGAATTTTCTGGCCGCCGTGTCGCATGAGTTCAAGAGCCCGCTGGCCAGCATGCGCCTGTCCGCCGAAACGCTGCTGCTGCGTTCTGCCGACCCGGACAGCCAGCGCCTGGGCCAGCGCATTGTCGACGACGGCAACCGCCTGCTGCGCATGGTCGACAATCTGCTCGATACCGCAAGACTGGAAGAAGGCCGTCAGACGCTGGCGCCACAACCCACGCGCGTGGCCGACATCGCGGCCCGCGTCATCGACGAGATTGGCGACACCGCGAGTCTCAACGACATCACCATCAGCACCGATATTGCCGAAGGCACCACCGTATCGGCCGACCCCGAAGCGTTGACAACGATGCTGCGCAACCTGATCGACAACGCGATCAAGGCCTGCGTGGCCGGCGATGGCGGGCACATCATCGTGCGCGTACGGCGCGCGAGCGGGTCGCTGACACTGGAGGTCATCGATGACGGCATCGGCTTCGCCTCCGAAGACGCCGCGATGATCTTCGAGAAGTTTCACCGCCTGGGCGACGAACTGCGCCGCACCACACCGGGCACCGGCCTGGGCCTGTATATCGTGAAGCGCCTGGCGGAGCTGTCGGGCGCGACACCGGCGGCGCACAGCGAAGGCTCTGGCCGCGGAGCGACGGTCTCGGTAACGTGGCGCCTGTCATGAGTTCACCCGCCCGCATACTGGTCGTCGACGACGAAGCGCATCTGGCCGAAGGCATCAGCGAGAATCTGGAAGCCGAGGGCTACCAGACCGTTGTCGCGCACGATGGCATCGAGGGCCTGGAAAAGGCACGCGACAGTGCGTTCGACCTGATCGTGCTGGATGTGATGATGCCGCGCATGGACGGCATCGAGCTGTGCGCAACCCTGCGCCGCGATGGCCAGCAGACGCCGGTGCTGTTTCTGACCGTCAAGGACGAAGCCGAAGATCGCATACGCGGCCTGGAAGCCGGCGGCGACGACTACCTGAGCAAACCGTTTCACCTCAAGGAGCTGCTGCTGCGCATTGCCGCGATCCTGCGTCGCAGGCGCTGGTATCTCACTGACGCACGCACGCTGCGGTTTGGCGACAACGAGGTGGACTTCGGCAGCTTTCACGCACGTGCCTGGGACGGCAGTGAGCATGCGCTCACACAGAAAGAAGCCATGATCCTGAAAGTGCTGGTCGAACAGCAGGGCGGGATCGTCACGCGCGAGGAGATACTGGATCGCGCCTGGGGCTACGAGGTGTTTCCGTCCACCCGCACCATCGACAATTTCATCGTACGGCTGCGCCGTCGCTTCGAGCGCAACGCGGAGCTGCCGCAGCATTTTCACACCGTGCGCGGCGTCGGCTACCGGTTCACGATCGAACCGCAGACCGCCGGCCCCGACGATCACACTGAAGGAGAACTGGATGAGTAGTGCCGGCGCGCACCGACTGCTGCTGCGCACGATACGCGGCGAAGATACCGAACGCAGGCCGCTGTGGATCATGCGTCAGGCCGGCCGCTATCTGCCCGAATACCGCGCACTGCGCGAGCAGCACAGCTTCAAGGCACTGGCCGGCGATGCCGAACTCGCCACCGAGGTGACGCTGATGCCCATCCGCCGCTTTGCGCTGGATGCGGCGATCGTGTTCGCCGACATCATGAGTCCGCTGCCGGCACTGGGCGTGGACTTCGATTTCGACCCGGGTCCGGTGGTGGCCAACCCGCTGCGCGATCGCAGGGCCATCGAGGCACTGGCGAATCCGGCGCCGCAGGAGGTCGCGCCCGAAGTCATCAGGGCGCTGGCGCTGACCCGTCGGGCACTGCCCGAACACGTGGCGCTGCTGGGCTTCTGCGGTGCACCGTGGACGCTGGCCGCCTATCTGGTCGAGGGACGCGGCGTGAAGGATTTTCCAACGCTGCGCCGATTCGCCGCCGCCGAGCCCGAGCTGCTGCACTTGTTGCTGAAGCGACTGTCGGATCTGATGGCGCAGTATCTGCTGATGCAGGCCAGGGCCGGCGCGGACGCGATCCAGATCTTCGACTCCTGGGCGGGACTGCTGTCGCTGGCCGACTGGAACAGACTGATCCGGCCGCATCTTGAATCGCTGCTGGAACGCGCCGGCGAGGCGGGCATTCCGCGTATCCTGTTTCTCCAGAATGCACCGCATCTGGTGGAGGCCTACGCGGCGCTGCCGGCGGAGGTGCTGGCGGTGGACTGGCGGGTGGATCTGCCTGCGTTCAGGCACCGTCATCCGCAGCGCCCGGTGCAGGGCAACCTCGATCCGGCCGTGCTGCTGGCCGGCGCCGAAACGACACGCAGCGCCACGCGCGCGCTGCTGTCATCCATCGACCGCCGCGGCCATGTCGTGAACCTGGGTCACGGCATACTTCCGCAGACACCGATTGCCAGCGTCGAGGCGCTGATCGAAACCGTGCACGCCGAGGCCGATAGCGACGCCGATGGCGATGCCCGAACCAGCGCCGGCGTCAGCACCGGCACCGGCACCTGAGCGGCGACAGACAGGAGAGACAATGAGCGCAAGCGACACCGAATCCGCCGAACGCAACGGCCATCAGGCCGGCCCGCAGCCGCTGGACCTCAGCGAGAAGGGCACGCGCCGCGGCGAGCCGATTACCCTGAACCGCCGCCTGTTCATGAAGTTCACCGCCTTCGGCGACTGCAGCGACCCGACGGAGGCGATCGACCGCCTCGCGGCCGCGAAGGTACCCGGCGCGCTGTATCTGGATGCCAACGATGCATCGGGCATCGGCGTGATGGTGGCCAGCGAAGACCCGGAGTGCTTCGTCGGCGAGCTGCGCGCGCTGTTCAATCAGCCGCCATTCGCCACGATGCGGCACAAGCCGGAATTCGACATGCTCGGCCGCAGCTATTCGATCGGCTATGAAAGTGATCTGGAAGATGCGCTGCTGGTCAAACCGATGCAGAAGCTGCTGAATCCCGAATTCCGCTGGGCCGTGTGGTATCCGCTGCAGCGTTCCAAACGCTTCTACACGCTGCCCCAGGATCATCAGCGCCGCATCCTTGCCGAGCACGGCACGCTGGCCAAGCGCTACGGCATCGGTGGTCACGCCGGCGACATACGCCTGGCCTGTCATGGACTGGATCGCAACGACAACGACTTCGTCGTCGGGCTGGTCGGTCCGGCGCTGCATCCGCTGTCGGCGGTGGTTCAGGAAATGCGCCGCACCGAACAGACCGCGCAATACCTGACCAGTCTGGGGCCGTTCTTCATCGGTCGCACGGCCTGGCAGAGCGCGCGCTGAAGATGAGCGCGCGCGGATGAGCACGCAGAGCGCGCTGTATGACGACGAAGCGCATGACTACGACGCACTGCTGATCGTGTCCTTCGGTGGACCGGAAGGCCCCGAGGACGTGATGCCGTTTCTCGACAATGTGTTGCGCGGCCTGCCGGTACGACCGGAAACGCAGCAGCGCATCGCGCAGCGCTACCACGACTTCGGCGGCATCTCGCCGATCAACGGCCAGACACGCGCGTTCATCGATGCGCTGCGCCGCGAGCTGGATGCGCACGGCACGGCCCTGCCGATCTATTGGGGCAACCGCAACTGGCACCCGATGCTGGCCGATACGCTGGCGCGCATGCAGCAGGATGGCGTAAGGCGCGCGCTGGTGTTCGTCACCAGCCTGTTCAGCTCTTACAGCGGCTGCCGCAAATACCGCGAAGACCTCTACCAGGCAACGGCGGGACTCGAATCGCCGCCCGTGCTGGACAAGCTGCGTCTGGGTTTCAATCATCCGCGCTTCATCGAAGCCAATGCGGCACGCTGCGCCGACGCACTGAACACCCTGACGGCCGAGCGACGCGACGCCGTCACGATCCTGTTCAGCGCGCATTCGCTGCCCGACTCCATGGCGCGCCATGCGCGCTATCAGTCGCAACTGCTGGAAACCTGCCAGCTGATCGGCGACGCCATCGAACATCAGCGCTGGCAGCTGGTCTTCCAGAGCAACAACGCCTCCTATGGACGCGAGCCCTGGCTGGGCCCGGACGTGAGCGATGCGATCCGGGCGCTGGCCGAGGCCGGTGCGAAAGATGTGATCGTCGCGCCGGTGGGCTTTGTCTGCGACCACCTGGAAGTTGTGCTGGATCTGGACGTGGATGCCGCCGCGGCCGCGCGCGACGCCGGCATCCACTTTCTGCGTGCCGCAACCGTGGGCACCCACCCGGCCTACATCAGCATGGTGCGCGACCTGATCGTGGAACGCATGAGCGCGCATCCCGAACGCGCGGCGCTTGGCACACTCGGCCCCAGTCACGACCGCTGCCCGCCGGACTGCTGCCTCTCCGGCCGACCGGCGCCAGTGAAGCCTTCGCTGTGCGCAGCTGCAGGCGCAGACGCAGACGCAGACGCAAGCCCGGCCCCGGCCGCGGACTGATATGGACAGGCACGACGTCATCGTCATCGGCGCCGGGCTCGCGGGATTGGCCGCCGCACTGCAGCTGGAGGCTGGCGGCTGCAGGGTGCTGGTGCTGGAAGCACAGCAGCGCGTCGGCGGGCGCGTCCGATCAATGAGCCAGCCCGGCGGTCCGCGGGAAGCCGGCGGTACGTACATCGGCGCCGGCTACCGACGGGTGATCGGTGCGGCTGAACACTACGGCGTGGCGCTGATGGACGTCACCACGCTGCTGCGGTTCTTTCGCGAACAGGATCTGGCGCTGGGCAGCACGCTGATCCGTCAGTCGGAGTGGCCCACGCATCCGGCCAATCCATTCTCCGACACCGATCGCAAGCTGATGCCCTGGACCTGCGCGCGCGTGCTCAGTGCGCGCGACAACCCGCTGCCCTCGCCACAGGCATGGCTGGATCCGGCCTACGCCGAACTCGACATTCCGGTGCGCGACTGGCTGCGCGACCGGGGCATGAACGACCGTGCCATCACCATCGGTTACGACATCAACCCCAGCTTCGGCACCAGCGCCGCGGATGTGTCCGCCCTGCAGCTGCTGTATCGCGCCGCGTTCACAAAACAGCAGCGCCTGTATGCACCGGAGGGCGTGGTTGGCTATACGGCCCGCAATGGCGTGGAACGGATTCCCGAAGCCATGGCCGGCGCGCTGCGCAATGAGGTGCGCGTGGCCAGCCCGGTGCGCGCCATTGCATCGGAGACTGGCGGCGTGACGGTGACCTGCGTCAACGGCGACCGTCACCACGCCGATCATGCAATCTGCGCACTGCCGTTCGGCGCGCTGCGCCGGATCGCACTGTCACCGGCACCGGTCGGCGCGCAGGCCGAAGCCATCGCCGGGCTGGCATCGCAGCCGATCACGCAGGTGTATCTGCGACCGCGATCGGCATTCTGGGAACAGGACGGCTACGCACCCAGCCTGTTCACCGACTCGGTGGCCGGCATGGTGGCCGCCTCGCGCAATGGCGATGACCCGGACGAGATCACCGGCCTGACCGCCTGGGCCATGGGCACCAACGCCGCGCGACTGGACGCCATGGCGCCCGCCGATGCAGGCAGGGCGGTGATCGCCGCGATCGAAACACTGCGCCCGGCCGCGCGCGGCCAGCTGGAACTGCTCGGCATGCAGTCCTGGGGCAACGATCCCTGGGCGGGCGGCGGCTGGGCCTGGTTCCGCCCTGGAGAGGTGCAACGCTGGGCACGGACCATGGGCGATCCGCTGGATCGCATTTACTTCTGCGGCGAGCATCTGGGCGTTTCCAGCCGCGGCATGGAGGGCGCGATGGAATCGGCCCAGCAGGTGGCCACCGACATCCTCGCTTATTCACTTTAGCTGTGCCGGAATTAAACTTTAGACGTTGACAGTGAGGTATGCATATGGTGTTATTTCATCAAGCGAGCAAATACGCAATCCGCTAAATATCTAATAGTGCGCAACACCCGCCGTGTCTGTCGGGTTGAGACTGATCTTGTTGGACTTCGGGGAGGGTGTCGATGAGTTGGTTTCCAATGATGGTCGAATCAAGGGGGGCGCGAGCAGTTAAACTGTGAGCAGATGCCTGATCGGGCACCGCGAACCGGCGCGTACGCCACCCTTGCGCGCCTTGTTTGCCAATCACAACTTCGGAATAGGAACGCCGGAGGAACCGGGCGATGAATTGTGGTGGAATACCACAAGCACGCCCTTGTATCTGCTGGTGCCAGATGGCGGGATTATCAAGAAGCAGGATCATACGGGTGGTCCATGGCTGGTGTATCCATGAATAGTTGTCACTTCGTCAGGCGCGGTGCGTCTTTTCTGGCGGTGGTGTTTGCTGCGACACTGGCTCACGCACAGGGGGCGGATTGTGGCCGCAACGATAGCGCGTGTCTTCTCGCGGAATTTGAATCCGTATGCCGCACGCCGCCAATATCCAGCGCCGTGACTTGCGCAGCGTGGCTTGAGACGCTTGAAGCCCATGAATTTTCGGCCGAGCCGCAGTGGCAGTTGATCGCCGGATCGGCTCATCGAACGCTTGCCCGGATGAGCGATGATCCGGTTGCCGCGGCCGAATCAGTCGAGGCGAGCCGGGCAAGCTATCTGAGCGTTCTTGATGAGACGCAAATCGGCGCAGTAGCCGCGGATGCGTATCTGGGGCTGTCGCTGATTGCCGGCGACCCGGAAGAGAGGCTTGTCCATCTGCGACGCGCAGTGGAAGCGGACCCGGCGAATGGCATGTACGCGGAGTTTCTTGCACGTGTCATATACGCGGATGGTGACGTCGGGCTGGCTGGGGGGGCTGATGGAAGATGCTTTCGATAATCACTCAGGCGCCAGGCGCTGGCGTCAGGCCGCCCAGGCCATCGGCCTGCACAGAGCCGCCGGGCGCCAGGAAGAGGCGGACAGTCTCCAGCGTCGTGTGCTGGCCGAGAGCGGTCTGGAAGGGGTCACCGCGCAGGCCGCGTCGGGGTTCCTGGATTCGGCCGATGCACTCGCCGCGATTGAGACCGCATGTAACAATTCATTGATCAATCTATTTGGTGGCGATGCCTGCCTTGCGAGTATCGACTCGGCGGTCACTTCGGCGGTAACCCACAGCGATGTGCGGCAGCAGCGCGGATTCGCCGAAGCGGTGGTGACGGGCGTCAGGCGCGCGGTCAACTCGCCTCGTCTGCTTGCAGAGCAGGTGGTTTTCGACGGTATGTACGACGAGGCCTTCGAGGCTGTTCTGGCAGCAGGAGTCGAGTCGACGATTGTCTATGTGGCCTACTCTCAACGCCTTGAGGATCGCGCCAGGGCACTTGAACTTGTGGAGCGGGCGCTTGCGCTCGACCCGGATGACGGTGAACTCTGGTTGCGGCGAGGCATGGCACAGGTTCAGCTCGGACGTGCAGACGATGCGATTGAAAGTCTCAATCAGGCGCGGTCGATCCTGCCTGCGACGCGCGACTTTGTAATCGATCTGCATATGCAGCGTGCCGAAGACATACGCACCGCAGGGCGATAGGCGCGCAGCTCGTCGAAGCGATCTCCGAGGCACAGCCATCCGGCAGGAGTTCCGTGCAGGAAGCTCTACGCCAGGTTATGGATTGCTGGTACAGACAAATGAGCTGCTAAAGATGAGAGGCACAGGATGGCATCCGAACATTGCTACTCCCGTGCCATAGGGGCCTATTGTAAGAGGCGAGTACTTCGGGAATTCCGGACAGGATATTAGAACATGCGCATCATGCTCCTGTTTCTACTGTCGATGATGTTGCCGTCAGTGGCAGGTGCCACGATCGTGGACGGACTTGACGTTACCGCATTGACCCGCGACGCAGACCTGATTGTCGTGGGAACGGTGACGAGCATCGAGATCCAGGGGGACACAACCGTAGTCCTCAGGGGCGGTCGCGAAGCGGCAGGGCGGAGCAGGCTCGCCACGGTGTCCGTCGATCAGGTTCTGAAGGGATCGCCAGCCAGTGCGAACACTACCTTTCGATTCGACTTGACAACGGAATTCACCGCCCACCGCGGGGTATCCGAAGGTGACTTCCAGGTCCTTTTTCTGCGGGGAGTCGATGGAGAATACAGGCTCGTCTCTCCACACTGGCCTGGCATCACCGCCGTTCCTGGCGCAGAGGGCCGCGGACCCGATCCGTTGGCGAGAGTCCTGAATCTGCTGGCGGATGGACTGCGAATAAGCACGAATTCTGCAGTGAAGGTGGGGATTCTGGAAGCGATTCTGGGGATCGATGACCCGATAGCGATGGATGCACGCAACGCCGTGTCCGGCGACCCAGACCCCCAGGTCCGGCTGCGGGCACTCAGTCAGCTACTGTGGTCAGGTCAGGTAGAAGCGCTGCCGGCGGCTGAAGCCGCGCTGACTGACAGGACACTTGATCCATATCTCTTGGCTCTCTTACACCACGGCATGGAATGGGGGATACGCAGCGAGGCGGCAGTTCCGATACTGGAGCGCCTGTTGCTGTTTCCTGAAGCTGAAACTCGGCGTGCCGCAGCAAGGACTATGCGGTTTATAGAATCCCCCCTGATCATCGAGCCACTGACATTGGCTCTTGACGACAGTGACTTTTCCGTACGCCTGAGTGCTGTTCAGGGTCTCGCCAGGGAATTCGGCAGATCGGGCGAACCGACCTTGATTCCGGGCACCGAAGGTTTCCGAAACGACGAACAACGCTACATCGAACCCCTGCGATCGCGCACTTCAAATCCGGATCGCTGAGATCCATGCTGAGATCCATACACTCATGGATGACGACAGTTCGCGGACATTCTTCGCGGCCACGTCGACGCATGGATAGCCACCGACCGCAAAGAATCACGTCTGTGGAGAAACCCGAAAGCGCAGCAGTAGCGTATCTTCGACCTGCCGCGGATCCGGCATCCGGCCGGAAACGGCGGCCTTATCTTCGCGTATGCCAAGCGGGTCCGGATGTTGCATCGGTCGGCTATCGGCACAACAATGGCACGGGTTACCGGACGTGGCCGGCGGTCCCGGACCACTCCGCCACGGAACGGTGGTCCCAGATCACCTGCTTCGCTCCCCAGGTTGATCCCCCATTCGGCCTGCCACGATGTCAGGGGTTCAGCTTTCCCTTGGAGGAGAACCTCGGTACGACGGTAGACGTCGCAACACTATGAAAAGCCATGAACAATCAACGCTTCGTGCGAGGCTGCAGATCCTTTGCCTGATCGGTGGCCTGTTGTCATTTGGCATCAGCATCGGGCAGCCCCGGGATCTGGTGGCGTCCCGCGCGGTGAATGAGCGACGGAGTATCGAGATGATCGCCAGCCAACTTGCGTGGGCGCTGCTGCTGAACGACGAGGCAGTCGCAGTGGGCAGGTTCAGCGATATTCCATCGTCAAACTCGCTTCAGAACGAACGGATCACCGTTACATTCACGCCTGTCCAGGTGTTCAAGGGGCCGTTGGCTGAAGGTTTGGCGGTCAGGGTGGAGATGAACAGTGATATGGTGGTCTTTCCTGAGACAGAGCAATCAAGGTACGTCGTAAGACATCAAATGTACGATGAATGGAGGGCGGAACGCGAGGAGCTGGAGCGACAGGTGGCCACTTTGGATCAGGATCACCAGGCCGGCAGGATCGCGTCAGAAGACTACGAACCATCGATGGCGAGCCTTCAGGAAAGAGTGGAACAGAGCCTCGCGACCTTCATGGAGTTGTTTAGCACTGGCAGAAGAGTATCGCGGGGCTCATTCTACGATTGGGGAGGCGTGATGCGTCCCGATGAGGAGTATCTCGTTATTTTGAATGTGAGCACGGATGACTTCAGCACCTATGTCCTCAGAGATACGGGAGGGACTGTGTTGTGGGGCGAGTGGGCCGACGATGTCCGTGCCGAACTTGAAGCTCGTCGCTAGCGCTACTGTGTGATCGATGCAGGACTGCCCCGGCTGCGTCCACAGCAGGGGACATTATGAAAAAAATCATAAACGATCAACGCTTCGTGCGAGACTGCAGATCCTTTGCCTCATCGGTGGCCTGTTGTCGTTTGGCATCTGCACCGGGCAGCCCCGGGATCTGGTAGCGTCCCGCGCGGTGGATGAGCGATGGAGTATCGAGATGATCGCCAGCCAACTTGCGCGGGCGCTGCCGGCGAACAACGAGGCAGTCGCAGTGGGCAGGTTCAGCGATATTCCATCGTCAAACTCGCTTCAGAACGAACGGATCACCGTTACATTCACGCCTGTCCAGGTGTTCAAGGGGCCGTTGGCTGAAGGTTTGGCGGT
>JBJHBP010000001.1:230725-256514 GCA_050485545.1 Gammaproteobacteria bacterium
CAGGGTGGAGATGAACAGTGATATGGTGGTCTTTCCTGATTCAGAGCAATCGAGGTATATCGTAAGACATCAGATGCGCGATGAATGGAGGGCGGAACACGAGGAGTTGGAGCGACAGGTGGCCACTTTGGATCAGGATCACCAGGCCGGCAGGATCGCGTCAGAGGACTACGAACCATCAATGGCGAGTCTTCAGGAAAGAGTGGAACAGCGCCTCGCGACCTTCATGGAGTTGTTTAGCACTGGCAGAAGAGTATCGCGGGGCTCATTCTACGACCGGGGAGGTGTGATACGTCCCGATGAGGAGTATCTCGTTGTTTTGAATGTGAGCACGGATGACTTCAGTACCTTTGTCTTGAGAGATATGGGATGGACTGTGTTGTGGGGCGAGTGGGCCGACGACGTCCGTGCCGAACTTGAAGCTGGTCGCTAGCGCTACTGTGTGATCAATGAAGGTCTGCCCCGGCTGCGTCCACAGCAGGGGGCACAGAGGCAGCGTCCGGGCGATCGCACGGCCAGCCGAAACCGGCAGGTGGCCACCGACATCCTCGCTTATTCACTTTAGCTATACCGGAATAAGAACTTAGACGTTCCTGTTTATAAGCGTCATCCGTACCTTAGAGACCCGGATTCGCCGGGAACCGCATGGGCCAATGCCGATACGGTCACTGAGCAGCACGGAAGACGATCATGAGTGCACGAGCCAGCGCAGTAGAACAACGCCTGACAGCGAACGCCTACGCTGAACACGCTATCTCCAAGCCCCCCTCGCCCGCGGCCTGCGATGTCACCGGGCTCATCGATACCGGCGCCTACGACGAGGAAGCCAGCCGCAACGTCGCGCTGGAACATTGCAATCGACGCTTCGCCGAGCTGGCGCCGCGCCAGCGCATCGAGTGGGCGTTCGAGAACCTGCCCGGCAATCATGTGCTCACCTCAAGCTTCGGTGCCCAGGCAGCGGTATCGCTGCATCTGGTCACGCAGGTCGATCCGAACATCCCCATCGTGCTGGTCGACACCGGATACCTGTTTCCGGAGACCTACACCTTCATCGACGAGCTCACAGACCGGCTCAAGCTCAACCTCAAGGTCTACCGTGCCGAAACATCACCGGCGTGGCAGGAAGCGCGCTACGGTCAGCGCTGGCGCCAGGGCCTTCAGGGTCTGAACGCCTACAACGAGGAAAACAAGGTGGAACCGCTGCGGCGCGCGCTGCGCGAGCTCGGTGCCAGCACCTGGTTCGCCGGTCTGCGACGCAACCAGAGCGAAAGCCGTGCCGGCATCCCGTTCCTCGACTGGTCGGGCGGCCGCTGGAAAGTGCATCCGCTGGCCGACTGGACGGATCGCGACATCTACAAGTATCTGCGCAAGCATGATCTGCCCTATCACCCGCTGTGGGAGAAAGGGTATGTATCAATTGGCGACCATCACAGCACGCGGCCCATCCACGAGGTGAGCACGCTGGATCAGACCCGGTTCTTCGGTCTGAAACGCGAGTGCGGAATACACGAGATCAATCTCGGCGATCTGTAGATGTGATCTCTATGATGTGATCGTCACCGGTTCCTGCCGGTGGCGTTCCACTGCTGCTGCGGCATCCACGGCGCAGCTGGAGACAGTCTGCGACTGGCCAAGCCTCGAAAGGCATTGCCATGAATTCCGGACCGGCTATCGTAATCTGCTGCGCACTGCTGTTTCTGGGCAGTGTGTATCCTGCATCCGCTCAAAGCGACGAGTGTCCCGTCGGCGACCATGCGTGTCTCGACCAGCACTTCGGGACTGCCTGCGTCAATATTCGCGACGGTGCCACGGAAGATACCTGTTCCGCTTGGCTGGTAGAGTTGCAGCGCCGTCCGGATATCGGCGAACCCGACGCACAGCTGCTCATGGGCACTACGTACAGGTCGCTGTCCAGACACACCGATGACCCGAATCTGAGTCGGACCTTTCGGGAACTGGCCACCGCCACGGTTCAGCAACTCGTTGATCAGACCCCGACCAATGTACGCGCGCTCCACCGACTCGCGACCACCGCATCCAACAACGAAGACCGTGCGGAAATTCTTCGACGCGTTGTTGCGATCGATCCTACCGACCTGACGGCGGTCGAACGCCTGGCGGCCGTACTGATCAACATCTCCGGCACTGACAGTGCTCGCGAACGCATCGACATTCAGGAACACGCCTACGACCAAGCGAATCTGTCTGATAACAGGGTTCGCCTGCGCCTGGCACAGAGTCTCCTGCTGAGCTACCGGATGCTCATCGACAGGCTCGTGGCAGCGCCTGGCTCGTCACAGTCAGACCCGGTGCAAGTGGCAGACGTTGAAGCACGCCGTTCCGCCTTCATCGATCAGGTCCGTGAAGACCTGCGTATCGACACCATGCGGGGAGAGGTCCATCTCAGACCGGCGAGTGACTCTGACCGGACAGCGGCCCACCTGTCGCTGCTCTGTCGCAATGACGCAGTCTCCGTGTTGGGTGGACGGGATTGCATCGAGTCGCTGGACGCCGTCGTCGAAGCGGCGACTATGTCCGGCGGCACCGAGCAGGGCTTTCACCTGGCAGATGCGGCCGCTTTGACCATGCGCTCACTGATCGGAAACGATCGGCAGTTGAGCGCGGACTTTCCGGACTGGCGATCACGCTTCGCCGCATCGCTGCTTCAGCTGATCGCCAACGGCATCGAAACGCCGAACGTATACGCCAGCTACGCCGTCATCGAGCTCGAGCCGGAAGTACTTCTGCCGGTGCTGCGGCGCGGCCTGACGTCGTTTCCGGACGATCGCGACGTCGCAGTCGCGATGGCATATGTTTACGTCTGGAACGGCATGCGTGACGACGCGGTCGAACAGTTTCTGCTCATTGATGAAGACGCTGCTCCGGACACACTTCGTGAAACCGTCGCCGAGTGGATAGCCACCTACCGCGAGGAGTCACACCTCTGGAGAACAACTGCAGGCAATCCCGACCCTGCTATAGACCACCTGACTGTCATTTGTCATCGCCATGCCTTATCCAGATCCGGCGCCCGGGATTGCATGGAGTCTCTGGTCGATGTCATCGAACGCATTGCGGCTTCGCCGCAAGCCGCAGCGGCAACCCGCCTGGCCGATGCAGTGGGTTCGATCCTCGTTGCCATGGTGATAGATGAATGGAGATTCCAGAGGGACTTCCCCGACTGGCGTGAGCGATTCGCCGAGTCATTGCGAACGCTGATGACAAGTGGCGTTCCGTCAGGCGCCGTGTACTACGCCTACTACTATTTCGAACTTGATGATCCAGGCGCTCGCCTGAGTGCCCTGCAACAGGGATCCACGCTGTTTCCGGAGAATCGCGATATTGCCAGGGCGCTGGGCGAAGAGTATGTGCGCTACGGGATGCGAGATGAAGCGGTCGAGCAGTTTGTGGTTGCGTGGGAAGGCTCGCGAGGCTGGGATGGGTCGCTGGAATACGTGCAGGGCCGTGTCGACGAGTGGCTGAGCCATTCGCCCGAGCCCTGACAGCACCTGACAGGGAATTACGCGGCCGCCGCGTCGTCCTGATCACAGCCGCCGCGCTCGGGGAGGATGATCCCGCTCAGCAGCTCATCGATCTGTTCCTGCGCCGGCAGTGCCGCGGCTTCGCGGATCAGGCGCGGCGAATAGTGCGGTGCGAACAGGTGGATGAAATCCACCATGAAGCTGCGCAGCACCATGTCGCGCGGGAAACCCAGCCAGGTGGTCACCTGCGGGAACAGACCCCTGGCATCGATGGCGCGCAGGTCTTCGCGGTCCTGGCATTCATAGGCCATCGAGGCGATCACGCCCACGCCCATGCCCATGCGCACATAGGTCTTGATGATGTCGGCATCGCGGGCGGTGAACACCACGCGCGGTTCCAGTCCCTGATCACGGAAGGCACGCTTGAATGACGACTCGCCGGTGAGAGAGAACACGTAGGTGACCAGCGGATAGTCGGCCAGCGTCTTCAGGTCCAGCGGCTTGCGGTCGCGCCCCAGCGGATGGTCCCCGGGTACCAGTGCAATGCGGTGCCAGTGATAGATGGGCAGCACGTTGAGGTGCGGGAACAGCTGCCGTGCGCCGGTGGCGATCGCGAAATCCACCTTGTTGGTGCTGATCAGCTCGGCGATCTGTTCCGATGTGCCCTGATGCAGTTCCAGATCCACCTTCGGATAACGTTCACGGAACGCGCGGATCACTTCGGGCAGCACGTAGCGTGCCTGGGTATGGGTGGTGGCGATGGACAGCATGCCGTCCTGCTCGGCGGTGAGATCGCTGGCCAGGCTGCTGATGTTGCCGACTTCGCGCAGGATCTTGCGCGCGCGGGCAATGACTTCGCGACCGGCCGGCGTGATCGCGGACAGGCTCTTGCCCTTGCGGGTGAACAGCTGCACGCCGAGCTCGGCTTCGAGCTGCTTGAGCTGCTTGCTGATGCCAGGCTGGCTGGTATACAGCCGTTCGGCGGCCGACGTGATGTTCAGGCCACTGTCGACGATGCCGACCAGATACTTGAGCTGTTTCAGCGTCAATTTGGTCTCCTCGGGCGGTACCGACCGCTTCGCGGCGCCGCCATCTGCTCTACACGCACAGGCCGGGTGGCCCGTACAGGCCGGACTTCGGACGGATTCGCCAACCAAAAGGCCGCGTCCCCGTTTCCGAGGCAGCGGCCCGAGAGCCATATAACCATTTGTTACATCGGGCTGTCAACCATGTGCAACGCCCGCCGCGACGGCATATGCTGAATCACGATAAGGGCAGAAGCACATACTCTTGGCCCCGAGGGAGGCGGCCGGGTATCGTCTCACTGGCAGGGAAATCGGCAGGGATCGCGGATTATCAGATGCAGCATCTACCCATATTCGCCGACCTGAAGCGGCGGCATTGCCTGGTCGTCGGCGGCGGGCACGTTGCGGCGCGGCGGGTCAAGCTGCTGCTGGAGGCCGGCGCATCGGTCACGGTGATCGCACCGCAGCTGTGTGAGGAACTGGCCACACGTGCCCGCTCCAGGGAGATCGTGGTCGAGCCCGACACGTTTGCCGACCAGTCATTGCATGACTACTGGCTGGTGGTGGCGGCCACCGATGATCAGAACGTCAACCTCCGCGTGGCACAGGCTGCCGAGGCTGCCAGACGTCTGTGCAACGTGGTCGATCAGCCGGCGCTGTGCAGCTTCATCATGCCGGCGATCATCGACCGCGCGCCGATCACCATCGCCATCGGCAGCGGCGGCAATGCGCCGGTGCTGGCGCGCTGGATCAAGGGCGTGATCGAAACCCTGGTACCGGCACGGGTGGGGCGGCTTGGCGCGCTGGCGGGCCGCTGGCGTGAACGTGTCAAACAGGCCATCACCGACCCCGGCGAGCGGCAGCGTTTCTGGCAGCAGATATTCACCGGCACCGCGGCCGAACAGGTCTACGCGGGCCGTGAACAGGCGGCCGCGCACACGCTGGAGAACGCGCTGACGCGCTGGCACAGCGACGATGCCGCGCACGCCGGTGAAGCCTGGCTGGTTGGCGCAGGCCCCGGAAGTCCGGATCTGATCACGCTGCGCGGTCGCCAGCTGCTCGCGCAGGCCGATGTCGTGCTGTATGACCGACTCGTGAATCCGCAGATACTGCAGTACGCACGCAAGGATGGTGAGCTGATTCCGGTAGGCAAGTCGCCGGGCAAACACACCGTCACCCAGGCACAGATCAATCAGCTGCTGGTGCGGCTGGTGGCCGAAGGCAAGCGCGTGTGCCGGCTGAAAGGCGGCGACCCGATGGTCTTCGGGCGCGCCGGCGAGGAGCTGCAGGCACTGGTGGATGCCGGCCTGCCGTTTCAGGTGGTGCCGGGCGTGTCGGCGGTGGAAGGCTGCGCCGCCTATGCGGGCATTCCGCTCACGCTGCGCGGCGTTGCGCGCACGGTGATGCTGGCCACCGGACACACCGAGATCGACGCGCATCGCCGCGCTGATCTTGCCAACTTCCGCAGCGGCCAGACGCTGGCGGTGTACATGGGCGTGGCCGGCTACCCGGTGATCTGTGCCGAACTGATACGACTCGGTCACGATCCGCACACACCGGTGGCCGTGATCGAAAACGGCACGCTGCCCGAGCAGCGCGTCGTGCGCGCCACGCTGGCGACACTGCCGGCCGCCTGCGAGACTGAAGTGATCGGCTCGCCGGCGCTGCTGCTGGTGGGCGATACCACACGTTGCGCCGAGCGCTTCGGCTGGTTCGCGCCGGAGCGACTCGTGATGGCCGACGGCCAGCGCAGAACAGACACCGAGACAACCAATGGAAGCACACGTTGATCTACGACAGCATCCTCGACACCATCGGCAACACGCCGGTGATCCGCCTCAACCACATGGCTCCCGACCACGTCACGATCTACGTCAAGGTGGAGTCTTTCAATCCGATGGGCTCGGTCAAGGACCGCCTCGCACTGGCCATCATCAATGATGCCGAAAAGCGCGGTGTGATCCGTCCGGGCCAGACGGTGGTCGAAGCCACGTCGGGCAACACCGGCATCGCACTGGCGATGGTGTGCGCCGCGAAAGGCTATCCCTTCGTCGCGACCATGGTCGAGACGTTCTCCATTGAGCGCCGCAAGATCATGCGCGCGCTGGGCGCCAGAGTGCTGCTCACGCCGGCGGCCGAACGCGGCACGGGCATGGTGCGCGCGGCGAAGGCACTGGCCGATCGATACGGCTGGTTTCTGGCGCGACAGTTCGAGAATCCGGCCAACCCGGCGTTTCATCGACAGACCACGGGCCCGGAGATCCTGCGCGACTTCGCGGCGCGACGGCTGGACTTCTGGGTCACTGGCTGGGGCACGGGCGGCACACTGACGGGCGCGGGTGAAGTCATCAAACTGGCGCGGCCGGGCGTTCGCATCGTGGCCACCGAGCCGGCCGAAGCATCACTGCTCGGCGGCAAGGACTGGCATCCGCACAAGATCCAGGGCTGGACGCCGGACTTCGTGCCCGATGTGCTGAACCCGCAGGTATTCGATGAGCTGGTGCCGGTCACCGATGAGGAAGGCAAGTCCACCGCCCGCCGGCTGGCGCGGGAGGAAGGCATATTCACCGGGATCTCGGCCGGCGCCACGCTGGCCGCGGCCCTGAAAGTGGCCGAGCGCGCCGAGCCCGGTGCCGTGCTGCTGGCGATGCTGCCCGACACCGGCGAGCGCTACCTGGGCTCCTATCTGTTCGACGACCTGATCGACGGCTCCGACGATGAATGGCTGAGCCTGCTGCCCGACGAGCAGTAGCTGCCGGACGCGCAGCTTGCGCGATCTATCCGAGGACCAGTTTGGCCAGCGGATAGCCGATCACGGTCAGCAGAAACGCGTGCAGCAGTACAGCGACGATACCCAGCCGCGCCATCGTGCTGACCCGCAGATAGCCGGATCCGGCCACGATCGCATTGGTTGGCGTGCCCGACGGCAGCAGGTAGGCCAGCGACAGGCCGATGGCGATCACCATGCCCACGGCCAGCGGTGAACCGATGCCCAGGGTGCTGGACAGGGTCAGCCCGATCGGCATGAAGATGGTCAGCGACACGAGATTGGAAATCACGCTGGTGAGGATGATCAGGCCGAGCAGCAGCACGAACACGAAGACATACTCGGACAGCCCGGTCAGCGCCGGTTCCATGGTGGTCCGCAGATAGTCGGGAATGCCGGTATCGGCGGCGCCGATCGCGCCGCCCAGGGCGAGAATCCCGGCAAGGAAAATGATCATTCCCCAGTCCACGCCGTTGACCCACTCGTGCCAGGTGAGGACATATTCGCGCTTGCCGTCACCGGCCGGCGTCAGACACATCGCCACCGGAATCAGCAGCGCCGGCACCGCCAGACTGAAGCGACTGCCGATGTTCGCGGCGGTTTCCGCAGAGATCAGCCCCTGATCGCCGAGCACACGTGCGAAGTCCGGCACCATCCACAACAGCACGGCAACGCCCATCCACATCAGCGCACGTTTCTCCGACGTCGGCATGGGGCCAAGCTTCTGGCGCTCGCGGTCGATCAGATCCACGGTTTCCGGTCGTGCGAACGCACTGGCGTCGGCTCGCGCGATGTAGCGCAGTATCAGGTACGTGGAGCCGGCGAAGATCAGCGCCATCGGCAAACCGACCATGGTCCACTGCGCGAACGTAATCGTTGTGCCGGTTGTCGCGGCAATCATCGCGATCGCTACCGGGTTGCTGCCATGCGCAACGGGCGTGGTTGAACCGCCGATATTCGCACCCCAGCAGATCGTCAGTGCGTTGAGTTCAGCGAACGAATCACCCTTCTTGACACCAACGGCGCGATAGATGGTCAGCGCCAGCGACAGCCACACCACGGTAATCACAGTGTTGACCACAATGCTGCTGAGCAGCGTCGCGGACAGCAGGAACATGAACATGAACCGGTGTGGATGGCCGCGCACCCAGTTCGACCCCAGCAGCGTGAGCGCGAAGCGTCGATTGAAACCGGTGGCTTCCAGTGCCGCACCAAGACCGAACGCACCGATCGTGAACCAGATCACCCAGTTGGTGGACGGCGCGAACGCTTCGCCGACGTTCAGCCCGCCCAGCAGCACCCCGGCCGCGAGCGCCGTCACGGCGGTCATCGCCAGCGACACAGGCCCGGTGATCCACCAGATCACGGCGAACACGAGAAGACCAAGGCGGATCATGCCGACCGCCGTCACCGGCTCGGGCGGCGGCAGGAACAGGAACACGGCCAGTGCCAGCGGGCCGGCATACAGACCGAAGCGTTGCACGGGTGTATAGCCCCGCGGGCTCATGGAATCGTCGGAATCGCTCACGAACTCCCCTGTCCCTGATATCTCTGAGCGACCAGTGCGGATCTGTCGTCTACCGAAACCGGTGGGCCGGACTCCGCATTCCCGCAACAAGGCGGAAAAGCCCGTGCTGAAAGTTTGCGCCCCCTGGCCAGCCCCCAGATGTGCATGGTCTCATTGTAGTTTGAAGCACTTTAGTCCGCGCCGCGACGCAGCGTCAACCTGCCCCGGTTGGCAGAGCGCGCGGTTTCTCGACCAACACGCCGGATTGGCGATTGACGACCAACGGCGTAATATAGTAACGACAGGATCCAGCGGAACCTTCGATGTCCGGAACCCAAGTCATCAGCGATTTCCCGAGCGGAAGGCACAATCACCGCAGCTGTGTGCAGACTGCGCTGCGTCAGGCCGAAGCGGTGTGCGCAGCGCGCGGCCTGCGTTTGACCGAACTGCGTCGCCATGTGCTGGAACTGGTATGGTCGCGTCACGGCCCGGTCAAGGCCTACGATCTGCTGCGCATGATGGACGACAGCAAGGGCAATGCCACGCCCAACACCGTGTATCGGGCGCTGGATTTTCTGCTCGAGGCGGGCCTGATTCATCGTCTGGACAGCCGCAATGCCTTCATGGGCTGCGGATCCCCGACCGAGAAGCATTCCGCACAGTTTCTGATCTGCCGCGAATGTGGCGCGGCGGCCGAAATCCACGACCCGACAATCAATCGCAATCTGCGCAAAGATGCCGCAGCGCTGGGCTTCACGGCCGATGCACCCACTGTGGAAGTATCCGGGGTGTGTCCCGCCTGCGCTGAATAGGCCGCAGGGCCGCGCCCCCGATGCGGCGGCGCGGCCCTGTCATGCCTGCCGGCTACGCGGGGACTCGCGCAGTACCGGCAATGCCAACATCAATGGTCATGATCTTCATGACCGGCGGGATGACGAAACAGCGCCAGACGCCTGGGTTCACCCTGCACACTGAATGAACCGTGGATCTCGAATTCGTCGTCTTCGATTTCGATTTCCACAAGCGCGCCACCGACGGGGTCGGTCACGTAGACGTATGAACCGACACTGCGCAGCAGCGGGACCGTCCCGGCGCACTCGAACTCGCCCAGCACCGCAAGCTGCGGACCTTCGCTCCAGTCGCCGGCGTCATACGCACGCAGCACGCCGTCGACGGTGAGCACCAGCAGGTGTTCGCCGTTGTCGTCGCGCAGCGCATAGCCACATTGCCGGGCCGGCAGATCCAGCACGTCATCATCGGACATCTGATCGGCGTCCGGATGCACGCGGATGAACGCCTCTGTACCCCAGGGCGCAAGCGCGAAGGCAAGTTCCGGATGCGCGGCGAAATTGGAGACGCCGTTGGTCGCGCCCGCCGGGAAATCGACCTGGTGTTCGCTCCACTCAGTGGCAGCATCATGGTCGTGGGTGAGCACAAGCACGCCGCCCTGCGCATTGGCACAGCCGAACAGGTAATGATCACCGACGACCGCATAGCCATGCAGGCCGTTGCAGCTGTGCGGGAACCCGGCCACCTCGGTGCCTCCCTCGAACACGCGCACGCCGGTACGCGCCGTGCTGCCCGCCACACCGGTCTCCGACACACTCATGATCACGGCATCGTGTTCGGCCGGCAGTGAAACGCCATGGTGACGGTTGCCGACAAGTACGTCGGCGGCCACCGGCATCGCGGCCGTCAGATTCGACAGCGGAACGGTGATGGCGTAGGCGCTGTCGGTGAGGCCGGGCTCGCCATCGAAGAATGCCGACACGCGCCCGTCGCGCGACACGATGTGTGCAATCCGGCTGGCCCCGAACTGGTCACCGCTGATCGCGTAGTTCAGCAGCTGTGGCGGCTCGACTTCCAGGTGCACATGATCGCCGTGTTCCTCAACCAGTACGCCGGAATCGAGAAAATTCACACGATTGGCGGTGCCGCGCAGATTGATCGCGGCGAAGCGGCCGTCCTCGGTTGCCGTGATTCCGGTGAGATCGCCTGCATCGGCATCGGCAAAGCTGTGCGTCCAGACGACGTTGCCATCCGAAAGGTTGTAAAGCCGCAGCACGCCGTTCTCATCGCCCAGCAATGCGCGCACCGCGCCGGCAACGTGGTCGTGATCGTGATGGTGGCCGTTGTCGTCACCGTTCTGGTCTCCACCGCCACCACTGCTGCTCGATGTGCAGCCGGTGATGCCTGCGAATGCCACAGCCGGCAGCGCAGCGAGGGCCAGTTGACGGATCAGTGGCCGGTATTTGAATGATTTCACGCTTGAATTCCTTATGGGTGTGTCCTTGCGGATGTGTATCCTGTTGCCGCATCAGTAATGTTATTGTATAACGTTCCCGGCGCGCAACACGCTGGCCCGCTCCATTCAACGGCAACGGCCACTGATGGACAGGTCAAACACCATGGAGAACCTCACGCAATGAAATCCCGCCCGCTGTCCCTCTCGCCATCCCGGCCGCTTTCGATCGCTGCAGTCAGCCTTCCGACCCTCATCGCCCTCTGCTCCTTGGCGAATGCCCAGGATGTGGCTGCCGGCACTGAATCAGGCACCCGGGCAACAGTTGCCACGGAGGAAATCTTCGTCCTCGGCCTGCCGTTGAACCGCCGCACCGATGAGCTGGCCTCCCCGGTCACCGTGTTGCAGGGTGACGCGCTGCTGCAGCGACGCCGCGCAACGCTGGGCGACACGCTCGAAAATCATCCCGGCGTGCACTCCGACACCTTCGGGGCCGGCGCCAGCCGCCCGATGATCCGCGGGCAGACGGCGCCGCGCGTACGCGTGCTATCCGACAGCGCTGAGATCATGGACGCATCTGCCGTCTCGCCCGACCATGCCGTGGTAACCGAAACACTGCTGCTCGAGCGCATCGAAGTGCTGCAGGGACCTGCCACACTGCTGTATGGCGGTGCGGCCATCGGCGGCGCGGTGAACCTGATCGACCGGCGTGTACCAACAATGATGCCCGATGGCGGGTTGAGCGGGGCGTTCGAAGTCAGAGGCGGCTCCGCCGACGCTGAGCGCAGTGTCGCGGCCGGCGTCAGCGGTGGTGGTCGCAGCCTGGCGTATCGTTTTGAAGGCTCGGGTCATCGCGCCGGCGATTATCGGGTGCCGGAGCGCGCCGAACGCAGGATCGACGGCAGCTACAGCGAAGGCCACAGTGTCACGGGCGGCCTTTCGTGGATCACCTCAGACGGCTATCTGGGCGCTGCGTTCACGCGCCGGCGCAGCGAGTACGGCCTGCCCGGACACACTCACGACTACGAGGACTGCCACCCGCATGGCACCGTTCTGCACTGCGGGGACCATGATCACGACCACGACCACGATCATGGGCATGGGCATGGGCATGGGCATGACGCGCCCTTCGTCGAACTGCGCAGCGACCGCTTCGACCTGCGCGGCGACTACCGGGCACCGGCCCGCGCCATAGACAACATCCGCATCCGCGCCGGGTTCACCGACTACGAGCACGATGAAATCGATCACGGCGTCGTGGAAACCACTTTCAGCAACCGCGGCTACGATGCACGCGTGGAAGTCGAGCACCGGCCCGTGGGCTCCTGGCACGGTGTGGCCGGCATCCACACAGCGCGCAGCCGCTTCAGTGCACTCGGACTGGAGAGCTTCGTGCCCGAAACCACCACCCGAACGGTGGCCGTGTTTGCACTCGAGGAATACCGCGCCGAGACCTGGCGGGCGGAACTGGCAGCGCGCCAGGAATGGCAGGAGATCGATGTCGATGCGCCACACCCATGGACCCGCCACCGGGCGTTCTCGGCGTCCGCGGCACTCACCTGGGCACCGGTGTCCGATATGTCGGTGGGCTTCTCAGCCACCCGATCGCATCGCGCGCCCACGCCGCAGGAGCTGTATGCCGATGGCGTGCATCTGGCCACCAACACCTACGAAATCGGCGACCCGAGCCTGAAGCAGGAAACGTCACGCTATGTGGACCTGACCCTGCGCCGCGTGTTCGACCCGCTCACCTTCGCGATCAGCTTCTACCGCAATGAAGTGGACCACTACATCTTCGCCGAGACGCTGGACATGTTCGAAGATTTTCGGCTGATCCGCTACGCACAGAGCGATGCTCGTTTCGCCGGTATCGACGCACAGGCCGGCTTCCGCTTCACCGACGGTCTGCGCGTCACCGTTTACGGCGACTACATCCGCGGACAGCTGGCCCGCGAAGCCGAAAATCTGCCGCGGATTCCGGCCGGACGTCTTGGCGCCAGGGTCGCGCACACCTGGCCGCGGTTCTCCGCCGAACTGGATTACTACCATGTATTCGAACAGGCCGACATCGCCGCGTTCGAAACCATCACGCCCGCCTACAACATGGTCAACGCGACAGTCGCCTATCGGCTGCCCAACGCCCGGTTCGGCGGCCAGGTCTATCTGCGCATGACCAATCTGCTCGATGAACTGGCCCTGAACCACATCTCCTTCGTGAAGAACGCGGCGCCACTGATGGGGCGCAATGCCGTTGTCGGCTTTCGTGCCGAGTTCTGAGATGGCGGCAATGCGCATCTTCGACTTCTCCGCGGTGAGCCTGTCCGGCCTGTGTCTGGTGCACTGCCTGGCGCTGCCCGTGCTGGCTCCGTTGTCGCCGCTGATCGGCGCCCTGGCTGATAACGAGCTGGTGCATACGGTATTCGTGATGGCGGCCGTGCCGGTGTCCGCGGCAGCGCTCGGACCAGCGCTGCTGCACGACAGTGGCCGTCGCCCATGGGCCATTGCCGTACTTGCCGGCATTGCCTTTGCACTGCTGATTGCCGGCATTCTGGAATGGCCGTCCGAGGCATGGGAGACGCCGCTGACGGTGGCCGGCGCCCTGCTGCTGGCTGCCGTGCACCTGTGGAACTGGCGCAGCTACCGGCACTGCCATGCGGCCACGGTGGGGCGATCCGATGGCCACGCCCGCGCAGACTCGCCACGCACGGCGTCATCAACAGGACCTTCCGAGTGATGTGATAGCATTACTGACATAGCGCACAGGAGACCGTTCATGGCCATTCGATCACGAAACAGGCTCCATCAGCGGCACGTGGCCGCCTGCATCGCAGCCTGCCTGATGTCGGGCGCCGCGGCCGACGACCTGATCCACCACGACGTACACGAGCACGGGGTGACCCGCCTCGACGTCGCTCTCGCCGATGGCGACATCGTGCTCGCCCTGCACGGCCCGATGACCAACTTCGCCGGGTTCGAACACGCCCCCGCCACCGGGGATCAGCGGCAGGCGCTGAACGCTGCGGTGCGCCACCTCAATGACCCCGCCCGGTTGATGACGCTCGATCCGCAGGCCGGATGCGCGTTGCGGGACACCTCAGTGACGGTGCCCGACTTCGATGCCGCGGCCAATCACGGCCGGCACGATCACGGCCATGGCCATGGCCACGAACACGAACACGAACACGAACACGACCAGGGCACCGCCCACCATGACCTGATCGCCGAGTACGCCTACACCTGCGACCGCGACCCTCGCTGGCTCACGCTGGAAGCCACGCTGTTCGACGAATTCCCATGGACCCGGTCACTGCAGACCAGTATTGTCGGGCCCAACGTGCAGAAACGTGAAGAACTGGACGCCCATTCAAGACGTGTCACGCTTGATCGCTGATCGGCCCGAAGTTGACGTTGATTCCTCATGTCCGCCGCAATCGCGCCAACCGCATCCCCCGCAGAGCCGGCCGCGTCGGAGGCGCCGGCCGTACACATCAGCAATCTGTGCTTCGCCTGGCCGGGTGCACCGCCGATCCTGACCATTCGTCACTTCGAGCTCGCCCGTGGCGAACGCGTGTTCCTGCATGGCGCCAGCGGCTCGGGCAAGAGCACGCTGCTCAGCCTGGTCGGCGGCGTGCTGCTGCCGGGTACCGGCAGTGTCCAGGTGCTGGGCCAGGAGCTGAAAGCCCTGCGCGGCGCCCGGCGCGACGCCCTGCGTGCGGACAACATCGGGTTCGTCTTCCAGATGTTCAATCTGCTGCCGTTTCTGTCGGTGGTCGACAATGTGGTGCTGCCGTGCCGTTTTTCATCGCGGCGGCGCAGCGGGGCGACGCGGCGTTCAGGCAGCGCTGTTGCCGAGGCGAGGCGCCTGCTGTCCCGCCTCGGCCTGCATGACGAAGCGCTGCTCGGCAGGCGCGTGGACACACTGAGCATCGGCCAGCAGCAGCGCGTCGCGGCCGCCCGCGCGTTGATTGGCGGGCCGGAGCTGATCGTGGCCGACGAACCCACGTCCGCGCTGGACGCCGACGCGCGCAATGACTTCCTGGCACTGCTGCTCAACGAATGCGAGGCCGCCGGCACCGCGGTGATGTTCGTCAGTCACGACCGGCCACTTGGCGCCCACTTCGACCGCGTAATCGCCATTGGTGAACTCAATGCTTGAGCGCGCGCCCGTTCTTTCGCTGGCGCTGCGCAGCCTCAACAATCGGCGCAGCGCCGCCCTGCTGACGATACTGTCCATCGCGATCAGCGTGACGCTGCTGCTGGGCGTGGAGCGCATACGCACCGAAGCACGCGCCGGCTTCGCGAATACGCTGTCGGGCACCGATCTGATCGTCGGTGCGCGCGGCAGCGCCATCAACCTGCTGCTGTACTCCGTATTCCGTCTTGGCGATCCAACCAACAACATCTCCTGGCAAAGTTACCAGACCATCGCCGCCGCCCCCGAAGTCGCCTGGACCATACCGATCTCTCTGGGCGATTCGCATCGCGGTTTCCGTGTCATCGGCACCACGCCCGACTACTTCGAGCACTACCGCTTCGCCCGTACCCGGCACCTGGAGCTGGAGCACGGCCGTGTCTTCGAGGATCTGTTTGACGCGGTGATCGGCGCCACCGTGGCCGAAGAGCTGGGCTACCGGGTCGGCGACCGACTCGTCGTCGCCCATGGCACCGGCGGCACGAGTTTCTCCCATCACGACGACCTGCCGTTTACGGTATCGGGCGTGCTGATGCGCACCGGCACCCCGGTGGATCGCAGCGTGCACGTGTCGCTGGCCGCCATCGAAGCCATCCACATCGGCTGGGAGTCGGGGGCGCGCCGACCGGGGCAGGACCTGGATGCGGACGAAGTGCGTGCGATGCAGCTTCAACCGGCTGCAATCACGGCGTTCTTCGTGGGGCTGGAGTCACGGCTGGCAACGTTCGCGATCCAGCGCGCCATCAACGAGTATCGCCGCGAAGCGCTGATGGCGGTGATGCCGGGCGTGGCGCTGCAGCAGCTGTGGAGTCTGATCGGCGTCGTGGAAACCGCGCTGTTCGTCATCAGCGCACTGGTGGTGCTTGCCGGGCTGATGACGATGCTGATCGCGATTCTGAGCACGCTCAACGAACGTCGGCGCGAGATGGCCATACTGCGTGCCACCGGCGCACGCCCCTGGCATGTGTTCGCGCTGCTGGTCAGCGAGGCTGGCATACTGGCCGCGCTGGGCTCCCTGCTGGGTGTTGCCGCGACCTACGCCGTCATGTTCGTTGCACGCCCGCTGATCGGCGACCGCTTCGGGGTATTCAT
Source organism: Gammaproteobacteria bacterium (assembly GCA_050485545.1). GTDB lineage: Bacteria > Pseudomonadota > Gammaproteobacteria > Steroidobacterales > Rariloculaceae > JBJHBP01. Next base: position 247,033 of record JBJHBP010000001.1, read on the forward strand.
CAGCGTCGGCCCGCCGTCAACCTTCGACCTGACCATTCTCGGCTCGGTACTGGCCGCCGCACTGCTGATCGGATTGATTCCGGCATGGCGGGCCTATCGCAACGCCCTGGCGGATGGCATGACCATCAGATTGTAAGAGTGAGATTGCAAGAGTGAACATGACAGTGACCATGAGGAGCCACAGATGAAGACGTTGTTACTGGCGGCAGGCTTCGCGCTCATCTCAATGTCCCTGAATGCAGGCGCCGTACAGGTGCTCGACTGGGACGACCTGGTGCCCGAGGGCGTGGAGGTTGTCGAGGCGCCGGTCCTGCATGGATGGATCGCATTCGACGAATCGGACTCTCTGGAAGGCCTGGCCGACCGGATGGAATATGGCGATGTGCCCTACGACGATCCTTTCGCCAGTGACCCGTTCGCCGACGACCTGTTCGGCGGTGACCTGTTCGGCGGCGGCCTCGCGGGCCTGGCGGGATTTCTCTATCCGGAGAGCGCGTCAAAGGTTGTGGCGGAACTGGACGGCAAGGTGGTGCGCCTGCCCGGCTTCATCGTGCCGCTGGACATCGACGATGTGGGCAACATCACCGAATTCTTTCTGGTGCCCTACTACGGCGCCTGCATCCACGTGCCACCGCCGCCGCCTAATCAGCTCGTTCACGTGACGCCGGATGAGGCGTTTCCGCTGCAGGCAATGTGGGATCCCTTCTGGATAGAAGGCACGATTCGCACCGAACAGAAAGGCAATGCGCTGGGTCTGGCCGGCTACACGATGACCGCGACCGGCATTGAAGTGTACGAGTACTGATTGCCGGCGGATCAGGTTAATTAACCGTTAATTACTTACCCTGCCCGCACCGATCCCGTAGTGTCATGACTGCAGGTCACAGCACAGACAAGGCTCTTCCTGGCGGCCCGGGCCAGGGACCGACCGGCGAACTCCCCCTCGCCAGACATCCCTCCTGTTGTACGGTCCCGACACCCGGCCGCCGGGAAACTTTGCCGGCCGATGCCAGCTGCCTGAGAGCTGACCCACCACGGGCACGATCAGTCGGGCTTGCGGAATTTCAGCGTCATCCGGTCCGATTCACCGATTGCGTCGAAGTGAGCGCGATCGAAGTCTTCGGCCGGCGGCTGTCCCGATCCCATCGGCGACGACGCCCGCGATGGCGGCAGTGTCCACACGCCGAAGGGATGATCCTTCGTGTCGCGTGGATTGGCGTTGACCTCGGAACGATCCGCCAGCTCGAACCCTGCGCGCTCGGCGTACTCGATGATCAGTGATTCCGGCAGGTAGCCGGTGAACTCCGACTCATCCCAGGTTGCAGGATCGGCGCGATGCTGCTTGAACCCGAGCACACCACCGGGTTTGAGCGCGTGAAACATGTCGCTGAACGCCTTGTCGATCATGCCGCTGGCAACCCAGCCATGCGCTGAACGCGCGGTGACGATCAGGTCAAAATAGTCGGCCGGTGGCGGCGCCGCATTCGCGCCCCAGTTCACGACATTCACGTCGCCATAGATTTCCGGACGTGCGGCATATCGCGCCAGGAACTGCTCGCGACCGGCGCGTGCACCAGCCGACAGGTTGGGGTCATCCAGATCCGCACCGGTCGCGTAGAAGCGGCCATCGGTCATGCGGGCATAGGGCGCAAGAATCTCCGTCCACCACGGCGTGCCGCCCGGCTGGATCTCGAGCACCGTCATGCCCGGCTCCAGTCCGAAAAACTTCAATGTCTCGTATGGGTTGCGAAACGCATCGCGCGCCCGCGCATCGGCAGCGCGCCATTCGCCGGCGATCGCCGCCTGCAGCGATTCATCCGCCTCCTGCGCATAGCCGACACCGACTGTACAGGCCAACGCGGCACCCACGAACAATGTCTGTAACCTTGCGAACATAACCACTCCCAGCCAACCGGAAAATTCAGAAACAGGCGTCTGATGTTCCGACCGACACCAGTCTTGAGGGTTCCGCGCAGGACACGAATCGGCGGATACGGAGGCGTCAGAACAGCGATGAGTCTTCGCTGTCCTGTTCGGAAAAGATGATCAGATGGCGGGTATCCAGCGCCAGCCCGATGCGCTCGCCGATGTCGTAACGCTCATGGCTGTGCGCCAGCGACAGCACGCGCTCGCCGTTATCCAGTTCAATGGTGTACAGATACTCGGCGCCACGAAAGTCCCGCGACGTAATCACGCCGCTGATATCCGCTTCGGCCACCGGTACGCAGTGCAGGTCGTCCGGGCGCATCAGCACGTCAACGGCCGTGCCCGACGCGGTGCCCAGCGGTTCGCGGCTGTGTATCGTGCCGACGGCGGTATTGACATCACTGGAGCCGGCAACGGTGCCGGCAATCAGCGCGCCCTGCCCCACGAACCGGGCGATGAAGCGGTTGGCCGGCCGATGATAGAGGTTGTAGCCGCTGTCCCACTGCATCAGCTGGCCACGCTGCAGCACGCCGATCTCGTCAGCCATGGCAAAGGCTTCCATCTGATCATGCGTCACCAGGATGGCGGTCATCTGTTCGTGGCGCAGTATGCGTCGCACTTCACGCGCCAGTTCTCCACGCAGGCTCACATCCAGGCTCGAGAACGGCTCATCCAGCAGCAGCAGCCGCGGCCGTGGCCCCAGCGCACGCGCCAGTGCAATGCGCTGCTGCTGGCCGCCCGACAGTTCATGCGGCCAGGCTTTGCCGCTGTCCGGCAGCCCCACCAGTTCGAGCAGCTCGGCAACGCGTTCGCGACGTTCACCGGCCGGCCAGCGACGCAGGCCGAACGCGATGTTGTCGGCCACGCACAGATGACTGAACAGCGCGAAATCCTGAAACACCATCCCCACGTGACGGCGCTCCGGCGCAAGCGTATGACCCGGGTCACTGACTGGCTCACCGGCTATCGTGATCCGGCCGGCCCGCACGGGCTGGAAGCCGGCAATCCCGCGCAGCAGCGTCGTCTTGCCGCAGCCACTGGGGCCGAGCAGACAGCCGATCTGCCCCTGATCGAGACGAAAGCTTACCGAGCGCACCACCGCCTCGACGTCATACGCAATGGAGACGTTATCGACGTCAAGCATCGCCATGCCGACTCCCCTGCGACGCCACCGGCAGTCTGCCGGTGAGCGCACTGATGGGTGAGCTGCCCGCATTGCCGGATGTCGTTGACGAGCGGGGCACCGGCCGGTTCATCGCCCGGCTCAGCAGAATGACGGGCAGCAGCCCGGCGAGCACGATGGCCAGCGCGTAGCCCGAAGCATCCGCGAGTCGCTCATCGGAGGCCAGCTCATAGGTTCGCACCGCCAGCGTATTGAAGTTGAACGGACGCAGAATCAGCGTCGCGGGCAGCTCCTTCAGTACGTCGACGAACACCAGAATCATTGCGGTCAATACGGCAGGTCGGATCAGGGGCAGGTGAATGCGGAGGACGACACCCGGCGGCGACAGTCCCAGCGATCGGCCGGCATCATCCATGGAGGGTTTCACGCGCGCAAGGCCGGATTCCACCGACTGCACACCCAGCGCCAGGAATCGTACCGCGTAGGCAAACACCAGTGCCACCAGCGTGCCGCTCAGCAGCAGCCCGGTGGAAATATCGAAGCGCGACCGCATCCACGCATCCAGCGTGTTGTCGAACGCGGCGAACGGCAGCATGACGCCCACCGCGATCACGGTGCCCGGCACCGCATAACCCATCGAGGCCACACGCACGGCGCCGCGCACAACCAGATTGCCGCGCAACCGCTGTCCGTAACCCAGGATCAGCGCCAGCAGCAGCACCACGAGGGCGGCAGATGCTGCGAGCATCAGACTGCTGGTCACGGTTGTGAGGAAGGTGGCATCGAAGACCTGGCCGGCCGTGCGTCGCGCCCACAGCGACAACTGCGTCACCGGCACCACGAAGCCGAACAGCAGCGGCAATGCACAGGCGAGTGAGGCCACCGCCGCATGCCATCCGCGCAGCCGGTAACGCGGCAGCGCGGTGAAGCGCGTGCCGGCCTGATGGTAGCGTGCCTTGCGGCGCGACCAGCGCTCGAACACGATCAGCACCAGCACGAACAGCGTCAGGATCGCAGCGAGCTGCGCGGCCGCCGCGCTGTCGCCCAATCCGTACCAGGTTCTGAAAATGCCGGTGGTGAAGGTGTCCACGCCGAAATAGCGCACGGTGCCGTAATCGGCCAGCGCTTCCATCAGCGCCAGCGACACACCGGCGATCACGGCCGGTCGTGCCAGCGGCAGCGCGACGGTGAAGAAGCTGCGCCACGGACCGGCGCCCAGCGTGCGACTGACTTCCAGCGCGCACAGCGACTGTTGCAGGAACGCCGCGCGGGCGAGCAGGTACACATACGGATACAGCACCAGCGACAGCATCGCGATCGCGCCCGGCAGTGAGCGGATTTCCGGGAACCAGTAGTCGCCGAAACCCCAGTCGAACCACTCCCGCAGCGATGTCTGCAGCGGCCCTGAAAAGTCCAGCAGCCCGGTGTAGGTGTAGCCGATGATGTAGGCGGGAATCGCCAGCGGCAGCAGCAGCGCCCATTCGAAAAGTCGGCGCCCCGGAAACTCGCAGACACTCACCAGCCAGGCCGTGGTGATGCCCATGCTCGCAACGCCGATGCCCACGCCCACTGCGAGCAACAGCGAATTGCGAACGTAGTCGCGAAGCACCGTGTCCGCCAGGTGAGCCCACACCTCGCCAGTGGGCACGAACACGAAGCTGAAGACCGCCAGCACCGGCAGCAGCATCAGCATGGTAGGCAGCAGAACGGCCCACAGCCACGGGTCCCTGAGCTGCCGCGCTACGCGCATGCGTCGCGACGCAACGGGAAGGGTGGATGACATACCGACAAGAACGCGTTCCGGGTTGGCTGGCGCTGCCGGTGTCCGTTATCTCCAGCCCGCACGATCCATCGCACGCACCGCTTCGGCGTTGTGTTCACCCAGCGCGTTCAGGTTCAGTTCGTCCGCCCTGAATTCACCCCAGGCCTCCAGCGTGTCGCTCAGCGGCACACCGGCTTTCACCGGATACTCGTTGTTGCCCTGGGCATACCAGCGCTGCGCTTCGTCGGATACCAGAAACTCCAGCAGCCGTACCGCGTTGTCACGGTTGCTGGCGGCGCGGGTCACGCCACCGCCGCTGACGTTCACGTGCGTGCCCTGCCCGTCCTGATCCGGCCAGAATATCGCCACCTGCCCGGCCGCTTCACGCTGGGCGCGATCGTCGGAATTCAGCATGCCGCCCAGATAGTAGGTGTTGACCAGCGCCACATCGCAGCGGCCGGCGGCCAGCGCGGTGATCTGATCGCGGTCGCCACCGGCCGGCGGCCGCGCAAAATTGGCCACCAGGCCACGCGCCCAGCGCTCCGTGTGCTCCACACCGTGATGGGCGATCAGCGCCGCGGCCAGCGACTGGTTGTAGATGCTGCCCGATGAGCGGATGCACAGACGTCGCCGCCACTTTTCATCGGCCAGCGCCTCGTAGGTGGAAAGCTCAGCCGGAGCCACGCGGTCGGGCGCGTACATCAGCACGCGTGCACGCAGCGACAGACCGAACCACATGTTCTCGGGATCGCGATACGCGGCGGGAATGGCCGTCTGCAGCGCGTCCGAATCCACCGCCTGCAGCAGGTCGAGTGCCTTGGCCCGATACAGACGCGCCGCGTCGGCGGTGAGCAGCAGGTCGGCGGGCGAGTTCCTGCCCTCGATCCGCAGGCGTTCGATGATCGCGTCATCGCTGCCGGAGACCAGATTCACCGTGATCCCGGTGCGTTCGGTAAACATGTCCAGCACCGGGCGGATCAGGTTTTCCTGGCGCGAAGAGTAGAGATTGACCTCACCGCTGGCGTTCGCGGTGGCTGTGAACAGCAGACACAGCGCGATCGATACGGTCATTGCTATCCGTTGCATGGCGACCCTGCTCCGATATCAAATAATAATCATTCGCATTTGCGGACAGCATACCGGACTTCCCGGGGGGTGGGAAAGCGAAGATATGTCCAGTGAGGCTTCGGATTGCCGCAGTGAGCGATGGCGGGCGGAAGCGAGGAGAGCGAGGGAAGTGGCGGAGAGGGAGGGATTCGAACCCTCGAAGGGCGATTAACCCTTACTCCCTTAGCAGGGGAGCGCTTTCGACCACTCAGCCACCTCTCCGCTAGGGTGCAAGGTCAGGGCGCGATTCTAGCGTCTAAGTCGCCCGGCCGCGACGGATTGGTGAAAAAAAGCCGGAATTTCGGAAATGTCGGCCGCACGGCCATGGCCGTGTCGGACCGCGTTGCGTCAGTGTTCCTTGCGTCAGCGCTGCATTGCACCGACGGCCACGGCTCTGGGCGCCTCGTCGTCAACCTGCTCGCGCTTGATGCGTTCGTAGATTTCCTCACGGTGCACGGCCACATGCCGTGGCGCATTGACTCCAAGCCGGACCTGATTGCCTTTGACACCGAGCACGGTGACGGTGACTTCATCACCAATCACCACCGTCTCCCCCACGCGGCGGGTCAAGATCAGCATAGCCAAACTCCTTCTCGGTCTTCGCCGCTGTTCCCGCACACCTCAATTCGTGCGTGTAAGTCAGGCATCAGCGGGGTACCCTCCGACCGGTCGACAACCTGCGGCGCGGAGCCGCAGCTTTGCCAACGCGGGCGTCCCTGGGCAGGCCGGCCGCTATATTTCTGGTTCGAATTGCGGCCGGTCCCCCTGGCCGGAGCGATCCTTGTTCACCCCCCGGCCTGACCAATACTAAAGCATTATTTCGGCCAAGTGACCGTTTTGGGGCATTGCGCCGGTACGATTAGACGCGATCTAAACCGCTTGGAGTCTGGCGGCGACGGCGGGTGCAACAAGGGCCAGGGCCTCGTCCAGCCTGTGCGGATCGTTGCCGCCGGCCTGGGCGAAATCCGCCCGGCCACCGCCACGACCACCCACGTGCTCGGCCACCGGCGCGATCAGGTCGCCGGCGCGCAACGTGTCGGTGAGATCGCCGGTGACGCCGGCCACCAGCCGGACCTTGTCGCCGTCCACGGCACCCAGTACGACCACGCCGGTGCCGAGTCTGTTCTTCAGGTTGTCGGCGGCATCGCGCAGCGCCTTGGCGTCGGCGCCGTCCAGCCGGGCGGCCAGCACCCTGATGCCGGCGACTTCGACGGCGTCTTCGACCAGATCGCGTCCGCCGCCGGTGGCGAGTTTCTGGCGCAGCCGGTCGAGCTCACGCTCCAGCTGCCGATTGCGGTCCACCAGCTGTGCGACCTTGTCGGTGACGTCGTCGCGTCCGGCGCGCACCAGTCCAGCCACATCGCGAATCACGGCCTCGGCCGCATTCACATGAGCCAGCGCGCCACGTCCGGTGACCGCCTCGATGCGCCGCACGCCCGAAGCAATGCCACCTTCGGCGATGATCCTGAACAGCCCGATGTCGCCGGTGCGCTTCACATGCGTGCCGCCGCACAGCTCCACCGAGAAGCCATCGCCCAGCTTCAGCACACGCACATGGTCACCATACCTGTCGCCAAAGAACGCGATCGCACCGGCCGCGATCGCCTCCTGATACGGCATTTCGCGGATGTCGCCGGCGCTGTTGGCGCGCACCTGTTCGTTGACCATGTCCTCGATCTGCTGCAACTGCGCCGCCGAAACGGGCTCATAATGCGAAAAGTCAAATCGCAGACGGTCCGGCGCGACCAGCGAGCCCTTCTGCTGCACATGGTCACCGAGCACGTTGCGCAGCGCCGCATGCAGCAGATGCGTCGCGGAATGATTCAGCACGATGGCCGCGCGACGTTCGTGGTCGACCACCGCGCGCACCCGATCGCCGACCGCGATCCGGCCCTGCTGCACGGCACCGACATGGCCGTGCGCGGCATTCAGCTTGCGGGTGTCGGCGACGGCGAACTCGAGGCCTTCCGCCAGCAGCTGCCCGGTGTCGCCAACCTGGCCACCGCTTTCGGCATAGAAGGGTGTGCGATCGAGCACGACCAGCCCGGATTCGCCGGATTCCAGCGCGTCCACCGCCTGGTCATCGCGATAGATCGCAACCACCTCGCCTTCATCGGCGAGCTGTTCGTAGCCGATGAAGGCGGTGACGCTGTCGACACTCGGGGCCCCGGCACCACCGGCGCTGAAGCGACTGGCGCGGCGCGCACGCTCGCGCTGCGCCTGCATCGCCTGCTCGAAGCCCTGCGAGTCGATCACCAGGCCGCGCTCGCGGGCGATGTCGGCCGTCAGGTCTTCGGGAAATCCGTAGGTGTCGTAGAGCCTGAATACCGTTTCACCGGCGATCACGCCGCCCTTTGCCAGCCCCGCGATTTCTTCCTCCAGCAGGCGCATGCCCTGCGACAGGGTCTCGGCGAAACGCAGCTCCTCCTGATGCAGCACGCGTTCCACATGCGTGCGGCGCTCGGTGAGCAGCGGATAGGCATCACCCATCTCCTGCTCGACACTGTGCACCAGGGTATGGAAGAACGGCTGATCCATGCCCAGCTGGTAGCCATGGCGCACGGCGCGACGGATGATGCGCCGCAGCACGTAGCCACGGCCTTCATTGCCCGGCAGCACACCGTCTGCAATCAGGAAGGTGCAGGCGCGGATATGGTCGGCGATAACCCGCAGCGAGCTGCTGCGAAGATCGCTGGTACCGGTGGCCCTGGCGGCGGCTGCGATCAGATTGACGAACAGGTCGATGTCGTAGTTCGAGTGCACGCCCTGCATCACCGCCGCCAGACGCTCAAGACCCATACCGGTGTCCACCGATGGCCGGGGCAGCGGTTTCAGATTGCCATCCTGATCGCGCTCATACTGCATGAACACGAGATTCCAGATTTCCACGTAGCGATCGCCCTCGTCATCGGAACCGGGCGGACCACCCTGCTGTTCGGGACCGTGGTCGTAGAAGATTTCGGTGCAGGGGCCGCAGGGGCCGGTGTCGCCCATGGCCCAGAAGTTGTCGGACTCGCCCAGCCGCGTGAAACGCGAAGGATCGACACCGATATCCTCCAGCCAGATTGACGCCGCTTCGTCGTCGTCCCGGTAAACCGTGCACCACAGGCGTTCGGGTGGCAGCTTCAGTACGCCGGTGACGAACTCCCAGGCGTAGTGGATGGCCTCGCGCTTGAAGTAGTCGCCGAAACTGAAGTTGCCGAGCATTTCGAAGAACGTGTGGTGCCGTGCCGTATAGCCGACGTTCTCCAGATCGTTGTGCTTGCCGCCGGCGCGCAGACAGCGCTGCGTGCTGGCCGCGCGCGCGATGGCGCGCTTCTCGCGGCCGAGGAAGACGTCCTTGAACTGCACCATGCCGGCGTTGGTGAACAGCAGCGTCGGATCGTTGGCCGGCACCAGCGGCGAGCTGGCCACCACTTCATGACCGAGCCCGGCGAAGTACTCAAGATACATCCGTCGCAATTCTTTGCTGCTGTATTTCATCACGCTGTTCATCCGTCGGTCGCGCCGGCAAGGGCGAGCAAGCTAATCAGTTTCGTCGGCAGCGTCCAGTGCCGCGTCGAT
>JBJHBP010000002.1:0-171550 GCA_050485545.1 Gammaproteobacteria bacterium
GAGTGTAGGCAGAAGCAACCATGGCGAGATACACAGGACCGACTTGCAAACTGGCCCGGAGAGAGGGCACCGACCTGTTCCTGAAGAGCGGAGTCAAGCCACTTGAATCCAAGTGCAAGCTTGAAGTGCCGCCCGGCGGACAGGCTCAGCGCCGTACCCGGCTCTCAGACTACGGTATTCAGCTGCGCGAGAAGCAGAAGCTGCGCCGTATGTATGGTGTGCTGGAGCGGCAGTTCCGCAACTACTACAAGAAAGCGTCGCGGGTAAAAGGCTCCACAGGCGAGAACCTGCTGCGCATGCTGGAGTCGCGGCTGGACAATGTCGTCTATCGCATGGGATTCGCTGCGACGCGAGCCGAAGCGCGGCAGCTGGTCAGCCACCGTGCCATAGAAGTGAACGAGAAGGTCGTCAATGTGCCGTCCTTCCAGCTCAAGGCCGGCGATCGGATCACCATACGGGAACGCGCTCGCGCTCAGACCCGCGTCAAGTCCGCACTGGACATCGCCGGTCAGGTCGGATTCCCGGAGTGGGTTGAAGTGGACGACAAGAAAATGGAAGGGGTGCTCAAAGCCCTTCCGGAACGGGACGAGATTCTGCCGGATATCAATGAGAATCTGGTCGTGGAGTTGTACTCCAAGTAATCCTCCTCCCGACAGGGGCCTCACATTTACGAGGACTAGCTCAGATGCAGATATCAGCTACGGAATTCTTGAAACCGCGGGCCGTGAAAGTACAGCCTCTCGCGAACAACCGCGCGCGTGTAACGGTAGAGCCGTTCGAGCGCGGCTTCGGTCACACGCTTGGCAATGCGCTGCGGCGTGTGCTGTTGTCGTCCATGCCCGGAGCAGCGGTTGTTGAAGTGGAAATCGAGGGTGTACTGCATGAGTACACCAGCATGGAAGGTGTCCAGGAAGATGTTGTCGACATCCTCCTGAACCTCAAGGCAGTTGCCATCAGGATGCATTCGCGCGATGAAGCTGAGCTGACCCTGACCAAGAAGGGTCCGGGGCCGGTTACTGCCGGCGACATCCAGACGGATCACGACGTGGAAATCGTCAATCCGGATCTGGTCATCGCCAATCTCACCCAGGCGGGTGAACTGCGTGCGTTCCTCAAGGTAGTACGTGGTCGCGGCTATCGTCCGGCAACACAGACGCCCGTGTTCGAGGAGCAAACCCGTCCGATCGGCCGCCTGCAGCTGGATGCTTCATTCAGTCCCGTGCGTCGCGTGACATACAACGTCGAGAGCGCGCGTGTTGAACAGCGTACCGACCTCGACAAGCTCATCATCGATATCGAGACCAATGGCACCATCGACGCTGAAGAGGCGATTCGCCGTGCCGGCGCCATTCTGAAGAACCAGCTCGAAGTGTTCGTGGATCTGCAGGGCGAGGACGAAGTGGGATATGGCAGCGCTGAAGCGCATGTGGATCCGATTCTGCTGCGCCCGGTCGATGAGCTCGAACTGACGGTTCGTTCGGCCAACTGCCTTAAGGCCGAGAATATCAACTACATCGGCGATCTGGTCCAGCGTACTGAAGTCGAGCTGCTCAGGACTCCGAATCTTGGTAAGAAGTCATTGACCGAGATCAAGGAAGTGCTTGAACAGCATGGACTGGCTCTGGGTATGCGTCTGGATAATTGGCCGCCCGCAAGCCTGCGTGGTGACGACGAGCCGCGAGCGGTCGCTTACTGATCGAGCTGGACCGGATGCGGAACCAACGCCAGAACCTGGTAACCGGTGCTGGCGAAGGCAAACAGCGGAATTGATCGAGGAATTGGAAAGTGCGTCATAGAAAGTCCGGCCGCAAGCTCGGCAGAAACTCCGCTCATCGCAAGGCGATGTACAGGAATCTCGCCGCGTCGCTGGTGCGCCATGAGACGATCAAGACCACGCTGCCGAAAGCCAAGGAGCTGCGGCGCGTGATTGAACCGCTGATCACGCTGGCCAAGGAAGATGGCGTCAGCCGCCGTCGCCTGGCGCATTCGCGGCTGCGCGACGACGTCGCCGTCGGCAAGCTGTTCCGGGAGCTTGGCCCGCGTTTCAGGGATCGTCCTGGCGGCTACCTGAGAATCCTCAAGATGGGCTTTCGCCCGGGCGACTCGGCTCCGATGGCACTCGTGCAGTTGCTGGACCAGCCGGACGAACAGGCCACAGCGGAATGAGCCAGCCCCGGCCTCGCCGGGGAAGCTTCAAGGTCTAGCCGCGCGTCTGTTCCTGATCCGCTTGCGCAGCTTGCGCAGCGTGATCGTTCTCAGCGCTATACGGATCGCACGTGCAATCCGTTCCAGAAGCAGAGGCCGGTATATGATCCGGTCCTCGTCGGACAGAGCATCCAGCTGGCGCTGATACTTCATCTTCACCCAGGCGTTGTCGTCAGTCTGCCTGAGCCACAGGTACAGCCACCGCCCGAAGCGTGAGTCCGGCTGCTTCCACACCCGAGCAACGCCAAAGTCGATGACGTACGGGCGCTCGTCGGGTCCAACGAGGATGTTGTACTTGCGCTTCAGATCGCCATGTGCCACCCCGGCATCGTGCATGGCATCGATGGTTTGGCGCAGCAGCGCAAAGAACTGATCCCGATCGGCCAGTCTGTGCTGTACCTGGCGCAGTGATTCACCATCGATGTGCTCCAGCGCGAGATTTTCGTTGTCCAGCATTCCATAGGACATCGGTACGCCAGGAATACCGGTGAGCCTTTCGTAAATGCGCTGTTCATGACGCAGCGCCAGTCGGCCCAGCCAGCGCATGACGGGAGCCGGGTGGGCCCGTTTTATGACAATTTTGCCGTACGGCGTCGGACACAGATATACCCACGACTGATAGCCCTTGGCGAGCAACGTGGCATGGGCAAGGCCCTGACCCTTGAGCCAATTGCGAACTTCGGCACGCTCCGCGCCGGGAACCGCGGCGTCTCCCGTATGCTGCACAATGGCATCGGGTGGTGCTACCCGAGTCGCCACAGGATCACACCCATGCAGGCAAACAGATAGATAACGATCAGTATCTCGCCGTTTCTGCGGGTGCTGGTCCGCAACGACCATGAGCCCCCGTTTGCTTCCCCGATTCTGCGAAAGGTTGGGATCAGCGCCGGCGTTTGTGATGCCCACTGGTCCCAGGCGTTGCCGAAAATTTCGCGCAGCTTGCGGTCCTCATAGGCAATTGCCGGCGGGTAGTAGAACCAGAAGAACGCCAAAGTCAGCGGAATGGTCCACCAGACCGAACTGGCCAGCGCAAAGCCAACCACAATCAGTATGTTGCCGGTGTAGAGCGGATGACGGACCATGGCGTACGGCCCCTGTGTCGCCAGTTCCCTGTTCTTGACGATGAACCCGCTGGCGTAGAAACGGAACAGTGTACCGATGGCGGCCATCGCCAGTCCGGTCCATGCCAGAATCGCCAGTGGTTGCGCGGCTATCGTATAAAGTAGCACCAGCAGTATGCCCAGCCCCTGACGCGACGCTTCGTGATAACGCAATTCACGCAATGCGCCCAGCGGCCCTGGCAGGGGAGGCAGATGATGCGTACGGTGGCCCATGGATCGTTTCCCCGGTGGCTGAATGACAGATCTGACCGCACATTTTGCCAGAATGCGCCTGCCCACGGCGCACTTGTTCCGCCGGCTGCGTGAGTGCTGACGTGGAGCGACCCTTCGGCAAGCTGTTTGCTTCGCGATCCACTGTCGCCGCCCGCCGTGGGATGGTGGCCAGCAGTCAGCCCCTTGCAACGCAACTGGGACTTGCAACCCTTGCCAGGGGCGGCAGCGCCGTTGACGCAGCCATTGCGGTCAACGCTGCGCTCGGCTTGATGGAGCCCACCGGATGCGGCATCGGTGGTGATCTCTTCGCAATGATCCGTCACAAAGGATCGATGTTCGGCTTGAACGGCAGCGGACGCTCGCCGCGACGGCTGACACGCGATCACCTGCTCCTGGCAGGGCGAACAGCCATGCCGGCAGCCGGTCCGCTGTCGGTCAGTGTGCCCGGCACCGTGGATGCCTGGTTTGCCTTGCATGAACGCTTCGGCCGACTGCACATCAGCGACATCCTGCAGCCGGTCATCGACTACGCACGTGCCGGATTCCCGCTCAGCGAGATCATCGCCGGCTACTGGCGTACCAACGCCCGGCGCCTGAGTCATTTTCCTGGCGTCGCCGCGCTATACATGCCGGACGGACACCCGCCCGCTGCCGGTGATGTGTTTCGGAATCCCGAGCTTGCTGCGGCGTATGAACTGATCGCGGCTGGTGGTCGCGACGCCTTCTACGAAGGCGCGATAGCGATGAGCATTGACCGCCAGATGCGGGCCATGGGCGGATTCCTGGGGAAGGACGATCTGTCGGCGCACCGCAGCGAATGGGTGACCCCGCTGTCCACCAGCTACCGCGGCCATGAAGTATGGCAGCTGCCGCCCAACACTCAGGGGCTGGCCGTACTGCAGATGCTGAACATCATGGAAGGCTGGGATGTTGCTGCGATGGGCCGCGATTCGCCGCAGTATCTGCATCTGCTCATCGAAGCCAAGAAGCTTGCGTTCGAGGATCGTGCCCGCCACTATGCCGATCCCGATTTTTACGACATGCCGGCCACGGAGCTTCTATCCCCGGCGTACACGGCAATGCAGCGTGCACGTGTGAATCCGGGCAGAGCATCAGTCATGCCTGCCGCTGGTGAGTCGTCGGCCATGAAGTCCGGCGACACCGTGTATCTGACCACCGCCGATGAGAACGGAATGATGGTGTCCCTGATACAGAGCAACTTTCGCGGCATGGGTTCGGGAGTCGTGGTCCCCGGGTTCGGCTTCATGCTGCAGAATCGCGGTGAGCTGTTCGCTCTGGATCCGGCGCACGCCAATGTCTATGCCGCAGGCAAACGCCCGTTCAATACCACTATTCCCGGGTTCGTAACGGGCGCGGATGGGTTTGCGCTGAGCTTCGGTGTCATGGGTGCCGACATGCAGCCGCAGGGTCAGGTGCAGATACTGCAGAGCATCGTTGATTTCGGGTACAACGTTCAGGAGGCCGGAGACGCACCGCGGCTGCGCCATGACGGCTCGTCTGCGCCTACTGGCGAAATCGGGTGTGGCGCCGGTACCGTGCACCTGGAATCCGGATTCCCTCGCAGCACGGTCAACGGCCTGCGCGCGTTGGGCCATCAGATCGAGCCGGACAACGGCTACGGATTTGGCGGTTATCAGGCGATACTGTACGACGGCAGGCGCGGCGTGTACTTCGGAGCATCCGAAGCACGCAAGGATGGTCACGCCGCAGGCTTTTGAAGGGAAAACAATGGAAACGGTACTGACCGGGATCACCACCACCGGTGAACCCCATATCGGCAACTACGTCGGCGCGATACGACCCGCCGTCCAGGCAAGTGCGGATGCCGCCGCGCAGTCCTATTTCTTTCTTGCGGACTACCATTCTCTGGTCAAGGGCACCGACCCAGAGGTCCGTGCACGATCCACCCTGCATATTGCGGCCAGCTGGCTGGCCGTGGGGCTGGACCCTGACAGGGTGGTTTTCTACCGTCAGTCCGACATACCCGAAATCATGGAACTGTCATGGATTCTCACTTGCATGACAGCCAAGGGCCTGATGAACCGTGCGCATGCCTACAAGGCCGCGGTTGCCGACAACGAAAGTGCCGGTAATGCCGATCCCGACAAGGGCATCACGATGGGCCTGTTCAGCTACCCGGTTCTTATGGCGGCTGACATCCTGATGTTCAATGCGCACAAGGTGCCGGTGGGACGCGATCAGAAACAGCATGTGGAGATGGCTCGCGATATCGCGCAGCGATTCAATCACCATTACGGCGACACATTCGTGCTGCCCGAGGCGGTAATCGGAGACAGCGTGGCGCTGCTGCCGGGACTGGACGGTCGCAAGATGTCCAAGTCCTACGACAATACGATTCCCCTGTTCACACCGGAAAAGAAGCTGCGCAAGCTGATCATGCGCATCAAAACCAACTCCCTGGAGCCCGGCGAGCCCAAGGATGCCGATGACAGTGCATTGTTCGCGATCTATCGCGCATTCGCTTCCGAAGCAGAAACCGCCGCGATACGCGAACGCTATGCGCAGGGGATCGGCTGGGGTGATATGAAGCAGGTGCTGTTCGACTATGTGAACGATCACCTGCGCCAGCCCAGGCTCGAGTACGAGCGCCTGCTGTCCGCCCCGGATCATGTCGAGGCCGTTCTGAAGGCCGGCGCAGAGAAGGCGCGTGCGGTCAGTGCGCCGTTTCTGAATCAGGTGAGGGAGCGTGTTGGTATCCGCTCACTCCGGACTGTCATCTGATCGGTATGTAATAGGCCGCCGGGTAATCTCGCCGGTTTCCGCGCTGGCGCGTCGTGCCGCCAGCGCCATTGATATCAGCATGCCGACAGCGATGCCTATCAGCATGGTTACCGCGAGAAGGGTTGCTCGTGGCAGCGTGAATGTGAAGAACAGAAAGCGCGTATCCACCGATTCGGTGTTCTGAAGTACCAGCACAATGACAAGAATCAGCAGTGCGAGCGCACCCCATAGCTTGGCTTTCGTCACCGGTGGTTCCTCGAAACGATGGATGTCAGGTAATGATAACCATCCCGTACCGGTAGTGCGACCGGACCCCGGGTCGGCAACGCAGGAACCGGCAAAAATGGGGAGTTTTCCAACCGGAACGCGAAGGGCTAGCTGATTGCCCGCAGCGCGGCCAGGGAGAAGCCGTTAAGTGCGGCATGCGCGAATATCACCGGCCACAGCGTGCCCCAGCGGATGGTGAGATGCGCGAATACCATGCCGATCAGCATGGTCTGCACCACGCCCGTCCAGCCCTGATAGGCGTGTGCAAGCCCGAACAGCAGCGATGATGCGATCACCGGTGGCCAATGACCTGCGAACACGGTCTGACAGCGCCTGAGCAGCAGACCGCGTGCGAGCACTTCCTCGTAGAAGCCGATCAGCATCACCGAGATCAGTAGCGTGAACGCTGATGTATTCGACGTCAGCGCTCCGGCCACCTGTGAAAGGCGTTCGCCGTGGGCCTGAAAGGCATTCGGCACAAGCGCCAGCACGATCAGGTTGAACAGAATGGACACACCAATCGCCAGCGCGACGGCTGACAGTCCGCGGCGCAGGTCTTCAGCTTGCAGGGGCAACAGTCCAATGGACCGCATCGGCTGCTGTCGCTGATGCAGCAGCAGCGCTACGACCACGAGTACGATGACGCCCTGCGCGATGGCCAGCAGTAGTAGTGGCGGCAGCACGCGCGCAGGTAGTGATGCGATGAACGGGCCGGCCAGTACGCCCAGGCCGAGCAGCAGCGCTATCGCGAGGACGATGTCGGTCGCGGCAGCGCGGCGCGTCAGCATGCGAAACGCCCCCGTCGTCGGCGCCGTCCTGTCATCGGCTGTGGGAGAACCACGGGCGCGGCCCCTGCCGACAAGTCAGGCAGCGTCAACGTTGTCCATGCGCTCACGTCGGGCGCGGACGGCCCCTGCCAGTCGCCGCAGCGTGTGCACCGATTCTTCCCAGCCCAGGCAGCCGTCAGTAATGCTTTGCCCATAGACCAGGGGCTTGCCGCGGGTCAGATCCTGCCGCCCGCCGATCAGATGGCTTTCGATCATTGCGCCGAGTATCCGTCGTTCACCGTTTTCGATCTGCGTGGCGATGTCATCGATCACGGCAGGCTGGTTCTCGGGGTTCTTGCCACTGTTCGCATGGCTGGCGTCGATCATCAGGCGCGCGGGCATGCCGGATGCTTCCAGCAACTGGCTGGCCTCATTCACGCTGGCTGCGTCGTAGTTCGGTTTGCGTCCGCCGCGCAGTATCACATGCACGTCCGGATTGCCGGTGGTGGACGCCACCGCGCAGCGGCCGTCCTTCATGACGGCAAGGAAATGATGTGGTTGCGATGCGGCACGGATGGCATCGACCGCAATGCGTATCGTGCCGCCGGTGCCGTTCTTGAATCCAACCGGGCAGGACAGGCCCGAGGCCATTTCTCGATGTACCTGGCTTTCGGTGGTACGCGCACCAATCGCGCCCCATGAGACGAGATCGGAAATGTACTGCGGCGAGATTACATCCAGATACTCGCAGCCGGCCGGCAGGCCAAGTGCATTGATGTCGCGCAGAAGACCCCGTGCAAGGCGCAGACCTTTGTTGATCCGGTAGCTGTCGTCCAGGCCCGGATCGTTGATCAGGCCTTTCCAGCCCACCGTCGTACGCGGCTTCTCGAAGTACACGCGCATCACGATTTCCAGCGCGTCCTTCAATTCCTCACGCAGCGGCATCAGCCGACGGGCGTACTCCATCGCGGCGGCGGTGTCGTGTATCGAACAGGGGCCGATGACGACGGCGACGCGATCGTCCTCGCCGTGCAGAATGCGATGCAGCGCGCGACGTGCGTCAGCGACCGTCGCAGACATCGCGTCGTCACAGGGCAGTTCGTCGATCACGACGGCGGGGGGGTCCAGCGGCTCGAATTCGCGGATCCTCAGGTCATCTGTATGCGGGGGCATGGTCACTCTCCTGTTCCCCGGTCGGCCCAGGTTTCCCGGCGGCACAAAAAAGCCGCCAGGGTCGCTGGCGGCTTTCCGGAAATGCTTGCTCGGTTCTTGTCAGGCCGACCGCATCCCTTCCTCCGCCAGCGGCATCGGAAAGCCGTAATACCAGAAGTAATAACGGGTGTGGGACACGTTCATGGCCGCTATTGATACCACATTGCCGGGTCAGGGCCAAGCGGTCGGTTCAGGGCCGGCGCTCGTCGCCGTCCCAGTCGGCGGTGTGGTGGCGTATCTCGTATTCGATGAAGTAGGCGATGACGGTACGGATTGCGACGATGCCGCCCAGAATCCCGAGCGATTCCCAGGTGGGGACGACCACCGTCTGGATGATGTCGCTGGCGATGAAGAATTCCAGCGACAGCACCATCTTGCGACCTACTGTGATGCGGATGGCGCCAAGACCGAGCGCGGTATCCCCCCGGATGGAGAGCTGCCAGCAGCGTCGGATCAGCGAGATTACTGCCTCGATCACGGCCCAGACCACGATCACCACGCCCACCGCCTGAATGGCCGGAACAACCCAATTGATGATGGCTTCAAGCAGGTCGTGCATGCTGCGTGCCCTCCAGCTTCGTGGTCAGCCGATAAACCTGCAGATACCAGAACCCGTCAGCCCGGATTTCCTCGTGAGCGACGATCGTCAGCCCGGGCAGATCGCTGATCACGCTGCGCAGCGTGGCAGTGGACAGTACCTGTCGCCAGGCCGGGTTGCGCCATCGCAGCCAGCGGGTGGCGATCCGGATCGCCAGATTGCGCGAGGCGGCAAATGTGGCGAGAAAGATCGTGGCACCGCAGCCGGCACCAGCCGCGGCATCCGTGTCGGCGGCCGCAGGGGTGGCTGTCGCGGTGCGCCCCGTGGCGATGAGACTGGCCAGGTGCGCGCGCGCATCGCTGACGTGGTGCAGCACGTTCAGCGAGCAGATCACATCGAATGTGCCGCGAACAAAGGGAAGCTGAGCGGCGTCGGCTTCGACCAGACCGGCCTCGGGAACACGTTGCCTGGCCTGACGCAGCTGCGCGCGGCTGATGTCGATTCCCGTCAGCCGCAGCCCCGGCGCATGCCTGCTCAGGCTGGCCAGCCAGCCCCCGGCACCGCAGCCCACATCGAGAATCCGTGCGCCGTCGCTCAGATTGTCCGGCCAGTGACTCAGCACCCACTCCCGCGTGCTGCCATTGAACGCGCGCCAGCGATCCTCATAGTCTGCCGCGAAGCGCGCATAGTCACGTCTGACCGCGGCATGGACGGAATTGCCCACAGCCGATGTCACTCAGCGGCGAGTGTGCCGACCAGGTATTCTTCCATCATGGCCCAGGCGGTCGGGCTGTGATCGCGACCGTAACCCTTGGTGCGCATGCCTTCGGTGGCTTCCTTTCCGCACCAGTCGAGCATGATCGCCGGTGGCGTCGGGTGATTGGGCACATAGCTTGTAAAGTCGTAGACCTTGCCTTCGATGGCCATCCAGCAAGACTCGGCGGTGCTGTGTTCCGCCAGCTCTTCCGGCGTGATCGTCCGCAGACTGTCCTCGTCGGCGACACTGTCGCTGGACGCCAGCTGCGCGATTGCGACCAGCGTCAGTGCTCCGGCACAGAATGCGATGAACGCGGCGAATGTGACTTTCTTCATAGCAGATTGAACTCCTCGGAATGGATGCGCTCTCTCGCCATCCCGGATGCGAGCAGCGCGGTGCGGGCCGCATCCAGCAGTGGCTGAGGGCCGCAGATGTACGCCTGGCGTTCGGACAAGCCCGGACAATGATCGTTCAGAAACTGATCCGACAGAGGGCCTTCGCGGTAGAAGTAGTGCATTACCAGCCGGAATCCCGGTACCGCGCGCTGGAGCGCGCTGAATTCGTCATCGAACAGCGTGCGATTTTCATCCTGGACGCAGTAGATCAGAATGACGTCTGTCACGATTGGCGTACCCGTACCCGTACCCGTACCGCCGCCGGCAGCCGCGCCGCTCAGGGCCGCCATGTGCCGGCCGCGGGCCAGGAACGGGGTGACTCCTATGCCGCCCGCGATCCACAGTTCCGGCGATGTCGGCTGCGGTGACTTGAAAAAATAGCCGTACGGCCCCTCCACTCCGACCTCACTGCCGGGTGTGATGTTCAGGATGGCGCGGCTGGCGTCGCCAAGCGCCTTGATGGCGATGCGCAGGTGCGGTTCCCCGGGCGCCGAGGACAGCGTATACGGATGCTCTTCGCCGCAGCCGGCTGCCAGCGTACGATCGAACGGTGTGAGGTAGACGAACTGCCCTGCTTCATGAATCAGTGGCGCCCCATTCGGCGCAAGCACCAGCTCCACGACATTGTTGGCCGGCCGGAGTACTTCGGTCACCGTATGGCGTCGGCGGCCGATACGGCGCGAAAACACCAGCCGGTAGGACACCGCCGCCACTGCCGCCACCGCCAGCAGCAACCAGATCAGCGTGCTGAGCGGCTCGGGAATCGTGCGCGCCAGCAGCAGGGTGTGCGCCAGACCGGCGATCACGGCCAGCGCAGCCAGCCGGTGTATATGACGCCAGCGCTGGTAGTCGGGCTCGCCGAAGAATTTGAAGCTCGGTGCCAGGAACACCACCATGGCAAGCAGCGCGATCCAGCCCCAGATCGTTGGCCAGTGCATCTGCCGGGGCACGAGAGTCTGGGATGCGGCCTGCAGCGACACTTCGGCGGCACCCAACGCCAGCAGCAGCGGGTGCGCCAGCAGCAGCAGGAATGCGACGCCACCAAGCTTGTGATGGGTCTGCCAGAGTTTGGTGAGGCCGCCGAAAGGGCGATCGAATCCCGGCACACGGCAGCTGAGGATTGCCGCCACCAGCAGGAAAGCCAGACCCGCGATGCCGGTCAGACGTCCGAGCAGATTCAGTATCGCGCCAGGGCTGTTCAGGTCGCCGCCGCGCACGTAGGCGATGGCGATCACCCCCGGCACGATCGCCAGCATCCACAGCAGCAGCGTTGCGCGAGACTTCATTCGTTGATCCTAGAATCTTGCCACATAGCTCAGTACCACATGGTTGATCCGGTAGCTCGGACTCTCATGGCCGAAGGCGAGCACATTCGCGATGGTGTCGGGCGCAACGCCTTCGTAGCCGAAGTCACGACTGCGGTAACGTTCGTGTTCAAGCGACATTCGCAGCTGCGCCTGGTTACGCAGCGGGAAGCTGGCATGCAGACGATAGAGGTTCAGGCGTGTGCGCAGCGGTGGCAGGGCGGTGGTGGTCAGCGCCGGGCCGGACGAGACGTCCAGCCGGCCGGTGGATGCGGCGTAGATGATGTCCAGTCCCGCCGCCACCGCGCCGCGGTCGGCGCTGCCGGCCAGCCAGGGCCAGCGCTGTTCGAGTCGATCGATGTCCAGTGACAGCCCTGTGGTGGTGAAGCGGTCGAGGCCGTCCATCCACCAGTTGCGATCCGGATCCTGTGCCTGGGCTGGTGTGGCGTTGAACGATCGGCCGGCCTGCCGGTTGTTGTAGCGATCCAGCGTCACGAAGGCCGACAGCCGCAGGTCGTCGGCAGGAAACACGCTGGCATCGACGGTTGCCGTACGCATGCTGGCACGCGTCAGTCCGAGAACGGAGTTGCGGAAATCGTCACGGTTGTAGCCGGCCGACAGGCCCACACTGGCGCCGTCGCCGAGCGGCACATCAGCACGCAGCCGCATGCCTTCACGATCACGGTCAGCGAGGTAGTACTTGCGCAGCAGCGGGTGATTCTCGAAATCGTCGTCGCCGACCGTGCCTGGTACCCGGGTCGCCACCAGCGGCCGGTTACCGACGTATTCTCCCGTGCTGCGCCGGGCATGCAGCAGGTCAAGCGACAGCGCAAGGATGTCCAGCGTACTGAACCGCACGCCGACGCTGAACTGGTGTTCGTCCAGTGACGTTATTTCGGAGTAATCGCGCCGCTGGTCGGTGAATCGATAGCCCCCCTGCACGCGTATGCCGCGACTCACGCGATAGCCCACGTCGGCGCGGAGCGCGTGTTGTGTCAGGCTGTATGGCCGATTGATGCGGGCCAGCTCCGCGGCACGCTGGTTCTCCGAATCGCTGCGAATGATCTGCCATGCAGCCCGTGGCGTGCGATCGTCGCGATCGTCATAGCGGTAGCTGGCATTCAGCTGCAGCCGCGGTGCCGGGCGGGCGCTGACGCCCACGTTCACGCGTGTGAGATCGACGCGGCCACTCAGTGAACTGCGAGGCAGCGGTGTGTTGATCGCGATGGCCGGATTCACCGTGTAGGCCAGAAACGCCTGATCCTGGAGCATGCGGCCGTAAGAGGCACCCATGTTGACTCGCAGCGTGCCGCTCAGAGCATAGCTGCCGGCGAAGCCCAGTTGATGGAAGCTGTTGTCCGGTTCCAGTGACAGCCGCGCGACGCCGGGGTAGCCCGTGCCACCCACCCATTGCGGATGGGCGCCAAATGGCGACTGCCAGCTCATCGATGAATGGGCGTTGCGGAAGAATGAACCGGTGTACGACAGTCCCGCGCTGGCCCGCCTCGTGGTACGCGTGATGCCCAGATCCACCACCTCGGTGGTGAAGTCCAGCGGCACCGGCAGCAGGGCCGCGCGTGCGTTGCCGCCGGTGCTGCCGGTGGTGCCGCCCTGAAGCCGCAGCCCGTCCTTGTGTTCGTGGCGGTAGTTGACGTTGAGATGCCAGCGCGAGTTTTCACTGCTGTTCAGGTCGCGCGCATAGTCCAGTGTGAAGCGCGTGCGCTTCTCGCGCAGGTTCACGTCTTCGAGCGAGCTGCCCAGTGAAGGCAGTCCTGGCGTCGTGTTACCGGTGGTTTCCCAGCCCGACGGCAGCGTCAGGAACGCGGAACCCACATCGCGGAATGGTGTGCGCGCACTGTCGCTGTTGTAGCGCGGTATCTGCGCCAACCCCAGCGTAAGTCGCTGGCGGCCGTAGTCGCCGATCCGCAGCTGCAGGTGGCGGGCATTCTGACCGACTCGTGTGCCCTCTGCGCTCCAGTAGGCGGTCTCGTCGCCATTCCAGGCCGGTGTGGAACGCATGCGAAACTCAAGCCAGGGCTGCAGGCCGGAGTTGACCAGCCCGGTGTAGCGGCCATAGCGGAACGAGCTGTCGTCCTGCCAGGCCAGGCCGATGCTCACCTCCCGTTCCAGTGTGCGCTCGCCGGGCTGATTCTGCGCTGCGGCCGACATGGCCGTCAGCAGCGCCGCAGCCGCCGACAACGACGCGCCGATGCGCGATGCGAAAGCCTTTCTGCCGCGCAGCCTCATCGTGTCAGCCCCGGCCCGGAAGGATGGTTGGAGCCATGCACCCGGGTGTGACAGTTGGTGCAGTTCTGGGCCAGCAGCAGATGCGATGCGCCCTGCGGCGGCGCGTTCTGACCGCTGAGCGCGGTACTCGGGTGGAAGGCGGCCAGGTGACAGGCCTGACACATGAACGGTGCACGCGCGGTCAGCAGATTGCCGTGGCTGGAGCCATGCGGCACATGGCAGTTGGTGCAGTCCTCGGCGACGGGCTGGTGTTCCCACAGGAACGGTCCGCGCATCTCCGCATGACAGTCGTAGCAGGTTTCGTTCACGGATGCGCGGCTGAGCATGCCCGGCGCGTCACTGCCGTGCGGCGTGTGACAGTCGGTGCACTGCATGAGTCCGGCACTGACCGGATGGCTTGAACGTCGGAAAAACTCGGCGCGCTCACGCTCATGGCAGGCGAAACAGACTTCGGCTTCACCACTGCGTGTGAGCACCGGATCCTGCGCGGTGTGTGACACGTGGCAGTCGGTGCAGGCCACCTCGCCGAAGCTGTGCGCACCGGTGCTCCAGTGCGCGCCAACCTCACGCTGATGGCAGCCCACACACATCTCGTCCTTCACGGCCGCGGTTTCGTGCACGTTGAACGATACCGATGGTGGCGGCCGTACGCCGTCCACCACCCGCAGATGCGCTTCGCTGGGGCCGTGGCAGTCCTCGCACTGATGCCGCCCATCGGCCAGCGGCGAGTCGGGGTTCGCCGTGACTGCATGCGGGCTGCCGAGGATGCCGGTGGCTGGCCGTGACGCATTGTCACCATGACAGATCAGGCAGCCCTGCGTCCCGGTGCCGGCATAGGCTGCGTCGTCGCTGCCGGTATTCTGCGCAATCGCGGGCGTGGCTGTCAGCAGGGCGAGAACAGCCCCGAGAACAGCCCCGAGAACAGCCCATGGCGCAACCCTGAATTCTGTCCGGTTGCCAGACCGCTCCCGCATCACTGTCCCCTTTGTCCGTACCAAGGAATGCGCCAACGACCTTGGACTATGGCTCGCGGCAAGTACATTGTTGATTCTACGTATTTTTACGCGCACTTCATCCCTCACGCTCCGATTTATGCACATGCTGTACCTCCGGAAGGAGGTCAGGCTGCGCATTCCGCGACCGCGTTGCGGGTCGATGCGATCTCGTCGACAATGGCTGACGGGGGTCTGAAACGGTTTGATTGTGTCCGCTACTGTGTCGTCCACAGAGCGCTGGCTGGCTTACGCCAGAGTTCTGGGCATTATTGCGAGTCTGTACTTTTTCATCGTTGCCATCGGTGCGCTGGGGCACGCGTTCGGGCTGTTCGGACGCGAATTTGCCGAAGCGGTACTGGAGACGACGGAAAACGCCGTGCTCGGCCTTTTCGTCGGCCTGCTGGCGACGTCGCTGGTGCAGAGTTCCTCCACCTCCACGTCCATCATCGTCGGACTGGTTGCCGGCGGTGCGATTTCGGTGGAAGGCGCGATTCCGATGATCATGGGCGCCAATATCGGCACCACCATCACCAGCATGCTGGTGTCGCTGGGCCATATTCGCCGTCCGCTGGAGCTTCAGCGCGGTTTCGCGGCCGCTTCCGTGCACTGCGTATTCAATCTGATCGGCGTGATGATTCTGCTGCCGCTGGAACTGTTGACCGGCGCCGTGTCGTCGTTGGCGCTGTTTCTCGGTGCGGCGTTCCAGGAGGTGGGCGGCATGCGGCTGGCCAACCCCCTGAAGGCAGCGACCGAACCCTCGGTGCTGCTGCTGGCGAGGCTGGTATTCAACAATCCGGTGGCGCTGCTGATCGTCGCGTTCGCACTCACTTACGGCATGCTGATTTCGGTCGTCAAGCTGCTGCGCAGCCTGATGCTGACCCGGCTGGAGCACTTTTTCGATACCCATCTGTTCCGCACCGCCGGCCGCGCGATGTTCTTCGGGGTGCTGCTCACATTCGCCGTGCAGACCAGCTCGGTGCCAACGGCACTGGCCATACCGCTGGCCGCCGCTGGCGTGATCCGGCTGATGCAGATCTATCCATACTGCCTGGGTGCCAACCTTGGCACGACGCTGACAGCGATCCTCGCCGCGCTTGCCACGGCCAATCCGACCGCGATTACGGTGGCGTTTGCGCACCTGTTGTTCAATGTCATTGGTATCCTGATCATCTGGCCGATTCCGGCCATACGCCGGATTCCGCCGATGATCGCCACGCGCATGGGTGATCTGGCATTCAGGAAACCCATGGTGCCGCCGCTGTTCATCGCGGCACTGTACTTTGTGATCCCGGCAGTGGTGCTGGTGGTCGTTCACCTGATGAGGTAGACCGAGATGTCCTGGAGAAACGTGCTGTCATTGTTCAACAGGGACGACCTCTACACGCAGGCGCTGGAAGAAGCGCACGAAATGCTGGACATCGGCCTGAAGATGTTCGATGCGTCGGTGGAGTCGCTGCGCCGTCACGATGACGGCGCAATGCCAATGGTTGATGTCTATGCGATGGACAAGGAAGTGAATCGCGCCGAGCGCGATGTACGCAAGAAGGTGATGATGCACCTTACCGTGAGCGGCCCGGCGGATCTTGCTTCCGGACTGGTGCTGGTCAGCGTCGTGATCGATATCGAACGCATCGGTGACTATGCGAAGAACATCTACGATCTGGCGCGCTGGCATCCGCGGCGACTGGAAGCAGGTTCCCTGGAGGCACAGGTGGCCGACATAGAACGCCGCGTGGGCAGGCTGTTTGGCGAAATGGTGGTGGCCTTCAAAGCCAGTGATGTCGAAATGGCCCGCGCCATCATGCTTGAATACAAGGAGCATCTGTCTACCGATTGCGAGCGTGTGGTGATGCAGATCGTCGCCGGCGAGGTCACGGATCTGTCGCCGGGCGATGCGGCGACGCTGGTGCTGTATGTGCGCTACCTGAAGCGCGTCTCCGCGCATGCGAGAAATCTGGTCAGCGGCATCGTCAACCCTTTTCATCGCATCGGCTACAAAGAGAAGAAGCCGAAATCCGAGTACTGACACCATGCCGGTCATCCACATCAAGTCCCTGCCATTCGGCAACGACTTCGACGCGGCGCAGATCCTGGAGGATCTGTGCCGCGACTTCGCAACGGAGACGGGCATCGGCCTGCAGTACGTCACAGTGACTTGGGAGTACCTGGCTTCGGGCCATTACGCGGTGGCCGGTAGCGTGGTGCCGCACCAGCCGCGCAACTCGCATCCGGTGCTTGTCGATCTGCTGACGCCGGATTTCCACTCGTCGACGAGGGTGGAAGCGATGCTGAGGGCCGTGGTGGCCGCCATAGCCGCACGGGCACCTGTGGATGCGGGCAACATCTTCGTCAACCACAGGCGGGCGTACGGCGGAGGTGTGTTTGCTGATGGCGATGTCGTGAGGTGGTAGAGACGGGTGTCTGCGGGGTTACGGCGGCCGTGGTGAAACTCTGCGCCCTTGTTCAGCTTCAATGAGGCCGCAGCAAAACGCTGCGGAAAACACTGCCCGCGAACTCCGCCCAGAAACTGCCCCGATTGCTTCAATGAGGCCGCAGCAAAACGCTGCGGAAAACTCCTCGGTCTTGTCCTGAAGATTGTCCAGCTCCTCACGCTTCAATGAGGCCGCAGCAAAACGCTGCGGAAAACTTCCCGAAAGGCTTTCGCCGGCCAGCCGATTTCCGCTGCTTCAATGAGGCCGCAGCAAAACGCTGCGGAAAACAACTTACCTTAAACAGCAGATAGAAGCTGCTGCCCGCGGCTTCAATGAGGCCGCAGCAAAACGCTGCGGAAAACATCCGGGTTGAGCACGCGTTCGTAATCACATTCGGCGCTTCAATGAGGCCGCAGCAAAACGCTGCGGAAAACAAGAACGTCGCCTCGTCTCTGGCTAGCAGATACTCGCTTCAATGAGGCCGCAGCAAAACGCTGCGGAAAACTAGCCGGTCGAGCAAGCCGAAGCGGGAGTCCTCCTGCTTCAATGAGGCCGCAGCAAAACGCTGCGGAAAACCCGTTATGCGCGCGCAATGGAATGGCTTACATCTGCCGCTTCAATGAGGCCGCAGCAAAACGCTGCGGAAAACAACCGCAGGATCCGGAACGAACGGCCGGCCTTCTGCGCGCTTCAATGAGGCCGCAGCAAAACGCTGCGGAAAACCGTGGGCGCTGCGCTCATGGTGCTGTTCGTGATCATGCTTCAATGAGGCCGCAGCAAAACGCTGCGGAAAACGTCATCAGTGATAACCCCTAAGCTCGAATTCGATTTGCTTCAATGAGGCCGCAGCAAAACGCTGCGGAAAACCGGCCGGCAGCCCGATCCTGGCGTTCTCAAACGGCACGCTTCAATGAGGCCGCAGCAAAACGCTGCGGAAAACCATATCTCCCGGAGTCGCCGTCAACACGCCTTCCTGCTTCAATGAGGCCGCAGCAAAACGCTGCGGAAAACAGCTGTAGATTCTCGGCAGCGAACTGCTGCACGAAGTCGCTTCAATGAGGCCGCAGCAAAACGCTGCGGAAAACGGCAGACGGACAACAGGAATATGCTTGTAAGCGTATTGCTTCAATGAGGCCGCAGCAAAACGCTGCGGAAAACACATTTCCTGAATCGCAATGCGCGGAATGTTAACGGGCTTCAATGAGGCCGCAGCAAAACGCTGCGGAAAACGCTGCGCGCGTTGGTGACGCGCCCGCGCGAATCAGCGCTTCAATGAGGCCGCAGCAAAACGCTGCGGAAAACCGTGCACGCCGTCGGCCCCTGGAATTTCACCGAAATGCTTCAATGAGGCCGCAGCAAAACGCTGCGGAAAACGGCCCATCCGAACGCTGAGGCAGTTGAAGGATACGTCGCTTCAATGAGGCCGCAGCAAAACGCTGCGGAAAACTTGATCTTGCGCGAGAGGGAGAGGCTCGCGTTGCAGGCTTCAATGAGGCCGCAGCAAAACGCTGCGGAAAACATATGACACTGGCACAAGCCGCGCTGGATGAATTCGAGCTTCAATGAGGCCGCAGCAAAACGCTGCGGAAAACCGGATTTTGCCGCTGCTGAAGTGCGCGAACCAGACCAGCTTCAATGAGGCCGCAGCAAAACGCTGCGGAAAACGCGCTGTGCATCGGTTAGCACGACATTGGCAAGCATTTGCTTCAATGAGGCCGCAGCAAAACGCTGCGGAAAACGCCACAGTGGCCACTCCATAGTAACCACGGAATATAAGCTTCAATGAGGCCGCAGCAAAACGCTGCGGAAAACTGCAGTCGAAGGTCATCAACCAGGTGGTCATCGACTGGCTTCAATGAGGCCGCAGCAAAACGCTGCGGAAAACGCCATGTTCTCCAGCGCATCGCAGTGCCAGTACCGAAGGCTTCAATGAGGCCGCAGCAAAACGCTGCGGAAAACGCCGGTCCCGGGTCTCGATCCAGACAGCATCGACTGGCTTCAATGAGGCCGCAGCAAAACGCTGCGGAAAACGGCAGCTTCTTGCGGATCTCCTCGGACACCTCGTCCTCGCTTCAATGAGGCCGCAGCAAAACGCTGCGGAAAACACCGAGGCGCAAGGCCCGGACGTAATCCGGAACATTGCTTCAATGAGGCCGCAGCAAAACGCTGCGGAAAACGTATGCGAACAATGCTGGGCCGAGATGCAGCCCAAGGCTTCAATGAGGCCGCAGCAAAACGCTGCGGAAAACCTCTGGATACGTGCACGGACCACGGCGCATTGCCGCCGCTTCAATGAGGCCGCAGCAAAACGCTGCGGAAAACCTGCTCGAAACGAAAGTAGTGTCTCGCGCGTTTCCGTTGCTTCAATGAGGCCGCAGCAAAACGCTGCGGAAAACGGTCGGCATCGCGCAGGTCGGCACCGCTCTCGTATGGCTTCAATGAGGCCGCAGCAAAACGCTGCGGAAAACTGGGCTGATTGCCGGTGCCCATGCACAAGTTGTCGGCGCTTCAATGAGGCCGCAGCAAAACGCTGCGGAAAACCGCATAGCTGCCCGCTACGCCGGTCGCTGCCCCCAGGCTTCAATGAGGCCGCAGCAAAACGCTGCGGAAACCCCCCCCTTTTTCGGCGTGTTCAGAACGGGATATCGTCGTGCTTCAATGAGGCCGCAGCAAAACGCTGCGGAAAACCTCCGATTCCCGCAGCATCATCATCCCACACCGGCGGGCTTCAATGAGGCCGCAGCAAAACGCTGCGGAAAACAGTTCGTGCGCCGAATTCATCTTCGAGCCACACATCTGGCTTCAATGAGGCCGCAGCAAAACGCTGCGGAAAACCGTCGTCCCAACGAAACCCGGCAGCGCTGTAAGTCTCGCTTCAATGAGGCCGCAGCAAAACGCTGCGGAAAACCCTGCCGCGTCGCCAGGCTTCGTGACTATGACGCCCGGCTTCAATGAGGCCGCAGCAAAACGCTGCGGAAAACAACGCACTGCTGCTCAGCCGCTACCGCGACCCGCCCCGCTTCAATGAGGCCGCAGCAAAACGCTGCGGAAAACGACATCGGTGCCTCCATCAGGTGAGCTGGTCACAGCAGGGCTTCAATGAGGCCGCAGCAAAACGCTGCGGAAAACCTGCTTTCATGCGCTTCATTTGGCGGCGCCAAGGATGCTTCAATGAGGCCGCAGCAAAACGCTGCGGAAAACACGGCATCATTCCGGGCACGAAAAAGCCGACGCTGTAGCTTCAATGAGGCCGCAGCAAAACGCTGCGGAAAACGCCGCAGCCGAAGCCCTGTCGCCGCGCTCAAGCGCCGGCTTCAATGAGGCCGCAGCAAAACGCTGCGGAAAACCTGCGCTGTGCATATTTTCTACGAGCAACAAAGGTGTGCTTCAATGAGGCCGCAGCAAAACGCTGCGGAAAACAACATCGCTAACCTCTCGGCTCTGTCCGCCCAGATGCTTCAATGAGGCCGCAGCAAAACGCTGCGGAAAACCTCGGTCTCGGTGCGGTCGGCGGGCTGATATTCGTCGCTTCAATGAGGCCGCAGCAAAACGCTGCGGAAAACTCCAGCGATCCGCGCTGTAGATCTGCCTAGTGATACAGCTTCAATGAGGCCGCAGCAAAACGCTGCGGAAAACGCTGGACTCCTGCTTTAGCTGCTCATGCACTGCCCGGCTTCAATGAGGCCGCAGCAAAACGCTGCGGAAAACCCGCGAGGCTGATGATTCGTGTCAGCCGGCAGTCCTGGCTTCAATGAGGCCGCAGCAAAACGCTGCGGAAAACCGCAGAAACGATGAAGCGGTCGCGACCGTGCGCGCGCTTCAATGAGGCCGCAGCAAAACGCTGCGGAAAACGCTGAGCGCACTGCACAGGTCGTTGCAGGCGCGCAGCCGCTTCAATGAGGCCGCAGCAAAACGCTGCGGAAAACTTCACAGCGGCTGAAACCATGCTCAAGCGCAAGCTGCTTCAATGAGGCCGCAGCAAAACGCTGCGGAAAACGTGATCTGGTTGTGATCGCTGCTCGACCTGGTATTGGGCTTCAATGAGGCCGCAGCAAAACGCTGCGGAAAACTCCGCTCAGGACTTCTTTGATGTCGAACTGCGTCACCTGCTTCAATGAGGCCGCAGCAAAACGCTGCGGAAAACGTCCCGCACAGGTACTCGTGAATTTCCTCAGCCCGAGCTTCAATGAGGCCGCAGCAAAACGCTGCGGAAAACGTTGCCTGATGCTCGTCCCGCATCGGGATAGGCAATGCTTCAATGAGGCCGCAGCAAAACGCTGCGGAAAACTGCAAGGCATCTGCCCAACCCTCCGGGGTTCCATCCAGCTTCAATGAGGCCGCAGCAAAACGCTGCGGAAAACCTGTTCGTCGGACCAGACCTTGACGACACACAGGCGCATGCTTCAATGAGGCCGCAGCAAAACGCTGCGGAAAACGGGTTTTCCGGTGTGCTGGTGGCAGGAGGTCCGACCGGCTTCAATGAGGCCGCAGCAAAACGCTGCGGAAAACGGTGGGTGCGTAACCACATCAGGACGGGAACTGACATGCTTCAATGAGGCCGCAGCAAAACGCTGCGGAAAACTGGAGCTGGCTTATTACGCTGTTGTCTGTGCGCCCGAGCTTCAATGAGGCCGCAGCAAAACGCTGCGGAAAACTCTATGTCATAGATGAGCGCGTCTTCTGAGTCGTGCAGCTTCAATGAGGCCGCAGCAAAACGCTGCGGAAAACGGCATCGCCAACCGCTGTTGATAATCAACGGAAAGCCGCTTCAATGAGGCCGCAGCAAAACGCTGCGGAAAACCAGAGGCAGCGAGGGGCAAGGTCATGCAGGCACGTATGCTTCAATGAGGCCGCAGCAAAACGCTGCGGAAAACAACCTCCTAAAAGCTTTTCAAGCCCGTTTAGCGGGGCTTCAATGAGGCCGCAGCAAAACGCTGCGGAAAACGAACTTTCCGCCGCTAGGCGAGAACCATGCTCCGTCTGGCTTCAATGAGGCCGCAGCAAAACGCTGCGGAAAACCACAATGACTAGGAGTTAATGACATGCCTTACGTACTGCTTCAATGAGGCCGCAGCAAAACGCTGCGGAAAACTCTTGGGGCGGTCTAAGTGCGCCGATTCGTCTACAAAGCTTCAATGAGGCCGCAGCAAAACGCTGCGGAAAACCAGCGGCGACAGCATCAGTCCCGTCGCTCCGACCATGCTTCAATGAGGCCGCAGCAAAACGCTGCGGAAAACGGCAACGTGATGAACGCCGGGTCGGCGTCGACCCCGCTTCAATGAGGCCGCAGCAAAACGCTGCGGAAAACCTGGACGAAGCCGCGGCCGAGCGCGCCGCGGAACTGGCTTCAATGAGGCCGCAGCAAAACGCTGCGGAAAACTCCGGCGCAGGGAGCGAAGCGCGCGGGTTGGTGCCGGCGCTTCAATGAGGCCGCAGCAAAACGCTGCGGAAAACGCGCGAACGGCAACATGACGCTATTTCCTTACAAAGTGCTTCAATGAGGCCGCAGCAAAACGCTGCGGAAAACGTCAAGAATTGGATTGCAAAGCGCATGAAGAAAAGGGCTTCAATGAGGCCGCAGCAAAACGCTGCGGAAAACCTGAATACACCGGGCAGCGCCACACTACGCGGCCCGCTTCAATGAGGCCGCAGCAAAACGCTGCGGAAAACGCCCGTTGCGTGGGTCCGGTGCCAGCGTGCCGCGTTTGCTTCAATGAGGCCGCAGCAAAACGCTGCGGAAAACCGGATGACCGGGAGCGGACCAAGGATTTGCAGGAGGCTAGCTTCAATGAGGCCGCAGCAAAACGCTGCGGAAAACCGCGGCTCCGACTGATCTGCAGCGCACGCCCCACGCCGCTTCAATGAGGCCGCAGCAAAACGCTGCGGAAAACGCCGACCAGCGGCCCTCAGTGTCGACGGCGATCATTGGCTTCAATGAGGCCGCAGCAAAACGCTGCGGAAAACCGCGCCCGCGCGTTACTTGGGCTGCGTCTCGGCTCGGCCGCTTCAATGAGGCCGCAGCAAAACGCTGCGGAAAACGGGAATACTCCGCAGAGAGTGAGTCAGCATGGTGTAGCTTCAATGAGGCCGCAGCAAAACGCTGCGGAAAACCTCAGTCACCCAGTACGCGCTGAATCGCGAGATGTATGCTTCAATGAGGCCGCAGCAAAACGCTGCGGAAAACATGTCAGCGATTGCCCGTGACTGACTGAGAATTCCGGCGCTTCAATGAGGCCGCAGCAAAACGCTGCGGAAAACCGATCGCAGGACGGTGGGGCGACGTGGCTAGATGCTGCTTCAATGAGGCCGCAGCAAAACGCTGCGGAAAACGATTTGTTCGAGTGCGTGATAGCCAGAGCCGAGCTATCCGCTTCAATGAGGCCGCAGCAAAACGCTGCGGAAAACAGCTGCACCCTCCGCAAAGAAGGGGGATCGTAGTCCCGCTTCAATGAGGCCGCAGCAAAACGCTGCGGAAAACCAGCCCGGCGCCTACGTTCTGCCCGACGATCGTGAGCTTCAATGAGGCCGCAGCAAAACGCTGCGGAAAACCTCCACGTCCTCGAACGCCCCGCCGGGCACCGCCGTGCTTCAATGAGGCCGCAGCAAAACGCTGCGGAAAACCGCCGAGCGGATGTCGGTGCTGCGGTTCCAGGCCGAGCTGCTTCAATGAGGCCGCAGCAAAACGCTGCGGAAAACCGCACGGACCCCGTGGTGCGCGACTACACGGAAGCGCTTCAATGAGGCCGCAGCAAAACGCTGCGGAAAACAGACCCATTGTAACCCTTTGCCATTACAAGCAAAAAAGCCACGACTCGCGAGCGGTCTGCAACGATGCGCTCAGCATGAGCGAGTACCCACTCCAGAGGCCGAGTAAGACGCTTGAAACTTCCGATTTATCAAAGAGCTACGCTCTAGCGAGCGCTCCACGGCATTTCCGACGTCACCGGACCGCTCGCGCGGCGGCGGCAAGAAGATCAGACGATGACCGGTTCTCGCTGAACGGCTTCAAAGGCCGACTTCCCGAGACTGACCACGCGAGGGGCAACGCTGTCGGCAATTCCGAGATCCAGAATCAGAATATGATCTTGGTCGTGATGGATTATCTGGTCAAGAGTTGCAAGCATCTCCGCGTGCCGGCGCCGGCTAAGTCTGCATTGAAATACAGACAGCTGAAGCCACTTCCCGTACCCGCGCATGAGTCTGTAGACTGCACGCCAACGCTTCGAGTCAGAGATATCGTAGGCCACCAGGTACAGGTGCTCGTCCACCGAACGTTACCGTGTCGTGAAACCAGGTACATCGGCTATGTCGCCCAACAGGCAGCGCCCGAGTAGACGTGCCTGAAGCTCCAGAATGCGTCGGTAGCTCAGCTTGTACCCGAATACGGGATGCGTAATTTCCTGGCTTAACCGGCGCTCGAACACCCCGATAAACTTCTTCCTGCCATCGTTCGTCAGCGCGACACTATTGCCAGCGAAGATGAAGTCTCCAGGGCCTACTTCGCCATTGTTGATTGCCGACAGAACACTGGACTCCGCAATCAATGGTCGGAATGGTTCCATCATATCCAGCGCGAGAGCGGGGCGTCCGTAGCGTGGCTGGTGGTAGAAGCCCCGATAGGGATCGAAGCCTACTGCCGTCAATGTTACTGTCCATGAACGAACGAGTAGGGCGTAGGCGTAGGAGAGAAGAGCGTTGACCGGATCCGTCGGCGGCCTTCGGTTCCGGGTTGTGAAATCGAACGCGAGACGCGCATCGTCGGAGCCTTTCTTGATCATTCGGCCGAATACTCCGAAATAGCGCGCGGCAGCGGACCCCTCGATCCCCAGTAGCTCCTGGAGATTGACTGCTCGCCTGGCTTGATCAGCATCGCGCTTCATGTCGGCCTGCAGGTGCTCC
This sequence comes from Gammaproteobacteria bacterium, assembly GCA_050485545.1. Classification (GTDB taxonomy): domain Bacteria; phylum Pseudomonadota; class Gammaproteobacteria; order Steroidobacterales; family Rariloculaceae; genus JBJHBP01. Next base: position 25,116 of record JBJHBP010000002.1, read on the forward strand.
GGTTTGTCCTCGCCTCTCCAGTTACGCCTGAGCAATGTGCGGGCATTCAGGATCTTCGTATGCACAAGCCCCTGAGCGATCCGCAAGCATGTCCTCTCATCGAAGCTCGCGCGGTACTGCGCTGTCCGCAGCTCAACATTCTTGTGTCCAGTCCCAACGCTGTGGCCGAGGAACCACCCGCCGTAGGAATGCCAGGTGATCGGGATCTGTCGGCGCATGAGTTCATGAAGGCAAGGTGTCGTGATGTACACGTTGCCCATCGCAACAACCTGAGATATTTCGATCAGGCGTGCTGAAGCTGCTGGCTGATCCTCAACGGAGACTTCGAGCGTCTCACCCTTCTTCGCCAGCTTGGCACGATTGGCCTGAACATAGAGAGGCAAGGCTTCGTCGCGGGCAACGGACAGGGGCCTTGCACCAGACTCCGGCCGATTTAAGAAATTGACCTCGTCCGGCAGACAGATACCGACCAGAGAGCAACGCGGGCATTTTGGGCTGTCATTCAGTGGTGGTGGCATCTGTCCGCCAGCGGCGACGAATCTCAAACCGTTGATCGCGGCCATCGTCTTTTCGCGCAGCTCGTCGTCGAACGGGACGACTACGCGCTCCTTCGACGCAACGTAGTAGAGCGCGCCCTCGGAACATTCGTATCCGTGCTCCTCCAGCAACATGCCCTGAACGCATAGCTGTACGCGCTCTGGATCGTACGCACCCCTGGCGACGTGCGGGCGCTTACCGCGCTTGTAGTCGACGGGTGTCACGCGGATTCCTTCCGATTCGACCAGATCGATTTTCGCAGTCAATCCCAGGCGATTTGATGACAGGCTCACGGAACGCGCGTGGAGCTTCTCCTGAACTTCACCATCTCCGGAGCCGGCTTCTGGCAGCTTGCCGCCTGGCTTGTCGACGCGTCGGTGTTTATGGCTTCCATCGACTGTGTCGGCAGACTCGGCCCACTCACTCTGTACCCATTCCAAATAGGCCAGGCGCGGACAGTACTGGTATTCGTTGACCATTCGCGCAGGTAGCAGCGGTGTATCTTCTGATGTCTCAGGGAAGAGGAGGGGCAGCTCTGCTTGTTGCTGATCCAGCATATCTCGATCTCGGCACTATCGCTGTCGTTCCCGGAGAATCTAGACAGCGGCCGCTGGCCGAGCCGTGATAGGGAGCACACTTGCGGGCATTAATCTATCAATAAACACCGATAATGAGACGTAACCGGCATTTTGTTACTCCCCTGATCATAGAATAAACGTCCAGGTGAAACGGGATTGGTGGTTTGGACAAGTTCGATCGCATCTACAAGATTCATTGCATTCTCCGTCATCGGCGCACGCCGATGACGCGTGAAGGGCTAATGGAGAGCCTCGAGTGCTCAGAGCCAACGGTGTACCGTCTTATCGCGGAGATGCGGAACTACTTGGACGCACCGATAGAGTACAGCCGCAATCCGTGCGGATACTACTACCGGCGCGATGGCGATGGCGTTGGCGATGGCGACGTTTATGAGCTGCCTGGGCTTTGGTTTAACGTACGGGAACTGCAAGCGCTGGTCGTTTTCGATCGGTTGTTCGAAAGCCTCGAGCCGGGGCTGCTCGGAGAGCATCTGACGCCTTTATCTCGCCGGATTGCCAAGCTGCTTGAGCACCGATGTTTGAGCCTCAGCGAAGTATCGAGTCGCATTCGTGTGCTCGGGGTAGCGGCACGGCCAGTTGGTGCGTCCTTTCACACTCTCGCTTCGGCCACATTGCAGCGACGCAGAGTCGAATTCTTCTATTGCAGCCGAAGTGGCAATCAGGTCACTGAACGCGTCGTCTCACCACAAAGGCTGGTGCATTATCGCGATAACTGGCTATTGGATGGCTACTGCCATCTGCGTAAGTCGCTAAGGACATTCTCTATCGATCGAGTCACCGAGGTAGCAGAGCATCAGGAATCGGCATGCGATGTTCCGGAAGCTGAGTTCGATGCCTACTTCGCAAGCAGTTACGGAATATTTTCCGGCCTTGCGGACAAGACTGCCGTACTTCGCTTCTCAGCCGAACGCGCACGCTGGGTGGCGGACGAGCGCTGGCATCCCGAGCAAGTGGGCCGGTATCTGGAGGACGGGAAGTACGAACTCAGAATTCCGTATCGGGATGATCGGGAGCTGGTAATGGATATTCTGAGGCATGGAGCGGAGGTCGAGGTTCTCGGCCCGACCGCGCTGCGAGAACGGGTCGCGTCATTGCTGGATGCCGCGCTTTGTCAGTACGGAACGTCGTCGCGTCGGGATAGGAAGCAGAGTGAAACTTAGCGTACGTGCCTCCGATATGGATCCCTCCGGAGCGAGAACAGAGCACTGCTTCTGTTCGGCTTGCCGGGAAACTGTGCACTATCGAGTATTGAGAGGCCAAGTCTGTACAAATCGTCCCCATGGAAGGGCATAAGTGTCGATTCGCAGTTTGTTGGAGTATGGATCGCGGTTCAGGCCGCAGTTTGATTCATGGGATGATTGTGACCTTGCTGTATCAACCGGGACACGGGGTGCGGCGCAATGGGTGGGAGGACGATGAAGTCGTCGTTTGATGATACTTTCCGCACCGCGTTCGGCAGGCAGGAAGGCCTCTGTTTCGGGGCTTTCGACTACCAACGGCGCTTGGCCGAGGAGCCGTGGCCGGAGCTGCTCGAAGTGCCAACCGGAATGGGCAAGACCGCCGCCGTTACACTGGCATGGATTTACAAGCGCGGTTGGCGAGCGGGTGCACGTAGGGAAGAGCCGGATGGCGCTACCCCACGTCGTATGATCTGGTGCCTGCCAATGCGCGTGCTGGTGGAGCAGACTGCCGAAAACATTCACCAATGGCTCGACAACCTCGGAATTCTCGGCGAGGCCGGCAGTGGCAAGGTCTCTGTACATATTCTCATGGGCGGCGAGAGCAGTCTCAAGACCTGGGCCGAATACCCTGAAGAAGACATGATCCTGATCGGCACCCAGGATATGCTCCTCTCCCGCGCATTGATGCGCGGTTATGGCATGAGCCGCTTCCTGTGGCCGATCCATTTTGCCCTGTTGCACAGCGATTGCTTGTGGGTTTTCGACGAAGTGCAATTGATGGGTGCCGGACTCGCCACGTCGACGCAACTTGAAAGTTTTCGGCGGACCTTTCCTGAGTCCAAGGCGAGTCGATCGTTGTGGGTGTCCGCCACGCTGAATCGTGACTGGCTGGACACGGTTGATTTCAGGCGGCACCTCAGCTCACTCACCTCCCTCACCATCAGCGACGAGGACCGCCGGTTGGCCGACGATCGGCTGAACGCAGTCAAGGCGCTGCGCAAACTGAATTTCGGTCTGACAAAGGAGGCCGGCAACAGGAATGGCTTGACGGCCCACCTGAAAGCGATGTGCGATGCCATCCTCGGCGAGCATGACAACACCAGTCAGACGCTGGTCATCGTCAATCGCGTTGATCGGGCGCAGGAACTGTTCCGCATGTTGCGCGAGAGTCGCCCCGACAAGTCCGATCTGCTGATTCACGCCCGCTTTCGTGCGGCGGAACGCGCAGAGCAATGCAGACGCCTGCGCGAGAAATCTCCCCCCGACCGCATCGTGGTTGCGACGCAGGCCATTGAGGCCGGCGTAGATATTTCCTCGAAGACGTTGATCACGGAACTCGCACCCTGGGCGTCAATGGTGCAGCGGTTCGGGCGCTGCAATCGTTACGGCGAACATAACCCTACCGGAGCACGCATCCTGTGGATGGATATCGAGGACGACAAGGACCTGTTGCTCCCTTACGATATCGAGGCACTGTCCATCGCGCGCAACAAGCTGAACGGGCTGGATAGCGCCAGTCCACAGAGCCTGCCGCCCACCGACACGGCACGCCCGCTCACCGCCGTGCTCCGCCGCAAGGATCTGCTGGACCTGTTCAACACCGATCCCGATCTCTCCGGCTTCGACGTGGACGTATCCGATTACATCCGCGATAGCGGCCGGCCCGGTGTGCAGGTGTTCTGGCGCGACTTCAAGGACGATCCCAATCACTCCGGCGTTGAAGGCAAACCCGAAAGCAAGCCGAACCGCATCGAAATCTGCCCCATTTCCATGAGTCAGGCCAAGGGCATCCACAAGCGCAGCGCGTGGTACTGGGATACGCTGGGCGACAAAGGGCACAACGGCCAATGGGTCAAGCTCGATCGCGAACCACGCCCCGGTATGATGTTGTTGCTGCGCGCGGCTGATGGTGGATACGACGAGAGTATCGGTTTCAACGCTGGCATCAGGAAACCTCCCGTATCCGTACCTGCGCTGGAACGAATGCCCGCAGAAGACGCCTACAGCGACGACGGGCGTTCCCGGCAGGATAGACCCGTGACGCTTGCCGATCACCTTGGTCATGTAGCGGTGCAGGCCGAAGCGCTGTGTCGAGCTGTAGATGAGACAGCCGGAAGAGACAGCGTCGTTCGTGCCGGTCGTTGGCACGACCTTGGCAAGGCGCACGAGGTGTTCCATGCCACCATGCATGCCTGTGAAGCGGCCCCGACCGGATTTCTGGCCAAGTCGCCCTGCAAGGGTCGGCACAGCCGAAGGTTCTTCCGCCATGAGCTCGCCTCCATGCTTGCCTGGCTGGCTCAGCACCACCGCGATCCATATGCCGATCTTATCGCCTATCTGATCGTCGCCCACCACGGCAAGGTGCGTATGAGTCTGCGGGCCATGCCAACCGAAGAAGCAGGCGAAGGCGTCGTGCGTTTCGCCCGCGGCGTGTGGGAAGGCGACACCCTGCCCCCCCTCGAATTTGACGGGGAGCACAGCGCCGAGATCACGCTGCACCTGGCCCTGATGGAAATCGGCGAAGGCGAGCAAGGCCCGTCCTGGACTGAACGCACCTTGAAGTTGCTCGATGAGTACGGCCCGTTTCAGCTGGCCTGGCTGGAAACGCTGGTTCGTCTGGCAGACTGGCGCGCGTCTGCCGCGGAGCAGCAGAACCCATGAAGCTTGCTGCCCTAGAAGCCGTTGCCGAGGCATTGAATGACGCACAGGTCCAATACCTTGTTGCCGGTGGCCTTGCCGTCAATGCGCATGGCTACGTTCGACTCACCATGGATATCGACCTCGTAATTGCCCTCGACGTCGGCAACGTCAGTCAGGCATTCGAAGCCCTTGCCGGTATTGGCTATCGGCCTGCCGTACCAATTGACGCCGAGGCTTTTTCGCAGGCCGAGAATCGCAGGCGCTGGCAGAAAGAAAAAGGCATGGAAGTACTCAATTTCTTCAGCGACCATCACCCTACAACCGGCCTCGATGTCTTTGTCGAAGAGCCTTTCGACTTTGCGTCCGAATATGCCCGGGCCACGCGAGGCGAGCTTCGTCCTGGACTGGAAGTACGCTTCGTTTCCATTGCAACGCTGATTCGTATGAAGGAAGTTGCCAATCGCCCAAAGGACATCGACGACATCCAGCATCTGCGTTGGATTCAAGAGGACGACAGCCGCGATGAAAAGTGACGAAACCGAGATTGACTGGAGCAAGACGACCTGGGATGGCAGCCGCCGCGAGCAACTGCGGAGATGGCGAAAGCTGAGTCTGCGCGAACGTCTGCTCGCCGTCGACGAAATGGCAGAACTGTCCCAGCGCTTCGGTGAGATGCGTGAGCAACGACGGTCACACGGTGTGCAGGGCGCGCCAGAGGACAGGATTTCCAACTCTGAGCGAGTGACCGAAGTTCGCGAATCGAGTCCGAGCTACGGCAATGCACCGGCAAACAATGAGATCGTCCTCGACGGCTGTACTCCCGCGCCGCTCGCCAATTATCTGAAAGCACTTGGTGTGCTGCGTCTGCTGTCGGCTAGATATCCCGGCACACGCGGCTTCTGGCGTGGTGACAGGTTCGTGCTGCGCACCCCGCTCAGTCAGATAGACATCGAACGATTCTTCCTGGACGACTATGAGCCCACGCCCATCGTCGCACCGTGGAATGGCGGCAGTGGATTCTATTATCAAGAACGCAAGTCCAAAGAAAAGGATCCGAGTACGGGAAAAAGAATAAAGCTCGAAGTTCGTGACCAGCCGACTGCCGCAACAAAGATTGTTGACTCGATTATGGAGAGCAAAGGGAGACGCCTGAAATGGTATCGGAGTAGCCTCGCCCTATGCCGCGAGATAGTTAAGGGTCATACGCTTGAAAAAGCGCCAGATGCAGGAGAATCCAAAGATAGGTTAGTGATTTCGCTTCGCGCAGAACTTCACGATAAATGCTTGGAGTGGGTCGATGCCGTACTGTCCATTACAAGCTCAGGAACCAAGTTTCCTACACTATTGGGCACGGGCGGAAATGATGCGAATATGGATTTTACAAGCAATTTTATGCAGCGCGTCGTTGAAGTTATCGGTACGAACGAAGGCGAAATTCCTGAGCAATCCTCGGTGTGGCTTCGCATGTCGCTTTTTGCTCTTGCCGCACCAGGCCTTCAAAAGAACAAGATCGGTCAGTTCTCCCCAGGACAGATTGGCGGAAAGAATGCAAGCATAGGGTTTGATGCCGATGCATTCTCCAATCCGTGGGACGTGGTGTTCACGCTTGAAGGAGCGTTGGTGTTCGCCTCGGCGGCAGTGCGTCGCCATGCGAACGACCCATACAACACCATGAGCTTCCCTTTCACAGTCAATGCCGTTGGCGCTGGTTCCGGAACGCTAGGAGCACCTGATTCTGATACACGACATACTCGCGGCGAGCTGTGGATGCCCTTTTGGCCACAGCCGGCAACATACGCGGAGGTTCGCGCATTAATGGCCGAAGGCCGTGTGGCGCTGGGCAAGAAACCAGCAAGGGATGCACTGGATTTTGTCCGGGCCATTCGTAGGTTGGGTAGTTACCGTGGCGTCAGGGAATATCAAAGGTACGGGCGCTTGCAACGTAACGGTGACAATCACCTATTCACTCCCTTGTCTCGAGTAGAAGTGAACGTCCGGCTTTCAGCGCCTTGGCTGGATGACCTTGACAAGCATTACTGGTTGGATGATTTCCGTAGGTTTGGCAGCGACAAGAGTGCGGCAAACCGCTTCAAGACGTTGGCCAAGAGATTGGAAGACGCGCTCTTCGCCCAATCCGGATGCGAACCAAGCAAAGCGGATGCACAGGCTTTGCTGACACTCCTTGGTGAAATTCAGTTCGCTCTGTCGACCAGCCAAGAGGCCAGGGAATCGGTGCGTCCGATTCCGCGCCTGTCCGAACAATGGGTGGCCGCTTCCGACGACGATACGCCCGCCTTTCGTATCGCCAAGGCATTGGCAGGCCTGCGTGGCGTGGGCGATGAGCCCCTGCCGCTGCGTGCACAGCTCTTTCCGGTGCACCGCAGCTTTGATCAATGGATGACGCCGGATGCTGGCGAGAAGGTGCGGGTCCACACCGGCCGGAAGGGGCGCTTGGTCGATACCCTGCGCGCCTTGCTGGATCGACGCCTGTGGTTGGCAGAGAGGTTGGAGATGAGAGACAAACCTCTTGCCAGTCCAGCAGGCGCTACGTTGGACGATGTGGCCGCCTTTCTGCGTAGCGATCACATGGATGAACGTATTGCCGACCTGCTGCCAGGTCTGTGTCTATGCGAGATCCCGGAGGACATCGACAAAGCGGCCGGTCAAGGCTCGCTGTCGGCTGCTTTCAGTTTGCTCAAGCTCGCGCTCACGCCGGATCGGGTGCTGCGTGGCCTGGGCTGGCTGGGTGAGAAGGATCACCTGCCGATCCCTGCCGGGATGTTGGCGCAACTTGGCTCTGGCAATCATGCCAACCGCGCTGTGCAAACGACCTGGCGACGGCTGCACGCGTCCGGCCTGGCTCCAGCCTTCTCGCAGCACGATCTACCCAAACTGTCTGGCTTCCACCCGCTCCGTGCTGCCGCGGCGCTATTGATCCCACTTCGCTTCGGTGCGACCGGCGCACTCGCGCAAAAAATGCTGGAAGCATCAGAGCCTGAAATCAAATCCGCTTGAGCCACCGAATTCACTATTAGGAGTAACGCCATGAGCCTCGATCTTTCCGCCTTTGCCAGTGCCCCGCGCCTGCTGCTCAAGGCCAAGCTCAAGCCTCTGCAAGGCACGCGCTTTCAGCCCACCGGCTTTCCCGAGATTGGTGCGGCCCAGTACGATGGCCCGGATGGCACACCTATGCTGCTGGTGGAATCCGCGCAAAGCATGGCCAACCGCATGGAAGCCGTGTGCTGGGACAAGGTGGCGGACGACTGGGTGGTACCGCTCAAGGGCTTGTCCGTCATCAAGGTCAACGACAACGAGGGGAAACCACTCACAAACTCAGTACTGGAAGCGCATCGTATCAATTCCCCTTACATACTCGACTCAGTAGATAGTGAAGGAAAGAATAGGCCGGTATTTGACGCCTTGAGATTTGAACTCGCAGCTTTGGACAAAGGTATCGTTGATCTGCGGAAATTGGCTTCTGTGCTTCTTCGCCTGGATGCCAACGCATTATTGCATGGGGTGTTTCTTGCGAAAGGTGAGCTTGCTGGTGGTCGACTTCGATTGCCACGTGCGCTATCGGCCTTTGTTGAAGCCGAAAACGCAAAGGTTGCTGCAAGCGGTGGCGTGAAGAACGATATTGTCCAGCCTAGTAAACAGGGCGAGGGCAAGAGCGCTAAGGAAGGTTACGGCAACGTCCCCTTCGCTCGTGACGAATTCGTTTCACCCGACATCCACGCCTACTTCAACCTGGACCTGGCGCAGCTTCGCGGCTATGGCTTTCCTGATGCTGTCCACAGCCTTCTGATCGCATTGGCGCTGTACAAGATTCGCGCCTTCCTGGAAAACGGTTTGCGCCTGCGTACCGCCTGTGATCTGGAATGCGAGGGCATCGAAGCGCAGCGCCCGCAAGGCTTCGAGCTGCCAGCTTTGGCCGACCTGGAGCAGGCGCTTCCTGACCTCATCAAGGCGGCAAGCCCGGAGGCGCAGTTTGAGCAGACCACGGTCACCTACAGGAAATAAGCCATGCTCGCACTGTCGTTCATCTTTCCCGCCGGCCGCTACCACGCCACGCCTTGGGACAGGCACGTCAATGAAGGCGCAGTGGCCTGGCCTCCCGAGCCGTGGCGCATTCTGCGCGGCCTGATAGCCACATGGCATCACAAGGTGAAGCACACCGGGAAACACGGCGAGTCCACGTTGCTGCGCCTGATCGAATCGCTGGCACAGGAGCTGCCGGAATACAATCTGCCGGCGGCCAACCACAGCCATACCCGCCATTACATGCCGCAATACGCTACCGGAAAGACATCACTGGTCTTCGATGCCTTCACAGCCATCGGGCGTGACGATCCACTGACCGTCGTCTGGCCGACACTGCAACTGCCAGACGATCAATGCGATTTGCTTGATGACCTAGTGGCAGTCATGGGCTATCTGGGCCGGGCCGAATCCTGGGTGGAGGTGAGTCGGGTGAACAAAGCACCTGATACTCCCGAGGAAAGAAGCTGCAAGCCTGGCACCGATGCACTCGATACCGTTACGGGCGAACTTCACGGGGAGGCCGTAACCCTTTATGCACCGTTGTCATCGGACGAATACAAGACACTTCGCCACAGCTTCCTGCCCGACAGGAACGCCGTCAAGAAGCTAGGCAAGACGCTACCGGAGAACCTGCTCGATGCCCTGTCCGTGGAGACGGCCGATCTGCGCAAGCAGGGCTGGAACCAGCCCCCTGCTGCGCGCAGGGTGAGCTACCTGCGTCCAGTTGATGCGTTGAGGCCTCGGCGTGCCATTTATACGACGAGTGCGCCGGCGGTCACCACCGCCAGCTTCATTCTCATAGGCAAGCCTCTGCCGCGCGTGGAAGACGCTCTGCGTATTGGCGAAATGATGCGCAGGGCGGTGATGAGCCAGGCGAAGTATTTGTTCGGCGAACACGGTATTCCACCCGTCCTGTCCGGCCATGACATGCCTGAAGACAACCGCCACGGCCATGCCTTTTACCTGCCCTGGGACAGCAATGGTGATGGCCGCCTCGATCGGGTAGTGCTGCATGCCCCCGTTGGCCTGGATACGGAACAGCAACAGGTACTGCACAGGCTCAGCCATATACGGAGCCGTGATGGCAGCGAGTGGCGGCTGATCTTGGAGAACGTTGGTGGCATCGAAGTCGGCGTCGGCCTGACACGGCCCAGTATCACGTGGGAGTCCGTTACGCCTTACCTTCACCCGTGGCACGTCAAGAAGCGCTTTACTGTTGAGGATCAGATCCGGCGCGAATGTTGCGAACGTGGGTTGCCTGAACCGGTCGCGATGGAAGCATTTGAAGAAGTGGGCATCGGCAGAAGCCGAAAGCGCCGGCCGATCCACTTTCACCGCTTCCGTAGCCACCGCGGGCTGGCGCAGCCCGACCGCATGGGCAGCTTCCGGCGCCTGACCTTTGCTGAGCCTGTACAAGGCCCGCTGGCACTGGGCTTCGGTTGTCACTTTGGCCTGGGCCTGTTCGCAGCTGAAAAAAAGGCCGCGTCCCTTGTGAAGACGCGGCCTGAACAGGACGGATGATCGTAAGGAGCAGGTACCCGCAGGTCCGGTGCAGCCGGAATCGCAATTCCGACTGCACCGATGCTCTTTTCCTGCGACCTGTCCGGCCCGGTCAGAAGCCCATACGCAGCCCCAGTCGGTACGTACGGCCCATGCCACTGTAGAACCGTGTGTTGACGCCGGCTACGTGCCCGCCGGACCAGAAGTTCGGCTGCTTGTCGAACACATTGTCGATGTTCAACGACACGCTCAGGTCATTGAAAGCCTGTGGCGCCATTCCGGCCTGCCCGAAGTTGTAGCTGACGCTGGTATTCCACAGCGTCCAGGCCGGCATCTCGTTCATCGAGATCGTCCAGTGACTTTCCGGCTGCCAGCGCGGATCGTCCGGGCCTACCCAGTTCGTCGAACCCTGTGCTTTCCCGATGTGTCGGGCCTGTGCGGTGAACGACAATCCGCCCCTGCGGTATGTTCCGAACAGATTGCCTGACCAGATCGGCGTCGGTGTGTAGTTGGACAGCACGTTTGTGGAGCCGAGTGATCCGCCGGTCTGACCGACGACGTTCGCCCAGTCTGTGCAGAACGACTCCGTTTCGCCAGGATCAAGTGCCTGGCCCGTGCAGACGCGCTGCTCGATGGCTCGCGTGGCCATGAGTCGAACCGAGAAACTTCCACCACGGCTCAACCGCTTGCTGTACGCCGCCGAGATGTCGAAGCCGCGTGAGAAAAACGGCTGCGAGTTCTCGGGCATCGACTGGTACGACTGGATATTGCTGCGCGGATTGTCCGGTTCCTGTTCCGATGGCGGACCAAAGACGATCTGATTGCAGTAGACCGGATCATCGTGCTCGAAGCAGCGGAAGATCGTGAACGGCAGATTGTCTTCGTTGTCCGGATCGTTGGCGCCTCTGTACGTGATGCCGCCATCGACCGCCAGGCGGTAGTAGTCGATCGAGAACTGCAGGCCACGAGCCCAGCTCTGCGGGGTGAACACGAAGCCGAGCGTCTGCGTGATGGATTCTTCGTTGCGCAGGTTCGGATTCGAGCCGATCACGACATCATAGTTGTCCTCGGTTTCGTTCACTGTGCGCCATGGGTTCAGCTGACCACTCAGACCGCCGGTCAGCCGCCTCGAACGGAAGAACATCTCGCGCCCGGATGGCTGGCGAACGTCTCGTGAACGCGTGGTTCTGACGCGCAGCCAGCTTGTCGGGTCATACACCCAGGAGAACTTGAACGAATCCGAGTAGCGCGTCCCCGTGTTCCTTTGTTCATCTTCCTCGGCGTAGTTACGGTATGACTGGGAGCGTGAACGTCGTTGCGAGACGTTGACCATCATATACTCGGCGCCGGGCCTTCCCGCCAGAAGCGGGAACTCCAGTTCGGCGAAGACATCGCCGATCTCCGTGCCGCCGAGCCACCCGTCACCATACAACGACACATAGTCGATACGCCGAATCGGATCCGGATCGCCTCCGGCGCGATTGTCGGTAGTGTCTTCGCGCCAGTCGATTCCCGTAGCGATCTGCGCGGGACCGGCTGGCAGTCCCTGCCAGAACGAACCGGAGAACGTGGCCGACACCATTTTCTGCTGCGTATCGGTGTGCTCGATCAGGTCGCCCCACGCATAGTCGATGGCTTCCTGGGAAGCATCCAGGCCGAGAGGATTCAGCGGTACGCAGCCCTGGCTCAGGGAGGCGAGCTGTGACTGCGCCTCGGCGAGTCCGATCGGGTTGTTGCCCTCGGGGTCACCCAGCGACCCTTCGCCGAGCCAGACCAGGTACTGATTGCGGGCAGCTTCACCGGCGGCACCGGATTCATTGACGCGGCATACGATCTCGCCGGTGTTTGCATCGAACACTGCGTCCATCGCCATGCCCCAGCGACGGTTGGTGCGCATGTTGTGCATCTGCTGCGAGCGATCGGTTTCGCCGTACTGCACATAGGCGTCGTAGTTCCAGTTGCGGCCGCCGAACAGCCCGCCGTTGACGCTCACGAGCAGTCTGCGCATATCCGTCTCGGTGGCGCTCCAGGCGTCGAGCTGGTCGGTCCAGTCCTTGTACACCGTGAGTCCGTCCGGGTTGCTGAAGAAGATTCCGCCAGGGCCTCCGTCCACGGAACAGGCGGTGTCCGCAGCCGCTCTGGCATCAAGGACTTCCTGCGCGGCGGGGTCATCGATCTGCATACGGAAGGCGTTGTCCGGAGTCAGGCAGTGTGTCAACCGGAAGCGGCCCGGCCGGCGCTGGTCCGAGAATCCCTCGTTGCGGTTGAAGGACAGCTCGGCGCTGACCGACGTGTGGTCATTGACCGCGTATACGAACCGCGTATACAGATTGTTGCGCTCCGAGCCCTGGCGCAGCGCAAAGCCATGCGAGAGCAGCTTGCCTTCACCCCCGGCCACGCGCCGGTTGGCGCCGCCATACGCGTACTGCCGCATTTCTTCGCTGAGTCCCTCCTGGTACGGCATGATCCCAAGGCCATCCGGCGTGAACTGGATGAATTGGCCGTTCAGGGGGTCCGCGTCAACCGTGTTGTCGGTATGCACCGAGGCGTACGGACTGCTGTGTATATAGCGCACATCTTCGAACACCTGGAAGCGCGAGTACCCGGCGCCCGGGAACTGCGGGTTCAGCAACGGGGCCAGTTCGTCGTAAAAATTCGGGTTGTTTGGGGTTGGTGCGCCCTGACCGCCGCCCGTGCCGTTGTCGATGTAATTCCAGCTGCGTCCGCACCAGTCACGCGCAGTATGGCAGTCGGTAATCGGGTCGACGGTGCGATGCTCGAAGCCGACCGTAAAGTGACCGCGTTCGTTCAGTACGCGTGTGCCGTTCGCAATGCTGAAGTTGTACTGCGTACCGTCGCCGGCGCCTGACTGCCCCCAGCCCGCCTGAACGCGTGTGCCTTCCATTTCACGGTTCAGCACGATGTTCACGACACCGGACATCGCGTCGGAGCCATACGTTGCGCTGGCGCCGCCGGTTACGGTTTCCATGCGTCCGACCAGCACCGATGGAATCATCGACAGATCGACTGCGCCACCGTTGGTTGTCGGGGGCATGCGTCGGCCGTCGACCAGCGTCAGTGTGCGTGTACCGAAGCCGGTGTTCATGCCACGCAGATTCGCCATGCTGGCGCCGACGAAGAACGACTGGTCGCCTGACGTTTCAAGGCCGACGGTCGCAACGTTGGAGGTCATCTGCATCATCATTTCTTCGACGCTGACGATGCCCAGTGCGTCGATGTCTTCGGACGTGAGTGTCTGTACGGCATTCGGCGCCGCGAAATCGTTACGCCGGATCCGCGTGCCGGTGACCGTGATTTCATCGACATCGGTGGCGGTTTCCGCTTCGTCGGCCGCAACCGACTGCTGTTGACCCACTGCCGTCGCCTGCACTGAGAGCAGCAGGATGGCGGCTATGGCGGATGACAGCGCGCGGCGTGGAATGTCGGTCAGGTTGTCAGACTTGTACATAGTGTTTAGCCCCTGGGTTGAGGAAAGGTTTGTGTTTGGATTGACCCCGTACGCATTGCTGGCCATGTGGTATTTTTGTGCCAGACTCGTTGCGATGAACTTTGTATACAGTATCAAGAATAGGGAGTCAAACGATGCCTGTTCACAACGATGGCATCGGTCCATCGTCTCGGTTTGGCTCGGTTTTTCCTCTCCAGACTGGAGCTGCAAACATTTGCATGAACGGCTGTGCCCTTGAACTTGCGGATTCTTGGCCGGAATTTCGTGGTCCGACCGCAACATTATACAATCGTATGTAGCTTGAAAATTCCTGATTGTTGCGGATTAGCAACGACGGCGCCCCGACCAGGCCGACGAGGCCAGTCGGGTTATCTGTCGCTTGCAGGTTCCTGTCATTCCGCGGCTTCTCTGCGAGCCGCCCGCGACAGGCGGCTGGCCATACGCCGCAGTCGCGTTCGCAGATCCGGCGGTTCGAGCACCGCGAAATCGACTTCGAAGGCCGCCAGGTGGGCAGCTATCCATTCCGCCGCATCCGCGCCGCATTCAAGGAGGCAGCGATCAGGACCGATGGGTGAAAGTTGGCCGGCGAGCGGGGAGATGTACTGCTTCATCCGCTCGGCCGGCGCGTTCAGGATCAGCCGCGCCTGAACGGCATATTGCGAGGTCGAAACCGAACGCGACACGAACGCCGCCGCATCGCCGCCGGGAATCGGCCGCGGCAGAAATCGCGCCCCTGTCGTGATCCGCCCATCGATACGGTCTACGCGGAAGGTACGCCAGTCGTTGCGACCGCGATCCCAGCTGACGAGGTACCACCGGGATCCGGTACTGACCAGCGCGTGGGGCTGAACATCGCGCCGGTCACGTCGTCCGTCCCTGGTTTCGTAGCCGAAAGTGATGCCGACCTGGTCCCGACAGGCATTGGCAAGCACGGATAGCCGGCCCGCATCGACGACGGGTGCTGACATGACCAGCGGCGCGACTGCGCCGTGCAGACCGCGCACCCGCCGGCGCAGCCGGGTCGGCATCACCTGCTCCAGCTTGGCCAGCGCGCGCAGACCTGACTCCTCCATGCCCGAACCCGTGCTGATCGCGGCCAGGCGAAGGCCCAGCACCACGGCCAGCAGTTCGTCGTCCTCGAGCATCAGCGGTGGCAGTGTGGCTCCCGCCCCCAACGAGTAGCCGCCAGCCGGTCCGGAACTGGACTGCACGGGATAGCCAAGGCTGCGCAGACGGTCGATGTCGCGGCGCAGGGTTCGGGCGGTCACGTCGAGCCGCCGGGCCAGATCCGGCCCGGACCAGTAGCGGCGTGCCTGCAGCAGGGTGAGCAGTCGCAGCAGGCGTATCGAGGTGTCCAGCATGGCTGCATTGTCCGCTATGTTGAGGACAGAAACTGTCCGCAATGCCTGCTACGTTTATGTCAATGCGGCCGCGGCGCGAACCGCGGGGCAGATCGACCAGTGATCCACCCGGCACCATCCAAAAATAAGGAACACGCCATGACTTCCCTGAAGCTGTACGCCGCGCCGATGTCGAGCGCCACGCCCGTAGTCTGTGCCGTTGCGGAACTGGACATCCCCTGCGATATCGAAATGCTCGATCTGGGCGCCGGCGACCAGAGGCGGCCGGAGTACCTCAAGCTCAACCCCATGGGCGTGGTGCCCACACTGGTCGTCGACGGCGCGCCGCTGTTCGAATCCGTCGCCATCATGCAGTGGCTGGGCGACCGGTACGGCGTGGAGAAAGGCCTGTGGCCGGCGGCGGGTGATTCTGCCCGGCTCACCGCGCTGTCCTGGACGACATGGGCCTATGTGTCGTACGGCGTGTTCATCAACGTGCTGAATTTCGCGCAGAGTCCGATGGTCGACAGCCGCCTGCATCATGCGCCGCTGGCGGAAGACGCACTGCAACGAACGGGCCGCCTGCTGGATGTGCTGGAAGCCGAACTCGCCGACCGACCGTATCTGCTCGGCAGCGAATTCTCCCTGGCCGATCTGGTCGTCGCCTGCGTGATTACCTACAGCACGTACTGCGGTGTGAGTCTGGACGGCCGCACCGAAATCAACGACTGGCTGGAACGCTTTTACGTGCGCGAAAGCTACCGCAGGGTCTGGGGTGAACAGCCGGCGCCGTAGCGGCACATACCGTGCGTCGAAAAGCCCCGATACAACACCCCTGATTCAAGGAGAGCCGCATGACCGTGCATGCCAGCTGCCACTGCGGAGGTACGCGTATGAAAGTCACCGTGCCGCCCGTCGAGATCACCGAGTGCAACTGTACGTTCTGCTACAAGCGGGGCGGTCTGTGGGCGTACTACGATCCGGATCAGGTCGTGGTGGTCGATGCGCACAGCGTGCCGTATACGTCCGATCCTCTGATCTGTGTACACTATCACTGTGGCGTCTGCGGTTGCTCCACCCATAGCCGCTCCGCCGGCACATGGACCGACGACGGCCTGGATACCCGCCGTCCCCGCGTCACGGTCAACGCACGACTGTTCGAAGATCTTGACGTCGGTGCGTTGCCCGTCGTCAGGCTGGACGGGCGGAACGAATGGTAGCGACGCGTTGCGCGGGCCTGCGGCAAGTCGGGACTTGAGCGCAGGTCCGCGCGCGTTGCTACGCCTTCCGGCGAGACGCCATCGTCTCCAGCGCCTTGTACGCCGGCGGCACGAACAGCAGCGCCAGCGTGCTTGCGCCGATCATGCCGCCCACCACCACCGTACCGATGGCCTGGCGGCTGGCCGCACCGGCGCCGGTGGCGAACACCAGCGGCAGCGTGCCGATGATGAAGGTCATCGCTGTCATGACGATGGCACGGAAGCGCTGGCGCGCCGCGGTGATCGCGGCGTCATTGGGCGACATGCCCTCGCGACGGTTCTGTGCCGCGAACTCGACGATCAGGATGGCGTTCTTTGCCGCCAGACCGATCAGCACCAGCAGCCCCACCTGGAAGTAGATGTCGTTCGGCAGCTGGCGCAGGATCGCCGCGCCAGCGGCACCCAGCACACCGAACGGTACCGCTACGGCCACTGCGAGCGGCAGTGTGAGTCGCTCGTACTGTGCGGCAAGAATCAGGAACACCATCAGCAGTCCCAGTCCGAACGCCAGGCCACCGGTGCCCGCGGCCACGTCCAGCTGATAGGCCTCGCCGACCCAGCCGAGCACCGCATCGGCGTCCCGACCGACTTCATTGACAACCGCCTGCAGCGCGGCCATTGCCTGGCCGCTGGTATAGCCGGGCGCGGGCTCAACGAGCAGCTGCGCAGCAGGGAAGAGGTTGAAGCGATTGGCCAGATCCGGACCGCTCTCACGCGTCAGCGTCACCAGTGAGCTGAGCGGTACCATGTCGCCATCATCCGAACGCACGAAAACACGTCGCAGATCATCCGGATCGCGGCGGTACTCGCCTTCGGCCTGCATGTTCACGCGCCACAGGCGTCCACGGTACAGAAAGTCGTTCACGTACAGCGAGCCGAAGGTGCTCTGCATCGCATCGAAGATCGCGCTCATCGGCACACCCAGCGCGCTGGCGTTGTCGCGGTTCACCGCTGCGTGATAACGCGGAATGCTGGTGTCCAGTGTCATGCGGGCGCTGGCCAGCTCCGGCCGCTGATTCGCGGCGGCAATCACCCGGCCACCGACCGCGGCGAGATCGTCGATCGTCGCTTCTCCGCGCAGCTGCAGGTAGCCTTCAACGCCGCCGGTCAGCGACATGCCCTGAATCGGCGGCAGCAGGAAGCCGAACACGTTGGCCTCCTCGATGCCGAAACCAAGACCCATGATGTTCTGTACCACCACCCCGGCATGCTGCTCCGGTGCCGCGCGCTGGCGCCAGTCGGCAAGGTTGACGAAGCCGACCAGGCCGTTCGAGCGCAATGCGCCGGCGACGATGTCGAATCCGGCGAAGGCGATGAAGTCGTCGACTTCAGGCATCGCGAGCAGCTGTTCGGACAGCGCGTCGCGTACGTCGATGGTGCGGCCCAGCGCGGCGGCGGGTGGCAGCGCACCGGCGACAACGGCGATGCCCTGATCCTCCTGCGGCACCAGCCCCGAAGGCATGCGCGTCAACAGCCACACGGCCAGACCGCAGAATACGAAGAACAGCAGCGTGGCCAGGGCGATACGCTTCACAAGGACGCTCGTGGTGGCGACGAAGCCACGCGTGACCCGGTCGAAGCCGCGATTGAAGAGCTGGAACGGCCGCGTGACCGTGTGCTTCTGGCGGTCCAGCAGCAGCGCGCACATGGCGGGCGTCAGCGTCAGTGCAACCACACCGGAGATCACCACCGACGCGGCGATCGTCACCGCAAACTGCCGATACAGCTCGCCGCTGAGGCCGCCAAGAAAGGTGACCGGCGCGAATACCGCAACCAGCACCAGCGTCGAGGCGATGACCGCGCCCGACACCTGTTGCATGGTCTGGATCGACGCCTCCCGTGCCTTCAGGCCCTTCTCGCTCATCAGGCGCTCGACGTTCTCCATGACGATGATGGCATTGTCGACAACGATGCCGATCGCCAGCACCAGACCGAACAGCGTCAGCATGTTCACCGAGAAGCCAAAGGCCTGCATGGCCGCGAAGGTGCCGATCAGCGACACCGGAATCGCCAGCACCGGAATCAGCGTTGCGCGCAGGTGCTGCAGAAACACGAACGTAACCAGCACGACCAGCACGACCGCAATCAGCAGGGTGATGACCACCTCGCGAATCGAAATTTCGACAAACTCGGTGGTGTCGTAGGGGATCGCGAACTCGAGGCCCGGTGGAAAGCGGGATGACACATCGTCAAGCGTTGCGCGGACGGCTGAGGCGGTCTGCAACGCATTGGCGCCCGGTTGCAGGAACACCCCGATAGGCACCGCCGGCTGACCGTTGTACGTGGCCGAGAAGTCATAGCTCTGGGAGCCCAGCTCCGTGCGCGCCACATCGGCCAGTCGCAGCGTCGCTCCGTCCGGACTCGATCGCAGGATGACGCGATCGAACTCCTCAGGTGTCGACAGCTGCCCATCGGTGGTCACCGCGAACGTGAACGGCTGGTCGTGCGGTGCCGGCTGCGCGCCGATCTGGCCGGCGGCAAACTGTGCGCTCTGCGTGCGCAGGGCGGCAACAACATCCGAAGGCGTGAGTTCGAATGCGGCGAGCCGGTCCGGATCCAGCCAGACGCGCATGGAGTAGTCCTGCGGCGCAAACAGCGATGCCGAGCCGACGCCCGGCAGGCGTACCAGTTCGTCGATGACATTCAGCAGCGCATAATTGCTGATGTAGATCTCGTCGTAGCGTCCGTCGGGCGACACCAGCACCGGCAGCAACAGGATGTTCGTCGATCGCGACTGTACGCGGACGCCAAGCTCGCGCACCCGTTGCGGCAGCCGTGGCAGGGCGGCCTGGACGCGGTTGTTGACGTTGATGGCGGCCTGATCGGGGTCGGTGCCGAGGTCGAACGTGACCGTGATCTGCAATGAACCGAAGTCCGTGGTCGACGACTGCATGTAGATCATGCCATCGACGCCGTTGATCTCCTGCTCCAGTGGCGCGGCCACCGAATCGGCTATCACCACCGCGCTGGCCCCCGGGTAAGTGGCTTCGATCACGATCTGCGGCGGCACCACGTCCGGGTACTGCTCCACCGGCAGCACGCGCAGCGCCATCAGGCCGGCGAGCACGATGATGATCGAGACCACCGCCGAGAAGATCGGCCGGTCTATGAAGAATCGCAGCATGTTCTACTCCGCGCCGGTGGCCGGGCGCACCATCACCGGGGCACCGTCCGCAAGAGCCACCTGGCCGTTGATCACGACACGCTCGCCCGCCCGCAGGCCGCTTCGAATCAGCTGGCCGCCGTCGCTGCCATTGATGATCGGCCCGAGGACCACGTTGCGCGATCTGGCAATACCGTCGTCGTCGATGACGAATACGCGCGGCCCCTGCGGGCCCTGTCCAACGGCCGAGGCTGTGATCACCACGGCCTGTTGCAGATGCTCCAGCGGCACGTGGATGCGGACGAACTGGCCGGGAATCAGCGCGCTGTCCGGGTTGGGAAACTCGGCGCGCGCGGTCACGGTGCCGGTGCGCGGATCAACGCGGCTGTCCGTGAAATCGAGCGAGCCGGCATGGGCGTATTCGCTGCCGTTGGTCAGCGCAAGTCGCACCGCGGCAGCGTCGTTCCCGGCGCCCGCGCGCAGGCGGCGCGCATCGACTTCGGGCAATGCGAACCGCACGTAGACCGGTTTGATCTGCGTGATCGTTGTCAGCAGTGTGCCGATGTCCACCAGGCTGCCTTCGGGCAGGCTTTCAAGGCCGGTCATGCCGTCCACCGGCGCACGCACCTGCGTGTAGCGCAGGTTGCGTTCGGCATCGGCGACCGTCGCACGCGACAGCGCGACCCGCGCATCAGCCAGTTCCTGCTGGCTGGCCGCCTCGTCGCGATCACGCTCGCTCACCGACCGACGCTCATACAGCTCGTCCATGCGTGCGCGTTCGCGTCCGGCACGGGCGAGGTCGGCCTGTGCATTGGCCAGCTCCGCCTGGGCGCGCTGCAGTGCGATGCGGTAGGGCTCCGAATCGATGCGAAACAGTGCATCGCCGGCGGAGACTGCGCTGCCTTCCGTATACAGGCGCTGCTCGAGGAGGCCGCCGACGCGGGCACGGATCTCCACCTCGCGCACGGCACGCACGCGACCGGCGTACTCGCCGAGTATCTCGACATCACGCGGTGCGACCGTGGCAACGGTCACCGGCATCGGTGGCATGGCCTGTTGAGCGTCGGCCGCGACGGGGTCGCCATTGCCGCAACCTGTGACCAGCAGCGTGGTGGCTGCGAGCAGGGTGATGGCGATGTTGCTGCGTGCGCGCCTTCCCTGGTGCGGTACAGCGCGCGACGCTTCGTGCTTTAGTTCCATGATGGTTCTTCCGGGCGGTGTCTTCTGGTTGTGAGTTTCCGGGTGGCCGTTAATGCGTGGCATCTGCGCTGCTGTCCGGCGGAGCGATGATGCCGTACAGGCAGATGTCCAGCAGTTCGCGGTGACGATCGGCCAGCGGTTTGTGACGGGTGGAAATGTGATTGGCCAGTACTGCGCCGTACAGCATCTCGGCGATGGCCTGCATGGCGGAGTCGATGTTGTCGGTGCGCAGCCGGCCCTGTGTCCGGAGCGCCTGGAACAGCGCCGTCCATTCATCGCGGCGGCTGTCCGCGTACACGAAGTACAGTGGCTTGGCACGGTCGCGAAACTCCGCTCGTTCGTGAATGAACAGCTCCACCGTCTCCGGATGCTGGTCGAAGTATTCAAGGTAGGCGTGTGCGGCGGCATACATCTGATCCAGAGGATCGCTGTGGCGGGTGCGTACGTCGGTCATGCGCTCAAGGAGCTGGCGCAGGCTTGCATCGAGCGCCGCGAGGAACAGCTCTTCCTTGGTGGGGAAGTGGCGGTACACCGTCCCCTTGCCGACTCCGGCATGATCGGCAATCTGCTGCACATCGGTTGCCCGGTAGCCGTGCTCGGCGAATACCGTCGCGGCAGCCGCAAGTATTTCCTCGCGGCGCAGCTCGGCACTCTTGTGTACGCGTCTGGCCTGTGTGGGCATGTCGGATTACCGGACGGACTGGTCCGTCCAAAAGGGCGCGCATTGTGTGCCCGTCATCCGGTGAAGTCAAGAAGCTGCTGTGGATCCCGCGTTCAGCGGCCGTTTGCCGCGCCTTCGACCAGCTCTCCGAGCAGCCACAGGGCGCGCTCCACACCCTCGCTCCAGCGTACCCCGGCGCTCAGGCGGATGAACTGCCGATAGTCGCCACGCGCTGAAAAGATCACCCCAGGCGCGATGCCCACGCGATGGGTGAGCGCCTTCTCGAACAAGGCGACGCCGTCCGCGCGGCCCGGAAGTTCCACCCACAGCACCACGCCGCCTTCGGGGTCGGACACCCGCGTACCGGCGGGAAAAGCTTCCGCCAGGGTCGCCGTGAAGCGTCGGCAGTTGTCGCGCAACGCCGCACGTACCTGACGCAGATGCCGGTCATGTGTGGCGCGCGTCAGATAGCGCGCGATCACGTGCTGCTGCAGCGCGGCAGTCGCCACCGACGAACAGAACTTCGCGCGCGACAATGCTGCCGCATGTCGCGGACTCACCGCCCAGCCGATACGAAATCCCAGCGCCACCGTCTTGGAAATCGATGCACAGGTAATCACCGATCCGGCGGCATCAAACGCCGCGAACGGTCGCGGCCGCGGATCGCCGAAGTGCAGGTCGCCGTAGATGTCATCTTCAATCAGCGTTACGCGATGGCGGCCGAGCAGATGCACGATCTCGGCTTTCGCCGCGTCGGGGGTCAGAGCGCCGGTGGGGTTGTTGAACCCGGACTGAAACACCGCTGCGCGCACCGGCGTTGCTGCCAGCACAGTGGCCACCGCCGCGGGATCGATACCGTCACCGGGACGGTTCGGCACCTCGACCACCTTCAGCCGCAGATGTTCGATTACCTGCAGAATCCCGAAATAGGTGGGCGATTCGACCAGCACCGTGTCACCGGGCCGACACACCACTGCCAGCGAAAGCATGATCGCCTCCATCGTGCCGTTGGTGATCACGATGTCGTCGGCGGTGACCACGAGTCCGTGCAGGACGCATCGCTTGGCAATCTCACGGCGCAGCTCGGGCAGCCCCGGCGGCGTCAACAGCGCGTTCGGCAGACCCGGCTCATCGCGCAGTACCGACCGAGTAATACTGTTCAGCCGTCCGTCGAGCCGCGTTGCCGATGCGGCAATCGCGCTGTTGAGCGCAATCAGGTCACGCCTGCTCAGCGACTCCAGCAGTATGTCCATGACGCGACGTGCCACCGCCCGCGGCCGCGGGCGCGCAACACGCTGTGCCGCCGGTGCCGACAGAACGGGCGAAGCTGGCGCGGCAACGAAGTATCCCGACCTGGGCCGCGTCTCCAGCAGGCCACGCTGCTCCAGGCTCATATAGGCCTGCACGACGGTGCCGATGCTGACCCCCGCATGGCGGCTCATCGCGCGCAGTGACGGTACGCGTTCGCGCGGACGCAGTGCGCCGGCGGCGATCTGTCGCTCGATCAGTGTCGCCACGCGTTCGTATTCGAAACGTTCCGGGAGCATGGGAAGCGCTTGTGCCGATCTGTATCAGTAGAAATTCACTCTATCTGAATCTGTAACAGCCTGCCATCGCCACCTAATCTATGCCGGCAATAGGGAGGTCATGTCATGGAACTGCTCTTGCCGCTGGCGACGTTCGCGTTCGTTTCAACGATAACGCCCGGCCCGAACAATCTGATGCTGTCCGCGTCCGGCATCGCATTCGGACTGCGACGCACGCTGCCGCATCTGCTTGGTGTTTGGATCGGGTTCGCACTGCTGGTGGTACTTTGCGGTGCCGGCCTGGGGACTCTGATGGCCGGCATGCCGCGGGCCGCGGTTGCCCTGAAGGTCATCGGCACGGTGTATCTGCTGTTTCTCGCCTGGCGTATGCGCGATGCGCTCAATCCGCGCGACGTTGCAACGCGTGGTCGCCCCCTGACCTTCCTCGAGGCGGCAGCGTTCCAGTTCGTGAACCCGAAGGCATGGTTCATGGCCCTTACCGCGGTATCGGTCTTCATGCCGCCGCTGCAGCCGCCGTGGCTCGCCGTGACGACGCTTGCAGCCGTCTATGCCATGGTGGGATTGCCGTGTATTTCCACCTGGGCGCTGCTGGGTGCCGGGCTGCGGCGGCAGCTGGCCGACGCGCGCCTGCGACGGTTCGCCAGCGCTGCCGTGGTTGTGCTGATGGTGTATTCCGCCGGTGCGATCTGGATGTAGCCGTCACGAAAGAAACCGCGCGGGCGAGGGGGCCGCGCGCGGTTCAGGGCCGCATGTTCCACTGAAATTGACCGTCAGATCGGCATGGGCAGGCCGTTGGCGAGTCGCAGCAGGCCGCGCACCTGTCGGTAGATGAACCACAGCCACGCCAGAGCGGTGATCAGCCAGCCGATGAGGATGACCATGGTGATGAATCCGATCACCATCCAGAACAGGGCCCACCAGAATGAGCGGATCATCCAGCGATGATGACTGTCGAGCAGCGGTCCGCACTGATGGCGCTTGAGATGATTGATGACCACACCGATGATGCTCGTGATACCAGCCACCGCGCCGACCAGATGCAGCACGTAGGTGACGACGACCAGCAGGCGTTCGCTGTCGCCGGTCGCGCGTGGATAGCGGTAGCTTTCGCGATCGTAGTCAGCTGAGCGGTACATTGCGATTTCCTTCCGTTCGGATTCACCGGATCCTCGCCGAGGCCGGATAACGTCGTTTGCCCCCATGTTGCAGCAATCGTGCCAGCGCCGACGAGCTCGTAACTGATTGATACAGTGAACAATATGGGGATGGGCACACAGCGGCGACGAGATGGTGCACCGGCCTACGGCGAAAACCACCAATAACTGGCGGGAATCGACAGGGCAGAGTGCGCGGCACTTCGCCGGGTTGCGCCGTGGCGTGGAACACTTTCTATCCGGGATGACTTCGCTGCGTGTGGACGCTACGATCACCCAATGCGCAGACCGACCGGTTACCCAGGGCGACTCATCGCCACCTCCATCATCGTCACCATCGCCATTCTGTTGGTCACCGTGGCGTCCGCACAGCGCGAGTTTCGCGTCTACGAGAGCTTTGAACGTGAAGACAGTCACATGGCCCTGCCGCACGACTGGGATCAGCCCGCCGATTTCGTTGTCGGTCGCCTGATGTATCCGGGCGGCGGCGGCTGGCGTGGCGGCGACTGGCTGAGTGGCGGCACGCCGTGGACCGTGGACTATCCGCGTGGCGACCGCATGCTGGCTGAACTGCTGCGACGCTTCACGTGGATCGACGTCCGGTCGGTGGAGCAGCCGGTGAATCTCAACGACGGCGACGACGTGTATTTCTGGCCCTTCCTGATGGTCGGACTGGCGGGTAACTGGCAGCTGACGGAGTACCAGGTCGCAAAGCTGCGCGAGTATCTGCTGCGCGGCGGCTTCCTGTTTGCCGACAGCTTCTTTGGCTCCAGCGACTGGGTGGGGTTCGAACGTGGTCTGCGGCGCGTGTTTCCCGACCGGCCCATCATCGAGATCAGAGACGATCATCCGGTGTTTCACATCGTTTACGATCTGGCCGAAGTCAGCCGCGTACAGATTCCGAACATGAATTCGCTGATGCGCGGCGGCGGCGGATGGCTCGGGGATGGTCGTGTGCCACGATGGCACGGCATCGAGGACGATCACGGCCGACTGATGGTACTGGTCGCATTCAACAACGACGTCGCCGATTCCTGGCAGTGGGCCGATGATCCCCGCTACCCGTCGGAAAGCGCAAGCTATGGCCTGCGGTTGGGCGTGAACATTGCGGTCTATACACTGACGCATTGAAACGGCAGTCACTGAAGTCTGGAAGGTGCCGTCCGTTGTGAATGCTGCAGACGGACCCTACAATCCGGGCATCGCTCCCCATAACCATGACAATACGCCACCACCGGAGCCGCAATGATTCCTGATGCTATTGCCCTGCGTACTCTCAAGGCGGGCGCCCGACAGGCGGCCTGTATTCTTGCGGCGTTCACTCTGGCTGCCTGTGGCGGCGATGCGGTGGACGGTGCGGCCAGATCGCCGGACGCACGCGGCGGCGCGGCGACCTTCACGCCAACCTCGTTCGGCAATGTGCATCGCGAACGGCTGCTGGCGGCCGACGACGAGCCCGGTCAGTGGATGACATCCGGCCGTGATTTCGGCAAGAGTCACTATTCCGATCTCGATCAGATCAACACCGACAACATCGATCGCCTTGGATTCGCGTGGGACTACCACACCAACACGCAGCGCGGTCTCCAGGCAACACCCATCGTCGTCGACGGCGTGCTGTATACCTCCGGCACCACCGGTCGTGCCTATGCGCTGAACGCGGTGACCGGCGAGGAGATCTGGGCCTTCGATCCACAAAGCGACGGTCAGGTCAATCGCTATTCGTGCTGCGACGAGGTGAATCGCGGTGTTGCCGTCTGGGATGGTCTGGTCTATGTCGCGTCGCTGGACGGGCGGATGTTCGCGCTGGACGCCCGCACCGGTGCCGTTGCGTGGGAAGTCGATACGTTCATCTACAAGGATCGCGCCTACTCATCCACCGGTGCACCGGAAGTGGCCGGAGGCGTGGTCGTGATCGGCAATGGCGGCGCCGACTACGATGCGCGTGGTTACATTTCCGCCTACGACCTGAAGACCGGTGATCTGGCATGGCGCTTCTTCATCGTGCCCGGCGACCCGGAGCTGGGTTTCGAGCATCCGGAAATGGAGTATGCGGCGCAGACCTGGGATCCGGACAGCCGCTGGGACGTTGGCGGCGGCGGCACGGCCTGGAATGGCATGTCGTACGACCCCGAACTCAATCTTCTTTATGTGGGCACCGGCAATGCGGCGCTGTTCAACCCGGACGAACGCAGTCCGGCCGGTGGCGACAACCTGTTTCTGTGCTCAGTGCTGGCCATCAATCCGGATACCGGCGAGCTGGTCTGGTATCACCAGCAGGCGCCACGCGAGGGCTGGGACTATACGGCGACGCAGCCGATGCTGCTCACCGACATGGAATTCAATGGCGAGACGCGCAAGGTGCTGATGCAGGCGCCGAAGGTCGGATTCTTCTATATCTACGATCGCGAAACCGGTGAGCTGCTGTCGGCTGATCCTTACGTGCCGGTGAACTGGGCGACGCATGTGGATCTGGAAACCGGTCGCCCCGCCGTGGTACCCGAGAACACCGACTACTCAGATGGCCCGGTATTCATCGTGCCGTCGGGCATGGGCGGTCACAGCTGGAATCCGAAGGCGTACCACCCGGGCACCGGTCTCGTCTATATCCCGACCATCGAGGGTGGCGCCATCACCTTCGATCCGACCGATGGTCACGTGTACCGGCCGATGCAGCCGAACAGCGGCAATTCAACGCTGTTCGGCAATATGCTGCTGGCCGATCCGAACAGTTATGCCGAGCCTCTGCGTTCCAAGCTCCGTGAGGTGCAGGAAGCCGGTGAGCATCACTCGCGCGCCGCGCTGAAAGCGTTCGATCCGCACACCGGCGAAGTGGTGTGGGAGCAGGAAGGCGCCGGCTACTGGGATCGCGGCGGGGTGCTGGCGACGGCCGGCGGGCTGGTATTCCAGGGCGCCGATACCGGGCACCTCAGAGCGTTTCATGCCGAAACCGGCGAGCAGCTGCTGGAAATCGAGATCGGCACGTCCATGCTTGCCGCGCCAATGACCTACAGCGTCGACGGTGTGCAGTACATTGCGATCATGGCCGCCTGGGGCGGCGGCGGCTGGTTTGCTCCGCATCCCACCAGTGCGGTGATCCGTCATGGCAATGACGGGCGCATTCTCGCGTTCAGACTCGACGGCGGCGAAACGCCGATTCCGCCGCCGACCTCGGCGGCAGGCCCCATTCCTCAGCCGCCGGTCGAGCGACCCACCGATGCCGCCGTCATTGCACAGGGGCAGCAGCTGTTCAGCCGCAGCTGCACGCTCTGCCACGCGAATGTTGATGACGGCATGACGCCGGACCTGCGCCGCATGACTGCCGCCACGCACGCCAACTTCGAAGCCATCGTGCTGCATGGCGCAATGCGTTTCAGCGGCATGCCGCAGTGGGACGATGTGCTCAACAGCGAACAGACTGAGGCCATACGCCAGCATCTCGCCGATCTGGCATGGGAGGCCTATGAAGCACAGCAATAGCCTGGGCGGCGCGGCCGCGTGCATGCTGATGCTTGCTGCGGGCTGCGCACAGGATGCGCCGCCGGCAGCAGCGCCGACCGAGTCCTCGGCGACATCGGCGGCAGCTGCGCCGTTGCCCGACATCCGCGTCAACGACACTGAGGTCTACCCGGAGAGCGTCACTTCGTCGGCCGATGGCACTGTCTATGTTGGCAGCCTGCGCGGCAACGTCTACCGCGCACTGCCGGGCGAGTCGGTGGCCGACGCGTGGATACGCGCCGATGACGACAACGGCATTCTCACCGTATTCGGCGTGCTGGCCGACGACGCTTCCAGCACCCTGTGGCTGTGTTCCGTCCCGAATTTCTTCGGGCCGGAGCGATCACAGGGCGTGAGCAGCCTGATGGCATTCGATCTGGCCAGTGGCGCGCTGATTGGCAGCTATCCGTTCCCCCCGCCAGCCTCGGTTTGCAACGACATCGCGGTGGATACCGCCGGTGTTGCCTACGCCACGGACACGGGCAATGGCCGCGTGTTCGCACTCGATCCGGGCAGCGACTCGCTGCGCCCGTTCATCGAGGACACCGCTCTGGTGGGCGTGGATGGCATTGCATTCAGTGCCGATGGCACGCTGTACGTGAACAATGTACGTTCCAATGAACTGCTGCGCATCGAACGCGATGGCGGTAGTGCCACGGGCCTGACCCGGCTCAGCGTTTCGCATGAGCTCGACGGCCCGGACAGCATGCGCCTCATTGATGGCAACCGGTTCCTGCAGGCAGAGGGCAACAACGGTCGCGTCTCCATAGTGACGATAGAAGGCGATACAGCGACGCTGGAAGTCCTCAGCGAAGAATTTCTGTCGACACCGGGTGCGACACCAGCAGGCGATACCGCCTATGTGATCGAAAGCAATATCCGTTATCTGATTGATCCGGAACTGAGCGGTCAGGATCCCGGGCCGTTCATGATCTACGCCGTGCCGATGCACTGATGCCTGATGGGGTTTGAGCCCTGGCAGGCAGTGAACAACAGGTGCCGGTCTGTAGCCGGCACCGCAACAACACGCTCACAACAGCGGGGGGTACCTCATGCAAGAGCAACTTCAGCGGCTTTCTTCAAAAGCTGCGTTCAGTGATTCACATTCATCGATGCCCGCGTCGCGGGTCGCGTCTGTGCAGCCGCGCGGTTGCGTACGGTTGGCCGCGCTGGGCGCCGTCATTGCCGCTCTGACGGCCACGTCGGCCGCAGCCCAGGCGCCCGGCCAGCCGAGCGCTGTGATCGCAATCACCTGCGACTACGACTGTATGATCGATTTCACCAACCGCTACCTCGATGCATTGGTCCATCGCGATCCCACGCGGGTGCCGATGTCGCCCAATGTGCGGTTCAGTGAGAACAACGTCGTCATGCCGGTGGGTAATGAAGGGCTGTGGGGCACGATCAACGCGGTCTGGGAGGAGTCGCTCACGGTGGCCGACCCGCTCACCGGCGGCAGCGCCTGGTTCGGCATCGTCGAGGAGCACGGCAATCCCGCCTATCTCGGCGTACGTCTGAAGGTCGAAAACCGCAAGATCACCGAGATCGAAACCGTGGTGAATCGGCTGCCGGACATGCCAAAGCCTTTCGGCGATCCCACGCAGATCATCTACGATGATGCGTTTCGCGAAGTGCTGCCGCCCGAAGAGCGCGTATCGCGCGAGCGGCTGATCGCGATCGGCGACGGCTACTTCAATACCGTCGAGCTGAACGATGGTGTGATCTTTACCCCGTTCCACGACGATTGCGAACGTGTGGAGAACGGCGTGGCCACGACCGGCTCGGCCGGCTTTGGTTCGGCACAGTATGCATCCGGCTGCGTGGAGCAGTTCGAGCTCGGTATCTTTCGCATCAACAACCGCATCCGCGAGCGGCGCTTTCCGATTGTCGACGTGGAGCGCGGTGTGGTCGTGGCCACCGGCTTCTTCGATCATGGCAATGCGTTCGATCGCTACACCCTCACCGATGGCCGTGAAATGACGACGGTGCTGAAATGGCCGAACTCGATCACGCTGCTCGAGGCGTTCAAGGTCAAGGATGGCGCCATTCACCGGGTGAAGGCCATCTTCACCTATACCCCGTATTTCATGCCGTCACCGTTCGCGCAGCCGAACGTGGACTTCCAGACGAGGTGAGCGCGATGACAACAGTTAACAACGAATCTGCGACGCACCGCCTGCCGTTCGCTGCGGCTATTCGCGCCTGCGTCCGCACGGCGGCCATCGGCGCTGCTGCCATCGTGGCGACGATGGCGCTGCCGGCTTCCCAGGTCTGGGCTCAGGCCTGCGACCGCGCCTGCCTGCTGGATTTCGCCGACCAGTATCTGGCCGCGCTGATCACCCAGGACGGCCGCGATCTGCCGTGGGCCGATCGCGTGCGCTTCACCGAGAACGACGTCGCGCTGATGGTGAACGACGGCCTGTGGCAGACGGTCACGCAGATCAGCGATCCGCTGTATCGCGTGGCGGATCCGGACACCGGCAACGTGCTGTGGCTGGGTGTGGTCGAGGAACACGGCGATGCGGCCTACCTGGCGCTGCGACTGCGCATCGAAAACCGCCGCATAGCAGACGTGGAAACCGTGGTCTCGCGCGATCGCACACCGGCGCACTTCGAGCATCCTGAGGGCTATCGTGTCAGTCAGGTGCTGACCGCGCCATTGCCGGCCGCTCAGCGTCGTCCCCGTGAGCGCATGATTGCGATCGCAGAGAGCTACTACAACACGATGCAGCTGAACGACGGCACGCTGTTCGGCGAGTTTTCACCGGCGTGCACGCGCATCAGCAATGGCGTGAACATGAGCCACGGTGAGCATACGCCGGTGCAGGGCTGTCGTGCGCAGTTCGAGATCGGCTTCTACAAACCGGTGGATCGCGTACGCGCGCGTCGTTACCACATCGTCGATGAGGAGCACGGCGTGGTCGTGGCGTTTGCGTTTCTGGATCACGCCACACGCTATGTGGAATACCAGACGCTGGATGGCGGCACGCAACGCGTGCCCATCGAGTACCCGAATTCGCACCGTGTGATGGAGCTGTTCAGGATCCGCGACGGGGTCGTCGACCACGTTGAGGGTATCGCGGTGTTTCAGTTGTATCGAATGCCGGACCTATGGATGCGCTGAGGCCATCTACCAGCGCTGTCGCCGCGAGGAGGGCGACCGCCTGGCACGCAGGCGGTCGCCAGTGTCGTATCCGGTGTGCACTTTAGCGGCCAGCGGCCGCTGACACAGCCCGGTCGGACACAGTTGTCTGCGCCTACTGAGCGCGGTGCGCGGTGAACTCGGTGACCAGCGGATCCATGCCCGGCGCGAACGTGAGCGTGCTCACGATGGCCATTTCGTCACCATCCACGGTCGCCTCGTAGGCGATGACGGTCGGCGGGCCGTCGCCCATGCCGGCCCAGGGTACGTTGAAGGTCAGCTCGTTGCCGCTGATCTGGCCGTCGGTGATGTTGCTGTCTGCACCACCAGCCGACAGACTGCCGGTGATTTCCTCGGCATCCTGGCGAAAAGTGAACACCAGCTCCACCGGGCCCTGCTCGGCTTCAAGGTTGGCGCGCCATGTGCCGGTCACGTCCTGCGCCAGCGCGGGCGCTGCGAACAGCGTGAAAATCGAAGCCACGGCAAGGCCACGAATAAACTTTTCCATGTTGTTATCTCCTTGGATAGGGGGGAACCTGCTTGCTACAGGATTGCCGGACATTGTAGCCGCGGGAAACTTCGGATGCGCGCCAGACAGATAACATGGAGGAAACAAAAAGATGGGCGGGACCGACGCACGCGTCCGTCCCACCCCCAGGTGGCTGCCGGTAGCAGCAGCTTTCGTTGCGATCAGTCGCCGATCACGCCACCGTCATCGTGCGTGATGACAATCGTGGCCGAGCGGGGGCGGGGGCCATTCGGATTCGGGATGACGTCCGGTTCGCCGGGATGTCGATAGACGGCGCCGCTGTCCGGCCAGTTGCTGGTGAAGTTGCCCGGCTGCGAACGGTCGCCGGGGTGTTGGAAGTTCACGAACATCGTCCGATTGTCCGGGGTGGTGACGACGCCGGTGACTTCCTGTTGTCGGGGGCCTGCCAGAAAACGTTTGATTTCGCCGGTCACCGGGTTGGCCGCCAGCATCGAGTTCTCGCCGAACGGCCCGGCGTCCTGCTGATTGCCGCTCATGTCGGTCTGGATCCACAGGGTGCCGTTGGTGTCGATCCACAGGCCATCGGGGCTGGCGAAGATATTGTCGGCCGTCAGCGCGGCACCGTTCCTGCCAGGCAGTATCTGGCTGTCGGTCTCCGTGCCGGCGAGGACGAACAGGTCCCACTGGAAACGCAGAGCCCACGCCCGGTTGCCCTGTTCGCGCCAGCGGATGATGTGTCCGAAAGGGTTCGGCCCGCGCGGATTCGAGGCATCGACCTGGGCTGGCGTGCGGGCGTTGTTGTTGGTCAGGGTGAAGTAGACCTCGCCGGTCTGCGGATGCACGGCACCCCATTCGGGACGGTCCATCCTGGTCGCGCCCGCGACGTCGGCGGCCAGACGGGTGTTGACCAGTACGTCGGCCTGGTCCTTGAACTCCACGCCGGCCGCGGCGGCCGCAGCGATGAAATCAGGATTGCTGATGTCCAGCGCCAGCCAGTCGCCGCTGCCGTCTTCGTTGAAACGTGCAACGTAAAGCGTGCCTTCATCGAGCAGGTCGCCGTTGTTCTTGCGGTTGCGGTTGTAGCGCGCTTTCGTCACGAACTTGTATATGTACTCGTTGACCGCATCGTCACCCATATAGAACGTCAGCGGCTGGCCCTGCTGTGGCGGCGCGAATATCACGCCCTCATGCGCGAAGCGGCCCAGTGCGGTGCGCTTGACCGGCGTGCTGTTCGGATCCATCGGATCGATCTCGACAATCCAGCCCTGACAGTTGGCTTCGTTGCGATAGTCCATCGTCGCCGATGCGCCCTTGACCGATACGTCGAATCGCGCATATTCGTCCGCGCCACCTTCTGCGGCATCCCATCGGTAGCGGCTTGTCGCGAACGTGCCGAACGGTACGCCGTAGCGGCTTTGCTCACGCGGACGCTCGGTGCCGCGGTTGACGAAATAGCCGGCCCAGTTCTCTTCGCAGGTGAGGTAGGTTCCCCAGGGCGTGAAGCCGTGAGCGCAGTTGTTGATCGTGCCGCGCGTGAACCAGCCCTTGTGGCTGTAGCTGGTCTTGACGAGATCATGGCCCTGCACCGGGCCGCTGATGACCATGGGGGTGTCCGCGGTAATGCGCCGGTTGTA
This sequence comes from Gammaproteobacteria bacterium, assembly GCA_050485545.1. Lineage (GTDB taxonomy): Bacteria > Pseudomonadota > Gammaproteobacteria > Steroidobacterales > Rariloculaceae > JBJHBP01. The sequence goes on from JBJHBP010000002.1 coordinate 58,111, forward strand.
GCGGCCGCGGACGACTTTCCACTCGCCCGTGCCGGCGTCTTTCCTGACCTCAACGACGCTGACGCCGTGTGCGGCGACTTCCTTGCGCACCTCGTCCTTCGGCCGCATGCCATTCACCAGTGTGGGGCCGTTGACGTGCAGAATCTGGGCGTCCACGTACTCATGGTTCACGCACAGCAGGCCGTGTCCGTTCGGATCCTTCTCGAACGGAAAGTAGTGCATGCCGTCATGGTGCGAGCCCACCTGCTGTTCCTGTTCCGCGCCGGTGTTGCCGTTTGCGCTGTCGTATTCAGGGTAGGTACCGGTGAGCGGCGTGCCCCAGGGGATCAGCGCCTGTGCCCTGTAGCCATGCGGCAGCAAGGCGGTATCGGAGCGAGACACCGGAATGGCGTTGAAGCTCAGGCCGGGCTTGGGACCGACAGGCGGACGCGCAAACGGCGGACGTGCGCCAGCGGCCGGTGGCAGCTGCTTCGCAGCGCCAGGGGTTGCGGCAAACGCGGCGGCTGACGTGGCGAACAGGCCGGCTACCGCTGCGCTGATACCGCCGCTCATCACGTCGCGGCGATTGAGGCGCTTCTCAAGTATCTGTGTGAAATGGGGATTGTTGGAGTGGTTGCTGATCGGTTCGTCGCCGTTGCCGGGTTCGAACGTCGTCGGTTTGATGTCCTTCATGCCTGTTTCCCTTTCTGTGACGTGGCTGACCAAGACCGCGGGAAACGTTTTGCCATGGCGGCATGACGGTTCGGTGTCGCTTTGTTTGCGAACCGGTTATTTGTTTACAGGGCAGTTTCTTCGCTGCCCTCAGGCAGGAGCAGACGACGGAATTCATCCGCCGGCAGCGGCTTGTGGAAGTAGAAGCCCTGTACCTCGTCGCAGCGATAGCGTTGCAGGAACTCGAGCTGCTGCTCGTTCTCCACGCGCTCGGCCACCACCCGCAGCCCGAGGCCGTGACCGAGGGCGATGATGGTCTTGACGATTGCCGCGTCATCGGCGTCGTTGGCGATGTCCTGCACGAACGATCCATCCACTTTCAGGCAGTCCACCGGAAAGCGTTTCAGATAGCTCAGCGAGGAATAGCCGGTGCCGAAGTCATCCACCGAGATTTTCACACCCAATGCCTTGATGGCCCGCAGTGTGGCGATCACCTGCTCGGCGTCGTGCATGACCATGCTTTCGGTGAGTTCCAGTTCCAGGTATTCGGGCGCCAGTCCGCTGAATGCAAGCGCATCGGATACCGTCTGCACGAAGTCCGTGCGGCGAAACTGACGAGCCGATACATTGACCGACACTGTGATCGGCGGCAGGCCGCTGTTCTGCCAGTTCCTGCACTGCACGCAGGCGGTGCGCAGCACCCAGCGGCCGATGCTGCCGATCAGGCCCGCCTCCTCGGCGATCGGAATGAAGCGATCCGGTCCGATGGTGCCGCGGCCCGGCAGCTCCCACCGGATCAGCGCTTCGCAGCCGACAATGGCGCGCGAGCGCAGATCCACGCGCGACTGATAGTGCAGACGGAACTGACCGCGCTCAAGTGCGCGCCGCAGGCTGCTTTCCAGCTCCAGGCGTTCATGCACGCGCCGATTGAGTTCGGGCGTATAGAACTGCACGTTGCTGCGGCCGTGTTCCTTGGCGCGATACATCGCCGAGTCTGCGTGCTTCAGCAGCGTGATGGCATCACTGCCATCGTCCGGATACAGCGCCACGCCCAGGCTGCAGGTGAGATGGAAGTCACCGTGGGGCGAGCGCCAGGGTTGCGAAACCACTTCCAGTATACGCTCCACGCGCCGTCCTACCGTGCCCGGTTCCTCCTGGCCGTTGAGGATCAGCACGAACTCGTCGCCGCCGATGCGGGCCACCGTGTCGAACTCGCGCACGCAGGCACGCAGACGCTGCGCCACTTCGCGCAGCAGCTCGTCGCCTACGTGGTGGCCGAGACTGTCGTTGATCAGCTTGAAGCGGTCGAGGTCGGCAACCAGCACGGCCAGCCGTGTGCCGTAGCCGGCGGCGGTCAGAATGGCCTGCTGCAGCCGGTCGTGCAGCAGCGATCGGTTGGCAAGACCGGTGAGCGCATCGTAGTTGGCCTGCTGTTCGATGCGCGACTGATAGTTCTTGAGCTCGGTGATGTCCTCGACCGTGCCCTCGTAGTGCTTCACCTCGCCGGATTCATTGCAGATGGCGCGTGCGTTCTCGGAGATCCATATCACCTTGCCATCGCGGCGGTGGACCTGCGATTCGAAGTCGCTGATCACACCCCGCGCACGCATGATGCGCATGAACTCGTCGCGCCTTTCCGGGTCCACGTACAGCTGGCGACCGATGTCCCGCAGGCCGGTCATCAGATCCTGCGGTGAGTCGAATCCGTAGATCCGCGCCAGCGCGGGATTGGCATCCAGGTAGCGGCCGTCCGGCGTGGTGCGGAATATGCCTTCCAGGGCATTGTCGAACAGGCTGTGGTATCGGCGTTCGGCTTCGCGCAGGATTTCCTCTGCCTGGCGGCGCGCGGTGATGTCCTCGATGATGCCTTCGATACGGCTCTCACCGGCCGCACCATCCAGTGCCGTGCCGCGTTCACGGACCCAGATCGCCTCGCCGTCGCCACGCAGGATGCGGTATTCCAGCTGGTAGCGCCCGCCATCGGCCACCGCGTTCGCAATCGCATCGCAGGTCTGCTCGCGGTCATCGGGGGCAATCAGTGCATCGAACGCCGTTCGGCCACCCTCGCGCAGCTGCTGATAGGGGAGCGCGGTCAACATTTCGCTTGCAGGGCTGAGGTACTCGAATGGCTGTCCCGAGCCGGGTTGGCAGCGATAGATCATGGCGTCCAGCTGCGCGAGCAGGTCTGCCGGCGTGGCCGGAGCGCCATCGGAGGCTGCTGATGGCATGGAGACGGAACGCAGAGCTGCCGGGCTGCGATTTGCGCGGCCGGCACCGGATGACAGGGACATTCAGAGCCTCGGAAGTACGACGGTCGGGCAGGTGAGTTTGCTGCGCCCGTTCGCCTGATGCGGCGCGCGGCGTCACAATTCATCAACCGTCGTGCACGCTGATGGTGCGGCGTCGCAATTCTGGCGTGTTGGTGCGCGAGTTGCGTGCACCCTCGGCTGCGCTATCGTGCCGGCTGTGTGGTCGGGCTTATCGCTCGTGCCGCAGCCGTGTCGCGGCAGCCAGCGCCGCACCGGCGCGTGACAGTGACGGATTGCGTTCGATCTCGTGCCCGATGAGCCGTTCCACGACAGCCCTGTCTCCGCCGCACAGGCGCAGCAGCTCGGCCTCCTGGTCCCAGGGCTCATGGCGGCGTCGGGTTGTGCTCCACAGCGGGGGGTTGCTGCGAGAGCGGCGCAGCTGCATCGCCGCGACCACCACGCCGGCCACCAGCAGCCCCAGTTGCCACGGCGGCGACGTGATGATCACGACGGCGCCGGTGAGCAGCGCGCAGATGCCGGCACGGCCGTAGTGCTGTCCGATGCGGCCCATCCATACCAGTGTCAGCGCCAGCATGCCGACGACGAACAGCAGCCAGCCGGCCACGGCGAGCTGTTCGAAGGCGGACTCAGGAATCATCCGGTTGATCATGGGCGTAAGTTACAACGTCAGGCGCAACCATGCCCGATGCGCGTTGCCGGTGGGCGCGAGCCGTGCCACGAGTTGGCGTATACCGACGCATGGCGAGCTGTTCGCGTCCCGTTCGGCGATGTTCGCGGGATTTACGCTTAGGCATACGTTTGCGATCCGCCGCAGCCGGCCGACGGATGGCGCGTCGGCTGCTCAACCTGTGAACGCCTACATGGCGCCCGTCGCGCGCCAGCGCCTCCGCCAGCGCCTCCGCCATGTACGTGATCGGCCTTAACACTTATACTCGCGCAGCCCCTTGGGGCGCCTTCCACCATTATTTCAACAATCAATCGACTGGGGGCAAAGCGTTGGCCACAACTACACCCGATATCGAGATCACACGCGTCATAGACGAACGTCCGTTGAGCAAACTGCAGATCCTTGTGATCCTGCTGTGCGCCGTGAACGTCTTCATCGACGGTTTTGACATCCAGGCAATGTCGCTGGCCGTGCCCCTGCTTGTGCTGGACTGGGAACTGCCCAGAGCGGCCTTCAGCTGGGCCCTGTCTGCAGCGATTGTCGGTGGCGTGCTGGGCGGCGCGGTACTGGCGCCGCTGGGAGACAGGTACGGCCGGCGCGCGATTCTGGTGTGGGCAACGGTCATCATGGCCATAGGCACGTTCCTGACCGCCACCGCCACCACGCCGACCCAGCTCATCTTCTGGCGCATCATCATGGGTCTGGGCATGGGTGCCAGCGTCGCGAACGCGATCGCACTGACATCCGAATACATGCCGGCGGCAAGACGTGCGCTGCTGATCACGCTGATGTACTGCTGCATCGCGCTGGGCGCGCTGACCGCGGGCCTCATTGCGCCGAACATCACCGCGGTCTGGGGATGGCAGGGCATCTTCATCTGGGGCGGCATACTGCCTTCGGTTCTGGCACTGGCGCTGTATCTGTGGCTGCCCGAGTCGGTACGTTTCATGATGGACCGTCGCCCCGATGACCCGCGCATCCAGCAGACACTCAGGCGGCTGGTGCCCGATGTGGAGCCGGCACGGCTGTATGTCCAGGCGCGCGCAGCAGATCTGAAGCTGTCGGTGAACTCGCTGCTGACGCCGCTGTATCTCGGCCGCACGATGCTGATCTGGGCCATCTTCTTCTTCAACATGTTCGTGCTGTACTTCCTGATCAGCTGGATGCCGCAGCTGCTGACCGATCAGGGATGGGAAATCGCGCAGGCGCAGCGCGGCGGCGTGCTACTGCAGGCCGGTGGCATTGTCGGCGGCCTGTCGCTGGCGCTGCTGGTCGATCGGGGCAGGACGGCAGTGGGCATGTTCTGCGCCTATGTGATTACGACCATCGGCTTCTTCATGTTCCTGGCGGTCGAATCAACCTTCCTGAAGTGGGGCGCGCTGATCTTCATCATTGGCGGCGGCACCTCGGGCGCGCAGTTTGCGGTGAATGCGCTGGCTGCTACGTTCTATCCGCCCGGCATCCGCGCCACCGGCATTGGCTGGGCGACCGCCGTTGGCCGCTTCGGTGCCGTATTCGGTCCGCTGGCCATCATGATCTTTGGCTGGTTCGGCCTGGACCCGGAGACCGCGGTGATCATGGGCATGCTTTCCGTGCCGCTGCTGATATGCGCGGGCTGCATCATGCTGCTGCCTATGGTGGCAAAGCGGGCGCGGGCACTGGAAGGTGAGGCTTCGGAGGTGGTGCGCTCGTAGCGGCCACCTTCTGATCAGTCTCTGACTGCAAGGCTGGCGTTCCGGAGCGGGGCGCCAGCCTTTCTTTTTTCGGGTCAGGTTCGTTGATTGCCGACGGGCGCGAGGTCTGCAAGGTCTTCAGGCAGGTCCCCGGCCGCGAATCGCCTGACATTGTCGACCACCTTCATCGCCACGATCTCGCGCTGGCGCATACCGCCGCCGGCCCACGCCACATGCGGTGAAATCAGCACATTGCGTGTCTGCCACAACGGGTGATCGGCAGGCAGCGGCTCCGGGTCGGTCACGTCCACGGCTGCACCGGCCAGATGGCCACTGTTCAGCGCATCGATCAGCGCATCGGTGACGACGATGCGCCCGCGCGAGACGTTGACCAGCATCGCGCCCGGCTTCATCGACGCGAACGCGTCCTGGCCGAGCAGCCCGGACGTTGCCGCGTTCAGCGGCAGCGTGATCACCACCGCGTCGCTGTCGGCGAGTGTTTCGTGCAGTGCACTAATCGCCAGCACCTCGCAGCCGGTTGCGCTGTCGCGGCGCGCGCTGCGCGCCACGCCCTTGACCTGCGCCCCGAACGCCATGGCCAGGCGTGCGATGGCGCGTCCGGTGTGTCCGAAGCCGAGCACGGTGACTTTCAGGTCGCGCAGGCTGCGGACGCGTTTGCCCAGATCGGCGAACGTCCACTCGCTCCGCGACTGCGCAGCGACCATCGCGGGGACCTGTCGGGCGAGCGCCAGCAGCAGCGTGACGGCGTGTTCGCTGACCATGCCGGCGCCGGCATCGCCGATCGTGCTCACCTTCACGTCGTCACGGATGGCGGTGCGCTCCAGGCGGTCGAATCCGGCCGTCGTGAGCTGAATCCAGCGCAGCCGCGGCGCAGCGCGCAGCGCCGCGGCGATGTCCTCGCCCCAGGCATGATCGGCCGACACCAGCGCGTCGGCCTCAGCCAGTGCCGCGCAGGCCGCTTCGCGATCGCCGGCACGCAGCACCGTGACGTGAGCGATGTCGCGAATCGCTGCGTCGATCATGTCGTCGTCCGCACCGGCAAAGACCAGAATTCGGCTCGTGACAGCGTTGCTCACGTCTGCGACCACCTGTAATTACCCTCGTGAAGGGCGAGTATAGTCGTCGCGGGCGGCCCGGCGCGGGCGGCGGCTGCTACTCCGTCGGAGCTTCGTGGATCCTCGTGCGTATACGCTGATTCTGCGAGGCCGCGGGCGCCCCGAATACGGCTCGCATGGTGCTATTGCAACGCCGATCGGGATCCTCAGCCAGATGGAAATGTCTACCAGAAGCGTTCATGATGCGCTATCTGGAAGGTCCCGGTCGAGTCGGGATTCTTTTTTCAGGTTGGATCGAGTCATGATGCAACAGGACCGCACTATCTTCACAGTACCGCGAGCCGCGGCATTCAGTGTCACACGACACCTTCTGACAACCAGCCGGACGTGTTGGTTGGCATTGCTGTGCGCTGCCGCTGCGCAGGCACAGCACTATGCGGATGGGCTTTATGCACTGTCCAGCGAACCCTCGGACGGGCCGGTAATCGAGAGTGGCGGCGTGCAGTACTGGCTGGCGGATCGCGTCGAGCTGGACCTTGATGAAGTCACAATATTCGCGACCGACAACTTCAACGAGCACTTCGCGATTCGCTTGGGCTATCTCGACGAGACGGTAGTCGATGGCTTCGTCAGTGTGATTCTAGACCCGGACTACGTGCCTACGGTGTACGCCCTGGTGCTCGATGAACGTACGTACCCGATGCAGTTCCTGCCAATGATGCCTGGTCGTTTGTCCTCCCAGCTTCAGATCGCAGAGGAAGGCGTTGCCGTCAAGGCGGCTGCTCTATTTTCCACTGATGTGTTGTATCGACATCATCCCGGACACCGGCTGCAGGCCCGGTTCGTTCCGCAAAGCCAGACGGTCGCACTGGGCGACGCGGTTGACGTCGAACTCGAAATAACGAACGTAGGCGAGCATGACCTGAGATTTGAATGCTGCGCATGGTTTAGTTTCACCTTCTCGGGGTTCCTGCATGGAGAAACCGTACCGAACATCGGAGCGCGGCTGCAGCCTCAGGGAGTAGGGTCCTGGTTGACCCTGAGAGCGGGAGAGTCTCGTCGGGCTTCCGCGGATCTGAATCGCTGGTTCGAGCTCTCGGAACCTGGCGAGTATGTGTTTCACGGGGCATTCCCCATTGACCTGGTTACATCTGGTGACCCGATGAGGATGCGCGTGATCTGGTCGGATCGGGTTTCCGGCCGATTCAGCGTTACCATTGAGGAATGATGCTGCTGCGCAGCCGGGGGCCGGCTTTGATGATCCGGGAGGAGTGTCCCACTGGGGGCTCCGGGGCACGCTTCAGCTGAAGCGTGCCTGCACCAAATTGGTGCGCGACCCATCTTGGGGAGGGGAAAGTCATGGCAGTCAGGACGCTCGGAATTCTCGCGATCGGCGTTGTCTGCGGCTCGCTCGTTACGATATTTCTGTTGCCTCAATCTGAAAAGGCAGCCGAAGACCTGCATGGCCCCGCTCTGTCGGTGCCACACGAGGGCAGCGCCAGCGAACCCGTTTCCGTAGGGTTTGCCATAGACAGTCGACTTGCTGCCATGGAAGAGCGTCTGACAGCACTCGCAGAAGACGTCAGAGCGCTGCAGCACAGCACGCTACAAAGCAGCGATAGCTTGCGTGACAGGACCAGGTCCGACCCGGTATTGGAACTGCTCGACGAAACGGAAAGGATAATCGCAGATCGATTGGCTGAAGCAACCGTGCGGGGCCAGGCGGCCGCTACCGACCGCCAGACCGAAATGCTGCTGGCAGCCGGGTTCACGCCAGCACGCATTGATTGGATCAGACGCCGCTCTGAGGAAATTCAAGTGGAGCGGGAAGCGGCTGGACACGAACTTGCGCACAGCGATCAGCTGCCTCGAGACGTGAACACTCTTATCTATCCTGACAGTGGCCTGCGTGACGAGATGAGCGACGACGAGTACGAGCGTTATTTGCGGGCACTGGGTCGACGCACTGATGTCGACGTGGGGCGGGTTCTTGCGGGATCACTTGCCGAGCAAGCCGGGATTGCGCCTGGTGACGTCGTCACCAGCTACAACGGAAAGCGTGTATTCAGTCCCGCCGAGCTGAACGCAACGGCCCGCGATCGTCCACCTGGTGAGTTCGTAACTGTTGAGGTACGGCGACAGGGGCAGGATTTACAGTTTGTATTGCCAAGCGGCCCACTTGGAATTCGGTAGGACATTGCGGGCACTCTCGTCGAGTCGATCTGGTGCTGATCAGCCGCCACCTGACAGGACTACGCCTGACATTCGCCTGAGCTGAGGAGATGCAATATGCGCGGCCTTATCGCGGTCTGTCTGTTGACGACACTATCCTTCAGCCAGCCATCCGAAGGGCAGTCATCTGTTTCCCGCGCGCTCCAATCTGGTGACGTACAGCACTGGAGCTCGACACGCATCAGCTATACGTACGAATTGCCCGATCTTGTCGGGAGCGTCGAACTGACTTTCAGCTTCATACCCGGAGATCGTTTACCTTCGGGCGGGTCCCGGACTTTGAGTTCGGCACGCATCACCTACGGCGACTACGGTGAAGTGGACCTGCCAGGACTGCTTCTGGCGTGCCTGCGGGCACCCAGGACGCAAGAAGCAGGCGTTTCAACCGTCTACATCGAACGGCAGGCTGAAACCGACGAGGACTCCGACTGGTTCTCGCGGTTCACCACCTATGTGAATATCCCCTTCGGACCAGTCAGGCCTGCGTATTTGGAAGGCGACATGGAGGTACTGGCACTCGGGAGCGTGGAATTCGTAATCACTGGCGATGAACTTCGCCGCATCGCGTTCATCAGGGCATCCGGAGAACGGCGTACCCTCCAATTCGAAGGTGTCATCGAGTCCTGCCCGGTGGAGATCCTTGGCTGGATGATTGGGTAGCGCATCCAGACGGCTGACACTGCGACGCCCCCCTGCCATCCGGACAAGCCAACAGGCTGATACGATGCGCGGCAGACGGCATGCCGCCGTTGGCGCTGGAGATCGACAGTATGAGCCGCAAGCTTCGCAGCAATCTCGCCCCCGGCACGCCGCAATGGGGTGGACGGCGCGCCCAGTGGCGCGCGCTCGGCCTCACCGACGAGGACATGGCGAAGCCGAAGATTGCGATCGTGAATTCCTCGTCCGAGCTGTCCAGCTGTTTCAGTCACCTGGACGGTATCGCGGCCGAGGTGAAGCAGGCGATTCGCCAGGCCGGTGGCCTGCCTTTTGAAGTGCGCACGGCCGCGCCCAGCGATTTCATCACCAGTGCCGGCAGGCACGGCGCCTACATTCTGCCCACACGCGATCTGATCGCCGCCGACATCGAGGTGCAGGTGGAAGGCGCGCTGCTCGACGGCATGGTGTGTCTGGCCTCCTGCGACAAGACCACGCCCGGCCAGCTGATGGCGGCCGGACGCATGAACATCCCCACCATCGTCGTGATCTGCGGCTATCAGGCCAGCGGCGAGTATCGCGGTGAGCACGTGGACATCGAGGACGTGTTCCTGAAAGCCGGCCATGTGGCGTCCGGGCGCATGACGGTGGAGGAACTGGGTGCGATGGCCGATCAGGCGATACGCAGCCCCGGTGTGTGCGCCGGCATGGGCACCGCAAACTCCATGCACAGCGTCTGCGAGGCGCTGGGAATGTCGCTGCCCGGCGGCGCACCGGTGGCGGCCATGAGCACGAAGATGATGGACCAGGCGCGTGCCGCCGGTGCGCGCATCGTCGACATGGTGTGGCAGGACCTCAAGCCTCGCGACGTGATCACGGCCGGCGCCGTGAAAAATGCCGCGCTCACCGTGCTCGCGCTCAGCGGTTCGATCAACTGCGTGAAGCACCTTCAGGCGATCGCGATCGAGGCGGGCCTGGATGTGGACGTCCACGAGCTGTTCGCCCGCTATGCGGACAAGGCGCCGCTGCTGGCCGCGATCCGCCCCAATGGCCCGGGCTTCATCGAGGACTTCGAACGCGCCGGCGGCGCGCGTGCGACGCTGAAGCGCCTGGAGTCGCTGGCCGATCTGGACGCCCTCACGGTGACCGGACGCACGCTGCGCGAGGAGCTGACCGACATCGAGGTCGCGGACCCCGACGTGATCCGACCGCTCGACAATCCGATTTCGCGGCGCCCGACGCTGGTGGTGGTGCGCGGCAGCCTGCTGCCGGGTGGCGGCATCGTGCGCCAGGGCGGCGCGGGCGAACGCATGCTGAAATTTCGCGGCGCGGCGAACATCTTCCATTCCCGCGACGAGGCGCTGGACGCGATTCGTGCCGGCCGTGTACAGCCGGGCGAAGTGCTGGTGCTGCGCGGGCTGGGTGTCATCGGTGGCCCGGGCATGGCGATGACGACGGCCGTGGCCTTCGCGCTCGACGGCGCCGGACTCATCGACAAGGTGGCGATGATCACCGAAGGGCAGCTCTCCGGGCTTGTGAACGAAGGCCTGATCGTGGGCGAGGCATCGCCGGAAGCGGCCGCCGGCGGGCCGCTGGCCTGGCTGGACAACGGCGACACGATCGCGATCGACGTGGCGGCGCGGACCGTGGATCTGGAGGTGGACGAGGCGACGCTGGCCGCTCGCCGGCAGACCCCGCGGACATTTGGCGCCACCGATCAGCGCGGCTGGCTGGGTGTGTATCAGCGCACGGTAGGGCCGGTGCATGAAGGGGCGGTACTGGCCGCCGGGCCGTCCGGTCGATCCGGGTCCGCTTGAGGTGTCCGGCGCGCCTGGCCCCGGTCGCAATCGGTTCCGCATTCAGATAGTCTGCATGCGAGCAGCGGATCGCGCTGTCCGGGCCTGCGTGGATGCGGCCGGACGCATCGCCGATACGCCCGAAAACAACAAGACTTACGGAATCCAGCTTCCATGACGAACTCGCAGACACCCGAGCAGGCGGCGAATGAGCCGTCCACCGATCAGAACCAGCCGCCGATGACGCTGCCGCCGCTGTACAGCAACCCGGAGCCGCTGCACCCGGACAGGCATGGCAAGCTGGCCATCCGCAAGGATTTCAACTTCGCATTCGCGCGCGGCATCAACGCAGTGCCGGCCAACGCCGTGGAAATGCCCGATCTGAGTCATGTGTGTCCGATCGGGTTTGCGCCAGGCGGCAATGCGGCGCCGATCGCACTGATCGGTCTGCGCCACAACGAAAACCTGTTCGTCGACGAGCAGGGCCAGTGGCTGAAGGATACTTACATTCCGGCCTACATCCGTCGCTATCCGTTCGTGTTCGCCGAAGTGCCCGGTAAGGACGATCTGACCCTGTGCGTGGACGTCACCGAGCATTCCGTCGAGGAACGCGAGGAAGGACGATTCTTCAACGACGACCGTACGCCATCGGATTTCGCGAAGTTCGGCTTCGAATTCTGCAAGACCTTCCAGCAGCAGCTCCAGTACACCGATGCCTTCTGCAAGGCGCTGCTCGAGTGCGACGTGCTCGTCGACCAGACGATCACGATCAACCTCAGTGAGGGTCAGCAGGCCAAGTTCAGCGGCTTTCGCGCCATCGACGAGAAGAAATTCGCGGCATTGCCGGACGAGAAGTTCATTGAGTTCCGCAACCAGGGCTGGCTGCCGCTCGTTTATGCGCACTTTTTCTCGGCGGCACAGGTGCAGCGTCTGGCCTCGCTGCTGCGAGCCAGGCTGGAAAAGGAGTTCGCCGACCAGGCAGCGAACCCGGCCGCATCGGATGCGGCTCCGGAAGCGTCCCCGGATGGGTCCGCGGATGCGTCCGCTGCAACGGATACGCCGGCTGCTTCCTAGCCCAGCATCACCCGTATCCGCCCGATGTAATCCAGGTCGCTCACCGCTTCACTGAGGCGGTGAGTGAGATCGGGCAGGGCATCGGGCGCCACCCTGTCGGCCGGCAGCAGCAATTCCACGTCGATCCACTCGTCGCGATAGTGCAGCACGATGCGCTCAGGGTCCGCTGCCGCGCTGATTGACGACCACGCGGCGCCCAGATCCGCTTCCACTCGGGCGCGCAGCGGCAGCGCGGTACCGTCGTCCGGTTCATCGGGGTCCGGTTCGTAATCCACGTGTACAAGCACTTCGGCCACATCATCGATGCTGCGGATCAGCCGCACCCGCACCTCGTCGGCGATGCGATGCCCTTCCGAGACGCTGATCTGCGGATCCACGAGCACGTGCACGTCCACGAGCACGTCGGCGCCCATGCGTCGCGTGCGCAGACTGTGATGGGCACGCACACCTTTCACGGCCTCGATCTGCTCATGCAGCGGGCCGAGCTCCTGCGGCGCCAGCCCGGTGTCCACCAGCTCACTCACAGCGTTCCACGCAAACCGCCAGCCCACCCAGCCCACCATCACCGCGACGACAATCGCCGCCACCGCGTCCAGCCACAGTGCACCGGCCATGGCGCCGATCACGCCGACCACGACGACGATGGAAGACAGCGCGTCGGAGCGGTGATGCCAGGCATTGGCTTCGATCAGGCGGGAACGGGCCAGCCGTCCGGCACGCACGGTGTAGTGATACAGCACTTCCTTCGCGAGCACCGACACCACGGCCGCGGCGAGTGCGATCCAGCCCGGCTGCCACAGCAGTTCGGGATCGAGCACGCGGCGCATCGCATCCCATGCGAAGCCGGCCGCAACCAGCATCAGCAGGATGCCGATGCCGATGGTTGCCGCGGTTTCGATGCGCGCATGGCCGTAGGGGTGGTCCAGATCCGGCCCCTTGCTGCCCACGCGGCTGGCCGCGAGCACCACGCCGTCGCTGAGCAGATCGGACAGCGAGTGCACGCCATCGACGATCAGCGCCTGCGACTGGCCAATGGCGCCGAACACCACCTTGCCGGCTGCGAGGATGACGTTGACGATCGCACCGACGATGGTCACGCGCTGCTTCAGTTGTGAGGTGTTGTCTGGCAAAGGGTGTGATCCGAGGGGGTGTCGGGCGCTCGTCGACTCGGTGGCGGGTGATCGGGTCAGGGGAAGGATAGCGCAGCCGGCGCCGTGCAGCCCCGTTCTCCTTCGTGCTACTTTCATGCCGCAGAAACTCATTGTGGGTGGTCCTTGTTTGCCATGGCCTTGCGCAAGGAGGGTTGGTGATGCACATGAAATGGTTGCGGTGGTCGTTGATCGGTTGCGTGGCAGTGTGTCTTGGGGCGGTGACCTTCCCCGCTCCCGGCATCCGGGCAGGCGCGTTTTGATCCAGCGGAGGGCTCGTTTCTGATCGAGGCGGGTCGGGCTGGACCATTCGTAGCGGGGATGACGCCGGATGAGTTGTATCGCATCGTAGACCGCGGTTCCGTGGCACTCACCGATGTCTATGCCGAAGGATCGTTCCTTCCTGCATTACAGGTCACTTTGCCTGGAAGTCAGGATCCTGGCCTTGTGGCATATCTCCACAGCCTGGTCTGCGACCGGTTTCGAACATGGTGGCTTCCGGTCTTGGTATTGAGAGACCCGCGGTTTCGAACAGCTGACGGGATGGGCGTGGGATCGACCTACCGAGAGCTGAAGGACCGAGGATGGATCACGGCTGATGGGCTTCCGGGGGAGAGGGCATTGCATGAGCGCGCACCCAACTTCCCGACAGTCAGCTTCCACTTTCGGGAGGGGGAGTGCGAAGGCTGTGGGCTTCCTGAAGATGCTGATGAAGCAGTGACGGTCACGCTGATGCAGCCGTTAACTGAACTTCAGCCACGTCGTTGCAGCGAGCTGTGGCGATGACTGACGGGTATCGATCGTCGAGGCCTTCAGCTTTCTCGTCCGCCTCGCCACCCTGTTTCTCGGTCGAGCGTGTATGCACCCGACCGTTCGCCGCTAGATGACCTGTGCCAGCTCAGGATGCCGTTGCCGCACGTTCTCGGCCGTGTCCGGCACGTCCTCGAGCATCTGAAGGTTCTCCGTCTCGAAGTCTGGTTGCGTGGTCGACAGGGTCTAGCGTCTCACGCGTGACCCGACCAAAGCTGGTATCTGCGGTGATCAGCTCCAGAGGTTTGCCTTCGCAAAAGTGCCAGATTTCATCCGAAGCCACGCGATGCCAGCGGCTTATCTCACCGGTGCTGAGCAGGAAATAGGTCGTGGTCAGCAACGCACATTCGCCTCACGTATCGTCCGGCCGCACAAGTGGCGTCGATTAATTATGTAGAAAAGCCGTTACTGCATATTGACAGCGCGTCATCGAGCCGCTAAGGTCGCGTCCCATTGGATTTTGTCGTAATCGCGTTCTTGCAAACATGAATCTTGGCGAGCTGGCTGAAGTACAGATGGGCTACCCCTTCCGGTCGCGCCTTGAGCACGATCCGCAGGGTGATGTCGCGGTGATCCAGATGAAGGACATCGACGACTCGAACCTTCTGCATGCCGAGGATGCCATCAGGGTCGCGCTGCCCAAGGGCAAAGCGCGTCACCTGCTGCGCGCCGGCGATCTCCTTTTCCGCTCGCGCGGCCGCAGCAACGGTGCGGCCCAGGTGCTGGAAGGCATCGGCCCGGCCGTGCTGTCGGCGCCGATGCTGCTGATCCGGCCGCACGCCGTGCTGCCCGCCTACCTGTGCTGGTACATCAACGCGCCTGCCACCCAGGCGCTACTGGCAGCGCAGGCCGAGGGCACCTCGGTGCGGATGATCAGCACCGAGGCCTTGAAGGCGCTCGAAGTTCCGCTACCTTCACCGGCCAGGCAGCAACGCATCGCGCAGGCCGCCGCCCTGGCCGAACTGGAACAATCACTGCTGGCCCGCATTGCCGACCTGCGCCAGCGTCTGACCACCCACCTTCTGATGAAGCTTGCCCACGAGGCCAGTCCATGACCAACCAACTCTCCCAACAGGACGTCAACAACACCGCCTGGGCGGCCTGCGACACGTTCCGCGGCGTCATCGATCCGGCGCAGTACAAGGACTACATCCTGGTGACGCTGTTCCTCAAGTACATCAGCGACCTGTGGGCCGACCACTACGCCGAGTACAAGAAGGAGTACGGCGACAACGAGGAGCGCATCCGCCGCAAGCTGGAACGCGAGCGTTTCATCCTGCCTTACGTGGAATTCAAGGACGAAAAAACCGGCAAGGTCACCGACCGCTTCCTGGCCGACTTCCACTCCCTGTACGAGCGCCGCAAGGCGGCCAATCTCGGCGAGCTGATCAACATCGTGCTCGACCATATTGAGGAAGCCAACAAAGCCAAGCTCGAAGGCGTGTTCCGCAACATCGACTTCAACTCCGAGGCCAACCTCGGCAAGACCAAGGACCGCAACCGCCGCCTGGAAAACCTGCTGGGCGACTTCGCCAAGCTCGACCTGCGCCCCTCGCGCGTCTCCGAAGACGTGATCGGCGACACCTACATCTACCTGATCGAACGCTTTGCCTCCGACGCCGGCAAGAAGGCCGGTGAGTTCTACACGCCCAAGCAGGTGTCGAAGCTGCTGGCGCAACTGGCCGCCCCCAAACCGGGCGACCGCATCTGCGACCCCACCTGCGGCGCAGGCGGCCTGCTGATCGAAGCCGCTGCGCTGGTCGAGCAACAAGACAGCCGAGACTTCGCCCTGTTCGGTCAGGAGGTGAACGGCAGCACCTGGGCGCTGGCGCGCATGAACATGTTTCTGCACGGCAAGGACGCCGCCCGCATTGAATGGGGTGACACGCTCAACAGCCCGGCGCTGGTGGAGGCCGACCGCCTGATGCGCTTCAACGTGGTGGTGGCCAACCCGCCCTTCAGCCTCGACAAGTGGGGCGCCGCCGAGGCCCAGGCCGATCGCTACAACCGCTTCTGGCGGGGCGTGCCACCCAAATCCAAGGGCGACTACGCCTTTGTCACCCACATGATCGAGACCGCTCTGCCGCAGGAGGGCCGCGTGGCGGTTGTCGTGCCTCACGGCGTGCTGTTCCGTGGCGCCGCCGAGGGCCGCATCCGCCGCGCCCTGATCGAGGAGAACCTGCTCGACGCCGTCATCGGCCTGCCGGGCAACCTCTTCCCCACCACCTCCATCCCGGTCGCCATCCTGGTGTTCGACCGCGCCCGCGAAAAGGGCGGCGCCCGCGAGAAATGCCAGGACGTGCTGTTCATCGACGCCAGCCGCGACTACCAGAGCGGCAAGAACCAGAACGCACTGCTTGATGAGCACATGGCCAAGGTGCTCGCCACCTTCCGCGCCCGGCAGTCGGTGGACAAGTACGCCCATGTCGCAAGCCTCAAGGAGATCGCCGACAACGATTTCAACCTCAACATCCCGCGCTACGTCGACACCTTCGAGGAAGAAGAGGAAATCGACGTTGCGGCCGTCGAGAAGGAGATCGAGCGGCTGGAAGGCGAACTGGCCGAGGTGCGGCAGCGCATGAAGCAGTACCTCAAGGAACTCGGCGTATGAGCGACAAAAAGCGCACCGGCGTGACCATCCGCAACAGCACGGCCGAGTTCCTGATTTTCACCCGACAGGCGGGCGCCGACGACATCGAGGTCCGCTTCGAGGATGAAACCATCTGGCTGACGCAGAAACTCATGGCCAGGCTTTTCGACGTGAGTGTCCCCACGATCAATGAGCACCTGAAAAATGTCTTTTCGGCTAACGAGTTGAATGAGCAATCAGTTATTAGGAAATTCCGAATAACTGCCGACGATGGCAAGCAGTACCAGACTCTGCACTACAACCTGGACGCCATCATCTCCGTCGGCTACCGCGTCAATTCGGTGCGCGCCACTCAGTTCCGCCAGTGGGCGACGCAGGTGCTGCGCGAATTCGCCATCAAAGGCTATGTCCTCGACCGCAAGCGCCTGGAAAACGGGGCCTTCCTGGGCGAAGACTATTACGAACGCCTGCTCGAAGAGATTCGGGAGATCCGCCTCTCCGAGCGGCGCTTCTACCAGAAGATCACCGACATCTACGCCACCGCAGTGGATTACAACCAGGATGCCCCCACCACCCGCGCCTTCTTCGCCAAGGTACAGAACAAGCTGCATTTCGCCATCCACGGCAAGACGGCGGCAGAACTGATCGTCGAGCGCGCCCGCCGCGACGAGCCCAACATGGGGCTGACCAGTTGGGAAGCCGCGCCCCACGGCAAGATCCTCAAGACCGACGTCGCCATCGCCAAGAACTACCTGACACAGGACGAGCTGCAAGCCCTGGGCCGTATCGTCAACGCCTACCTCGATCTCGCCGAGGACCGCGCCCAGCGCCAGATACCCATGACCATGGAAGACTGGGCCAAGCAACTCGACCGCTTTCTGGAACTGACCGACCGCGGCATCCTGCAGAACGCCGGACGCATCAGCGCCGAGGCCGCCAGGCTCCATGCCGAGAGCGAGTTCGAAACCTACCGGGTGACGCAAGACCGGCTATTCGAGTCGGACTTTGATCGGATGGTGAAGGCGGTAGGGAAGCTGGAGCAGACCGGGCGGCAACTGGAAGGCAAGGCGCGGGGTAAAAACAAATGAAGCCCGACTCCTCCAGCTATCGATTCCTTGCTCAGGTCTGCACGCGAATCACAGACGGCACCCACCAGACTCCCAGTTACCAGGATCAGGGAGTGGTCTTCATTTCAGCGAAGAACATCAAGGATGGCCAGCTCGATTTTGTGGATAGGAAGTACATCACCCGCGAAGAGCACCAGTTCCTCACCAAAAACGCCAAACCAAGCCCGGGCGACCTCTTGCTAACCAAAAGTGGATCGCTTGGTGACGTAGCCGTAATTCCAGAACTCGATTTCGAGTTCAGCATCTTCGAGAGTCTCGCGCTTCTCAAGCCACGCCGAGACCTTGTTGACTCAAACTATCTGCATCAATACATCCGTTCACCCGGCGCGGCTAGACACTTTCACGGAATAACAACAGGGCTTGCGGTCAAGCATCTACACCTTGGCGACCTGCGCAAGCTGAAGGTTTTCCTTCCGCCGCTGGAGCATCAAAGAGAAATAGCGGAGCGGCTCTCGACTTGGGACACCGCCACCCAAAAAACCGAGCAACTGATCGCGGCGAAGGAGCGGTCGAGCAGGGCGCTAATGCAACGAGTGTTCGGGCCGAGTGCCTACCCGTACCTCCGCCTGTCAGAATTTACGCGCCGCGTCACGAGAAAGAACATCGACGGCAACGGTCACCCGCTCACGATTTCGGGTGCAGAAGGTTTGGTGAGTCAGTCGCGCTACTTTGGAAAACGCATTGCCGCTAAGCAGACTGAACGCTACACCCTGCTCAAGCGCGGTGAGTTTGCCTACAACAAGAGCTACTCCACCGGATACCCGCTCGGTGCGATCAAGCGACTTGATTCTCACGACGAGGGAATCGTCTCAACGCTTTATCTCTGCTTTGCGCTCGAAGAAAGCAAGGCCCCCCTTGGCGACTACTTCGCCTACTTCTGCGAGGCTGGCGGATTCAATCATCAGATCTACCAGGTTGCGCAGGAAGGCGCACGAAATCATGGCCTGCTAAATGTCACGGCCGAAGACTTCTTCTCGATGAGAATGCCTGTTCCACCGCGCGAAGTGCAGGAACGAGTGGTCAGGGCGCTTGGAGCGGCGATGCAAGAACTTGCCTTGCTGCGCGATCAGCTGGCAGCGCTGCGCGAGCAGAAGCGCGGCCTGATGCAGAAGCTGCTGACCGGGCAATGGCGGCTGCCCGTTTCCCAAGATACAGAGGTGTCGGCAGATGCCTAGGAAGCTCATCCCCATGGCGATTGCCTACGACTTCGACGGCACGCTCGCGCCCGGAAACATGCAGGAATACGACTTCATACCCGCCTTGAACATGATGTCGAAAGCCTTCTGGGACTCGGTGAACGAAATTGCCCAGCAGCATGAAATGGATCCGATTCTCGCTTACATGTGGGTCATGCTACGTGAAGCAGACAAGGCGGACATCCGGGTCCATAAATCGGACTTCAGGAGCTTCGGGAAGAACATCACACTGTTTCCGGGCGTCGCCGACTGGTTCAAGCGAATCAACGCCTATGCGAAGAGCAAAGGCGTGAAGCTCGAACACTTCATCATCTCCTCTGGCATCCGCGAGATGGTCGAAGGCACGCCGATTTACAGGCAGTTCAGGAAGGTCTATGCGTCGGGCTTCATGTTCGATCACAACGGCGTAGCGTGTTGGCCGGCTCTGGCCGTGAACTACACAACTAAGACCCAGTACCTGTTCCGCATCAACAAGGGCAGCCTTGACGTGCACGATAACTCGGTGATTAACAAGTTCGTGCCGAAGGATCAACGTCCGGTGCCGTTCGAGAACATGATCTTCATCGGTGATGGTGAAACCGATATCCCCTGCATGCGATTGGTCAAAGACCAAGGCGGCCATTCAATCGCTGTCTACAACGGAAAGAAGCGAGGCGTAAAAAAACACGCCGACCAACTCGTTAAGGAAGGACGTGCCACGATTTCGGCCGTGGCCGATTTTCAGGACGGCAGCGCTATCGACAATTGCGTGAAGGCAATCATTGACAAGGTTGAAGCCGCTATGCGCGCAGGAGGGCCTTAGTGATGGACGGCTTCCGCTTCGACGAGAAGTACCTCTCCCAGATCCCGGCCCTTCAGATGCTGGTCAACCTGGGCTACCAGTACCTGGTGCCTGCCGAGGCCCTTGCCGCGCGCGGCGGCAAGGCTGGCAACGTGCTGCTGGAGGAGATTCTGCGCGAGCAGTTGAAGAAGCTGAACCGCATCCAGCACAAGGGTGGTAGTTACCTCTTCAGCGAGGAGAACATCCAGAGTGCCATCCAGCGCCTGAAGAACGTCAAGTACGACGGTCTGCTAAAGACCAATGAAGCAGTGTATGACCTGCTGACGCTGGGTGTGGCGCTGGAGCAATCCATCGAGGGCGATTTGAAGAGCTTCACCCTCAACTATGTGGACTGGCGCAATCCGGCCAACAATGTCTATCACGTGGCCGCCGAGTTCGCGGTGGAGCGCACGCGTAGCGTCGAGACCTGCCGGCCCGACGTGGTGCTGTTCGTCAATGGCATCCCCTTCGCGGTGATCGAGTGCAAGTCGCCCAGAGTCGAGGTGGCACAGGCCATCTCGCAGACCATCCGCAACCAGCGCGACGAATACATCCCGCGCCTGTTCACCTATGTACAGACCGTGCTGGCAGTGAACAAGAACGAGGCCCGCTACGCCACCACTGGCACGCCGGCGAAGTTCTGGTCCAAGTGGAAAGAGGGCGTGGCGGACGCCGAGCTTGCGCCGCTGCTGGAACGCCCGCTGCCGGAATCGGTAAAGGCCTCATTATTCGATCTGGCCTTTGCCGAGCTCGGCGTGCGCGAGGAGATAGCGCCCTATCTGGTGGGCCGTCAGGTGACGGAGCAGGACCGGGCAATCTATGCCCTGTGCCGCCCGGAGCGCCTGCTGGAGATGGCCTGGGCCTTCACGGTGTTCGATGGCGGCGTGCGCAAGATTGCGCGCTACCAGCAGGTGTTTGCCATTCAGGAAGTGTTGCGGCGGGTCAGGCAGACGGATGACAGCGGCAAGCGTCGCGGCGGCATCGTGTGGCACACACAAGGTTCGGGCAAGTCGCTGACCATGGTGATGCTGGCCCGCGCGCTGGCACTGGAGCCGGCCATCCGCAGCCCGCGCATCGTGCTGGTGACGGACCGGGTGGATCTGGACAAGCAGCTCGGCAACACCTTTGCCGCCTGCGGCCTGTCGCCCGATCGGGCCGAGAGCGGCCGTCATCTGGTGGAGCTGGTATCCGACGGCAAGGCACACATCGTCACCACCCTGGTGCACAAATTCGACAAGGCGCTGGCGTACAAGAAGTTCAGCGACGCTTCGCCCGACATCTTCGTGCTGGTGGACGAGACACAGCGCACGCAGCTGGGCAGCTACTCGGCGCGCATGCGGCAGATGTTCCCAAATGCCTGCTACATCGGCTTCACCGGCACGCCGCTGCTCACCCGCGAGAAGAGCGACGTAGCCAGGTTCGGCGGGGTGATACACACCTACGCCATCGATCAGGCGGTGGCCGACGGCGCCATCGTACCGCTTCTCTACGAAGGGCGCATGGTCGAGCTGGAACAGAATCAGGCCGCCATCGACATCTGGTTCGAGCGCCACACCCAGGGGTTGAGTGACCAGCAGAAGGCTGACCTGAAGAAGAAGTACGCCCGCGCCGAGATGCTGAACAAGGCCGAGCAGGTGATCTACATGCGCGCCTTCGACATCAGCGAGCACTACCGCCGGAACTGGCAGGGCACCGGCTTCAAGGCCCAGCTGGTGGCGCCCAACAAGGCAGCGGCGCTGCGCTACAAAGCGTTTCTGGATGAGCTGGGTGCCCAGGGTGATGGAGTGTCCAGCGAGGTAATCATCTCCCCGCCCGACGAGCGCGAGGGTTTCGACGAGATCGACGCTGAAGAGTCCACCGACGTCGTCGTGGCCTTCTGGCAGCGCATGATGAAACGCTACGGTTCGGAGGAGGACTACAACAAGCAGATCGTCAACGCCTTCAAGTTTGGCGACGAACCCGAGATCCTGATCGTGGTGGACAAACTGCTGACGGGCTTCGACGCACCGCGCAACACCGTGCTCTATCTGACGCGCAGACTGAAGGATCACGCCCTGCTTCAGGCCATCGCCCGAGTCAATCGGCTGTACGAAGACGAGTCCGGCGGCAAGGCGAAGGATTTCGGATACGTCATCGACTACGTGGGTGTGCTCGGCGAGCTGGACCAGGCGCTGACGACTTACGGCGCACTGGAGGGTTTCGAGGAAGCGGACCTCAAGGGTGCGCTGGCTTCGATCCATGACGAGATCAAGTCGCTGCCGCAGCGCCACGCGGAGCTGTGGGACCTGTTCAAGACCGTGAAGAACCGGCAGGACGAGGAAGCGTTCGAACAGTTGCTGGCCATAGAGAAGCTGCGCGCTGACTTCTACGAGCGCCTGTCGGCCTATGCCAAGACGCTGGCCATTGCGCTATCCAGCGAATGCTTCATTACCGACACGCCAGAACAGAAGTTGCGCGCCTACAAGAATGATCTGAAGCGTTTCGTCAACCTGAAGGCAGCTGTGAAGCTGCGCTATGCCGAGTCGGTGGATTACCGCGATTTCGAGCCGCGCATCCAGAAGCTGCTCGACACGCACATCTCGGCTTCGGAAGTGGTACAGCTGAACGCACCAGTGAATATCTTTGACGAAGCAGCGTTTCAGAAGGTGGTCGAGGCGCAGGCTGCTGGTGGCGAGAAGAACCTGGGCGCCAAGGCCGACATGATTGCTCACGCGACCAGGCGTGCGATCAATGAACGGATTGAGCAGGACCCGGCTTTCTACGAAAAGTTTTCCAGGCTGATCCAGCAGGCCATCGATGACTACCGCGCAAAACGTCTCACCGATCTGGAATATCTACAGCGCGTCACTGAAATCAAGAATGCGGTGGTTTCGCGCAAGGGCGATGACCTGCCGTCGTTGATCAATGACGACGCTGATGCGGCCGCCGTCTATGGTCTGCTACACCCCTTTTGGGCACAGCATGTTGGCGACGCCGAGCAGGCTAAAAATGCTGCAGCCGAAGCAGCCATAGCGGTCTGCGGCATCTTCCAGCGCAACCGCAAGGTGGGCTACTGGGATGACCTTGATGCCCAGCGCCGCACGATCAACGAAATCGACGACTATCTCTACGATGAGGTCAAAGGCGCGCGCAGCATTGAACTATCCACCAGCGAGATGGATGAGATCATCGAAAAGACAATGCAAGTGGCCCGCCACAGGATGACGGGGTGAATGCCGTGGTCGGCACCGTAACTTACGGCCGCGACACGATCAGCTACGAGGTCCGATTCCTGGCGTCGCGGCAGACGCTGGCGATCGAGGTTCATCCGGACAGTCGTGTGCTGGTGCGTGCACCGGCCGGTTGCCCTGAACACCTGATTCTGGAGCGGGTGCAGAAGCGCGCGGGGTGGATCTGGCGACAACTGGCCGAATTTGAGCGCTACCGCCCACGCACCCCGGCACGGCAGTATGTCAATGGCGAGTCACACCTGTACCTCGGCAGGCAGTACCGACTGAAGTCGGTGTCGGGTGATAGGGCTGGTGTGAAACTTAAACGTGGCGAACTGCTCGTCAGTCTGCCAGGTGAGCCTGATCCGGAGCGTATTAAGGCGCTGCTGCACCGTTGGTATCTTGACCGCGCTCGGGCTGTATTCGGTGAGGTCCTGGATGCTTGCCTGCTTCGCTTCAAGGGCGTGGACCGCCCCCGCCTGATCGTGCGCGCCATGCAATCACGGTGGGGCAGCCTGTCGGCCGCTGGCACAATGACTTTGAACGTGAATTTGATACGCGCCCCGCGCTCATGCATCGAGTACGTGGTGACCCACGAGCTTTGTCACACCAGGCACCGCGGGCACGATGCGCGTTTTTTTAGACTGCTCGGGCAAGTGATGGCAGATTGGGAGAAACGCAAGCAACGGCTAGAAGAGGCGTTGTTGTGAGCGAGCACCAGGAATCTATCGGCAGCCTCGCATGGTATCGAGTTGTAGAATGCCGCGCGATCTTCACGGGTGGTAGATGGCTCTGAGGGTGTAGTAAGACAATGGGCTTGGTGAAGTCAGCATGGATTGAAGCAGAGGAACGAGGTTGGGACGCACCTGAGAAGTCCGTTTGCGCGAACTGCGTATTCGAATCGCATCTCAAAGCACTAATCGAAGCTGCGGCAGATTCGTGTTCTTGTGATTACTGCGGCGAGGAGACAGAATCAGTAAGTGCCGCGCCGGTCGAAGAAATAATGCCAGCTGTGATGGGTGCCCTTACGCACTACTTCGCCGAGCCTGCAGGAGCTGGTGTCCCATACGAAAGCGCTGAAGGTGGCTATCTCGTTTCACCGAGGTCCACCGTCGACGCGCTCTTGTCTCTCCCTCTTGACTGCAACGAAGGGCTCTTCGAGGACATTGTGGAAGCAATCGCTCATTTCAACGATGGTTGGGTTGAAGCCGCGGACGGTCACTGGGCCTCTGAACAGAACAGTCAGGTATTGATCCACGGCTGGAACCGTTTCGCAAATCACGTCAAGCATAGCCAGCGCTACTTCTTCACGACAACAGAGCCCGAGTTCGGCCAAGAAATCGAGCCATCACGACTTATGGCGGCGCTAGGATCCGTTGTCTCGGATTTCGAGATCATCCAGCAGCTTAGCGTAGACACACCGCTGTTCCGAGTTCGGATGCGCTCAACGAATGATTCATGGCCGTTGGATGCAGGCAACTTGGGTGCGCCCCCGTCGCAGAAGGCTACCGCGGGACGGATGAATCCACCTGGGATCAGCTACCTCTATCTCGCGCTCGAGCCGTCCACAGCCGCAGCAGAGATTGTTCGCAGCCCCCCCTGCGCAGTTGCTTACGGTCGCTTTGGCGCGACAAAGTCGCTTAAGATCTTGAACCTCATAGATTTACCAGCGATCACTTCGATTTTCGACTATGAGCGACTGCGAGAGAGGGAGTTTCTGCTATTTCTCATCGAGTTCGTCAAAGCGATTTCGCGCCCGGTAGAAAAAGACGGCGCCGAGCACGTGGAGTACGTTCCGTCACAAGTCGTCTGCGAGTACTTTGCCTCCGTATTTCAGCAGGAAGCCCCATTGGACGGAATGCTTTATCCCAGCGCGGTGCGCGAGGGCGGGCGCAATCTCGTCCTGTTCCCACGGTATGGTGGCGATAGTCGTTTCCCGCAAGTGGTGTTGCAGGAAACATGGATCGAACGCGCGGAAGACTGGGCCGCGTTGTCGAAGTTGGTAGAAGTATAGGGATCAAGAGACGATGAATCTCCGGTTCGCGGGAAACTTTGAGAAATAGCTGGGGCTTCGGGTTTCAGCGGCTGGTTTGAAATTCCAGTTGTCAGACGCTCGCCACGACCTCCAACCGACATCAACCGTCACTCATGTTCGGGCCCACCAGTGCGTATGTCACCCGCCATGACCTCATTCGACGCATCGGGCGCCGAATGGCTTTTCCTATCCGCCTACCAGCGACAGCGCCTTGGCTAGTTTTGGGCGATGCCGTGGTCCGAGTCGCTGGGTTCGGCGACCCCGGAAGGTGTTCGTGACCAATGATCACGGCTGAGGCATTGTGGTGCAGTGCTCGCTTCAGGACCTCGCGCGGGTAGACTGCCGCGCCGTCGATGGCGCCGCGAAACCGCTCTTCGTAGCGGATCAGCCGGTGACGGGTGTCCCGAAACAGGCAGGAAAAATACTCTTGTTTGGATTTAACATAACCAAATTGCTCCTCCCACCGGGGGACTCGCCTGAAAGCAATGGCTCGCGAGCTGGATGTATAATCAGCTATACGTGATGGCCGTCGTTGCGGCTGCTACGTTCGCCGGATAATCTGCTCCCGAATATGGGGGGCATAGCTATTGGATCTCTCTGTAGCAGCGGCACAGGAGCTGCTGGCGGCCCGCAAGAAGGTGGTACGACCGATGGCGTGGTCACCCAAGCTCGACAGGGTTAGCCCCCAGTGGTTCGCCTATGAGACTGCCCTGGAGAGCGAAGAAGGCTTTGTCCTTGAGGGCATAATCGTGAGAGCCCAGTGGAGCCCTGGCATGCACGAACGGCCGGAGCAATACTCGTTGGGGCTTCACTCTGGGAGCGCTCGCATTTACGCAATAGACGTGAATCCACTTGGCCAGCACAAGAACAACTCTGGCGAGGGCCGGCCCCAGTTTGGGCAGTTGATCAGTGGGATACATGAGCATAGCTGGTCACAAGACGGCTATGGTTATGCTGAGGATCTGGACATCGCGGGCATCACGGATCTTGCTGTAGCGTGGCGCGAATTCCTGATCCGCACAAATGTCGAATTCCCTTATGAGTTTGTTCACCCTGATGCATCGCGCAACTTGGGTCAAGCAGGACTTTTCGGGCCATGAATTGCACGAAATTATTAGCCGCTATGGGCTTCAGGTGCCGTGAAGTTTCCGAAAAGCTATTGCGGGTTTGGTCCCCGTTCACATATGGAAATGACGGGGAAGTAGTCGGTTTCTACGTTGAAGAAACCGCGCACGCCCGCTATCGAGTAACAGATGGTGCAGAGTCGCTGCGCCATGCGGCTTCCATGGGGGTCAACCTCAGTCGGAGTAGAGTGGGCACTCTGCAGGAGATAGCCGGCGATACCGCTCATATCTCTAGCGGTGGTGAAATTTCCGCGACAGCGGACGAATCCAGTCTAGCGGCCGCCATTGCGGCGGTGCTGAATGCTGCCCTTGCCGTAAGTCATATGGAACTTAGATGGATGCCACGCTCTCCCTATGAAACTTTTACTGCTGAGGTAGGGGAAAGGCTGGAGCGAGACTTGCCAGATAGAGTCAAGAGAAATGTCGTTGTGACTGGTGGAAGCGGTCATCAGATAGAGATCCCGTTTGCTGTTTCGTCCGGCAACAGAGATACGTATATACAGCCAGTTGCCTATGGCGACGGCCGAGTTAACTGGGACAACGTTTATCGGGCCTTCGGCAAGATGGTAGACCTTAGAAGCGTCAATGCTACGGATGATCAGAGAATTGTTGTCGTAGATGACCGCGATGCACAGGAAGATTTAAGCCAGTCCATTACATTCCTCAGCGCCAGCGCAGGAGTCGTGCGCTACAGTAGCATCGACAAGTTCGTACAGAAACTGGCGGCGTAGCGATCAAAATCAAGGGTTTGCGCCGCTATGAAGTGCCAGTCGTGTAGGCCTTTAGCGCCTTGACGATGACGGTTGAAATGACCTCAACACCGGCCTTCACCATACCCTGTCCGGCTTCCTTGAGGGCTTTACTGAACCATTCACCGGTCTTACCGTCGGCAACGTTGGGTTTCTTGTTGGCCTGCTGGTCTTGCTCCAACGCCTCTCTCAGCTCGACTAACATCGGCTGCTGAAATCCAAGCTCACTTATCGCCGCAATCAGCCCTTCTACATCGCCCTTCTCATTGTTTATCGATTGGAAGGAATGGCTACCGATGATGATGGTGTTACCGGAGCCGTAGACAGCCGTCGTAAACATCTTCTCGGTGTCCACATTCGCGACCTTCGCCGCCAACTCGCTTTCTGGCGTGTCAGGTCCGACAACATCGCGAAGCTCTAAAGCAAAATCGAGCAGCCGGGAGCGAACTTCAGTCAGAATACCTTCCACCTCAATCATGTTTATCTCGCACCACGCTGATATAACGTTGACCCCTTGATGTAGCACGCTAGAGAACAGCCCACCAAACTCAGGGGGGAGGGGTCTAATCAGCCGAGCAGAGCTCTTCTTTCTGTGCGCCCGCACGGATTCTTCAATGGTCAATATAGACATCGTACAGGCTGTCGATGTGAGGTTTTCTCGCTGCTTCTCGTCAAGGTGCATGATAGGAAGCTTGGTATCCGTCATCTGCCACGCGATGCTGGTGATGTTGCCATGTACCTCAGCGGTGACCCAACGGTACTCGGGGATGCTATCGTCATTGGGATACCCTTTGATCTCATAGGTAACCCAGTTTGCGAGATCCTTGTTTCCTATAGTGTGCAAAAGCACCTTGGTCTTGAGCAGGGCGCTGTTCAGTGTCCCAGCTTCATCACTGAGGATTGTGATGATCTCATCAAGTAGCATTGGACAGCTCCGATATGCACGTCAGCGTTAGTGTACCGCCCAGCCTGTTGTAACCTTCGGGAGCTGCTTCTCAAAAACCGGCAGAGGCAACACATGGCCGTATGCAAGTAGTCCGCCGGCCTTATAGCGTCGACGCGAAGTCGGCGACCGCGCCATGACTGGGCGAGTTGAAACCATCATCGACCGCGCCGAGGAGGAGCCTCTCCACCGCTGACCCCTTGCGCCTTGAGAAGCTGCTGCGCCAGCAGCCCCGCCACGATCAGCAACAGCCCCACATACGTGGACGGCAGGATCGTCTCCCCGACAAAGACGCGAATGAACACGAGCGACAGAAGCGGCGACAGGAAAATCAGGTTGGCGATCCGCGATGCGTTGGTGCTGGCGCGCAGCGCACCGAGCCACAGGACGAACGCCACGCCCATTTCGAATACGCCCACGTAAGCCGCCCCGGCGATGCCGCGCCAGTCCTCGACGGCGAAGCCGGCCGTGAACGCGCACGTCAGCAGTACAAACGGGACCCCGGTGGCGAATGTGCAGAACAGTGCCACCAGCGGGTCGCGGTGGTCGCGGATGTGGTAGATCCAGAACAACGCCCACAGCACCGTACTCCCGAGCGCCAGCGCGACGCCTGTGGGATTTTCGAACCGAAGCGAAAACACGTCGCCGCGCGTCGCGATCACCCACACGCCCGCGTAGGCGATCAGTCCGCCGATCAGGTCCCACCGGGACAGGCGCTGGCCGAGAAGCGGCACGGCCAGCAGCGCGAGCGCGAACGCCCAGGTGTAGTTGAGCGGCTGTGCCTCCTGCGCGGGCAGGCGGTCGTACGCCTCGAACAACACGATGTAGTAGAGAAGCGGGTTGATGAGGCCGAGCGCCAGAGAGCGCAGATAATCCCGGCGCGAGCCCTCGAAGACCTGAGCGAAGCGTCCGCTCGCCGCGAGCAGCGCGCCCAGTGTCAGCAGCGACACGACGCTGGCGAAGGCCAGCAGCTGGATGGGCGCGAGATACTCGAGCGACAGCTTGAAAGCCGTGGCCACGGTTGACCACAGCAGCACCGCCGACAGTCCCAGCAGCAGGGCGCGTTGTTGCGAGTCAAGCGGCATGGCTTGCCCCCGGGCACCAGCCTGGCAGGAGCCGCGGCCCGCCCCTCCACGGAGGGGTGCTTCCATGTTTGGCATGAATTCCCGGAATATGCCTTACCCCCGAGCGCCTTCGAAATGGATCAGGGCCAGGCCTATCAGGGCCCCTGGCGCATGAACGCCTCGCGCTTCCTGTACGTCGCCACGCGCTCAATGCCGCCACGCGATGCCCTCCGCGACTGCGCTGTTGCATTGATTAACGGTTAAAGCAACGTTGTGAACGGTTAATAACGCGTGACTCTGACAGTTCCGCGCTAGAATTCCCGCCTTTTTATCACCATTGAGAGCTCACCAGCCAATGACAGATGCATTCCGCTTACCACGACCCGCCCGTCGCAAAGTCGCCGCTGCCGTTGCGGCCACCCTGGTTGGCAGCCTGCCGATCCACGCGGCCGCGCAGTCGCAGACGCCTGATCGGCTGGAGGAGATCGTGGTTACCGGCTCCCTGATCGAGGTGCCGCTGCGCCAGGTGGGCACGGCGGTTTCCGTGCTCGGTGGCGACGAAATCGAACTGCGCGGCTATGCGTCGCTGACGGACGCACTGCGCATGCTGCCCGGCATCAGCGTGACGAACGCCGGCGGTCACGGCAAGGCGACGACGCTGCGCATCCGCGGCGAGGAAGCGTTCCGCACCTTGCTGGTCATCGACGGCGTGCGCGCGGGCGACGTCAGCAGTCCGCAGCACGCCCCGGTATTCGACGGCCTGCTGGCGACGGCGGACCTGGAGCGCGTCGAGGTGCTGCGCGGTCCGCAGGGCTTCATCTACGGCGCCGATGCCGGCGGCGTCGTCAACGTCGTCACGCGCCGGCCCACGGATGGCCTCAGCGGTCGCGTCGGGGTCGAGTCCGGACGGTTCGCGACCCGCAAGCTCGACGCCAGCGTGGCCGGTGCCAGCGAAGCCGGCGACTTCTACCTGTCGGTGACCGATTTCACGACCGACGGTTTCAATGCGCGCACCAGCGACACGGTGCTTCAGGACGACGATGGCGCCGACAACACCACCGTGCACCTGCGCCTGGGCTGGAACCCGACCGAGCATCTGCGCGTACAGCTGGTCGGGCGCGACATCGATGCGTGGACGATGTACGACGGCTGCTTCGACTCGGCCACATTCGAAACCGTCCACGACTGTGAGGCGACCACCGAGCAGACCACGTGGCGCGCATCGGCCGAGTTCGGTCGCGGCCCGGTCAGTCATCTGTTCGCCTACAGTCATGTCGATATCGACCGCGACAACTTGACGAGCGGCGTCAGTGCGTTCGCATCCCGCGGTGAAACCGGGCGCCTCGAGTACACCGGCAGCTACTCGCCTGCCGGCGACTGGACGCTGGTGTACGGACTGGATCTGCAGAGCGAACTCATGCACGGCACCGAGCGCAGCGAGCGCGATCAGCGCGGCTACTACGTCGAGTATCAGGGGCGCCTTGGTGACGCCTTTTATCTGTCGATCGGCACCCGTTACGACGACAACGACGATTTCGGAACACATCTCAGTTCCCGCGTCAGCGGCGCGTATGTACAGTCGCTGCGCAGTGGCGACACGCTGAAATACCGGGCCAGCTACGGCACCGGCTTCCGCGCGCCCAGCCTGTATGAAATCACGTTCAATGCCGCCGCCACGTCGCCGCCGGCTTCGGAGGTGACGCTGCAGGAGGAAACCAGTCGCGGCTGGGATGTCGGTGTCGACTACGACACGTTTGGTGGCCTGCACCTGGGCCTTGGCTGGTTCAGCCAGCGGGTCAACGATGAAATCATCTTCGATCCCATCACCTGGACCGGTTACCTGCAGCCGGCCGGCCGCAGTGTTTCGGATGGCGCGGAGCTGGTGACGCACGTACCGCTGACCAACCGCTGGGCCTTCATCGGCAACTGGACGTACAACGAAACGCGCACCGCCGACGATCAGCCCAGACTGCGCCGACCGCGCAACACCGGCAACGCCGGTGCGCTGTACACCTCGTCGGACACCAGGCTGCGGCTGGCCGCGAACCTGCGCGTGCTGCGTGGTTCCGTCGACGTCGGCATGGCGCCGCTGGACAACTATCGCGTGTTCGATCTGTCCGCTGCCTACCAGCTGTCGTCAACGGTCGAGGTGCACGGACGCATCGAGAACATGAGCGACGCGTCGTACATCGAGCTGGACGGCTACAACACGGCCGGGCGTGCCGCCTACGCAGGCGTCAGGCTGCGATTCTAGCGGCGGACATCGTTCACAGGAACCAACCCATGAAGAAGGCGCACAGTCGCGACAAGCCACAAGGCCTGAAGAATCCGAACTTCAACCGCATCATGCGCGGCCTCGAGGAGGCAACCGCCTATGCGCGCGGGGAAGCGGATCTGAAGCGGTATCGTGTCCACGTTCCAGAGACCGTGGACGTAGCGGCCGTTCGCGCCGGCCTCGGCTCGGCCGCAGCGCAGTGCCTCGTTCAGACAGTCGTTGTCGATCGGGCCATCGATTCGCGGCACAGTGGCCATGGGATTAATCCGGGGCGTCCGCGCCCTCCGCATCCTCCACGTCCGGACTGACATCGACTTCTTCGGGGTCAGGCGTTGTCTCGTCCGTCACCGCCAGAGACATTTGCATGATCATATCAGTGACACTGACGAGGCCCAGGTTGCGCAAGTCTTCGGCAGTAATCACCTGTACGGCGTCTGGGCTGCCGAAGTCCTGGAGGCGAGGGTGCATCATATGCGGAGGATCAACGCATGGATTGCACAGTGATTCCTGAGATTCCTGAGCCGACGCCAATGGTGGGGCCATGATGGCGGCGCATCCCACGACCGCATATATCCAGCGCATTGGACTCTCCTGTGGCGAGCCGCGACCTGCGCAACCATCCCGTTGCGACAGCGCGTCGGCAGCCTTGACGCATGTGTGGTGTAGTGCCTGCTTCAGGGTCAGTCTAGCTCATGAAGCCCTCGCTGCTACGCAAACCGCACGCTGTAAATCGGCGGAAAGTTGTTGCCCGCGCAGACCCAGCTTTCGCCGCCATCCTCACTGATATACAGGTTGCCGGTCGTGCTGCCGAAGGCCAGACGTTTGCCGCTGAGGTCGAGCGCATGCCGGTACACGGTGTCGTGGGCGTTCTCCTGCGGCAGTCCCTCGCGCAGCTGCTCCCAGGTTTCGCCGCCATCCTGCGTGCGGCCGACGAACAGGCCGCCGTCGATGGCCATGCGCTGCTCATCGGACTTCGCCGGCAGGACCCAGGCCGTCCTGCCGTCGGCTTCGTCCGCGGCCACCGGAAAGCCGAAGTTCACGTCGCTGTCCGGGTTGCTCACCTTCTTCCACTGCTGCGCACCGTTGCCGCTGTAGAAGATGCCCACATGGTTCTGCTGCCAGACATGGTCCGGCTGCTTCCTGCACAGCGTGATGAAATGCGGGTCGTGGCCCCATTCGGCTTCAGGGTCCGGCAGGTGCTCATTTGCCATGCCCTTGTTGCGGCCGTGCCAGGTCTGGCCGTCGTCGGTGGTTTCGATCACGCCGGCGCAGGAGACCGCCACCAGCATGCGCCGGCTGTCGCGCGGATCGACGGCGATGCTGTGTATGCCGGCGGCGAATTCGCCGCTTTCCATCGACGCCGGCGTGCCGAACCAGTACCGGCTGCCGTCGGTTTCGCCGTTGAACAGGTCGCCGCCGCGGCTTTCGTGGTTCCACAGCGGGCGGTTCAGCTCAAAACTGTCGCCGCCGTCGTTGCTGGTGAACAGGCCGCCGGGAATCGTGCCGACGTATACGCGCCCCGGCTGATCGGCGCCGCCGAAGCCGATGACCCAGAGCTTGAGCAGCTTCGCGTCCTTGTAGTTGGGCACCTTCGGCGTGTCGTCCGGCGTGGCTTCACCCTCGGGTGTCGGCACCCAGCCCTCCACGTAGCGCGCGCCCTGCGGATACTTCACCTGGCCGGAGTCCGCCCAGGTTTTGCCACCATCGGTGGAGCGCGAGAGCTTCGAGCCCCAGTGGCCGTGATCGAGCGCAGCCCACAGCGTGCCGTCACGCGGATCCGCGCAGGCGTAGCAGACCGGGATCCCGGGATGGGCGATCGGCCGCGGCTGCCAGCCGCCGCTGAGACGGTCGAGTATGATCGCGCCCTTGCGCGTGCCAAGAATCAACTGGTCGGACATGGAACCTCCGCTTATCCCCCGCTGAGCGCCTGCAGAATGTGAACCCGGCTGCCAGGCCTGATCCTGTCGGTCAATGCGCGTCGGTCGGCGATCAGCTCGTTGTCGACGAAGATGTTGACGTGCGGGCGCAGGCCTCCCCGCTCGTCACACAGATAGAACGCAATCCCCGGCGCGATCCTTTCAAGCTCGGCGACCACCTGCGCGGCGTTGCCCGCCTGAACCTCGATCGACATCCCCTCCAGGTGCGGGAAGAAGCGATTCAGATGACGTGCCAGTTGCACCTTGACCATCAGCGGGATGATACACGAGGCGGTGACGATGCCAAGCGTTCAGCCACAGCCACCAAGCGTTCGCGAACCGACGCGCAGCTTACTGCGCCGAGGCCGATGCGCCGGTCACAAGCAACATGCGCGTGCCGCTGTCGAGACGAACATGACGCGAGGCTGAGCTGATCACCGAGCCCTCGGCGCCACCGGCCGCCATCGAAGCGATCTCCAGGCCCTCCAGGCCAAAGGCGCCACGCGTGCCGGACACGAAGTGCCCCGCCGTATCCAGGCCACCCACGGCGCCAGCCGGGACATCGAGCGAGCTTGTGACCGTGGCAGCTGCCGACCCGGCTGCAGCAGCGGCCGCACCGCCTGAGCCGGCCGCGCTGCCTGCGACCCGCCCGCCCGCCTGGGCCGCGCCCTCGGTCGCGCGACCTGCTGTCGACGTCGTGCCGCCTCCGATCGAACCGATCGCGCCACCCACAGCGGTACCGCTGCCGCCGAGCACGCCACCAGCGGCCGCACCGCCACGCGCCGCCCCGGCTGCGCTGCCACCTGCATCCGCGGAACCGAAGCCGCGGCCACCCGGATCCGCCGAGGCCGCAGACCGTGCCGCGGCAAGCGCCTGGATCGTGGCGTTCATCGGCACCTCACGGCCGTCACTCAGAACCGCCTTGTCGAATACGATCGCCAGCGCGGACTCGCTGCCCGCCCCGGCCGAGCGCGACGCCCGCCGGTACGCCTGGGCAGTCGTGACGCGACCGACCAGCATGGTGCCCCGCTCGATGACAATGCCGCTCTCGGAACGCATGTCCTCGGCCAGTCTCGCACGCACTTCGTCACCCGGGCGCGCTCGGCGTGCGTCCACGGGCCGCTCGAGGGTCGCATTCATCTCGGTGCCGCTGGCGAACTGGCCGGATGCGCTCCGCGAGCCGCTGTCGATGCCAGCACCGCCGGAGGCGTCGCTGCGCTGGGAAGCCTGCGCGCCATCGCGCCCGGCCGAAACCGAAGCTTCGGATCGGGACGAGGCCGAACCCTGCGCGGTGGCGGATTGTTGAGCCAGAGCACCATGGCTGATGGCCAGCGAGGCCGCAATGATCACGATTCCTGTCTTCATGGCTGTACATCCTCTATCTGTCAGGCGCACTGCCTGCGCCAGGCGTACGCCAATATGTGCGTACATGCCTATAACGGATGGGGCAGCCGTTTTGTTCCATGTGCCAGGATCGGGAAATACGAAGGCCGCGTGCCGGAACGCCGCAGCGTCTCATCGACCTTTCGCCACGATCAGCTAGAATGGGCCTTCTCCCAACAGAACCCGTGAGGACGACCGTGAAAAATTTCGATCAGCAGCTTTCCAAGATCAGGGAAAAGAGCGGTGCGTTCATTGCGGCACTGGATCAGAGTGGTGGCAGCACGCCGAAGGCGCTGAAGCTTTATGGCATTGGCGAGGACGCGTACCGCAATGAGGACGAGATGTACGATGTCGTGCACGAGATGCGCACGCGCATCGTGACTTCGCCCTCGTTCGACGGCAGGCGCATCCTCGGCTCGATTCTGTTCGAGAACACCATGAATCGTGACGTCGCGGGCAAGCCGACGCCGATCTACCTCTGGGAAGACAAGCAGGTCGTCCCGTTCCTGAAGGTGGACAAGGGCCTGGCCGATGTTCATGACGACGTGCAGCTGATGAAGCCGATGCCGGACCTGGACACATTGCTCGATCGCGGCATCAGTCGAGGCGTGTTCGGCACCAAGATGCGCTCGGTGATCAAGCGCGCGAACGCCAAGGGCATTGCCGCGATCGTGCAGCAGCAGTTCGATGCAGGTCGGCAGATTCTTGCAAAGGGTCTGGTGCCGATCATTGAACCGGAAGTCGACATCAAGGCGCCGGACAAGACGGAAGCCGAAGACATCCTCAA
Source organism: Gammaproteobacteria bacterium (assembly GCA_050485545.1). Lineage (GTDB taxonomy): Bacteria > Pseudomonadota > Gammaproteobacteria > Steroidobacterales > Rariloculaceae > JBJHBP01. Next base: position 93,380 of record JBJHBP010000002.1, read on the forward strand.
GGCCGAGATCACCAAGCAGCTGAACGCGCTGTCACCCGACCAGAAGGTCATGCTGAAGCTGACCATTCCGAGCAAGGACAATCTGTACGCGGACCTGATGGCGCACCCGAACGTGCTCAAGGTCGTGGCGCTGTCCGGTGGCTATTCGCGCGAGGAAGCCAATGCCCGGCTGGCACGCAACAACGGCATGGTTGCGAGCTTCTCGCGCGCGCTGGCCGAAGGGCTCACCGCGCAGATGTCCGACGACCAGTTCAACCGCGCACTGGATGCGTCGATAGAGAGCATCTATCAGGCGTCGAAAACCTGACGCAATCCGGTAAACCGAAAGCTCAGCTGCGTCGCCCGGGGTCTGCCAGCACCGCGCCTGGTTCGGTCTCGGGCAGTACGGTGCGCAGCGCTGCGCCGGTATGTGAATCCTCCACGTCGGCCACCACCTCGGGTGGCCCGCTGGCGATGATCCGCCCACCGCCGGCGCCGCCTTCGGGGCCCAGATCGACAATCCAGTCGGCGGCCTTGATCACATCCAGATTGTGCTCGATGATCACGATCGTGTTGCCCTGGTCACGCAGCTGATACAGCACTTCCAGCAGCTGCGCGATGTCGTGGAAATGCAGCCCGGTCGTTGGTTCATCGAGCACATAGAGCGTGGACCCGGTGCTGCGCTTGGACAGCTCCTTCGCCAGCTTCACGCGCTGCGCTTCGCCGCCCGACAGCGTCGTGGCGTTCTGGCCCAGCCGCACGTAGGTGAGTCCCACCGCGGCCAGTGTGTCGAGCTTGCGGGCAATCACGGGCACGTTGCGGAAGAATGCCTGGCCTTCCTCGACCGTGAGCGTCAGGATCTCGTGGATGTTCCTGCCCTTGTAGCGGACGTCCAGCGTCTCGCGGTTGTAGCGCTGCCCGGCGCACACATCGCAGGGCACGTAGATGTCCGGCAGAAAGTGCATCTCCACCTTGATCACGCCGTCACCCTGGCAGGCTTCGCAGCGACCGCCCTTGACGTTGAAACTGAAGCGGCCGGGCTGGTAGCCGCGTGAACGGGCCTCCTGCGTTGCGGCGAACAGTTCGCGGATCGGCGTGAACAGACCGGTGTAGGTGGCCGGATTGGAGCGCGGCGTGCGCCCGATCGGCGCCTGGCTGATGTCGATCACACGGTCGATCATTTCGATGCCTTCGAGGCCGTCGCAGGGCGCGGCCTCGACCGAACTGCCATTGAGCTGCTCGGCGATATGGGCATACAGCGTGTCGTTGATCAGTGTGCTCTTGCCCGAGCCCGATACGCCGGTGACGCAGGTGATCAGGCCGAGCGGTATTTCGCAGTCGACGTTCTTCAGATTGTTGCCGCGCGCGCCGCGCACCTTCAGCATGCGCTCGGGATCGACCTCATTGCGCAGCGGCGGAAGCGGAATTCGCCGCCGTCCGGACAGGTACTGTCCGGTGAGTGACGCGGGGTTGGCGATGAGCTCGGCGGGCGTGCCTTCGGCCACCACCCGACCGCCGTGCGCGCCGGCGCCAGGGCCCAGATCCACAACGTGGTCGGCCGCCATGATGGTGTCGCGATCATGCTCGACCACGAGCACGGAGTTACCCAGATCGCGCAGCCGGAACAGCGTGGTCAGCAGGCGCTCGTGGTCGCGGTGGTGCAGTCCGATGGACGGTTCATCGAGGATGTACATCACACCCACCAGTCCCGAGCCGATCTGGCTGGCGAGGCGGATGCGCTGCGCCTCACCCCCGGAGAGCGTGTCCGCGCTGCGATCCAGCGTCAGATAGCCCAGGCCCACATCGGCGAGAAAGCGCAGCCGGCTGCCGATTTCCAGCACGATCTTGTCGGCGATTTCGCCGCGCCAGCCGGCCAGTTTCAGGTTTTCGAAGAAACCCAGGGCGTCGTCCACGCCCAGGCCCGAGATTTCGTGCAGCGGTCGGTCTTCGACGAACACATTGCGCGCGGCGACGTTCAGACGGGTGCCGTTGCAGCTGCGGCATGGCTGTATGCTCTGGAACTTGCCCAGTTCCTCGCGTACGGCGTTGGATTCGGTTTCCTGCCAGCGCCGCTGCATGTTGGGAATGATGCCCTCGAACGGGTGGCGCGACTGGTACTCGCTGCCGCGCGCATTCACATAGCGGAACTCGATGGTTTCGCGTCCGCTGCCCTCCAGTACGATGGCGCGGACCTTCTCCGGCAGCGAATCGAAGGGCTGCTCGATGTCGAAGTCGTAGTGCGCGGCCAGCGACTGGATCATCTGGAAGTAGTAGGGGTTGCGCCGGTCCCAGCCGCGTATCGCGCCGCCGGCCAGCGAAAGCTGCGGATGACGCACGACACGTTCGGCGTCGAAGAAGCGGCGCACACCCAGGCCGTCGCAGTCTGAACAGGCGCCCAGCGGGTTGTTGAACGAAAACAGCCGCGGCTCCAGTTCCCGCAGGCTGTAACCGCACAGCGCGCAGGCGAACCGGTTCGAGAACACCATGGGTTCGGCGTCGGTTTCGTCCATGGGCACCACCCAGGCCACGCCGTCGCCCAGCGTCAGAGCGGTGTCGAAGGACTCAGCCAGCCGCAGCGCGATGTCGGGTCGCACGCGGATGCGATCGACAATCACCTCGATGCTGTGTTTCTGGCGCGGATTCAGCTTCGGCGGATCGTCCAGCTCCACCGCCTGGCCGTCGATGCGCGCGCGCAGATAGCCCTGCGTGCTCAGCGTCTTCAGCAGCTCGACGTGCTCGCCCTTGCGCTCGCGCACCACCGGCGCCAGCAGCATCAGTCGCGCGCCATCGCCGCTGGCCAGCACCTTGTCCACCATCTGCGACACGTTCTGCGCGTCCAGCGTGGTGCCATGCTCGGGGCAGCGCGGTGTGCCTGCGCGCGCATACAGCAGGCGCAGATAGTCGTAGATCTCGGTGACGGTGCCGACGGTGGAGCGCGGATTGTGCGACGTCGATTTCTGCTCGATGGAGATGGCCGGCGACAGGCCCTCGATGTGGTCGACGTCGGGCTTGTCCATCATCGACAGGAACTGTCGCGCGTAGGCCGACAGCGACTCCACGTAACGGCGCTGGCCTTCGGCATACAGCGTATCGAATGCCAGCGACGACTTGCCCGAGCCCGAAAGCCCGGTGATGACGACCAGCCGGTCGCGCGGCAGATCAAGGTCCACCCCCTTGAGGTTGTGAGTGCGTGCGCCGCGTATCTGTATCTGCTTCATGGACATTCGGGATCGAACCTCGAACCTGGGCCTGTCGCCGTGGGAACCGGAGCCTGCGTGGCCGGAGCGGCGCGCAGGCAATCGGGTACTATACGCGGCGCAAAATCGTCCGCGCAAAGCCGGGTTGCGCCCTGTTACGGTGCCTCGACGCGCAGAGCGCGGGGCCGGGCCGTTCCGGCCCGATTGCGCGGTGCCGGTGACGGAGGCGGGCCTGGCTGTCGGCCGCGCCGGATGCGCGCCGTACAGCAATAATTGCGCATTAGAGTCGGATACGTAGCTGTGCACGACGGGGTCAGCGCGTACAATGGCGCGCAATCCACGAAAACAGCACACCGGTTCAGGAGCTTTCATGTCCAGGGGAATCAACAAGGTCATCCTCGTCGGCAATCTGGGTGCAGACCCGGAAACCCGCTACATGCCCAGTGGCGGCGCCGTCACGAACATCCGCATTGCCACCAGCGAGAGCTGGAAGGACAAGAACACCGGTGATCAGCAGGAACGCACCGAGTGGCATCGCGTGGCGCTGTTCGGCCGTCTGGCCGAGGTTGCGGCCGAGTACCTGCGCAAGGGTTCGCAGGTCTACATCGAAGGCAAGATCCGCACCCGGAAATGGCAGGACAAGGATGGCGGTGATCGCTATTCCACCGAAATCGTCGCCAATGAGATGCAGATGCTGGGCGGCCGCGGCGGCGCTGGCGGCGCTGGCGGCGGTAGCGGCAGTGGTGGTGGCGGTTCGGGTTCGCAGGGTTCATCGCAGGCCATGCCCGACGATGGCCCGCCGGGTGACTTCGACGATGACATTCCGTTCTGAGCGATACCTTCGCGGGCATGGAATCCTGATGCCACAGACAGGAGCAGTTACTTGACCCGGCGCGTGTTCATCCAGACCTACGGCTGTCAGATGAACGAATACGATTCGCAGAAGATGGTCGATGTGCTGCACGAAGCGTTCGGCACCGCTGGCGCCGAGCGCCCGGAGGATGCCGACATCCTGCTGCTGAATACCTGTTCGGTGCGCGAGAAGGCGCAGGAGAAGGTGTTCTCGCTGCTCGGACGCTGGCGCAAGCTGAAGGACGAGCGTCCACACACCATCATCGGCGTGGGCGGCTGTGTGGCCAGCCAGGAAGGTGAGGCGATTCTCAGGCGCGCGCCGTTCGTCGATGTTGTATTCGGTCCGCAGACGCTGCATCGGCTGCCCGCCATGATCGCCGAAGTGCGTCGTGGCCGCCCGGGCGTTGTCGACGTCAGTTTCCCGGAGATCGAGAAGTTCGACCGGATTCCCGAACCCGAATCGGCTTCATGCAGCGCGTTCCTGTCAGTGATGGAAGGTTGCAGCAAGTACTGCACGTTCTGTGTCGTACCTTATACCCGCGGCGAAGAGATCAGTCGGCCGTTCGATGACGTGATTGCAGAGGCCGCCAGGCTGTCGGAGCTGGGCGTGAAGGAAATCAACCTGCTCGGCCAGAACGTGAATGCGTATCGCGGCCCGACGCATGATGGCGGCACGGCGGATCTGGCCACGCTGATCCATTACGTCGCGGCGATCGACGGCATAGAACGCATCCGGTTCACGACTTCGCACCCGGTGGAATTCACCGACGCGCTGGCCGAGGCGTATGCGGAAGTCGACAAGCTCGCCAGCTATCTGCACCTGCCGGTGCAGTCCGGCTCGGATCGCGTGCTCGGCCTGATGAAGCGCGGTCATACCGCCGACGAGTACGTCGCGAAGATCAACAAAGTGAAGCGGGCGCGGCCCGGCATCGCGCTGTCGTCGGACTTCATTGTCGGCTATCCGGGCGAAACGGAAGAAGACTTCGAGGCGACGCTCGAGCTGATCCGCCGGGTGGGCTTTGATCAGTCGTTCAGCTTCATCTACAGCGCGCGCCCTGGCACGCCGGCCGCCGCACTCGACGATCCGGTGCCGCGCGAGGTCAAGCAGCAGCGGCTCGAACGCCTGCAGGCGCTGGTCAACGAACAGGCGGCTGCGATCAGCCGCGGCATGGTTGGCCGCGTCGAGCGCGTGCTGGTCGAGCGCGCATCGAAGAAGTCCGCGCGCGAACTGGCCGGCCGCACGGAAAACAATCGTTGGGTGAATTTCGCTGGAGAGCCGGCACTGATCGGACACTTCGCCGACGTGATGATCACGGAAGCGATGTCCAACAGCCTGCGTGGCCGTCTGTACAGCGCTGCACACGGCGATCCCCACAGCAACAGGGTGCACAAGTCCGTTGCCTGAATCCGCAGCATCACCCGTTGCCACCGCCAACCTCGTACTCGCGCCGGACGATCACCGCCGGCTTGCGAACCTGTGCGGGCAGTTCGATGAGAATCTCAGGCAGATCGAGGCGCGGCTGGGCATTGAAATCAACAACCGCGGCAACCATTTCAGGTTGATCGGTTCAGAGGACGCGACGCGACGCGGCGCGCGAATCCTTCAGGATCTTTTCGCGCGATCGGCCGACGAGGAGCTGGACCGGGAGATGGTGCATATGACGCTTGCTGAACACTCCATGCCGGAGGATGAGTCGCACAGTGACGGTGACGATGCCTCGAACCGGCGCCATGACAAGAGCGTCATTCATACACGGCGTCGCGATGTGCGCGCACGTGGCGCCAACCAGCTGGCCTATACGGTTGCCATGCGCGAGGCGGACCTGAGCTTCGGCATCGGCCCGGCCGGTACCGGCAAGACCTATCTGGCGGTGGCCGCTGCAGTGGAGGCGCTCAATGCCGAAGCGGTTCGTCGCATCGTGCTGGTGCGTCCGGCAGTGGAGGCCGGCGAGCGGCTCGGCTTTCTGCCCGGCGACATGTCACAGAAGGTGGATCCCTACCTGCGGCCTATGTACGACGCGCTGTACGAAATGATCGGCTTCGACCGCGTCGGTCGCTTGATCGAGCGACACGTGATCGAAGTGGCGCCGCTGGCTTTCATGCGCGGGCGCACGCTGAACGAGTCGTTCGTCATCCTCGACGAGGCGCAGAATTCCACCGTGGAGCAGATGAAGATGTTCCTGACGCGCATCGGCTTCGGTTCGCGCGCGGTGGTCACCGGCGACATCACTCAGACCGATCTGCCCAAGGGGCGCGAGTCGGGTCTGAAGCACGCGATGCGGGTGCTCGACGGCGTGGAAGGCATACGCTTCGTGCATTTCAGTGCGCACGACGTGGTGCGCCATCCGCTGGTGCAGACCATCGTGACGGCTTACGCCCGCGCCGAGCTGCTGGAAGAACAACAGCGCGAGGCCAGGCGACAGCGAGAGGAGCAGGAGCGGCGCGTGGCCGGCCGCGACAACGATCAGTGAGACCGGATCCGTGACAATCCGCCGCAGCAGCCTGTCCGGCGAAGGCGTGAAGCAGGAATCCGCCACGAAGCCCGCACTGCGGGTGGTTGTGCAGAAGGCCTGTCGGGGCGCGGGCATCCCGGTGGCTGCGCAGATACGCGAATGGGTCGCTTTCGCGCTGTCGGGTGTGCTCACCGGTGAAGTGACGGTACGCGTCGTCGATGAAGCGGAGTCCGCGGCCTTGAACGGCGACTATCGCGGCCGGCAGGGCCCGACCAATGTGCTGTCGTTCCCGGCGGATACGTCGTGGCCGGAACTGTCCGACCAGCCGGCCGGCGACATTGCGGTCTGCGCGCCGGTGCTGGCACGCGAGGCGGCGGAGCAGGGCAAGACGCTGGCTGAGCACTGGGCGCACATCATGATTCACGGCGCGTTGCATCTGGCCGGCTACGATCATGAGACGGCGGCCGAGGCGACGGTGATGGAGGCGCGCGAGCGGGAACTGCTTGCCGCGCTGGGGGTTGCCGATCCCTATCGGGAGCGGGCGGCGCCCGATGGTGGCACGATGGCTTGCAAGCCATCACCACGCACTGCAAGATAACACTTTAGAATCTATCGAGATGTCGTCTCAAAACGGTTCCAATTCCGATTCCTCGAGTACATCGAGCTGGTGGTCGCGACTTTTCCAGGGACGCGGCGACGAAGCGCGTGAGCGTGAGGAAATCGCAGCCTTTCTCGCCGAGTGTCGTAATCGCGAGCTGATCGGCAGTGACGAGTTCGCCATGCTGCTGGGCGTGCTCGAGGTGTCCGAGACCCAGGTGCGCGACATCATGATCCCGCGTTCGCACATGGTGGTCGTCGGCCACGACGATCCCCCCGATGTCGTGCTCAAGACGATCGTCGAATCCGGTCACTCCCGTTTCCCGGTGATCAGTGGCGACCGCGATCAGGTGATCGGCATCCTGCTGGCCAAAGACCTGCTGAAGTTCTTTGCCGCACGACTGGCCGCGCCTGAAGCGGCGAACGGCGTCGCGTTCCGCATCGAGGAACTGCTGCGTCCGGCCGCGTTCATTCCCGAGAGCAAGCGGCTCAATACGCTGCTCACCGAGTTTCGCGAAAGCCACAACCACATGGCGATCATTGTCGACGAGTACGGCGGCGTCTCCGGTCTTGCGACCATCGAGGACGTGCTTGAGCAGATCGTCGGCGACATCGACGACGAGCACGATCCGGAAGAGGCCGAACACATTCAGAGCCAGGGTGACAACCGCTATGTGGTGGTGGGCCTCACGCGTATCGAGGACTTCAACGAATTCTTCGGGTCCGCACTGTCGGACGAGGAATACGACACCATCGGCGGATTGATCATGACCGAGCTCGGCCGCCTGCCGCGACGCGGTGAGCAGATCAACTTCGAAGGATTCCGCTTCAAAGTGCAGCGCGCCGACCGCCGCCGGGTTCATACGGTGGAGGTGGCACGCGCCGAGGTCACCGACACCGGAGTCCAGGCACAGCGGGCCGGCTGACGGCAGCGGTGCGACTGCTGTTCTCATACAAGTCCCTGCTCGCCCTGGCGGCAGGAGCCCTGTTGCCGCTTTCCTTTGCGCCTTTCGGTCAGTTCTGGCTGGCACCGCTGTGCTATGCGGCGTTGTTCTGGACCTGGCGGGGCGAGACGCCGCGTGCCGCTTTCCGGATCGGCTATCTGTTCGGATTCGGCTGCTATCTGGCCGGTGTCTACTGGGTTTACGTCAGCATCTACTATTTCGGACAGACGCATATCGCGCTGGCCCTGGTGCTGACCGTGGGTATGGTCGCGATTCTGGCGCTGTACCCGGCGGTGACAGGCTATATCGCTGCACGCTGGCTGCGAACCCAGGGGGCACTGGCCTGGCTGGTGTTGCTGCCGGCACTGTGGGTGTTCGTCGAATGGGTGCGCGGCTGGTTCCTGAGTGGCTTCGGCTGGCTGTCGGCGGGCTACAGCCAGACCGATACGTGGCTGGCCGGCTATGCGCCGGTGCTGGGCATCCATGGCGTGGGCTGGGCGGTCCTGCTTACGGCCGGTGCGCTGGTCGCGTTGCTGCACGGCCTGGTGGCGGGATATCGTCATAACAGAACCGCCATCGGTGCCGCCGCCGGTGCGCTGATCATGCTCTGGGGACTGGCCTGGTTGGCGGTGGACCATCGCTGGACATCGCCGCGCGGCCAGCTTGTCAGTGTCGCGCTGCTGCAGGGCGCGGTGCCCCAGGAACTCAAGTGGTTGCCGGAAGAACTCGTCGACACCATGCAGCTCTACTGGCGCATGACCGATGCGGTGGCAGGCAGTCAGCTGGTGATATGGCCGGAGGCGGCCATACCGACCCTCTATGAATACGTGCCTGATTACCTGGAAGCCGTACGCCGTGACGCGAATGCGCAGGGCAGTGAAGTGCTTCTGGGTATACTCAAGGACAACCCGTCGGTCACAGACGCGCCGTCCGACAATTTCCAGAACGTGCTGGTTGCACTGACCCGGCCTCACCAGATCTATGCCAAGCGGCAGCTCGTGCCTTTCGGTGAGTATTTTCCGGTGCCCGGTTTCGTGCGCAACTGGATGCGGCTGATGAGTCTGCCCTACACGGACGCGCTGCCGGGCCCGGCCTCGCCGCCGCCGATGGACATTGCCGGCGAACGCATTGCGGCCATGATCTGCTACGAAGCACTGTTCGGTGCCCAGCAGCTGCACTATTTTCCGGATGCCACCCTGATCGTGAACGTCAGCAACGATGCGTGGTTCGGCGACTCCATCGCGCCGCATCAGCACCTGCAGATCGCGCGCATGCGGGCCATCGAGGCCGGCCGCTACCTGCTGCGCTCCACCAACACCGGCATCACCGCGGTGATCGATCCGCTGGGGCAGGTGGTGGCGCGAATTCCGCAGTTCGATCGAGGCACGCTGCGCTATACGGTGCAGGGTTTTACCGGCGCGACGCCGTATGTTCGCTGGGGCAACTGGCCCGTCGTGCTGCTCACGCTGCTGCTGATCGCCGGATTCCCACTGTGGCCACGCCGGCAGCAACCCACCGAAACGAACAGGAGTGTGTGATGACCGACATACAGCATCAGGGCACGTGTCTTTGTGGGGCGGTCACGCTGAGATTCACCGGTCCCGCGGCCGCGGGTGTGTGCCACTGCACCACCTGCCGCAGGTGGTCCGGCGGACCGATGATGGCTGTGGAGGCCTCCGGTGAGGTGGCGATAGACGGCGAGGAACATGTAGGCGTGTATGTTTCGTCCGACTGGGCCGAGCGTGGGTTCTGCACCCGCTGCGGGACGCACCTGTTCTATCGACTGCGTTCGGGCGACCTGCACGCCGTGCCGGTTGGGCTGCTCCCGGATCGGCCGGACTGGCACTTCGAGCAGCAGATCTTCATTGATCAGAAGCCGCAGTGGTATGAGTTCGCAAACCAGACTCGCAACCTCACTGGCGAGCAGGTGTTCGCCATGTTCGCGCCGCCAGCGGATTAGAGCCCGGTGACAAACGTGATGCACGCGGGCTTCGCTGTGGCGCGCGCCTTCTCAAGGCGTTTCAGGTCGGCGCACTGACCGGTGCTGTCGTATCGTCACCTGTTTCACGCCGGCAATCACGCCGACGTCTTCAAGCACGTGCTGCTGATGCAGGTGGCACAGCTGCTTGCGCGCAAAGACAAACCGTTCGCCTATCTGGAGTCGCACGCCGGCAGCGGCCGTTATGACCTGCGGCACGCGTGGGCACGCAAGAATCGAGAGTATGAAAATGGCGTTGCGCGCATCAGGCAGCGCACCGATGCGCCCGCGGCACTCGCGGGCTATCTGCAGGCCGTTCGCGCGCAGAATCCGGATGGCGAACTGCGATGGTACCCGGGCTCGCCATGGCTGGTGCGGCAGCTGCTGCGGCCCGACGACCGCATGCTGCTCGCCGAGCTGAACGCGGATGACTGTGCGGCGCTGCGCACCGTATTCAAGGGCGACCGACAGGTGCGGGTGGAGCAGGTCGACGGCTACCAGCTGCTGAAGGCCTCGCTGCCGCCGCCCGAACGACGTGCCCTGATTCTGATCGATTCATCCTTCGATCGCGCCCGCGAATTCACCCGGCTGGTGGACTCGCTGCGCGAGATGCAGCGTCGCTTCGCCACCGGCGTGACGATGATCTGGTATCCGTTGATGGAGCCGTCGGCGATGCGACGATTCGAGCGCGACATCGCGGCGCTGGGCCTGAGCCACATCGCCAAGGCACAGCTGAGCGTGCATGATGAACACATTCCGGGCAGCCTGCGCGGCAGCGGCATGCTGATCGTAAATCCGCCCTACGGACTGGACACAGCCGTACCGCCGGCGCTCGACTGGTTGTGGCAGGCCCTGTCGCCCGACGGCGGCGGCGCCTGGGAGTTCAGGGCCGGCTAACCCGGCTGCTTCTGCTGAACGTAGATCGCCCGCTCATGGGAAAAGGCCTTGAAGCCGTAGATGCCGTGGTAGCTGCCCATCCCGCTCTGGTTGACGCCGCCGAACGGCAACTGGTTTTCCAGATAGTGGGAAAAGAAGCCGTTGATCGTCACGCCGCCCGATGACGTTCCGCTGAGCACCTTGTCGATGTTGTTCTGATTGTTGCTGTAGACATAGAGCGCCAGCGGCTTGTCGCGGGACGAGATGAATGCCACGGCGTCGTCGATGCTGTCGTAGGTCATGACCGGCACGATGGGCCCGAAGATCTCTTCCTGCATGATCAGCATGTCGGGCGTGACGTTGGTGAGTATTGTCGGATGGATCGTGCGGTCAGCCTCTTCCAGAATGCCGCCGACAGCGATGCGTGCGCCCTTGGCGATGGCGTCGTCGAACAGCCGCTTGACGCGGGCGAAGTTCTGATCGTTGACGATCTGGGCGATGTTTTCCTTCTTGATGCTGCCGTCGTCCGTATACAGGTTCAGCTTCACTCGGGACTGGAACGCTTCGACCAGTGCGTCCTTCTGCTGCGCCTTGATGAAGACGTAGTCGGGAGAAATGCAGGCCTGCCCGCCATTGAACTGCTTGGCTGCAGCCAGGTCCCCGGCGACTTTCTGCAAGTCCGCATCGTCGTCAACGATGACGGGCGACTTGCCGCCCAGCTCCAGCGTGACGGTCGCCAGATGCTTTGCCGCCGCGGCCATGACGATCTTGCCCACCCGCGTGCTGCCGGTAAAAAAGATGTGGTTGAACGGCAGTTCCAGCAACGCGGTGGCGACATCCACATCGCCTTCGAACAGCGCCACCTCGTTCTCGTCGAATGCCTCCCCGATGATTCGGGCGGCGATGCTGGCGGTAGCCGGGCACAGGTCGGTGAGCTTGACCATGCAGCAGTTTCCGGCTGCCACCGCTGCCGCGAGCGGGCCCATCACCAGGCCCAGCGGGAAATTCCACGGGCCCAGTATCAGGCACACTCCGCGCGCCTCGTAGACGATTCTCGCCTTGTCGTCCTTGTTCAGGGACGGGGTGACTTCCACCGGTTTCATCCACTCATCGAGGTTGCTGATGTTCCTCTCGATGTTGGCGAGCACGTTCAGCAGTTCCGTCACCCGGATTTCGTTCTCGGGCTTGCGCGTGTCCTTCCTGACCGCGGCCACGATCTCGTCGCCGTGCGCTTCCACGGCCGATTTCAGCTTCCGCAGTTTTTCCTTGCGCTGTTCGGCGGTGGTCGCCTTCATCGCCCACTGATGCGCGCGCTGCAGGGCGAAAACCCGTTCGATTTCGGTGGCTACGCTTTGATCTGGCTGTCTGGCAGGGGTGGACACAACATTTCCTCCGGTGCAATGAGCGGTACTTTCGGGAGACGGCTGAAGACCCGTGGAGCCATTGTCCGGTCCCCGGCTGCCCAAGCGCCCATCATAACGCCTGAAACCCTTGGCGTAGCCAAAGCAGACAGCGCCTATGTATGGCGAATGGTGCAATGCACACCATTTGGATTGGATTTCCAGGGCGTTCGCTATCGCCCGGCGCGCCCAAGCGCCGTCATCGTCTCCAGCCACTTGCGACGGCGTGCATCGCTGGATTCCACCAGGCCGATGACGGTGCTGCGCACCGGCTTGATGCCGACGAAATTCAGGATATTGCGCTTCAGGCTCTTCAGGCTGTGGGCGCGGTACACCCAGGTGTAGAACGCCGCCGGCATGCCCATGGTGACGACAATGCGCGCCGAACGCCCTTTCAGTGCCCCGGCCCACAGGCTGCGCTTGTCATCCTTGGGGAACGCGAAGCCCGGGCGCATGACCTGTTCGAGGAATGCCTTCAACAGCGCGGGCATCGCGCCAAGCCACAGCGGGTACACGATCACCAGGTGATCGGCCCAGAGAATATCCTGCTGCGCCTGCACGATCGCCTCCGGTACCGGTCGGGTGTTCCAGTCATCGCTGCTGCGCAGCACCGGAAAATCCAGCTCGCCGATCGCTATCGTGCGCACCTGCCGGCCATTGGCCTGCGCACCTTGTGCATAGGCGTCGGCCAGCGCGTGACCGAAGTGTTCCCGGCTGGCATCCGGGTGTCCCTGAATGATGCAGATACGGTCGGCCATCGCGTGTGTTCCATGGGGACGGACGCAAACCGTATCTGTCCGGCAGCGATGCCGCCATACGGACTTGCCGCAGGCGCTGTTCACGGCAGCGAATTGCGACGCAGGTCGTGGGCGATGTCCGGTCGAAGCCGGAATATCGCGCCATGGAAGAACGCGAGCAATCGATTCGCACGCTGTATGCGGCACTCGCGGGCGGTGCGGCACTGTGGATCGCCACCATGGCCGCGACCGGCCGCAGCGAAGCGTGGGACTCGCCATGGTACTGGGACGTCACCTACCCGCTGTGTCTTGCGTTGGCCGCGCTGCTGGGATACCTCACGCCGCTGCGACCATGGCGCTGGGGATTCGCCGTAGTCATGGTTCAGTTGCCGGTGGTGATGTTCACCAGCGGCAACTCGTGGAATCTGTTGCCGATCGGCATTGCGGTGTTTCTGGTCATCTCGTTGCCGGCAATTGCCGCAGCGATGGTCGCGGCGCGACTGCGTCGCTGGAGGGATGGGTGATGGCGCTGTTTCAGGGCCTGTTCTTCTGCGTGATTGGCATCGGACTGCTGGCGGTGACGTATCAAAGCCTGGGTCGCGGCTGGCTGCCCTGCGGCCCGAACGGCTTTCGTGGCCGCATCGAAGTGCAGCGGCGCACCCAGCCGGTCGCCTACTGGGGGCTGCTCGCCGCCTATACGCTGTTCGCACTGTGGGTGCTGCGGTACGGCGTGGGCATCCTGTTCGGCACGGTGGAGCCGCTGCCGCTGTCGTAGCGTCGACGGAATCAAGGCACCGGGACAGGGTGTCCCGCTTGCTCGCTACTCTCGTCAGTTCCCGCCGTCCGCTCACCTTCCCGTAATTGGGTAGAATGGCCCCAGACTTGGCCGGTACACGGTCTCATTGCTCCGGGGGCGACATCATGAATTTCTGCATCAAGACCGGTCTGCGTTCTGCTGCCACGCTGCTACTTGCGTTGACCGCGCTGATGACCGGCCACGTGCTCGCCCAGAGCGATGATGCCGGCAGAATTGCGGCGCTTCAAGCGCGCACCACGGCACTCGCGGCCGAAGCGCAGCGCATTGAAGACACCATCGCCATCCACAGACTGCAGCGCGCGTACGGTTACTACATCGACAAGGGTTTCTGGGCCGAAGCGGCGGCGCTGTTTGCCGAAGACGGGACGTTCGAAGTCGGTGTCGACGGGGTCTACCGCGGCAGGGATCGCATCGCGCAGGCGATCGTGCGCTACGGCAAGGGCACCGAAGGCACCGGCCCGGGACTGCCGTTCGGTCAGCTCAATCAGCGCATGCAGCTGCAGCCGGTGGTGAGCATTGCCGATGACGGCCGCACCGCGCAGGCACGCTGGCGCGAGTTCGCGCTGCTTGGTGAATATCAGGTGTCCGCGCACTGGGGCGACGCCACGCTGGAGAATGTGTATGTGAAGCAGGATGGCGTCTGGAAGATCCAGGCGCTGCGCATGTTCACCAACTTCGTTGCGCCGTACCGGGGCGGCTGGGCGTCTTTGCACACCGTCGATGGCGACTGGCGGACCGATGTCGCCAGAGACCTGCCACCCGATCAGCCGCCGACACAAACCTACCAGCCGTTCCCGGCGGTGTTCGTCCCGCCGTATCACTATGAGCCCGGCCCGACATCGCTCGCGCCGGTGCTCACCGCGAATGTCACGCCAGGTTCCGGCGCCATCGGTGCGGTTGAAGCAGCGGCCAATGACGTCGCGGCGCGCCTTGCCGTGCTCGCCTCCGAACGTGAGATCGAAAATCTTCAGGGTCGCTACGGCTACTACGTCGACAAGGGGCAATGGGACGCGGCCGCCGGCCTGTTCGCCGCCGACGGCACTTACGAGTTCGGACAAAGCGGCGTCTACGTCGGCCGCGACCGCGTACACGCGGCACTGTCGCTGATGGGCCCGGAAGGCCTGGAACATGGCCAGCTCAACAACTATCCGATGCTGCAGCCCATCATCACGGTGGCGCCGGACAATCGCACGGCCACCGCGCGCTGGCGCAGCGACGTGCAGCTCGCGCGCGGCGGAGAAGGCCGCTGGGGTGCGGGTGTGTACGAGAACGAGTATGTCAATGAAGACGGCGTGTGGCGCATCGCGAAGCTGCATTACTACGTGGTGATGTGGGCGGATTACGATCAGGGCTGGGTGCAGGGACCGCTGCCGATGGATGGACCGAGCGCCGCGCTGCCGCCGGATGCACCGCCGACCATGGCGTATCAGTCACTACCCAGCGCGGTTTTCGTGCCTTATCACTTCGAGCATCCGGTGCAGCAGGGCAAGCCTGTGCCGCCCATCGATGTGCCGCAAGGGCAGGGTGGTGCGCTGGCTGCGGTAGCGGCCGATCTCGCCGACGTCTCCGCGCGCGCATTGCGTCTGGCTGATCTGTCGGCGATCGAGAAGCTGCAGCGCTCCTATGGCTATTACGTGGACCAGGCGCAATGGCACGATGTGGCCGAGCTGTTCTCCGGCAATGGCACGCTGGAAATCGGCGGGCGCGGCGTCTTTCTCGGCCGCGAGCGGGTGCGCGAGTACATGCTCACCGCGTTCGGCGAACCGGTGCGCCGCGATGGCCTGATCATCGATCACCAGCAGTTCCAGGGCATCGTCACCGTCAACCCGGACGGGCGCACGGCGTCCGGCCGCTGGACGGCCTTCGTGATGGGCGCTGGCGGCTGGGGACACTGCTACTACGAAAATGAGTATGTGAAGGTGAACGGCGTGTGGATGATCCGATCGCTGCGCGGGCCGTTCAACATGTACTCGTCGTACCGTGTCGGCTGGGTGGATGAAACCACGCCCAACACGCGCCCCGAGAGCTTCCTGCCACCACCCGACTTGCCGCCAACCGAGGTGTACCTGACGTTTCCGAACTACTACGCGCTGCCGTTTCACTATCCGAATCCGGTCACCAACCGCGTGGCGCCGCCGCCGGATCCGGCGGCCGGTGGCATGGCATTCGGACGGCCCTTGGATGGCGATGGCGGGCGATGACGGACGAAGACGGCAGAGGGTCCGGTCAGCGACGTCGCCAGATGACGCCGACGGACCAGTAGTCGGCCCAACCGCCGCTGCTGCCGGCGCCATCGAGTGAGTTGACCAGCCGTCGCGGCAGGACGTCGAAGTCGGCGCGAACGGCCACGTTGCCCGAACCGTACTGAATGCCCGCGCCGATGAATGGATCGGCGAAGCTGTCGCGAATCGCCGGTGCATCGACGGGCGAGACGCGGCTCTGCCAGTAGCTCACGCCGGCGCGACCGAGCACGTCGACACGCCGCAGCGGCCAGCGGTGCGAGACGGCGGTCGTCAGCGCTGACAGGCTGCCGTTGGCCGAAGCAGTCTGCACACGGGCATCGCCAAACCAGCTCGCCTCGATCGACAGCCGCTCGCGGAGCCGGTAGCCCGCAATGAGTCGGTAGCCGATGTCCGTGCCGGTGACGCTGGCACCGCCGCCGCTGAGGTCCAGCGCCGCGCGGTGCATACCGACGCCCGCGTAATAGCGGTCGGGCATTTCCGCGGCAAGCGGTGCGGCGGCCGAAAGGGCGGCCAGCAGGCCGGTGGCAGTGGCAATGCGTGTGATTCGATTCATGGGCAGGACATTACCGCTTGCAGTGAAGCTCAACAGTGCCTGCGTCACGCTGTTGTGAATTGCCGGCCATCATCCGTCGTCCGTCGCCCATCTGATAACCTGGCGGCGGACGTCCGGAAGTGCGGGCGGCACATATCCGCCTGGTGGAAAAGGATGGCCCGGGCACGGTGCGCAATGGTACGGCGCTCACCGGCACTGCGCATTGGCTGTTCGATCGGGGGCTGATCAGTATCGCCGACGACTACACGATTCTGCTGTCACCGCATGGCGTGCCGGACGACCTGGACAAGCTCATTCGACCCGACCGTCGACTCATCATTCCGGACAAGGCAGCGCGGCGGCCGCATTCGACCTACCTGAAGTGGCACGGGGAAAATCAGTTCAAGAGTTGATGCAGCGCCGGGGTCTTCGACCCTGACTGCGGTTGTTGCTGTCGGCGTCAAGCCCTGACCCTTCGAATGCCGGATCGGCGAGCCGGCCTGACCGCGCACCAGTCCAGTTTCAGTACGCGCCCCCTGGCCGTGAAGCGGCAGATCCCTGCCGCCACCGCGAAGACGGCCATCATGACGATGTGTGCCGTCTGCAAAGTGGTACCGAGGGCAGCGATCAAGCCGACTGTCAGGAACCACAGAAACGGTAGCGTGAATGACAATGTCAACACGGTCTGTCCAAGACATCGCCACCAGATGACGAACATCGCGCTGAACACCATGCCCACAGCGCAGCCGACGCTGTAGGCAACCAGCAGACCGGCGTCTGTGTTGGACACCCGCCAGGCGACCAATGCGATGCCGGTGGTAATGCACAGGACGAGCAGTGCGTCCCTATATACCTCCCGCTCCAGCGCCCGCCATAGGGTCCGCCGGTCACCCGGCGACCTCAGCCACAGTGCCCGAAGCCGCGCTGGCCATTCGGCCATCGTCAGCGCCGGAACCAGAGAGCTGAAAAACAGCCCGCTGATCAGGAACATTGGGACACTTCCGGCTTCACCGAACGGGTGTGACGATCGCGGCATGGAGGCCGTCCAGAGCGCCCACAATGACGGCAGTCCCACCACGACGAACAGCAGAGGACCCAGGCGCTGCATCCAGCTGTCACCAGCGCCCCGCAGCAGAGTGCTTTCGGGACGGGAGGGCCTGCCCGGCATCCAGGGCGCAAACAATTCCATACGCCAGGCACTGACGTTTTCCCCGGTCAGATGTTCCATCCGCTGTAGCGCGGTAGGCGGAGCCAGCGTTTGGCGATGGCGAACCTGAAGGAAGAACCAGACCCAGCCGAGCAGAGTTGCCGCTGTCGCGGGCCAGCGAAAATCCGTCATTGGCAGCGGCGCGATATCCAGAAACAGGTAACGCCACACAACGAACAGCACCAGAAGCTGAAACACAAGCCCCATACGGAAGGTACTCAGCCACTGTATGAGCAAGAGTCCCGCACCGGTCATGACGAATATGCCAAGACCCTCCGTCATCGCGTGGTTCCAGTCCGGGGTGTCGGCAGCTACGACGAAGTACGTGAAGCGAAGTACGGCGGCGATCAGCGGGATCAGGAACAACGCACCGACCGCGCACTGACGGAACTGCGGCACCATCGTAAAGCGCGGGTTCGCACACAGCTGGCGAACGACCGCGGCAGACCACAGCGCCGGCCATATCAGAAGGATTCCGGCGAAAGCCCACGGAAGCGGTGCCAGACCCATCAGCGCCGGCACCACGCCGATGGCCAGTAACGAAAGTCCTGGAATGGTGAAAAGCAGAATCCCATAGTGATAGCTGAACAGGAACCAGAGTATGCGCAGCGTGCGTTTCATCGGTGCAGCTCCAGAAAGATGTCTTCCAGCGACATTCCGGCGGTGCCGGCAATCAAGCCCGCCGAGCCGGCAGCGGCGGCACTCGCAATCATGGCGCCGGACTCCTTGATCTCGTCCGTTGACTGATCCACGATGAGACGGCCTTCCTTGAGTATCCATGCCCGGTTCGCGATCCGTTCCAGATCGCCGACGAGGTGCGTGGAAAACAACATTGTCCGATTGCCGGTGGCGGCCATGCTCACCAGCTCCTG
This sequence comes from Gammaproteobacteria bacterium, assembly GCA_050485545.1. Classification (GTDB taxonomy): domain Bacteria; phylum Pseudomonadota; class Gammaproteobacteria; order Steroidobacterales; family Rariloculaceae; genus JBJHBP01. Next base: position 112,064 of record JBJHBP010000002.1, read on the forward strand.
CAGGAATTTACGGCGCGACAACGGGTCCAGCGACGAGACGGGTTCGTCCAGCACCAGAAACTCCGGTTCATGACCGATTGCAGCGAGAATCGACAGCTTCTGACGCTGACCAACCGACAGCGTGGACACGCGCGGCTCGAGTGGGATTGACCATTCGCGAACCAGCCGTGCGACCAGGTCATGATTCCATCGTGGGTAGAACGTGCTGATCAGATTGAGAAACGTTCGTCCGCTCATCACATCGATCAGGTCGTCCTGCTGCGGTACCAGGCCGATGCGGTGCTTGAGTTTCTCATCCTGCAATGCGCTCGCGTGCTGGCCAAGGACACGCACGCTGCCTGCGTCGGGAATCGCAAAGCCCAGCGCGGTCTCGATCAATGTGGTCTTGCCTGAGCCATTCAGACCCAGCAGGCCGACCACATCGCCTGCGCGGACTTCTGCACTGATCTCCTTCAGCACCTCCAGATGCCCGAACCGCTTCACGAGGCCACTGAGTTGCAGAATCACGTCAGCCATCTCTCTTCTCCATTGCCTTGCGAACCGCGGCAACGACATCGCTGGTGTTCAGCTGAAGTTGTTCGGCCGCCGTGACGATCGGATCGATCAGTTTCTGAAGCCGCGCAAGGCGCGCGGCCTTGGACTCCCTACCGCCAAACGCAGGCGATACTGTCATCGGCCTGCCACGCTGGCGGAGCAGGATTCCCTCGGCCTCCAGCAGGCTGTATGCCTTGGAAATCGTCATTGCGTTGACTGCGTGCCGCACCGCGACGTCGCGCACCGACGGCAGTTCGTCGCCGGGCTTCAACTGATCGCTGGCCACCATCCAGCGCACCTGTTCGATGATCTGCCGATAGATCGGGGTGCCGGACTGGGGATTCAGACTGAACATCAGCGCCTTAAGCGTATCCAAAGTGTATACTAACAATCATACACTAATGCACTTCGAAGGTTGCGGCAAGCACGGCCGTGATGGGTGATACGGCACTGCGCATTGGCTGTTCGATCGGGGGCTGATCAGTATCGCCGACGACTACACGATTCTGCTGTCACCGCATGGCGTGCCGGACGACCTGGACAAGCTCATTCGACCCGACCGTCGGCTCATCATTCCGGGCAATGCGGCGCGGCGGCCGCATTCGACCTACCTGAAGTGGCACAGGGAAAATCAGTTCAAGGCGTGACGGCAGCGGCAAGATCCGTATGAACGAAGTCATCGCCCTTGAAGAGCAGCGGTTCGTTTCTGGATCTTGCAAGCGCATACGCAAAGCAGTCGCCGTAGTTCAGTCCGGCCGGATGACGGCCTTTTCCGTATCGACTGTACGCGCGGCGGGCGACATCGGCCTGGGCGCCATCGACGGCTACGATTTCCGCTTCGGCCTTCGCCAGAAACAGGTCGAGATCGCGCACACCATCGGGGCCATACCGGCACTTGATGACGATCGAGGCCTCGACAAGCGTGGCGGCACAGACGAGGCGCGACTCCGCGGCCTCAATAGCTTCGATGAATCGGCGCGATTCGGGTTCGCCAGCAAGAATTGCGAGCAGAGCTGACGTATCGATCACCATCAGCGAGGCAGGCCGAGTTCGTCATAGCCGAGGATGTCGTTGGCGCTGCCCGGGTCCAGGACCGAGAGCGCCGCACAGTGTTGTGCGATTTCTTCCAGTTCATCAGCCAGTCGACGGCCGGCGCGCTCGCGACGAAGCCGGTCGAGACGGTCCCGGAGCGCCTTGGTGACGGCCTCCGTCTTGGTCTCGCCAGTCTCCCGGGCAAGCGCCGCGGCGAGCTTCTCGGTTTCCGGGTTGCGTATGTTGAGGGCCATTGTGTATACGTGTAGCTTGGTTGCTACACGGTAACGTCGGCGCCCGGTGCTGTCAACGACGAAGGTTCCAAGCCTCTGCCTGCAATACTCGCCTGCATCCGCTACAGCCCGCGATTGCGGTGATGACTCGATAGGGAATCGTGATGGGTCCCCCGCCTGCCGGCACACGATCGCCCGGAATCGTACTGATGCGCGGGTACGTCCCCGCGAGTTAACCGTGCACAGTGTCGAGATTCGGAGGTTCCGGTTCCATGCGGGAATCGGCTTACTTTTTTCGGCGCCTTCACTTGCTGGCGTCCGGAGTTATCATCTTGTCCATGCAGGCCGAATCCCTGGAAGTCCTCGAGAAGGCCGACGTGCCCTCCGTGCAGGCACGGGCGATTGTGCGAGCCATCGAAATCGAGATTGCGGGGTCGAAAGATACGCTTGCTACCAGGCACGATCTGCTGCAGATGCGGCAGGATTTGCATCAGGAACTCGGAGAACTGCGCCATGAGCTGCACAAGGAGCTTGGTACGGTACACCAGGCGATGGCGGAGCTGCGCGGCGAGTTTCGCTCCGAGCTTCACGGCATGGCGAGCAGCATCACGAGGCAGATGTAAATGGCCATGCTCGGCCAGATGGCAGTGCTGCTTGGCATCGCGTACTTTTTTGTGACGCAGGTTATCGGCTGGGTATCCTGCAGCTCTTCATACTCAAAGTACCGGTTTTCGCAATCATGAGCAGTATCGAATCCTCCCCGTGGCCCCTGGCCTATCGGCCGGCCTCTGCCGACAGTACTACCGTGGATACCCCCGCGGCTGCACACACGGTCCGCCTGACCACGCTGGCCCGCGCCCTGACCGGCATGCAGAAGGAAGCTGTCGTCAGCTGCGAACCCGGCGGGCGTCGCTGGCGCATGGTGTCGGATGAAGGTCCCTATCTGAATGGCACGGATCTCGCGCCGTTTCCACTCGCATTCTTCACGGCCGGTGTGGCCAACGGGTTTCTGGCGGAGATTGCTGCACTGGCGCGGCAACGTCAGATCATGATCAGCCACATCGAGCTGACGGCGGACAGCTTCTATACGATGCAGGGTTCGGCCGTGCGCGGTGACATGCTCGGTGGTGCGTTGCCAGTGGAGCTGAGTGTGCGCATACAGGCTGACACCGCTGATGCGGAACTCGATTCGCTGGTTGCCGACGCGGTGGCGCAGTCACCGGTGGAAGCCTTGTTGCGCGCATCGCTGTGCAGTGAGTTCTCACTGGCGCTGAATGGCGACACCGAGGCTGCGGGGGACGTCACCCACTGGGACTCGCCGCCTGCATTCGATCTGAGCGATGCGGGTTTCAACGTACTGCAACCGGACGGCGATCCGGCGGTCCCGGAAGACCTGATCACGAAGCTCGGCAGCAGCGAAACGGTTTTCAACGTCGAAGGTGGTGCCGGCAGCAGCCTTGCGGCCGAGCAGAAACGTACGCTGCACATCCGCGGCATTGCGACGCTGCGTGAGGATGGCTTGAGTGAGACGCGGGTGCAGCTCTACAAGCCGATCGGAAGCAACTTCCGGTTTCTGTGTGAAATCGATGGTGCGGATCCGGCAGGCGCACGCGCACCATCGCCACTGGTTTATCTGTCGGCGGGGCTGGCATTCTGCTATCTGACCCAGATCGGTCGCTACGTCGCCATACTCAAGCATCCTCTGCAGCGCTACGCCATCGGTCAGGTGACACGGTTCGGCCGGGCCGGGCACGAAAATGGGCCGGTGGTGGAACCGGTGCGCACGCATGTGGACCTGGTGACCAGCGTCGATGCCGACACCGCGCGCCGCATCGTGGTCATGGGTGAGCGTACCTGTTTTCTTCATGCAGCCGCGCGCACCCCCGTTGCGACGCGCATTGTCGAATCATCCCTGCAGACGTGACGCTGTAGTCGCAACGCAACCCCCAATTGGGAGTTGTGTGTTCTGTTCCGTGTCGCGAGACTCTGATCAACGTGCTGCCGATACCAGTACGAGATCGGGATATTCCGGTGAACCAGCCGCAACGGGACAGGATTCATGGCCGACGCATCGCACGCAGATAAGGATATCCACTGCACGAATACACGCGTTGTATTGTCCGCGCTGTGTGTGATGACATTCGCAGCGTTGACCGCATGCAGCAGCGGCAGTGGTAGCGGCAGCGGTGTTGGAGGCACTTCAAGCTTCACCGTCAGCGCCAGCGCCGGTTCCGGTGGCGGCATCAGTCCCGTCACCGCGACCGTGAATCAGGGTTCGACCGCCAGTTTCACGGTGACGGCAGACGAGGGCCATAGCGTCCAGAATGTCAGTGGCTGCGGCGGTTCGCTGAGCGGCAGTACGTACACGACCGGCGCGATCACCGCCGCGTGTCAGGTCACCGCCACGTTCCAGGTCAACAGTTACACGGTGACCGCCAGCGCAGGAGATGGCGGAGGAATCGAGCCCACCAATCTGAGCGTCGAGCATGGAGAGAGTGCCGATTTCACCGTCACCGCCGCGGACGGCTATGCGGTGTCCACTGTCTCGGGCTGCGACGGCTCACTGTCCGGGGATGTTTACACGACCGGCGCGATCACAGCCGACTGCAGCATCGAGGCAACCTTCAGCAGTGCGCTCATCGCTCCGGACACCGTGTCGGCCGCGGCAGGCGATAGCAGCGTCACCCTGACGTGGTCGGAGGTGCCTGCCGCCACGGGTTACACCGTCTACTGGAGTCAGAATCCGGGTATCGACCCGGCGTTTTCGGCGACGTTCGACGACCTGGTTGCCGGGGTCGACAGTCCCCACGTTGTGTCCGGACTGAGCAATGGCACGGCCTACTACTTCGTCGTTACTGCGACGCTGGATGGCGATGAAAGCGAGGCGAGCGCCGAGGTGTCGGCCACACCCGCACCGTTCACGACCTGGCGCGGACCTCTCAATGATACCGGCATCACTCTGTGCGGCGACTACGCTTTCGGCGGCACGGAGATGCACAACAATGACGTGGATTGCGCGGTGGTCGGCGCATCGGCCACGCACGCCGGTACCGATGCCGATGGCGACGTGGTGCCCGCTGGCCAGGACGCACACTTCGGACGCGACGCGACGCCCGATCTTGTGAAAGTCGGCGGCGGCGCGGCCGGGTTCGACTTCTCCAGAGTCTGCAACAGCGGGCAGGTGGCCGGAGCCGGCAGTTGCCCCGCCGAACCCGAACAGGGCGATGACCTGAATGAATGGGCGTGCACGCTGGATAACCATACCGGGCTGATGTGGGAGACCAAGCGAGTCGTGTCCATACATCTTCGCAGCTCAGGCGCTGTGTACAGCTGGTACAGCAGCGCCGAACGCAGCGACGGGACGGCCGGTGAGATGAACGATGGCAACGCCGGCGTGGCGAACGGCGGCAACTGTTTCAACCAGTATCATCCAGACTCCAACCCCGACGGAAACAACTGCGACACCGCCGGCTATGTCGCCGCGATCAACACAACCGGACTGTGCGGCGCCACGGACTGGCGCATGCCAACGCGCACTGAGCTGCAGTCCATCGTGAATGCGGGCACGAACGATCCGACAATCGATACCGATTACTTCCCGGGCACGGTGTCAGGATGGTTCTGGACGGGAACGCCGCATGCGGCGGCGGGCGATTCGTCGAGCGCCACCGCGGTGAACTTCGATCAGTCTCACTGGGCGACGTCGAGCGTTGGTCAAACGCCCAAGTCCAGCCTGATCCGCGTGCGTCTGGTCCGTGCGCATCAATGAGCAGATCAGTTGACGGAGATGAATCCATCATGAAGCGATCAATTACAGTTTCACTGCGTCCTCTGCTATGGAGTATCGGCTGCTGCCTGCTGGTGCCGCTGACAGCCCGTGCGGAGGTGGTCTGCCGCGACATGGTATTCGGTCAGTCCAGCGAACGCCCGCTGATCCGGGCTTCCACGCCATCGTCGGATTTCGTCATTCACGACGATGGTACGGTAACGCATGTGCCCAGCGGCCTGATGTGGATGCGATGCATAATCGGCCAGACGTTCGAAGACGGCACCTGCACCGGCAGTGGGGACAACGGGAACTGGCTGGCGATGATGACAGCCGCGCAGTCCCTGAATCACGGAGGCGGGTTCGCCGGCCACACCGACTGGCGCGTGCCGAACGTGAAGGAGTTGTCCACAATCGTGGAACACCGCTGCAATTCGTCGCCGAAGGTCAATCAGCTGGTGTTTCCGGGCATCGCCTCGGGTCCGTTGTGGACGTCGTCAGCGTTTTTCGGCGACGACACCAGAGCGATCTCCGTCAACTTCCACTCCACCGGCGCCACCGGCAACACACCCAAGGACGCCTTCGGTCCTGGCCTGCGACTCGTACGTGACGCCCCGTGACTTCGCATGCGTCAGGCTCGCGCCGTGCGTGCCGAATTCGCAATTCATGCCTCAGTTGCATGCGGGCGGTGTTTCCGGGGACCGTACCCTGTACGCGCCGGACATCATGAGGCGAGGCCCGGGTGCTCGTAGGCCTGCGGGTAGGGCATCGGCTTGACCGGCCCCAGCGGTACGACACGGTTCCAGGAGCGCCCGAAGTAGCCCTGCCGGCAGTGGATCAGCGAGCCGCTTTGCGCGACGCCGGGCAACGCGTACACGCGACACAGCCATCGCCACAGATGCGGGTAGTCGAGAATTCTTGCACCGTTCAGCTTCATGCGCAGGAAATAGACCGGGTCGTGCCGGTACAGGGTCGGGAACAGGCGCAGGTCTGCTTCGGTGAAGTGCGCGCCGGTGAGAAAAGGCCGCCCATCGGCGAGACGGATCTCAAGCTGTGCCAGCGACTCGAAGTAGGCTTCAAAAGCCGCCGCATAGACGGACTGATCCGACGAAAACCCGGCCTTGTAGGCGCCGTTGTTGATGGTCGAATAGATCAGTTCGTTCAGCGCGTCGATTTCGGCTCGCAGGTTTTCATCCTCGGGGTAAAGATCGGGCCGTTCTTCGTCCGCCACGGGGCTGCCAAGCTCGCTGGCGGCGCTGTTCAGCATGCGAATGATTTCGGCGCTTTCATTGTTGACAATGCGGCCGGCGTGCCTGTCATAGAGAACTGGCAGTGTCTGTTCATCCGACCCTTCGGCGCCGTAGATCTGCCTGACCAGCCGCAGACTGCGACCCGTTCCGGTCTCGACGGTGCATTCTGGCAGCGGCGCGCCGGTCAGGGATGAGACGCGGCCCGGATTGAATTCCCACAGGTTCGGTCCCTGCGGGTCATCGTCGCCGGTGCGGTTCGGAAAGGCCACATCCATTGTGATGCTGTCGTGCAGGACGAGCAGATTGCGCGCCAGCGTGGCGCGATGACACCAGGGGCAGTTGAGCGCGACGTAAAGGTGGTAGCGCCCCGGCTCTGCCGGGAACTCCCGATCACCGATCGCGTGCCGGAAGCCGCTGACGCCGCGCACGAACTCCCCGCGTGCACGACGGGCGGCGGCATCGGTCTGGTCTTCCTGAACGGAAGGTTCGCCTTCGGGTCTGGTCACCTTGCTCCCTCAACCTCGCAGACACTGATGCAGGACGATCGGCAATGCAAGTGCCTGCTTGCCGCCAGGGACGGGTAGGGGCCATTCACGTCCACCGTCTGGTCATGTGACGTCTCATTGTGGTCTTCTGCTGCTATTGTCGATCGAGAATCCCGATACGGAGACCAGCGATGGCGACGATCAAGGCGAACAACCCATGGACCTGGCAGGACGCGCTGCACTTCGGTCACGGCGTGGAAGCAAGGGGTGCCGCGCGCGTGCTGTTCTGTGCCGGCCAGACGTCGGTCGGCCCCGACGGCAGGCTGCTGCACTCCGGTGACATGACAGCGCAGCTCGAACGCGCATTCGACAACCTCGAGGCTGTGCTCACGCATGCCGGCTTCACGCTCGCGAATGTCGTGCGGCTGAACTACTACGTGACCGACATGGCAGCTTTCGGCAAGGCACGCGGTGTCATTGCCGAACGTCTCGGCGCCATGGACGTGAAACCGGCCGGCGTGCTGCTGGGCGTCAGCCGGCTGGCTGATCAGGGTGCGCTGGTCGAGATCGAAGCCACCGCCGTGGCGTAAGACGCGGCCGGCGCCGGCGCTGTCTCCGGAGCCGTTGTATCTCCTCGCCCATCGCGATTCCGGGAAAGTAAGGATCACGCTCCAGTTCAATCTCCGCCGAGATGGCTGCGGACTGCGACTGCGACTGCGGATCGACGGTCGCAATGATCACGTCGCTATTATCAGTCTCCCTGGGTGGCGCCTGTTTGCGGCGGCATGAGCGCGTCGTCGAGCTGGCTGGCGCGCTGGCGGGCGGGGCGGTCGCTGACGCGCGCCCAGTAAGCCTCGAGCTCCGGCCGCTTCTCCATGAGATTGAACTGCAGGCCCCAGCTGATGTGCGAACCCACATAGACATCAGCCGCGGAGAAGCGCTCGCCGGCCAGATAAGGACCTGCGCTGACGGCGGCGCAGAGAGTGTCCATCACGCTTCCGAAGCTGCCGTAGCCGGCCATCGACTGATTGCGCCGATCCAGCTCGACGCCCAACGAACGGTTGGTCATGGCCGCCTCCACCGGGCCGGCGGCAAAGAACAGCCAGCGATAGTACGCACCGCGCTCGGCCGGCGGAGGTGCGAGACCGGCCTCGGGGAAGGCGTCGGCCAGATAGGCGCAGATGGCGGCGCACTCGGTGACCACCTGGTTGCCGTGGCGCAGAGCCGGCACCTTGCCCATCGGATTCACCGCCAGAAACTCGGGTGACTTCATCGCCGGGCCATACTCGATATGCTCGATCTTATAGTCCGCACCCACCTCTTCCAGCATCCACCGCGCGATGCGTCCACGCGACATGGGATTGGTGTACAGGACGAGCTCTGCTGATGTCATTGGGGGTCTCCTGTGTGCGGGACTCTGCTGAACGCGGATTACGCAACAGACTTTAAGTTGTTTCGGGAAATGTTTCAGCTGAAGCGTCGATGCGCCAGTCTGGTGCGTCCCACTCAGGACCCCCGCACGACAAAGTTCACGATGCGCCCCGGTACGTAGATTTCGCGCTGTATGGTCATGCCGTCCAGGTGGCGGCTGACATTGGCGTCCTGCTTCGCCGCTGCGAGGGCATCGGCTTCGGTTGCGTCGGCCGGCAGCTCGATGCGCGCACGCACCTTGCCGTTCACCTGTACGGCCACTTCGATGGTGTCGGCCACCAGCCAGACGGGATCGGCTTTGGGCCAGGGCGCATAGGCCAGCGATTCGCCGTGGCCGAGCCTCGCCCACAGTTCTTCGGCGATATGCGGCGCCAGCGGCGCCAGCAGCAGCACGGCAGGCTCGGCGATCGCGTGCGGCACGTGGCCCCACTTGTTCGCGGCGTTCGTGAATTCCATCAGCGCGGCAATCGCGGTGTTGAAGCGCAGCGCCTCGATGTCGTCGCTGACCTTGGCGATGGTGCGGTGCAGCAGGCGTTGCTGTTCGACGGTCGGCTCGTCGTTGGTCACCGCAGCGTTCAGCGTGCCGCTGTCATCGACGAGCAGCCGCCAGAACCGATTCAGGAATCGCGACGTGCCTTCCACGCCGCGCGTGTTCCACGGCTTTACCTGTTCCAGCGGGCCCATGAACATTTCGTACAGGCGGAATGCGTCGGCGCCGTAGCTGGTGACGATCTCGTCCGGGTTCACGACGTTGCCGCGGCTCTTGCTCATCTTGTGCGCGCGCGCGTCGACGGCAATGTCCGGCGCATCGTTGAGCACGAAGCGATCACCCTGCTTGGTCACCGTGTCTTCGGTCACGCGAACCGCTGTGATCTGTGCGCCACCGCGCTTGTCGCGACCGCCGGCCACATGCTCTGCCGACACGGGTCGGCCTGCGGCGTCGATGAACTTCGTGAACTCCAGCTCGCCCAGAATCATGCCCTGGTGCACCAGCTTCGCGAACGGTTCGGGGGTCGACACCACGCCGGCCTCATACAGCAGCTTGTGCCAGAACCGCGCATACAGCAGATGCAGCACCGCGTGTTCGGCGCCGCCGATATACAGATCCACCGGCATCCAGTAGCGTTCCTTCTCGGGATCCACCAGCCGGTCCGGGTTGTGCGGATCGATGAAGCGCAGGTAGTACCAGCACGAGCCGGCCCACTGCGGCATCGTGTTGGTCTCGCGGCGTGCCGGTCGGCCCGTTGCTGGGTCCGTCGTATCCAGCCAGTCTTTCGCGGCGGCCAGCGGGCCTTCCGGCGAGCCGCTGGGCCTGAACTCGTCCAGGTCCGGCAGCTCCACCGGCAGCGCGTCGTCCGCCACGCATGTCGGTTCGCCGTCGACGAACATCACCGGGAACGGTTCGCCCCAGTAGCGCTGGCGCGAGAACAGCCAGTCGCGCAGTTTGTAGTTCACACGGCGGCGGCCCTGACCTTCGCTTTCCAGCCACGCGATCATTTTCTCTTTCGCGTCGGTAACGTTCAGGCCATTGAGAAAGCCGCTGTTGATCGTGATGCCATCGCCCAGCCAGGCTTCGCCATCAAAGTTCTCCGGCGGCTGCACGGTGCGGATCACCGGCAGCGCCTGCGCTTTCGCGAATTCCCAGTCGCGCTGATCCTGACCGGGCACGGCCATGATCGCGCCGGTGCCGTAGCCGGCCAGTACGTAGTCGGCGATCCACACTGGTATCGGTGCGCCATTCGCCGGGTTCACCGCATACGCGCCGGTGAATACGCCGGTCTTGTCCTTCTGCAGTTCGGCGCGTTCCAGCTCGCTCTTGCGCGCGGCCTGTTCGCGGTAGGCGTCGACGGCAGCGCGCTGCGCGTCGGTGGTGATCGCATCGACCAGCTCATGCTCCGGTGCGAGCACCATGTAGGTGGCACCGAACAGCGTGTCGGGGCGCGTCGTGAACACACGAATCGTTGCGGGGGCGGCGTGCCCTTCGCCGGTGACGGGTTCCCGCTCGCGGCCGTGTCCGGTGGCAGGCTCAGGCACGCGCACCGCGAACTCGATCTCGGCGCCGTCGCTGCGGCCGATCCAGTTGCGCTGCATTTCGCGTGTGCTGTCGGGCCACTCGACGTCGTCCAGGCCCTCGAGCAGCGCGTCGGCAAACGCCGTGATTTTCAGCACCCACTGTCGCAGTGGCCGGCGTATGCAGGGAAAGCCACCAACCTCGGACTTGCCGTCCACGACTTCTTCATTCGCGAGCGTGGTGCCCAGCGCCTCGCACCACCACACCGGCTTTTCTTCCTGATAGGCCAGGCCGCGTTCAAACAGCTGCTTGAAGATCCACTGTGTCCAGCGGTAGTAGGCAGGGTCCGTGGTATTGACCTCGCGATCCCAGTCGTACGAGAACCCCAGCGCCTTCAGCTGCGTGCGGAACCGCGCCACATTGCGCGCGGTGGTGACGCGCGGGTGGGTGCCGGTCTTCAGTGCATACTGCTCGGCCGGCAGGCCGAAGGCGTCCCAGCCCATCGGATGCAGCACGTTGAAGCCACGCATGCGCTTGTAACGCGCGACGATGTCGGAGGCCGTATAGCCTTCCGGGTGACCCACATGCAGGCCGTCGCCACTGGGGTAGGGGAACATGTCGAGCACGTAGTATTTGGGCTTCGTCGTGTCGATGTCGTCGGGCGTGCGGAACGTGCCCTGCGCTTCCCAGTACGCCTGCCACTTCGCTTCGATGTCCCTGAATGGGTATGCTGCCATGAGTCGTCCCTGTGCCGGATCGCACCGTACTTCCGGTTGCCAATCCCGCATGAATGCTGAATGCTATCCGTGCCCTGATTCCGGGGTGGGTTGCGATGATGTTGATTAACGGGAACCGAATCAAGCCGCATCGGCCGGTGGCAGGCCGCGGAGCCGGCTCAGGCCGTCGCCTCGGCCGAGGGCCGCTGGTAGTGCTGGCACTGGCGTTGGGCTCGCTGGTCGCCGGCTGCGGATTCAGGCTGGAGGGATCGGGTCGTCTGCCCGAAGCCATGGCGCGAACCTATGTGGCAACCGCCGAGCCGCATTCGGCGTTCTTCGGCAGTCTGCGCGAAAACCTGCGGCTGCGCGGTTCGGAGGTGGTGGAGCAGGCCGGCGAAGCCGGCGCCGTACTCACCATCGTCGAGGACAGCACCGGCCAGCGTGTGCTGTCGGTATCCTCGCGCAATATTCCGCGTGAGTATGAGATCTATTACATCGTAACGTTCACGCTCAGTGCCGGAGAGCAGCGGCTGATCGAGCCGGAGTCGCTGGTGGTAACGCGCAGCTATACCTATGACGAACGCGAAGTGCTGGGCAAGGCCGAGGAAGAACGCACCCTGCGTCGTGCGCTGGCGGAAGACCTGGCACGCCAGGTGGTGCGGCGCATCGAGGCGCTGGGCGTGCAGGCGGGGCGGGTCGCGCCGCACGGTTGACCATGTGCGGATCATCAATGGCCGCGGTGCAGCCATTGGCGGTCACATGAATCGGCGTCGCGTGGTTCCCCGCCCGGCGTTGCGTTACAACTGCGTGGGATTGGGTGCGTCGCCGTACACCGCCTGCGGATCGAACACCTTCTCGTTCTCGGTGAACTCCAGCTTGATCGGTCCTTCGGTGGTGCCCACCGGCACGCGCCGGTAGAAGCAGGAACGATAGCCGACGTGGCAGCTCGCACCGCCGGACACGTCCACCCGCAGCCAGACGCAGTCCTGATCGTCGTCGATCAGCAGCTCCCGGACCTTCTGAACGAGGCCGCTGGTCGCGCCCTTGTGCCACAGCACGCCGCGGCTGCGGCTCCAGTAGTGCGCCTCGCCGGTGGCGATGGATTTTTCCAGCGCTTCGGCGTTCATGTAGCCGTGCATCAGCAGTTCACCGCTGGTGTAATCGGTGGTTACACAGGGGATCAGGCCGTCGCGGTCGAACTTGGGTGCGAGTTCGCCGCCTTCTTCGACCTGCTCGATACTGACCCGGTTTGAGAACAGATTGGCCATCGTTTCGTCCATGACATCGCCGGCAACAGGCCGGGCATTATACGGGGTGCGGGTGATCCGGGTTGTGCCTGCTATCATTCGCGCGCCAGCCGGACCGTTGTCCGCTGCGGCACCCTCGAGAGATCCGTCCGCGAACTTCTACAACAGCAACTGCATGGTCTGAGCAGCAACCGCATGGGACTGACGCTTTTCAATTCGCTGACCCGGCGCGAGGAAGCATTCGAGCCGGCCGATCCGCAACGCGTGACCATGTACGTGTGCGGGCCGACAGTATACAGCTACGCTCATATCGGCAACGCGCGCCCCGAGGTGGTGTTCGATGTCCTGGCGCGTGTTCTGCGGCGTCGCTGGAATCTCGTACATGTGCGCAATTTCACCGACGTTGACGACAAGATCAACGCAGCTGCGCGCAAAGAGGGTGTTGCGATCGGGGTCCTCACGGCGCGCTACATAGAGGCGTTTCACGGCGATATGGCGGCGCTGGGCGTGTCGCCGCCCGACATCGAGCCGCGCGTCACACAGCATATGCCCGACATCGTCGGGTTCATCGCGCGTCTGATCGAGGTCGGCCACGCCTATGAGGCCGAAGGCCATGTGCTGTTTTCGGTGCCGAGCTTTCCGGACTACGGTCAACTGTCCGGTCGCGCTGTCGAGGACCTGATTGCCGGCGCGCGGGTGGAAGTGGCTCCGTACAAGCGCGACCCGGCGGATTTCGTGCTGTGGAAGCCCTCCGACGCCGATACCGTGGGCTGGGACAGCCCCTGGGGCCGCGGCCGCCCCGGCTGGCATATCGAGTGCTCGACGATGATCGAGACGCATCTTGGCGAGACCATCGACATCCACGGTGGCGGCCAGGATCTGGTCTTTCCGCACCACGAAAACGAGATCGCGCAGAGCAACTGCGCGCATCACGGGCGTCCGTTGTGCCGGTTCTGGGTGCATAACGGCCATGTGCAGATGGCCAGCGAGAAGATGTCCAAGTCGCTGGGGAACCTGCTGCTGCTCAAGGATCTGCTCGCCACGGCACCGGCCGAAGCGGTGCGGCTGGGACTGCTGACCGCGCATTACCGACAGCCGCTGGACTGGAACCCCAGAGTGCTGGAGGAGAGCGTCCAGAAGCTGAGCCGCCTGTACGGCGCGCTGCGCGAAGCCGGCGTGAGCGGATCGTTCGGGCCCGCCGGGACAGTCGGAACAGGAACAGACGTAGCGGCTGGAGTGCCCGGTGATGTGGCGCCTCCGGCCGCCGTGATCGAGGCCCTTGAAGACGACCTCAATACCCCGCGCGCACTGGCCGAGCTGTTCGCAATCGCGCGTGAGGCGAACCGCTGCGACGACGCGGCGCGGCGCCTGGCGCTGGCGCAGTCGCTGCGCGCCGGGGCGTGGTACCTGGGGCTGCTGGGCCAGGACCCGGTCGCCTGGTTCGAGCGCAGCGGGACGCAAAGCCGGGACGACGCGCCGGATGCAGCCGCGATACAATCGCTGGTGGAACAGCGCGACGCAATGCGCCGGGAGCGCAATTTCGCCGAGGCCGACCGCATACGCGATGAGCTGGCGGCGGCCGGCATCGTGATCGAGGACCGTGCGGACGGGTCGCGCTGGCGGAGATCCCATTGACACAGACCGGGCTCACATTGCGAACAGCGCGCCACTGGCCGGCACTGGTGCTGATCGGATGCGTGCGCCTGTATCAGCTGACGCTGTCGGCCTGGTTGGGCAGACAGTGCCGCTATCTGCCCACCTGTTCGCAGTATGCGATCGACGCGCTGCATACGCATGGCGCGTCGCGCGGCACCTGGCTGGCGATGCGCCGCATAGGCCGCTGTCACCCTTGGGGCAGCTCGGGTTACGACCCGGTCCCGGAGAAGCATCGATGACATTCAACACCGCGCTGCTCGACATCGTCTGTTGCCCGGTGACGCATGCGCCGCTGAGCCTGATGAAGACAGCCGACCTGGAGCGTCTGAATCACACCATCGGCGAAGGCCGGATCCGGCGACGCGATGACTCACAGGTGGAGGAGCCGCTGGAGCAGGCGTTGATCACGCGTGACGGCAAGCTGGCCTATCCGATACGTGATGGCATTGCGGTGCTGCTGGAAGACCAGGGCATTCTGCTGTCGCAGATCACCGATCCGTGAGGCTGGCCGAACGCAGTCTCGAGCAGGCATTGAAGCGGGGCATGGCCCCCGCGTATCTGATCGCCGGCGATGAGCCGCTGCTGGCCAATGAAGCGGCCGATGCGGTGCGCGCCGCTGCGGCAGCGGCCGGATTTACCGAGCGGGAAATCCATTTCGCCGAACGCGGATTCCGCTGGGGCACCCTCACGGAAAGCGCCTGCAATCTTTCGCTGTTCGCGACGCGCAGGATCGTCGAGGTGCGCATGCCCACGCCCAAACCCGGCGATGAAGGTGCGCAGGCACTGCGCACGCTGCTGGAGAATCCCGATCCGGACTGCCTGCTGCTGGTGCTGATCGGCGCGCGACTGGATGCCAGTGTGGCACGCAGCGTCTGGGTGAAGACTTTCGACAAACACGGCGTCATCGTCGACGCGTGGCCGGTGGATCGGCGCGATCTGCCCAAGTGGATCGCCACGCGTGCGCGACGCCTGAAACTGAATCTCGCGCCGGCCGCGGCAGAGCTGCTGGCTGATCGCACCGAAGGCAACCTGCTGGCCGCCGACCAGGAACTGCGCAAGCTCGCACTGACATCGGCCGATGTGCCGATCGATGAAGCGGTGGTCCTCGAAGCGGTGGCCAGCAGCGCACGCTTCGATGTGTTCCGCTTTACCGACGCCTGGCTGGCCGGTGATGCGCGGCGCACGATTCGCGTTCTGCGCGGCCTGCGCGCGGAGGGCGTCGCTCCGCCGCTGGTGATGTGGGCCCTGGTGAGGGAACTGGTGCTGGTGACACGGGTAAAGTTTGCGACCGCACAGGGCCGCAGCGCGCAGAGCGCGATGCAGCAGCTGGGTGTGTGGGAGCGGCGGCGTCCGCTGGTGGGTGCTGCGGTGCAGCGCTACAGCTACCCCGCCCTGAAGGCGCTGATTGCACGGGCGGCGGAAGTGGACCGACAGATCAAGAGCAGCAGCAATGTGAATCCGTGGGACGCGCTGTTCGGCCTGCTGCTGGCCGCGCTGCGCACCGGCCGATCGCGCGGCGCGAGGGCCGCCTGAAGCGCATGCGTGAATCGCGACCACTGGGTATTTTCGGCGGCACATTCGATCCGGTTCACTACGGGCATCTGCGTTCGGCCTGGGAGCTGCTGGAGATTCTGGGGCTGGAGCAGGTGTGCTTTATTCCCGCCGGTGAGCCGCCACACCGGCCTGCGCCGCGCACGGCCGCCGCGCTGCGACTGAAAATGGTGCAGGCGGCCGTCGCGGGCGAGCCGCGCTTCACGGTCGATGACTGCGAGCTGCGACGCACCGGTCCGTCGTACTCGGTGGATACGCTGACCGCACTGCGGGCGCGCCACGGTGAGCGCGCCATCTGCCTGCTGCTGGGTATGGATGCGTTTCTCGGATTGCCGGACTGGCATCGCGCGGAGCGTATCCTTGAGCTTGTCCACGTGGTCGTGGTGCATCGACCAGGCTGGACGCACGGCCGGGCTTCCGTACACGCATCGGTGGCATCGGAGGCATCAGTTGCGCCGGATGTGGCTGCAGCCGAGGATGCGCAGTGGCCGGCCGCGCTGGTGGCCATGGTCGCCAACCGCCAGGTGTGGTCCGCCGATGCGCTGCGCGCCGCGCCCGCCGGCTGTGTGCTGCTGCAGCCGGTCACGCAGCTGAGCATTTCGTCCAGCGGTATTCGCGAGCTGGTTGCCGCTGGACGCGACCCGCGTTATCTGGTTCCGGATTGTGTAAGGGAGATGGTGATTGAATCCGAGTGTTACACCGAAAAAGCGCGTGAGTAAGAAGCGCGCCGCTGCCAGACCTGCCAGCAGGGCCGCCGGCGCGGACAGTGCCGATGACGCCGTGGTCACGCGGGTGCTGGCGGCGCTGGACGATGCCAAGGCGCTGGACGTCAAACGGCTGGATGTCGCTCATCTGACCACCGTGACCGATGTAATGGTGTTCGCCAGCGGCCGCTCCGACCGGCATGTGCGTGCGATTGCCGACGCGGTGATGGAAGCTCTGAAGCTGGCCGGCCATCCCGCCATAGGCGTGGAGGGCCAGCAGAGTGGCGAGTGGGTCCTGGTCGACCTGGCCGATGTGATCGTGCACGTGATGCTGCCGCGCGTGCGGGAGTTCTACAACATCGAGAAACTCTGGGACATTCCGTTGCGTGAGGGTGGCGATGGCAGCTGAGCACGGCGAGTCATCCGCTGCGCTGTCGGTCATCCTGTCCACCGCGTCGTCGGGCATGGCGGCCGCATGCGCGTCACGATAGTTGCCGCCAGCAACCGTCAGCCCGACTGGGTGGAGCACGGCTACCGTGAGTATGCGCGCCGTCTGCGCAGCGCGCTGACCCTGGATCTGAAGGTCGTGTCGCTGGCCAGGCGCGCGGCGTCCGTGCCCACGGCACGGGTCGTGGCGCTGGAGGGCGAGCGCATGCTGGCGGCGGTGCCACAGGGCGCGCACCTTGTAACGCTGGACCAGACCGGTGATGCCTGGAGCACCACTGAGCTGGCGCAGCGACTGGAGCAGTGGTTTGTGGCCGCATCGCCGGTGGTGCTGCTGATCGGCGGACCGGACGGGCTGTCGCCGGACTGCATGGCGAAAGCCCGCGAAAGCTGGGCCCTGTCGCCCTTGACCCTGCCACACGGGCTGGTGCGCATCCTGGTCGCCGAAGCCCTCTATCGTGCCCACAGTCTGCGCAGCGGCCATCCCTACCATCGCGCCTGAAGCGCCGCCCGGCCGAGAGGCTAGGCATTGCCCCAAGACCTTCGTATAGTTTCTTGAATGGGAAAGAATTTCGTATATCTCGCCTCGGCTTCGCCGCGGCGCGCCGCATTGTTGCGTCAGATCGGCATGGAGTTCGAGGTACGTCCGTCGCAGGTTCCCGAAGTCCAGCGGCCCGACGAGGTGCCTGCGGACTATGTGCTGCGCCTTGCTCGTGACAAGGCTGCCGCCGTGTGGAACGGTCTGACCCGATCGCATGCGCCCGCCGCGCCGGTGATTGCCGCCGATACCGCCGTTGTGCTGGATGGTCGGGTGCTCGGCAAGCCCGCCGACAGGGCAGCGGCATTCGATATGCTGGGTGCGCTGTCCGGTCGGGTACACACCGTGCTGACGGCGGTGGCCGTGCACTTCGACACGGTGGCCGAAGGTGCCGTCAGTCGCAGCGAAGTGACGTTCCGCAGGCTTGGCGAGGATGAGCGGATCGCGTATTGCGCGTCCGACGAACCCTACGACAAGGCCGGCGGCTATGGCATCCAGGGGCTGGCCGCTGTGTTCGTCCAGCACCTCAGCGGCAGCTACTCGTCCGTGATGGGGCTGCCGCTGTTCGAAACCGCGATGCTGCTGCGACGTTTCGGCCTGCCCGCCTGGCTCGAAGGCGCGGAGGCCAGTCGTTGAAGGCGGAAATCCTCGTCAACGTGACACCGCGTGAAACCCGCGCCGCCGTCGTTGAGAACGGCATGCTGCAGGAGGTGCTGATCGAGCGAGCCAGTCGTCGCGGGCTGATCAGCAATATCTACAAGGGCAGCGTATCGCGCGTGCTGCCGGGTATTCAGGCGGCATTCGTGGATCTGGGTCTGGAGCGGACCGCCTTCCTGCACTATTCCGATATCGCCCGCGGAACGCATCACCATGGCGGGCAGGATGGCTCGGGCAGTCAGGATGGCGACATCCGCGACCTGTTGCGCGAGGGCATGGATGTCCTCGTACAGGTGTCGAAAGACCCGCTCGGCAGCAAGGGCGCACGCCTGACCACCAACATCTCCATTCCTTCCCGCTATCTGGTGCTGCTGCCCGGGGGGGGCGGAACCGGCGTTTCCGCGCGCATCGAGAGCGAGGCCGAGCGGCTGCGGCTTCGCGAAGTGATGGACTGCGTCGCGGATCCCGCCAGCGGCTATGGCTACATTGTGCGCACGGCAGCCGAGGGCGCGTCACTGGATGCGCTGCGTGCGGACATGCTGTTCCTCGATCGGCTCTGGAAGGCGATCCTGCAGACCGCGGCTGACAGTCGGTCCGGACAGCTGGTCCACGAGGATCTGTCGTTGCCGTTGCGGGTGCTCAGGGATCTGGCCGGCGTCGACGTGGAACGGATACGTGTGGACAGTGCGACGACGTTCGCACGCATGCAGGAGTTCGCCGGCCGCTTCATGCCGCAGATGCTCGCGCGGATCAGTCTGTACGAGGAGAATCACCCGATCTTCGACCTCTACGGGGTGGAGGACGAGATCGATCGGGCGCTGCAGCGCAAGGTGCCACTGAAATCCGGCGGTCACGTGGTGTTTGACCAGACGGAGGCGATGACCACCATCGACGTCAATACCGGCGGTTATGTGGGCCACAGAAACCTCGAGGAAACGGTGTATCGCACCAATCTGGAGGCGGCGGTGGCGATTGCGCGGCAGCTCAGGCTGCGCAATCTCGGCGGTATAATCATCATCGATTTCATTGACATGGCCGATGAAGAGCATCGATTGCAGGTGCAGCAGGCGCTGTCGGCGCGGCTTGCACTGGACCACGCCCGCACCCAGATCATGAATGTGTCGCCGCTGGGGCTGGTGGAGATGACGCGCAAGCGCAACCGGGAAAGCCTGGAACACGTGCTGTGTCAGGCCTGTCCTACATGCAACAGTCGGGGGTTCGTAAAGACTCCCGAGACGATATGCTATGAGATTTTCCGCGAGATACTGCGCCAGCACCGCCAGTTCGATTTCCAGGAACTGCTGGTGCTGGCGAGACCGGAAGTGATCGAGCGTCTGCTGGACGAGGAGTCCACCGGGATGGCCGAGCTGGAGGAATTCACCCGCAAGCCGATCAGGCTGCAGAGTGAAGCCGCTTATGTGCCCGACCAGTTCGATGTCGTCCTGATGTAGCTGTGGGACCGGGAGCCCTACGACAGTCATTCGCAGCCACAGCGTGGCGGGAGCAATCCGCCAGACCCGTTAACCGAACCTGAAGACCATGCATTGAACGCGACACGCAGAAAACGCACCTGGCTCGGCGAACTGACGCGCCGCGTGCTTGCCGTTGCCGCGGCACTGGTGATCGTGCTGGCGCTTGCCATCGGCGGATTTCGCCTGCTCATTGCGCAGCTGCCCGGCTATCAGGCGCAGTTGCAGGCGTGGGTGACGGAGACGCTGGGCCTGGACGTGGACTTTGCACGCGTCGATGTGCGCCTGGGGTTGCGCGGCCCGGAACTCACTTTCCATGACGCCAGCATCGGCGGTGCCGGTCAGGGCGACCCTTTCCTCAGCGCACGTCAGGCACGGGTTCGCATCGATGCCAGGGCGCTGCTGACCGAGCATCGCGTGCGCTTCAGCCAGCTGGTTTTCGACGGCACCCGGCTGGTGCTGGTACGCGATGTCGACGGTGAACTCAGTCTGCAGGGTGCGCCGCTGCCTGGCCGCGCGGGCGGCGCCTGGGATCTGGAACTGCCGGCCGAACTGGAGGTTGCGGTGCATGACAGCACCGTCGTCTATCTGGACCGCGAGCGCGCCATTACCTGGGAGTTTCACGACCTCAGCGGTTCGCTGACGCACGCCAACGATGTGCTGACGCTGACTGCGCAGGCCGCACCGCCCGCGCAGCTCGCAGGATGGTTCGAGTTCTCGTTGCAGGCACAGGCGCCGTCGATGCGTGTCGACGGGCCGGTCATGCTGCAGTCGCAGGTGCGAGGCCTCAGTCTCGCCGAGCTCGCACGCGCACTGCCGGATCTGGCGGACCTGCCGCAACAGGGCAACGGCGACGTTGCTGTGGAAGTTCACTGGCACGGCAGCGGATTCGATCAGGTGAATGCAACCATTGCCCTTGTCGATGTGCAATTGGCCGATGTGCAGTCGCTCGAGCGCAGTGATGCGGACGCATCACCGCGTTATGAGCAGATCAGGTTCGCCGCCCGCTGGCGCAGCACGGCGGCGGGCTGGCAGATCGCGGTGGATGACGTGGCGCTGGTCCGCAGCGGTCGCGCGTGGCCGCGCGATGCGCGAACCGAGCTGGCGGTCAGTGGCCACGAAGGCAGTCTGGATGATATTCGACTGACCGCCACGTTCGCGCGCATCGACGACCTGCTGCCAATGCTGCCGCAGCGATTCGCCCCGGAGGTCCTGCGCGACTGGATCACCGCCGCACCGCGGGGCGATCTGCGCGACCTCGATGTGTCATGGACCAATGTCGGCGGTGACTCCTCGGACTATCGGATTTCGGCGCGCTTCGAACGGCTGGACATCCCGGGATTCGCGCAGTGGCCGGAGGTGCGCCAGCTCTCCGGTGAATTGCGTGCGGACGCGCGCAGCGGCCGCCTGCAGCTGGACAGCCGCAATGTGGTCGTGGACTGGCCTACGCTGTTCCGCCAGCCGCTGGCCATCGACACCGTCAGCGGCCTGCTGGTCTGGCGCGAAGGGCGCGACGGTGTAAGGGTGGTCAGCGACAATCTGGAACTCGTCAATGCCCACGCGAATACGCTGTCCAATCTTGAACTGACATGGCCTCTGGACGGTTCCTCGCCGATTCTGGAACTCGTCACCACGCTCACCGATTCCACGGTTCCGGCCGTCAGGCACTATCTGCCCGAAGCAATCATGGCGCCGGGACTGGTCACATGGCTGGACCATGCTCTGGTGGACGGCCGCGTCGTGGCCGCCGACATCACCTTTTTCGGTCCGTTGCAAGCGTTTCCGTTCGACGATGACGAAGGGCGGTTTCATGCCGTCGCACAGATCGAGGATGGCGTTCTCGCCTATCTGGAAGACTGGCCGGTTGCCGAGGGTCTTGACGGTACGGTCGAGTTCGTCAACGCGTCGTTCGATGCCCGCGGCCGCGGGCAGGTGCTCGGTCACGCCGGCGACGAAATCCGGGTGCGGATCCCGGACATGCGCAGGGCGGTGATCGACGTCGACGCGACCGCCGACGGTCCCCTGCCGGATGTACTGCGCTTTCTGCGCAGCGCACCGCTGATCGCCCGCCAGCTGGGGCCGGAGTTCGATCGTGTGGTGGTGCTGGACGGCGACAGCCGCGTGGCATTGCAGCTGTCACTGCCGCTCGCTGATCCCTCCAGCTACGAGCTGCAGGGGTCCGTCGCCATGCTGGGCGGCGATCTCGCAATCAGTGGTGTCGCGGCACACGCCACCGACATCGAAGGCGTGCTGGCATTCAGTAACGACGCGGTGTTCGGCGATGGCATCAGCGCAATGCTGCTGGACGGTCCGGTGACCGCCAGGGTCGAGTCGGTGTCGCTGCCCGGTTATCGGGCGCGCGTCTCTGTTGAAGGTGACGTGGACGTGGCGAACGTGCTGAGTCAGTTCGAACTGCCGGGAGAGGGTTTCATCGCCGGCCGCGCACACTGGCAGGGCAGCCTGTTGTTGCCAGTGCATGCCGGCAACGGTGGTGCGCCGGTGCGGGCGTCGGTGAGTTCGAATCTGTCCGGAGTCGGTTTGCAGCTGCCAGCGCCGTTCGCGAAAGGTCCGGCGGACGCAGCGGGGATACGTCTGGATATCGTGTTCCCGGACCAGGATCGTATGGAGTTGCGCGGCGACTTCGGCTTCAACCGGCGTTTCGCGCTGGCCTGGCGCGATGACGGTGACGGCCTGGCGCTGGATCGCGGTACGTTGCGGTTCGGCGGCGCCTGGCCTGAGCTCCCGCAGCGGTCGGGGTTCGTACTTGATGGTCAGCTTGGTGAAGTGCGGCTGGATGACTGGCTCGCGCTCGCGCGTGACGAGGGGCTGTCCGTGGCGCACGGCGAACAGCTGCTGGGGATGAATCTGGATTTCGTTGAGCTGCATGCATTCGGTCAGTCTCTCGGCTCAGCGACGGTGAGTCTGGCGCGACGCGATGATGCCTGGCAGCTGGACATCGACAGCGATCCGGTTGCAGGACAGGTGACGCTGACGCGTACGGCGGATGCACGGGCAGATGTGCACGCCGACATGCAGCGCCTGCATCTGAATGTGGACGGTGGTGCCGATCTGATCGGCACCGATCCGCGCACGCTGCCGGGTCTGTCGCTGACCGCCGGGGAGTTCATGCTGGGAGCACGGCACTTTGGTCGCGTGGAAGTGGAAGTCGTGTCCGAGCCTCTGGGGCTGCGCATGACACGCTTTCGCGGTGACGCGCGCAGTTTCGCCGTGGATGGCAGCGGCAGCTGGTTTCTCGGTTCACAGGGCGCCGGAACGCAGCTCTCGTTCGCATTGCACTCGTCTGATGTGGCGGCGTCACTGGATGAGCTCGGCTTCGAGCGATTCGCCGAAGGCCAGTCCGGTGACGTCAGCGCGAGCATCTACTGGCCGGGACCGCCTTCCGGCGACTGGGCGCGACATGTGAACGGTGAACTGTCGATAAGCGTCAACACCGGTAGCCTGGTCGACGTGCAGCCCGGTGCCGGACGGCTGGTCGGACTGATGAGCATCACTGCGTTACCGCGCCGACTGGCACTGGATTTTCGCGATGTATTCCAGCGGGGTCTGGTATTTGATCAGATCAGCGGCGATTTTCAGATCGATGACGGCAATGCCTACACCAGCAACCTGACACTGACCGGACCTGCGGTGGAGATTGGCGTTGCCGGGCGCACCGGGCTGCGCGATCACGACTATCAGCAAACCGCCACTGTCACCGCTGAACCGGGCAAGGTCCTGCCGACGGTTGGCGGTCTGATCGGCGGCCCCGGTGTCGGTGCCGCGCTGTTGCTGTTTACGCATATATTTCGGGAACCATTGAAGGGTATCGGCAGGGTGAACTACTGCGTGACCGGCAGCTGGGAAGATCCGCAGGTGGAGCGTCTGCCTGCTGCTCAGTCGGCTCAGACCACCGCATGCGTGGCGCCGGTGCCGGAAGTGCGGCTTTCCAGTGCCGCCGCAGAGACAGGGATGCAATGAAAGCAGCAGCAATTCAGATGACGAGTGGCCGCGATGTGGCCCGCAATCTTACCGACGCAGGACGCCTGATCGCATCGGCGGCCGAACAGGGTGCCGAGCTGGTCGTGTTGCCGGAGAACTTTTCCTTCATGGGCGCGGAGGATGCCGATCGTCTGGCGGTCGCCGAGGAACCGGGTAATGGCAAGGCGCAGCAGTTTCTTGCCGAGCAGTCCGCACGCCGCAATGTCTGGCTTGTCGGTGGCACGATCCCCGTTCGAGTCGAGAATGACCGGGCCGCGTCGCGATCCATGCTGTTCAGTCCACGCGGCGAATGCGTTGCGAGATACGACAAGATCCATCTGTTCGATGTCGAGATTCCCGACGATGAAACCGACAATGGCGCAGAGTCGTATCGGGAGTCCGCTACCACGGTCCCGGGTTCCGAGGTGGTGGTTGCCGAGTCGGCATTCGGAAGAATCGGTTTGTCGGTGTGCTACGACCTGCGGTTCCCTGCGCTGTTTCACCGCCTTGGCATGATGGGAATGGATATACTCAGCATGCCGTCCGCTTTCACGGTTCCCACCGGCCAGGTGCACTGGCAGCCACTGCTTCAGGCCAGGGCAATCGAGTCACTGTGCTACGTGGTCGCCGCCGGCCAGTGGGGCGAACACGCCGGCGGCCGCAGAACCTGGGGCCATTCGACGATCATCAGCCCATGGGGTGAAGTGATGTCCATGCTCCAGGCCGGCGCCGGTGTCGTGCTCGCGGAGCTGGATATGATCCGGCTCGCCCGCATCCGTCATTCCTTCCCGGCACTCCGCCATCGCCGCGACCTGTAGGGGCTTCCATGCCAATGAGCACACGGACATCCACCATGACCATCGACACGAACCTGCCCGCAACCGCGGCCGAGGCACTGTCGCTGGCCGAGCAGCAGGTGCTGGCACCGGCTGAGCTGGACCTGCACGCGCTCGACAAGGCGCTGGGCGCATTGATGTCGCGCCAGCTCGACTATGCCGATCTGTATCTGCAGATGACGCGCTATGAAGCGTGGACAGTGGACGACGGCATCGTGCGCGATGGCGTGCACAGCGTGGATCAGGGTGTGGGTGTGCGTGCCGTCAGTGGTGAGCGCACCGGATTCGCGTATTCCGATCAGCTGGATGTCTCATCGCTGATGGAAGCGGTGGGTGCGGCACGTACGATCGCGCGCACCCGGGGCGACGGCAGCTATCAGGTGGCGCGCCGCGATGGCGGCCGATCGCTGTATCCGGCGATGGATCCGCTGGGCAGTCTGAGTGACAGCGAGAAGGTGGAACTGCTGGCCGACCTGGACCGTCGCGCCAGGGCGCTGGATGAACGGGTGGTGCAGGTTACGGGCAGCCTCGCCGGCGTCTATGAGGTGATTCTGGTGCGCGGATCCGACGGCACGCTGGCTGCCGATGTGCGTCCGCTGGTGCGACTCAACCTGTCCGTGATCATGGAGCGCAATGGCCGACGCGAGCAGGGTTTCGCCGGCGGCGGTGGCCGTACGGATTTCACGATGTTCACGTCGGCCGACTATCGGGCGGCAATGGCGGCCGAAGCGGTGCGTCAGGCGACGGTGAATATGGAGGCGATCGCGGCGCCGGCTGGTGTGCTGCCGGTGGTGCTGGGCGCCGGCTGGCCGGGCGTGCTGCTCCACGAAGCGATCGGCCACGGTCTGGAAGGCGACTTCAACCGCAAGGGGACTTCGGCGTTCGCCGGTCGCATCGGCGATCGTGTGGCAACCCCGCTGTGCACCGTGGTGGACGACGGTACGCTGCCAGGCCGTCGCGGTTCACTGAACATCGACGACGAGGGGACGCCGTCGCGCTGCAATACGCTGATCGAGAATGGCGTACTGCGCAGCTACATGCAGGACAAGCTCAATGCGCGGCTGATGCGTGTACCGCCCACCGGCAATGCGCGCCGCGAATCCTATGCGCATATGCCGATGCCGCGCATGACCAATACCTACATGCTGCCCGGTCCCCATGATCCGGAGGAAATCATCGCGTCGGTGTCGCGCGGCATCTACGCACCGAACTTCGGCGGTGGCCAGGTCGACATCACTTCGGGCAAGTTCGTGTTCTCGGCCAGCGAGGCGTATCTGATCGAGAACGGCCGCAAGGGCGCACCAATCAAGGGCGCAATGCTGATCGGCAATGGGCCGCAGGTGCTGACCATGGTGTCGATGGTTGGCAACGATCTGGAGCTGGACCCGGGCATCGGCGTGTGCGGCAAGGAGGGGCAGTCCGTCCCCGTGGGCGTCGGTCAGCCGACGCTGAAGGTGGATTCACTGACGGTGGGCGGCACACAGACCTCCTGAGCCGCGTACCCGCAAGCCAGCTGCCCGTGCCGGCTGTCCGTGGCACGGGCCTGTGATGTGGTTCACTGCAATGATCGTGCCGTGAGTCTACATTCCACAGACATCCACTGATCACGGCAGGCATGCGATGCGATATGACGACACGATGACTGACCTGGAGTTTCGCCCGCCGCTGTCCGGTGCCGATGAGCAGTGGCTTGCCAGCCAGGCCGACATCGAACCGGATCTGAACGTGGACGGGCTGGAACAGAATCCGTTTGCACGGCTGCTCGGCCTGCTGCTTGGCCGCCGGCGCAACTAGCTGCGCGAACCACGCTGCCTGGCCTGATACCGTCCACCTCTGTCACCCGAACCTGTCACCTGACCTGATGAAGCCCGCAACGAATCCGCGCAGACAGATTCGCGATGCCACGGCGTCGAGCGGAAAGTCGCCCGACGATGACACGCTGATCAGGGGCCTGAGCCATGAGGACCGCGCGCGCCTGGCCATCGATGCCTGGGAGCCTTCGCTGTTGAAACACATGCTCAGGGCTCGGCACAAGGCGTCAGGTCGGGCCGCCCACGAAGCCTCGGATCGGTCGGGTGGCGCGGCGCCGGCACGCCAGGATATCCGTCGACGATAGGCTACCTGGCCTGTTTCGCCAGTACACGCCCGGAGGTGGTATCCCCATCTTCCTCTTGCTGCACTTCTGAATCGTCTTGCGCTTCATCGGCCTCGCGGCCACTGACTGACTCGGCGTCCGTGGAGGCGTCGAGCTTGTGTTCATCGTCCGTGTGGACGCAGGTCGCACCATGCTCATCCTGCTCTTCGTCCTCGCTCCAGTCGGCCGCCGGAGTGGGCATCTGGTTCAAGAGGCGAAACAGCAGTTTGTGTTCACCCAGCTGTATCAGATCGCCGTCCGCGAGTACATGGTTCTTGACCCGGCGCTGACGCACCACGATGCCGTTGGTGCTGTTCAGGTCTTCAATCACAATCTGGTCGCGATCCGCCGTAATCTGCGCGTGGTGTCGCGATACGAATCTGCTGCGGATCTGGAAGTCGTTCTCGGAGGTGCGTCCGAGTACGCTGCGACCGAAAGGTACTATGAACTCGGTGACGAACTGATCGCCGAACATGACCTCGAACCGACCGGCAGCAATGGAGGCGCTCTGTTCGTACTGGCCGGTGGTGTCCAGGTGACGTTCCTTTTCCCGACGCCTTTCGGCGTACTCCGCCCACTGCAGTTCGTCGACGGCGGCATGCACGAGCTCCACATTGATGGTGTCCCGACCCTCCGCGAACGCACACAGCATGGCTGTGTCGCAGAGAACGTTCGTGAGTCTGGGTACACCGCCGGTATAGCGGAACACCATATCGATGGCGTCGTCGTCAAAGATGCTTCTTCCCGACGCGCCGGCGATCTCGAGACGGTGGCGGATGTACTCGTGAGTTTCACGCTTCGACAGCGTGCTCAGGTGAAAGCGCAGGCGCACGCGCTGGGCCAGCTGTTCCAGACGAGGAGAATTCAGTTTGTCGGAAAGCTCCGGCTGGCCGGCGAGAATAATGCGCAGGAGCTTCTCCTTCTGCGCTTCGATGCCCGACAGCAGCCGCACTTCCTCGAGTACCTTGCGCGACAGGTTCTGTGCCTCATCGACGATCAGCAGAACCTTCTTCTTGTTCGCATACTGTTCCACCAGAAAGTCGCGCAGCATGGACAGCAGCTCAATCTTTTTCTGGTGGAACGGCTTGAAACCGAACTCCACCAGCAGCGCCTGGAGAAACTCCACCGGCGACAGCTGGGTCTGGCTGATATGCGCCAGGACGATATCGTCGGGTAGCTCGTCGAGAAAGCTCTCGATCAGCGTGGTCTTTCCGGATCCGATCTCGCCCGTGACCACCACGAACCCGTCCGCCAGCCATATGGTGGACTCCATATAGGCTTTGGCGCGCGCATGTTGCTTGCTCGCGAAGAGGAACTGCGGGTCCGGCGTGAGTCGGAACGGTGGTTCGCGTAGCTTGAACAGCTGGCAATACATCGGGAAACAGAAAGCTCCGTGTCAGGCTTTCAAAGCCTAATACAAACGCACCGGCGATACGAGGGACGGCGTCACGGTGTGGGGTCGAGCACCTGTTTCAGCTCGGCAAGCCGCAGCAGCAGCCGCTGCCTATCGCTGTCGACGATGGTGCAGTGCCCCACCTTGCGGGCGGCGCGCGCGGATTTGCCGTAGTCGTGAAAGTGCAGACCGGGAATCGCGAGCAGTTGTTGCGCTGGCGGCAGGCTGCCGATCAGATTGAGCATGGCTGCATGGCCGCGCGGTGCGGTACTGCCCAGCGGCCAGCCCAGCACGGCACGTATGTGATTCTCGAACTGGCTGGTTTCGGCACCCTCGATGGTCCAGTGACCGCTGTTGTGTACCCGTGGCGCCATCTCGTTCACGAGCAGCCCGCCGTCGGTGTGGAAAAACTCCACCGTCAGCACCCCGCGGTAGCGGAACCGGTCAGCCACGGCATTGAGCCAGTTCTCGGCCATGGCCTGAAGCTGCGGATCGTCGAAGGGCGCGACTGTCGAGTACAGCTGTCCCTCGCGGTGTACATTTTCTGCCAGCGGATAGAAGCGCCGTTCATTGTTGGCGCCGTACACGCCGACCAGCGACACTTCGCGGTCGAATCGTATCCAGGCCTCGGCGATCGCCGGTACGTTGCCCAGCTCGCGCCAGGCGCTCTCCAGTTCAGCTCTGCTGCGCACCAGATGCTGGCCGCGTCCGTCATAGCCCAGACGACGGGTTTTCAGCACCAGTGGCCAGCCCAGCGTGGCTGCGCGATCGAGGTCTTCGGTGTGGGTGATTGCCACGAAGGGAACAGTGGGGATGGCCAGCGAGGCAAACAGTTCCTTTTCGGTGAGGCGGTCCTGTGCCGCTGCGATCGCGGCGGCAGGCGGATACAGGTTGACGCGATTCGCGACCGCGTCCAGCACCTCGACCGGCACATTCTCGATGTCGATGGTCACGACATCCACGGCTTCCGCGAGCCTGAGCATCGCTGCGGCATCGTCGAGGTTCGCTGTCAAGATGCGGCCGATCTGTCCGCCAGGAGATTTCTCGCCTTGATCCAGGAAGACGATCCGGGCACCCAGCGGATAGGCAGCCAGTGCCATCATGCGGCCCAGCTGCCCGGCGCCGATGATGCCTATGGTCGGAGCGTTCACTGTGGTTGCGCCGGCGTCGTCGATTCAACTATCCGGCATCTATCCGGCATCGCGCGGATCCGGACAGCTCAGCACATTGTCGGTCTGGTTCCGCCGGAATGCGGCCAGCGCCGTGGCGATGTCGGGATCCTGATTGGCGAGTATCGCTGCAGCCAGCAGCGCCGCGTTGATTGCACCGGGTTTGCCGATGGCCAGCGTGGCCACCGGGATGCCGCCGGGCATCTGCACAATGGAGAGCAGTGAGTCCAGTCCACTGAGTGCGCGCGATTCCACCGGTACGCCAAGCACTGGAAGATCCGTCTTTGCCGCGGTCATGCCAGGCAGATGCGCCGCGCCGCCGGCACCGGCAATCAGCACCCTGAGTCCGCGTCCGCGTGCCGCTGCAGCGTATTCGAACAGCAGGTCGGGTGTGCGGTGCGCGGACACAACCCTGACTTCATGCGGCACTGAAAGCGACTCCAGGGTGTCGACTGTGTAGCGCATCGTAGACCAGTCGGATACCGACCCCATGATGACGCCGACCAGCGGGTTGACCGTCTGCGGTTTCATCGACGCATTGTACAGCAGTTAGAATGGCCTTCTCATCTCGCCGGAATACTTCTCACAATGGATTCAGATGCAGTCCGCCAGTCACTGGAAACGGCCGCGGCCGACGCCGTGGAACGCGCTCGCAAGCTTGGAGCTGACCAGGCGGAGGCCGGAGCAAGTTTCGATGAAGGCCTGAACGTTACGGTACGCATGGGGGAGCTGGAGTCAGTGGAGCGTCAGCGTGACCGGAGCCTTGCCGTGACGGTCTACAAGGGTGGTCGCAAGGGATCGGCGAGTACCGCCAGGTTTACCCGCGAGGCAGTGGCCGAGGCGGTGGACAAGGCGCTCAGCATTGCCAGATTCACCGCGCCCGATCGCCACGCGGGTATCGCCGATGCCGGACTGATGGCCGGCGATGCTCCGGACCTGGATCTCTGCCATCCGTGGCAGATAGAGGTGGATGAGGCCGCGGAGCTGGCGCGGCGTACCGAGGCGGCGGCCCGCGCGGTGGATGGACGCATCGACAATTCCGAAGGGGCGTCGCTTTCCACAGGCAGCAGTCTGCGGATCTATGCGAATTCGCACGGGTTTCTCGGCGGCTATCCCACCAGCAGTCACTCGATCAGCGTCAGTGTCGTGGCGCGCGACGGCAGTTCTCTGGAGCGCGACTATTGGTACGACGTGGCGCGCTGGGCCGGGGGGCTTGCGTCGCCGGAGCAGATCGGTGAGGAGGCCGGCCGTCGTGCGGTGAGCAGGCTCGGTGCCCGTCGCCTCAAGACGCGTGTGATGCCGGTGCTGTTCCCTGCGGAGCACGCGCGCGGACTGTTCGGTCATCTGGTGGCAGCCATCAGCGGCAGCAGCCAGTACCGCAAGGCATCGTTTCTGCTGGGTGCCGCCGGTCAGCAGGTGCTCCCGGATTTCGTCAACATCGATGAGGATCCATTCATCGCGCGTGCCATGGCCAGCGCGCCCTATGACGCCGAAGGCGTGGGCACGCGACAGCGCGCCCTGGTGAGCAGCGGCGTACTGCAGGGCTATGTGCTGTCCAGCTACTCGGCACGAAGGCTCGGGCTGAGAACCACCGGCAATGCCGGTGGCATTCACAACCTCACGGTGAACGCTACCGACGACGATCCGCTGCAGCTGATGGCCGAGCGTGGCGAAGTGTTCGTGATCGGCGAACTGCTGGGGCAGGGTGCAAATACCGTTACCGGTGACTACTCTCGCGGTGCGGCCGGGTTTCTTGTCGAGTCGGGTGAAGTGCGTTACCCGGTCAGCGAGGTCACCATCGCGGGCAATCTCGGCGAGATGCTGCGCAATATTCGCGCCATCGGATCGGATCGCGATACGCGCGGTGCGATTCGCTGCGGTTCGGTGCTGGTCGATGGTCTTACGGTTGCGGGAGAGTAGCGTCGTCGACAAGTTCGGCGATGGTCCTGTCGCCGAGCTCTGCGGCGATCGCCTGATCGATGCGGTCGCTGAGCTGCACAACAAGCGGGCTCCAATGCCTGCCGCGGTAGGAGGCGCTGTCCAGCGCCGTGCTGCGCACTGCCGCGAGTACGTCCAGCAGGGTAATGTGGCGCAGATCCCTGCCGGGCAGCAACTGTCCTTCGCGGGAGGTGGTCAGCAGTCCGCGTGATGTCAGCGCGGCGGTAACCGGTTCCAGTATGTGGCGCGGCACGCCCAGCCTGGGTGCCAGGCTCTCATCGCGCCAGCCATGCCCGCCGTTTCCGAAGTCCTGCGCGACCAGGAGCATGGTGTTCAGCGCCAGACGTTCGCGCAAGGTATTGGATGCTCGCGGCGTGCGCTGTCCGAAGCGCAGGTAGTCGGGATTCTGCACGTAGAACGCCAGCTGTGCGCCGGTAAGGAGAATCAGCCACGACAGGTACAACCACAGCATGGCCACGATCACGATCGCAAAACCGGAATAGATGAGCTCGGTGCGCGTCGCGGTTACAACGAACTGTGCAAACAGGCGTCCGCCGCCGGCCCACAGGATGCCCGCGAGCAGGCCGCCTGCCAGCGCCGCCGGCAGGCGCACGTGTGTGTTGGGCACCAGCTTGTAGAGGAACGCAAACGCCAGTACCACCAGCCCGTAAGGTACAACTGCGCTCAGCGCTGCCAGCCAGCTGCCGAATGGCTCGCTGGCGCGCATGGCTTCCATCAGCGCGGTACTGGACACCGCCGCCGTGACGCCCATCGCCACGCTCATCAGCAGTGGCCCGGCAATCATGACCGTGAGGTATTCGCTGAATCGTCGTGCGAAGCTGCGCGGCCGATCCACCCGCCAGACGAAGTTCAGACTCTCCTCGACCTTCTGTGCCATGGACAGCGCGGTATACAGGAGCAGTGCCAGACTGACGCTCGCCAGGGCGGTGCCACTGACGTTGTCCACGAAACTCATGACCGTGTCGTTCAGTTCCTCTGCGCGCGGCCCCAGCGGCGCGAGAAAGTTCAGCAGCATGGGTTCGAGCTGGCGGTGAAAACCCAGGCTCTTCAGCACCGAGAAACTGAAGAACAGCAGTGGCACGATGGCGAGCATGGTCGTATAGACCAGGCTCATGGCGCGAAGACTGAGCTCGCCTTGCCTGAGGTCGCGTATCAGAGCGAAGGCAAGGCGGGTTCCGACAGTGGCAACCTGCTCGAACCGGTTGCGCGGCTCGGAGCGCCACAGCCATCGCAGGAATTTTCGGCGCAGTCGTTCCATCCGTTGTCGCGACGGCTCGACCGCCGCCGCTATGCCGCCGTCAGTCGGTGCAGTGCTTCGAGATACTTTTCCTGCGTGCGCTCGATGACGACGTCAGGCAGCCGTGGCCCCGGAGGAGATTTGTTCCAGTCCAGGGTCTCCAGATAGTCGCGCACGTACTGTTTGTCGAAGCTTTTGGGCGAGGCGCCTGGCTCGTAACTGTCAGCCGGCCAGAAGCGCGAGGAATCCGGCGTCAGCAGCTCGTCGATCAGCTTCAGTTCGCCGTCGTCGGTGCCGAACTCGAATTTGGTGTCGGCGATGATGATGCCGCGTCCGCGCGCATAGTCGTTGGCCTCCCGATAGATCTGCAGCGATACCTGTTCTACGTGGTCCGCGAGTTCCCTGCCGATGGAAGCCTTCACAGCGGCCATGGTGATGTTTTCGTCGTGCCCCCCTGGCGGTGCCTTGGTGCTCGGCGTAAAGATCGGTTCACGCAGCTGTTCGGCAAGCTCGATACCCGGCGGCAACGGCACGCCTGAAACCCGACCCGAGCCGCAGTAATCCTTCCAGCCGGAACCGATCAGGTAGCCGCGTACCACAGCCTCTATCGGCAGCGGCTGCAGTCGGCGCACCACCACCGCGCGATCACGCACCACTTCGTGGTCGCGCGCGTCGCTGAGTACGTCTTCGGGCGCGATATCGGTAAGGTGGTTGGGAATGATGTGCGCGAGTCGGTCGAACCAGAATTTCGAGATGGCCGTCAGCACCTTGCCTTTGCCGGGCACCGGGTCCGGTAGCACCACGTCGAACGCTGATATACGATCGGTCGCGATAATGAGCAGATGGCGCTCATCCACGTGGTAGATGTCGCGCACCTTCCCGCGGGCGATTCTTTGCAGACTGTGCAGGCTGGTTTCAAAAACAGGTGTTTCTGTGGGCCTTGTCGGAGGCTGAGTCATTGCGTGAAGGTTAATGTGCGTGAAGGCGGGATGATGACTTGTCGGCTGGCGGCTCGGCAACTCGCCGGCGTGAACCCGATACGGCGCGGAGCTTAGCATGGCCATGAGCTGGCTTGGCAAGGCGGTCGGGGGGCTGCTCGGCTTGGCGGCCGGCGGCCCGGTGGGTTCGCTGGTGGGGGTGGTGCTGGGCCATCAGTTCGATCGTGGTTTCGGCCTGCGCCCCGGCGCGGGTGCCCCTCCGCCAGGCCGGGTACAGAAGCTGTACGCCGAAATCACTTTCGAAGTCATGGGCCATCTGGCAAAGAGCGATGGACGCGTTTCCGAGGAGGAAGTCAGCGTTGCCCGCCGTGTGATGCACGCGATGCGCCTGGGTCCGGAGGAAGTGCGTGAGGCCATTGTTCACTTCACGCGTGGCAAGTCCGGCGAATATCCGCTGGCACAGCGTCTGGCTGTGTTCTATCGTGAACTGGAGGAACGTCCCGATCTGATACGCGCCTTTCTGCAGATTCAGATGCAGGCACTGGTGGCCGCCGGCAACATGGGCAAGGCCAAGCGCGATGCATTATGGAAAGTCGCCAGAGCGCTGCATGTGGGTCGTGTCGAGCTGGCGCAGATCGAGGCTCTTGCGCGTGCCCAGGAATTCTCGGGTGCCAGGCAGCGCAACACGGGCGAAGATCTGGATCGCGCCTATCAGGTGCTGGGCGTGGAATCAGCTGCCAGTGACCAGGAGATAAAGACCGCCTACCGTCGGCTGATGAACCAGCATCACCCCGACAAACTGGTCGCCCGTGGGCTGCCCGATTCCATGGCGGGGGTGGCCGAGCAGAAGACGCACGAGATCCGCGCCGCCTACGAACGCATCAAGTCGCATCGGGCACTCAGGTAACCGCGTGCGCCCAACCGCGTGCGCCCGCCTTGCGGATGCCCGCCACGCTTACGCCTGGCGACGCAGCCCTTCCCGACGTGCCTTCGGGGGATCGCGGCGGGCATTGAAGACGACGATGGTCTTGCCATTGGCGCGCACCAGGCCCTGTTCTTCAAGTACCTTAAGCACGCGACCGGCCATTTCCCGCGAACAGCCGACGAGGCGTGACAGCTCCTGACGCGAAACCTTGATCTGCATGCCTTCCGGATGCGTCATCGCGTCCGGTTCCTTGCACAGATCCATGATGGCATGCGCAACGCGACCGGTAACGTCGACGAATGCCAGATCGCCGAGCTTGCGGTTGGTGCGGTTCAGTCGCGTGGCCAGCTGGGTTGCCAACTCGAAGATCAGCCCGGGACTCTCCGAAGCGATCTGGCGGAAACGGGGATAAGTCATTTCCGCAATGTCGCTTTCGGTGCGTGTTCGTACCCAGGCGCTGCGTGTGGGCTGTTCGTAGAAAAGCCCCATCTCGCCAAAGAACTGCCCCTTGTTCAGATAGGCAAGCACCATTTCGTTGCCGTCTTCGTCCTCGATCATGACTTCGACCGAGCCGTCGACAATGAAATAGAGCACGTCAGGCAGGTCGCCGGCGTGGATCATCACGGTCTTGGCCGGAATCGTGCGCACACGACAATAGCTGAGGAATCGATTGATCGCCGGTATGTCGCTCAGTGGTCTCAGGGTTTCGTCCATCTTTCGGCACTCCCGCTTGACGTAATGTTGTATTAAATCAAATCGCAGCGCCCGGGCAAGTACAATCACGGGCGCTTTGTGAATCAGGTCACAGGCGCAGCGCGGCTTTACGCAGTATTTCGCCGCCGGCCCTCATCAGAAGGCTTACCGGCACGGGCAGGTCGGCGCCGCCGGCGAGACGTGCCGTCGCACCGTGTCGGGCTTCATCGTCGGCCATCTGTTCCAGTATGGCCCGGCTTTTCTGATCCTGTTCGGGTAGTTTTTCCAGGTGGTCGTGCAGATGTGCTTCGACCTGGCGCTCGGTTTCGGCGACGAATCCGAGGCTGGCCCTGTCGCCGGCCAGTCCGGCCAGCGCACCAAGCGCGATGCTGCCGGTGTACCAGAACGGCGTCAGCAGACTGGTACGCCCACCCAGTTCATCGATGCGCCGGGCGCACCATGCAAGGTGGTCGCGTTCCTCAAGCGCTGCTTCCTGGAGCACGGCGCGCGTGCCGGCTGATCGTGCGGTGAGTGCCTGACCCGTATACAGGGCCTGAGCGGAAACTTCGCCAGCGTGGTTCACGCGCATCAGCGCGGCGCTGAGATCGCGTTCGGAGGCGGACATGTGGGTATGGGCTCGACCGGCGGAGGGGTCGGGTCGCGCTGCATGCGGCAGCGTCGTGAGTGTTCTCAATGCATCGTCGGCAACGGCGAGAAGCAGATCCAGACGATTGAAGTCGCGCATCATGTGTCGATTATACTG
The DNA here is from genome assembly GCA_050485545.1 of Gammaproteobacteria bacterium. Lineage (GTDB taxonomy): Bacteria > Pseudomonadota > Gammaproteobacteria > Steroidobacterales > Rariloculaceae > JBJHBP01. The sequence continues at coordinate 147,813 of JBJHBP010000002.1, forward strand.
CGCGTTCTGCAGGTTAAGGTGGGGAACCAGCAGACTATTTTGCCGTTTTTCGCCGATTTCGGGAGCTTATGCATGCTCAATCGATCTGTTTCCTTGACCGGACGCCTGGTTGGCCTTGTGCTGGCAGGCCAGTTTCTCGCTGCTGCAGCCAGCGCACAGGGGGACGAAGACGCGGTGTCGGGCCGTGCAACCCTGGGATTCCTGTCGACCACCGGCAACACTGAGAGCACCAATACCAACGCGCGGCTGCGTCTGCGCTATGTGCCTAATGAGTGGAGTCACGAGTGGGATCTGTCCGCCGTAGGTGCGACGCGCGGGGAGGAAACCACCACCGAGGCCTACACCGGCCGCTATGTGGCGCGCCGCGCCTGGGGGCGCAGCTTCATGTTCGCGGCGCTCGACTGGAACAAGAATCGATTCTCGGCCTACCAGCGGCAGCGCTCCGAATCGCTCGGCTATGGCCACACGGTGGTTGATACCGAAAATCACGAATTCAGCGCCGAGGCCGGTCTGGGTCGACGCTTCGCGCGCCGAATCGACGGCGCCACCTCGGAAGAAGCGATTGCCCGTGCGTCGCTCGATTACGACTGGACGCTGAATTCCACCACGTCTTTCGCCCAGGAACTGGTCGTGGAATCCGGTTCCTCCAATACCCGCACGGAATCCGTCTCGGCGCTGCGCGCCAGGCTGTTCAGGGATATCGCGCTGGTCGTCTCGTACCGCCTGCGGCGGGATACGGACGTGCCGCCCGGGTCGGTCCGCACGGACACTTTCTCGTCAATTTCGCTGGAATACGCGTTCTGAACACGGCCCGACATCGATCAGAGGCAAGAATGGCGGAACTGCCTGTTGCGCCGGGCAGGCCGCATCAGTAGTATTCCGCCTTTCGCCGGGCCGGTGCGGCCCGGGTAATCAGCAGCAGCCACCACGATGAAAACATATTCCGCAAAGCCGGAGACCGTCCGGCGTGACTGGTACGTCGTCGATGCCACGGGGCAGACGCTTGGCCGACTGGCGACCGAGATCGCCAGCCGTCTGCGCGGCAAGCACAAGCCCGTGTACACAGCGCATGTCGATACCGGCGACTATATTGTTGTGATCAATGCGGAAAAGATCCGCGTCACGGGTCGCAAGCTCAAGGACAAGATGTACCACCATCACACCGGGTACATCGGCAATCTGAAGTCCGAGCCGCTGGAAAACCTGCTGGAGCGCGCTCCGGAGCGGGTGCTGGAGCTGGCTGTGAAGGGCATGCTGCCCCGCAATCCGCTGGGCCGCCAGATGCTCAGGAAGCTGAAGGTCGTCCGTGGCCCATCCCATTCGCATGAGGCGCAGCAGCCTGCGCCGCTGTCCTTCTGACCCGGAGTTCCGCTGATATGGCGACGCTTTCCAACTATGGTACGGGCCGGCGCAAGACCTCGGCCGCTCGTGTCTTTCTGAAGCCCGGCAGCGGTGAAATCCGCATCAACGGCCGGCTTCTGGATGAGTTCTTTGGTCGCAAGACCGCGCGCATGATTGTGCGTCAGCCGCTGGAAGTGGCTGAACTGACCGACCGCTTTGATATTCACGTCACGGTCAGGGGTGGTGGCACCACCGGTCAGGCCGGTGCGATCAGGCACGGGATCACGCGAGCGCTGATGGCCTACGACGAAACGCTGCGTCAGCCGCTGCGCCGCGCCGGGTTCGTCACCCGCGACGCACGTGAAGTCGAGCGTAAGAAGGTCGGTCTGCGCAAGGCTCGCAGGGCCACCCAGTTCTCCAAGCGCTGATTCGCGTTTCCCGGGCATCCGGGGCAGGATTCGGGCTCTGGATTGGGGGATCGTCTAGAGGCAAGACATCGGACTCTGACTCCGAGAACCCAGGTTCGAATCCTGGTCCCCCAGCCACTCCCGGCCCTGGCCAGCCTAATTGATCGTCTTGATTCCGCCGGCTCCTGCGATCAGCAGCACATCGGCCGGTCGATGGGCGAACAGCCCCACCGTGACCACGCCCGCGATCTGATTGAAGCGGGTCTCCATTTCCAGTGGATTCGCAATCGTCAGATTGTGCACGTCCAGAATCTGGTTGCCGTTGTCGGTGACAAACCCGTCGCGCCAGATCGGTTGTCCGCCGGCCTTCACGAACTGGCGCGAGACGTAGGATCGCGCCATCGGCACGACCTCCACGGGCAGCGGGAATCGACCCAGCATGCCGACAAGCTTCGACTCATCGGCAATGCACACGAATTTTCTGGACGCTGCGGCCAGCACTTTTTCGCGCGTCAGCGCGCCGCCGCCGCCTTTCACGAGGTGGCGATGTTTGGTCGCTTCATCCGCTCCGTCGATGTACAGATCCAGAGTGCCGACTTCGGCAAGCTCGACAACTTCGATACCCGCATCGCGCAAGCGGGCCGTGGACCGTTCGGAACTTGAAACGACGACATCCGGTTTGCGGGGCAATTCCGCCATGGCGTCGATCAGGAAGTTCACCGTGCTGCCCGTGCCCACGCCCAGCGCCATGCCATCCTGAAGATACTCCAACGCCGCCAACGCGACCTTACGCTTGAGTTCGTTCTGATTCATGGTTCACCTGGCAAAAAAAAGTGCCCGCTTGGTAGCGGGCACTTGTTGAGGCATAGAGTCGAAACACGACTCCATTGAGCGGTCAAACGTGTTACCGCTTCTTACGCGCGGTCTTGCGGGCTGCCTTTTTCTTGGTGGCCTTCTTACCGCGAGCCTTGGTTGTCTTTTTCTTGGCTGCCTTTTTCTTGGCTACCTTCTTTTTAGCGGTCTTTTTCTTGGCGGCTTTTTTCTTAGCAGTTTTCTTTTTCGCAGCCTTTTTCTTCGCTACTTTCTTTTTGGTCTTTTTCTTGGCTGCCTTTTTCTTTGCTGTCTTCTTCGCCGCCTTCTTCGCTACTCGCTTCTTGGTAGCCTTCTTCTTGGCAGCAGGTTTCTTCGCTACCTTGCGTCGTACAGACTTACGCTTGGTAGACGCCTTTTTCACAGATGTCTTTTTCTGAGAAGCCGATTCTTGAGCCATGGGTAGTCTCCGTGTCGGTTAAACGGCGTTGAGTATATATAAAAGGATCAAAAATTCCAGCGTGTTACCGATTTTTGCGCATCAACACCCAAGCGCATCCGATCGGGAAGTGTGACTCGATACTCAGTTATGAAAACGAAACGCGTCGTGTCGATGTGTGGGGAGGCAACGCAGCCTTACGAAAGTTTGAGGATGAACTGCCAGTGATCGTCGCTCACCGGCATCACCGAAAGCCGGTTTCCTCGCCGCAACAACGTCATCCCCGAAAGCCCGCCAGCCGAGTGTTGACGCAGCTCCGGCAGGGTGATGACGCGGTCGAACGCCTTTTCGAGAGTGATGTCCACCATGTACCAACGCGGGTCGGACGGCTCACTGTCGGGATCGTGGTAGGGACTGTGAGCGTCGAATTGGGTGTGATCGGGATAGGCAGCACGCGCGATGCGGACGATGCCGGCGATGCCCGGTTGAGGGCAGCTGGAGTGGTAAAAAAAAGCGCGGTCGCCGCGCCGCATTTCGTCCCGAATGAAGTTGCGCGCCTGATAATTGCGCACGCCATCCCAGCATGTGCGGCGGCCTGGACTGGCGGCCAGGTTCTCGATACTGAAGGCCGAAGGTTCGGATTTGAGCAGCCAGTAGTTCATCGAAACCCTCCCGGGAGTGTTGGTCTGAGGTTTTGGCTACGGCGCGGCGTCGGTGGTGAAGCGATACGTCCGCGCTTCGGTGACGGCGCCTGACAAAGGGATGTCCCAGTTCGAGCGATGCAACGGTCGTGGCATGCACTGGAAGCTGTACGCCACGCCCACCAGTCGCGGCCGCAGCCATGACGTCCGGTGGCGAAGAAACTCGAACGCCCTGTCGTAGTAACCGCGCCCCACGCCGATGCGCGTACCGTACTCATCGAACGCAACCAGTGGGGCGAGGACCAGGTCCAGCTGCCGGGCATCGAATGGCTGCGCATTTCGCGGTTCGGATATGCCAAAGAAGTTCGTGTTCAGCCTGGCGCTTCGGTCTATCGGGGCGAAGTGCATGTTTGCGGCGCTGATGACGGGAGCGAACAGCCGCTTGCCGCGGCGCTCGGCGAGGCGCATCAGCTTTGCCAGCGACGGTTCACCATCGAAGGCGAAGTAGACGGCGACATTGTGCGCGGCCCGGAAAGCCGGCAGCGCAAGAATTCTGCGCAGGATCTGTGCGTCGGCGGCCGCGCGCGCGTCTGGCGGGAACTCGCGGCGCTGCGCCCGTACCTGTTTACGCAGTGCACGACGTTCAGCGGCATGGTCTGCCTGGGCGACCAGATCTGATGAACTCAAGAAGAGGTGCTCCCCGCCTGTGCCGTCACGAATCGTTGCTCTCGAACCGGAGCAACAAGTGGGGTAGGCCGTGATGGTTGCAGGCTACCCGGGTAGACCGGATCTGCGCAACGCCACCGACAGGCGGTAACCCCTGGATCATGATTTAGGGTCGAAAGACATTCCAATTCGCGTCGAACACCGCAGGGAGCACCATAGTTGATGAGGATACTACTGATGGCGGCCGTAGTCAGTTCGAACTGCCCGAAACGGGCAGGACCGGCGTGGCCGCGGGTATTACAGCGGTAACTGCTTGGGTGGACCGAGCGCAGAGTCGAGGCGCTCGCGCATCGTGCGCACCCGGGTGCCGACCACATTGGCCATCTGTTCGCTGAAGCCCTGCGCCACGATCAGCTCATTGGCCATGTTCAACGCCGCCATTACGGCGACGCGGTCGAGTCCGACGACCTTGCCGCTGTCACGGATCTCGCGCATCTTCCTGTTCAGGAGTTCCGCGGACGCGAGCAGGGCGGCGCGCTCCGAAACCGGACAGGCGACCTGATATTCCTTCTCGAGAATGCGTATCGTGACCTGCGTGAAATTGTCGGTCACGAGGTCTGCTCCATGGCCTTGAGTCGGCCGATCATGGCTTCCACCCGCCCACGGACCTGCTCATTGCGCTGCAACAGCTGCGCGCGTTCGGCCGTCAGCGTGTCCTGGCGCTGCCGCAACGAGCGGTTTTCTTCCTGCAGCTGCTTGCAGATCAGCACCAGTTCTTCCAGGCGCTTCTCCAGTCTCTGCAGTTCCAGATCGAATCGATGCACGTTCGGGTCGGTGCTCATGCGCGGAATATAGAGTGCGCGGCATCGGATGGTCAATTGTCCGGTCCGCAGTTGCCCGGATTGCAGGCTTGCGCGACGGCTGGGGCGAGGCAGGCGCCGGTGTTAGCATTGGTCCGCGCAAGCGGATGGGCGGGAACAGAGTGACGGGTGGCGAAAACATCAACTATACGGCGCTGGGACTCGCGCTGAAGCAGGCCGGCCTGATCTCGGGCGTGGCGGAGTTGCACGGATGTGTCTGCGGGCTGCTGTGCAGCGGAGGCGGCGACGCGAGCGAGCGGTGGCTGGATGAGTGTCTGAAGGACGCCGGAGGCGATCTGGAAACCGTTGAGCGATTGCGCGCCCGGCTCAACGAACTCGGGATTGATGCCTGGCGCACGCTGGCCGGAGGCGAATTGGGCTTCGAGCCCCTGCTGCCACACGACGAAATGCCGCTGGAAGAACGCGTGCATGCTTTGGCGGAATGGTGTCAGGGCTTTCTGGCCGGACTTGGACTGGGTGGTCTTGATCCGCAGCTGCTCGATGATCGCGGCCGGGACGCGATCACGGAGATCTTCAACGATTTTTCGGAGATCAGTCGCGCGGTCCTGGAGGACGATTCATCCAGTGAATCCGCGCAGCCTGATTTTTCGCTGGTGGAAGTGGTCGAGTATGTGCGCGTCAGCGTGCAGATCGTGTTTGAGGAGCTCGCGGCGGTGCGCACGAAACTGGATCAGCGCACGCTGCATTGATGGACCGGTTAACGAATGGATGTTAAGGAATTCGCACGGCGTCGCCGTCATCTGATGGAAATGGTCGGGCACGAGGGCATCGCCGTCGTTGCCGCGGCCCCTGAGCGCACGCGCAACCGCGACAGCACCTACGCCTATCGCCAGGACAGCGACTTCTGGTATCTCACCGGATTCGACGAGCCCGACGCCGTCGCGGTCCTCGTGCCGGGTCGTGAGCAGGGTGAGTTCATCATGTTCTGTCGCGATCGTGACGTTGCGCGCGAGCAGTGGGACGGGCCGCGCGCCGGACCTGCCGGTGCAATCGAGCGCTACGGTGCCGATGATGCGTTTCCGATATCGGACCTGGAGGACATACTCCCGGGCCTGCTCGAGCCGCGCGAGCGCGTCTACTGCGCAATGGGCGTCACGGCGGAGTTCGACCAGCGCATGCTGGGCTGGATCACGGCACTGAACGCCAGGCGACAGAATGCCCATGCGCCGGGTGAGTTGGTTGCGCTCGGCCACGTTCTCCACGAGATGCGGCTGTTCAAGAGTCGCGCCGAGCTGTCGGAAATGCGCAAGGCCGCGAGGATCGCCGTTGCCGCACACAAGCGTGCGATGCGCGTATGTCGTCCGGGCATGAAGGAATATGAACTGGAAGCGGAGTTTCTGCACGAGTTCCGTCGCAACGGCGTGGAGAGCTCCTACTCGCCCATCGTTGCCGGCGGCGCGAATGCCTGCGTGCTGCACTATCGTGCGAACAATGCCGTCCTGAACGATGGCGATCTGGTACTGATCGATGCCGGTTGCGAGCATGGACTGTACGCGTCCGACATAACCCGCACGTTCCCGGTCAGCGGGCGCTTCAGCGAGCGACAGCGCGAGTTGCACGACCTGTGTCACGAAGCCAACCAGGCCGCGATCGCCACCGTGAAGCCCGGCAATCACTGGAACGATCCCCACGACGCGGCGGTAAAAGTGATCACCCGCGGTCTGCGCGACCTGGGCGTACTCAGCGGCCGCGTTCCGGGGCTGATACGTGACGGTGCGTACCGGCCTTTCTTCATGCACCGCACCGGCCACTGGCTGGGCCTCGATGTGCACGATGTCGGCGACTATCGCGTGGGCGAAGAGTGGCGCCTGCTCGAGCCGGGCATGGTGCTGACCATCGAGCCGGGCATCTACGTGAACACGGACGCTCCGGGGCCTGCACGGCCCTGGCGCGGCATCGGCATACGCATAGAAGACGATGTGGTGGTGACGCGCGACGGGCCGCGAGTCCTCAGCGAAGGGCTGCCAGCCAGCGCTGTCGAGATCGAGCGGTTCATGGCGAGCACGCAGTGAGCCAGGAACCGACTTCGGTCGATGTTCTGGTCGTTGGCGGCGGGCTGGTCGGTTCCGTGCTGGCGCACGCGCTGGCGCCGTTGCCGCTGACGTGCGCACTGGTCGAGGCGCGCGATCCGCGTGAACTGGTACAACCCGGCTTCGACGACCGCTGCACTGCATTGGCCGAAGGATCACGCCGGATTCTGGATGGGTTGGGCTTGTGGGCTGCGCTCGCCGGCCATGCCGAACCCATCACCACCATCCATATCGGCGAACGCGGGCGGTTCGGAGCGGCCCGCCTGCACGCGCGCGACTACGGTGTTGCAGCGCTGGGTTGCACGATTGCCAACCGTGTCATGGGCCAGGTGATCTGGGATGCACTGGCCGACGCGCCGCGGCTGCGGACACTGGCACCGGCAAGTGTGGTGTCGGTCCAGCCTCAGAACGATGCGGTGGTCGTCGATGTGGAATCGGCCACCGGCAGGCAGTCACTGCGCGCGCGATTGCTGGTGGCCGCCGATGGTGCCGGTTCGCCATTGCGCGGTGCGCTGGGTATCGCTGCGCGCGAGGATGACTATGCGCAGTCCGCGGTGGTGGTGAACTGCCTTACCGAAAAGCCACATCGGGGCATCGCTTTCGAGCGTTTCACCGGCGATGGACCGCTTGCGATGCTGCCACTGGACCAGGGACGCATGTCGGTGGTCTGGACTGTTCGCGGCGGCGATGCCGGGAAACTGATGAGTCTGCCCGAAGCAGCATTTCGTGCGCGTCTGCAGCGTGCCTTCGGCTACCGGCTGGGAAGAATCCGGCAGTGCGGAACGCGGATTGTGCATCCCCTGCGACGTGTCGTCAGTGAGTCGATCAACGGCCAGCGTGCGGTACTGATCGGCAATGCGGCCGCCAGTCTGCATCCGGTGGCCGGTCAGGGTTTCAATCTGGCATTGCGGGATGTGGCGGTGCTGGCCGACTGCCTGGCCACTGCGGTGCAGTACGGCGCCAACACCGACATCGGATCGCCGACGGTGCTGCGTGACTACCGGCAGGCGCGTGCCGTCGACCGCCGTCGTGTCGTCACCCTGACGCATGGACTGGTGCAGCTGTTCGGCTGCGCCCTGCCCGGCGCGGGCCTGGTGCGCGGTATGGGCCTGGCCGCATTCGATCGACTGCCGCCGCTCAAGGCCGTGCTGGCCGCACAGATGATGGGCCTGGCCGGCCGTCAGCCGGCACTGGCGCGTGGCCTGCCCGTCGGAACGCCATGAAGTCTCCACGCCGCGTATTGATCGTCGGTGGCGGACCGGTTGGTCTTGCGCTGGCGGCTCGACTGGCTTGCGGACCTTACCGGCAGCAGCTCGACGTGCGTGTGCTCGACGGTCGCGATCCGCCTGTCTGGTCCAGGGAGCGGACCGATCTGCGCGTCTATGCGCTGTCGCGGCTGTCGCAGCAGCTGCTGGACTCGGTGGGCGCATGGGATGCGGTGGCTGCCGCGCGTATCAGTCCGTATCGCAGCATGCTGGTATGGGAAGGCAGCCTGGATGACGGCGTTGGCGTGTTGCGTTTCGATGCCGCCGAGATCGGCGAGCCGGACCTCGGGCATATTGTTGAAGACAGCCTGCTGAGAGTCTCGCTGCTGGACGTGCTGCGAACGCGGACTGAAGCGACACTGACCTTCGGTCGTAGCGTGGAGTCGCTGGAGTTCGGCGCCGATGACGTCTCGCTGAAACTGGATGACGGTGAGCGCATCCGTGCCGACCTGATCGTTGCCGCTGACGGCAGTGCCTCACGCCTGCGTGCGCTTGCGCAGTTGCCCGTGATAACCGAAGGCTATGGCCAGCAGGCGCTGGTTGCACACATCGGTTGCGAACTGGACCACGGCCAGTGCGCTCGACAGCGTTTTCTTCCCGGTGGTCCGCTGGCGTTTCTGCCACTGGCCGACGGTCGCGCGTCCATCGTGTGGTCCATGCCCGTGGCGCAGGCTGAATCGCTGCTCGCCGCGGATGAGGCGGTCTTTCTCGGCGCTTTGCAGCAGGCCAGCGGCGGTGTGCTGGGACGACTGTCGGCACCATCCCCACGCGCTGCGTTTCCACTGCGCGCACTGCACGTCCTGCGTTACAGCGCGCCGCGGCTGGTGCTGGTCGGCGATGCGGCGCACACCGTGCATCCGCTGGCTGGTCAGGGCATGAACCTGGGTCTGCTGGACGCAGCCCAGCTTGCCGGTGTGCTGGAACAGGCCCTCGAAGAAGGACAGTCGCCGGGCGACCTGAGAGTACTGCGCCGCTATGAACGTGCCAGCAAGGGTGAGAACCTGGCGATGCTGCTGGCGCTGGATGTGATTGCGCGCAGTCGCAATCTGCCGGGCTGGGTGTCGCCGGCCCGCCGTTTCGGACTCTCAGCCGTGCAGCGTTTCGGCTCAGGACGCCGCTGGCTGATGCGCCAGGCATTGGGAATCGGCAGTCGCCGGGCCGCGCTGTTTCGCCCGCGACTGTAGGGGGAGGGCCCGCCGTGCAGCCGGCTTCGCTTTCCTTGGGAATAAAATGCTGCGAGGATTGTCTGACTCTAGCAGCGGTCGCCAACCAAAGAAGCCAGTTACATGAAATCAATCAAAAACTTGCTGGTCATCGCGCTGGTCGCCCTGACTGCAGCGCATGCATCGGCAGAGGCGCAGACATGGAACCAGACGCTGGAACGCATAGCGACGGGGGTGGTGTCGATACGCGTAGACAGTACGCGTGCATTCGATACGGAGCGCAACCGCTCCACCCAGGCCACCGGGTTCGTCGTTGATGCTGAGCGCGGACTGATCCTGACCAACCGTCATGTTGTCACGCCCGGACCGGTACGAGCACAGGCCATCTTTCTGAATCAGGAAGAGGTGGATCTGATCCCCGTTTATCGCGATCCGGTCCACGACTTCGGATTCTTCAGCTACAACCCCAACGATCTTGTCTTCATGGAGCCGGCCGAAATACCGCTGGCGCCGGCCGCGGCACAGGTGGGCACCGACATACGCGTCGTGGGCAATGATGCCGGCGAGCAGCTGTCGATCCTGGCCGGTACGATTGCGCGTCTGGACCGACAGGCGCCGAACTACGGGCGCGGCAACTACAACGACTTCAACACGTTCTACTTCCAGGCGGCGTCCGGTACATCCGGTGGTTCGTCCGGCTCGCCGGTCATCGACATCCAGGGGCGTGCGATCGCGCTCAACGCCGGCGGCAATTCCCAGGCTGCGTCGAGTTTCTTTCTGCCGCTGGATCGCGTCAATGAAGCGTTCCAGCTCATTCGGCAGGACAGGCCCGTGCCGCGCGGGACGCTGAGCACCGAGTTCGTACGCAAACCCTTCGCCGAGCTGCGGCGGCTGGGTCTGACCGAATCCGCCGAAGCCGCGGCACGCCGCGCGCACCCGAGTCAGACCGGCATGCTGGTGGTCGAGCAGGTGCTGCCCGGGTCGCCGGCATCGACACTGCTGGAGCCAGGCGACATTCTCGTCTCGGTGAACGGCGAACTGGTTACCGAATTCGTGCCGCTGGCGTCGATTCTGGACAGCCGGGTTGGCGAGTCCGTCGAGCTGGTTGTTGAGCGAGGCGGCGAGACGGCGACCCACCGGCTGCTGGTGGATGACCTTCATGCCGTGACGCCCGATGAGTATCTGGAATTCGGTGACGGCGTCTTCCACAACCTGTCGTATCAGCAGGCCAGGCATCTGTTTCGCCCGGTGAACGGCGTCTATGTCGCCAGCCCCGGATACGTGTTCGGCACTGCGGGTATTCCGCGCGCCAGCCTGATCACCGAGCTCGATGGCCAGCCGGTCGCCGATCTGGACGAGTTCGAAGCGGTGCTCGAAGGTCTGGCGATCGGGCAGCAGGTCAGCGTGCGCTTCGTGCCGTTCGACGACCCGCGCAGCGAGCATCAACGGATCCTGACCAACAGCCGTCACTGGTACCCGGCGGTGCGCTGTCATCGTGACGATGTGGAAGGTGTATGGCCGTGTCGTGAACTGGCGACCGGGGTGCCCGCACCGGCACGCGAAGCCCGCACAACTTCGTTTCCGGAAAACACCGACCCCCATCTGGACACCATCCAGCATTCACTGGTGCTGGTGAACTTCGAAATGCCTTATACGGTGTCGGGCGTGTCGGATCGCTACTACTACGGTACCGGCGTAATCGCCGATGCCGAACGCGGCTGGGTGGTTGTGGACCGCAATACCGTGCCGGTGGCGCTGGGCGACGTGCGGCTGACGTTCGCGGGATCGCTGGAGATACCGGGCCATGTGGTGTACATACACCCCCTGCATAATCTCGCGGTGGTGTCGTACGACACTACGCTGATCGGCGATACACCGGTTCGCAGTGCGGATTTTCTTATCGAAGAGTCCGCGCCTGGACGATCCGTGCTGGTTGTGGGCCTGGGGGCGGACCATGGCCTGCGATCGCAGTCCAGTGAGATCGCCTCGATCACCGATGCCACCTTCCCGCCGTCACGCACCTTCCGCTTCCGTGATTCGAATCTGGAGGCCTATACGCTGGTGAACGGTCCCAACAGTTTCGACGGTGTGATTACCGATCGCGACAACGGCGTGCTGGCGCTGTGGTCCAGCTTCGCCTACCAGACCGGACGCGATCTGCAGCAGATCAATCTGGGCGTGCCGGCGGAGCTGGTCGTGGACATGCTGGAGCATCTGCGCAGCGATACGCCTATCCGATCACTGGAGGTTGAATGGCGACGGATGCCGCTGGCAACCGCCAGCAAACTCGATCTGCCCGAGGACTGGGCGATCACCTATGAGTCGCACAATCGTCAGCGACGCCAGGTCCTGGCCGTGTCCAGTTTCGTGGCGGGCACTCCCGCCGCCGATTTCTTCCGTGCCGGTGACATCCTGCTGGCCGTCAACGGTGAGCCGGCGAACACCTTCCGTGAAGTGGAGCGGGCCTCACAGGAGGACCAGGTGGAGGTCACGGTCTTCAGAGACGGCCGCGAGATCACCCAGGTGCTGGACACCGTCGAACTCAGCGGGGTTGATATCGACCGTGTGCTGATGTGGGCCGGTGCCCTGATCCAGTCGCCGCACCGTGAGCTGTCGGCACAGCGCAGCGTGGAACCGATCGGTGTGTATGTCTCTTTCTACAACTTCGGATCGCCGGCCAGCCGTTTCGGCCTGGTGGCCGGACGACGCATTGTCGCGGTCAACGGTAATCCGACTCTCGACATGGACAGCTTCGTTCGTGAAATTCGACGTCTGGGCAGCACCGACTCGGTGCGTCTGCACACAGTGAGCTGGAACGACGTCCCCGAAGTCATCACGCTGACGCTTGACGATCTTTACTGGCCCGCGTACGAACTCCGGCGCGAAGACGGCTACTGGCAACGCAATCCGCTGCGCACGCCGCCGCTGGCGATTACAGCTGATCGATCAGGCGGTTGAGGTCCGTTACCGGCAGGTCGCACCGGGTCCCTGCGCAGCGGTAGGCGATTACACCGTCCGGTGCCGGCGTGCGGGTTGCCAGCAGACCCGGCAATTCAGCGACATCCGGTGGAATGCAGAATACGTAGCGGCGTGGATGATACATCGCGCCGATTGCCTCGCACACATGGCGGGTTTCTTCCTGCGTGCCGCGGATGATGATCAGCTCCGGCGGTTGCAGGTAAAGCGCCAGCGCGTGCAGAGTTGCCGCGTACGAATCCGGATGGTCCTGCACCACCTCCCGGGCCGCCAGCAGGCCGCGTTCGGCCGCCAGCACATAGCGGTCGTCACCAAGCAGATGACCCAGCACCAGCAGACTCGACAGCGCGACGCCATTGCCGGAAGGAATGGCCTCGTCGGCGAACGATCGCGGTCGGTGGATCAGCGCTTCGTGGTCGTCGGCGACGAAGCTGAATCCCCCGCGCGTGTCCTGGAATCGTGTCAGTAACGTGTTCGCCAGGGCAGTCGCGAATGCCAGATCCTCGGCTCGCCATCGGCACTGCAGGGTTTCCAGCAAAGCGTCCATCATGAAGGCGTAATCGTCCAGGTAGCCTTCGAAGCGCGCCTTTCCATCCTTGTAAGCGGCCTTCAGGCGCTGGCCATCCCACAGCTGCCGGCGGACGAAGTCGACGGCGTCAAGTGCGGGTTGCACGAGATCCGCGCGTCGCAGGCGGCGTGCCGCTCGTGCCATCGCACGCGTTGTCAGTGCACTCCATGCGGTGAGCACCTTGTCGTCGCGCCCCGGTGCGGGCCGGCGGCTGCGCGCGTCCAGCAGCGTTCGTCGTGCGTGGTCGAGCAGGGTCTGCACTTCGTCTGTCGTTGTGCCGTTGGCGGCCGCGACCGTGCCCACCGACTCGGCACGATGCAGATGCCACTCGCTGCCTTCGAAATTGGGATCGCGATACAGGCCGTAGACCGATTTCGCGACCCCGCTCTGCGATGCCGGCAACAGTGCGTCGAACTGATCCGGTGTCCACAGGTAGAACCGGCCTTCCTCGCCCTCCGAATCGGCATCCAGCGCCGCGTACCAGCCGCCCTCCGCATGCGCCATCTCAAGGTTCAGCCATTGCGCGGTTTCTGCCGCCGCTGTCGCGAACTCCGCCTCGCCGGTGGCCGCCCAGGCATCGGCATACAACGCCAGCAGAGAGGCATTGTCGTACAGCATTTTCTCGAAATGCGGTATTGCCCAGGCCTGGTCGACGGCATAGCGAAAGAACCCGCCACCCAGATGATCGTACAGGCCACGCTCGGCCATGGCACTGAGACTGACCGTCACGATCGACAGCAGGTCAGCTTCGTCGTGCGCACCGGTGTCCGTATCTGTCGCATCGTGCGCCAGCTCCAGGGCCAGCTCGAGGCTCCCGGCGCGGGGAAACTTCGGTGCGCCGCCGAATCCGCCATGACGCACGTCAAAACCCGCACGCAGAGAGTTGCGTGCGGCCTGCAGCGGCGTTGCGTCCAGCGGCTGTCCATCCCGTGCGGTTGCGCGTTCGTCCATGCGCCGCAGCGCATCGACCAATGCATTGCCCTGGGTGGTGATCTCGTTGCGATGCCCGGTGTAGTAGTCGGCTACCCGACGCAGCACTTCGCTGAAGGCCGGCATGCCGAATCGCGGTTGAAGGGGAAAATAGGTACCCACCGCGATCGGCAGGTGACTGTCCGGCGTCAGGAATGCGGTCAGGGGCCAGCCGCCGCCACGGCCGACGAACAGCTGATGGGCCAGCTGATAGATCTTGTCCAGATCGGGTCGTTCCTCGCGATCCACCTTGATGTTCACGAACAGCTCATTCATCAGCGCCGCGGTGTCGGCATCCTCGAACGACTCATGCGCCATCACGTGACACCAGTGGCAGGCCGAGTAGCCGATGGAGAGCAGGATCGGCCTGTCCGATTCGCGCGCGAGCCGCAGCGCCTGTTCGTCCCACGGCTGCCAGTGCACCGGGTTGTCGGCATGCTGGAGCAGATACGGGCTGGATTCGTGGCGGAGTCGATTGTTCATGCCGACACTATAGCAACGCCGGTGTTACGTTCCGTGGTCGCGTCATGCGTGTTGCGGTCGATGCCATACCAGCAAAGCATTGACCGGCGCTCGCCACTGCTTTCGGACATGGTTGCGGCACTGGCGAGGCGCGGAAATGCATGGTTAACTAACGTGCGGCCGGTCGCGCTGCGTCCGGCGCCGCGCCCGGAGCGTATCAATACAGGGGCATAACACTGTTCGAGTATCCCGGATTCAATCCGATCGCATTTTCGATCGGACCGATCGACGTGCGCTGGTATGGACTGATGTTCCTCGGCGGCTTTCTGATCGGCTGGTTGGGCATGCGTGTACGCGCACGAAACCCCTGGAGCCCGATCCAGCCCGCACGCGTCGAGGACCTGTTTTTCTACGTCGTGCTGGGCGCCATAGTCGGCGGTCGCGTCGGTTACATGCTGTTCTACGATTTCGCGTCGTTTCTCGGCAGTCCGCTGAAGGTTTTCGCCATCTGGGAGGGCGGCATGTCTTTTCACGGCGGATTGCTCGGCGTGCTGGCAGCGATGCTGCTGTTCGCGCGCAGCGTCGGCCAGCCATTCTTCCGCATAACCGATTTCCTCGCGCCGTGGGTCCCGCCGGGACTGGGTCTGGGTCGTGTGGGCAACTACATCAACGGTGAGCTGTGGGGCGCGCCGACGCGCCCGGATGCACCGTGGGCGGTTCTGGTCGACGGTGTGCCGCGTCATCCCACGCAGCTTTACCAGGCGATCCTGGAGGGGCTGGTGCTGTTCGTCGTGCTGTGGTGGTTTTCGCGCAAGCCGCGTCCGATGATGGCGGTGTCCGGACTGTTTCTGGTGCTCTACGGAGTGTTTCGTTTCGCAGTGGAGTTTTTACGGCTGCCGGATCAGCATATCGGTTACCTTGCCTTCGGCTGGCTGACCATGGGGCAGGTGCTGACGACGCCGATGATCATCGCCGGGGCGGTTCTGCTGTGGCTGGCCTGGCGCCGCGGGTCAGCGGCGGCACACGGCTGAGACGGCGGGAGAGCTGATCGTGCGTCAATATCTGGATCTGCTGCGACTGATTCGTCAGACAGGTTCACGCAAGGATGACCGCACCGGCACCGGTACGCTGAGCGTGTTCGGTCACCAGATGCGTTTCGATCTCGCGGCCGGCTTCCCGTTGGTGACCACCAAGACGCTGCACCTGCGCTCCATCATCCACGAACTGCTGTGGTTTCTGCGCGGCGACACCAATATCGGTTATCTGCAGGAGAACCGGGTTTCGATCTGGGACGCGTGGGCAGATGAGAACGGCGATCTCGGCCCCGTGTACGGCGCTCAGTGGCGCTCGTGGCCCACCGCCAGCGGCCACCACATCGACCAGATCGCACGCGTGGTCGAGCTTCTGCGCACCAACCCCGATTCGAGGCGTATCATCGTCAGTGCGTGGAATGTCGGTGAGCTCGACAGGATGGCGCTGGCACCCTGCCACCTGCTGTTCCAGTTCCATGTGGCCGACGGCCGGCTGTCGCTGCAGCTCTATCAGCGCAGCGCGGATGTGTTTCTTGGCGTGCCGTTCAATATCGCGTCGTACGCACTGCTGACGCACATGATTGCGCAGCAGACCGACCTGCAACCGGGTGAGTTCATCTGGACCGGTGGTGACTGCCACCTGTATCTGAACCACTTCCAGCAGGCCGACCTGCAGCTCACACGCGACCCGCTGCCGTTGCCGCGTCTGGTGCTGAAGCGCCGGCCGGACAGCATCTTCGACTACCGCTACGAAGACATCGAGCTGGTTGGCTATCAGGCGCATCCGCCGATCAGGGCGCCGGTGGCGGTCTGAGGGTCGGCCGTTAGCGCTTACCACTGCAGTCGATCGACACCGGATCGCCTGCCGGATCCACGGCCACGGCGGTAAGACTGCCGCCCCACACGCAGCCGCTGTCGAGGGCCGTCAGATTGTCGCGACGCAGCACGCCCAGAGCGGCCCAGTGGCCGAATACCAGATGCCAGTCGTCGGTTTGCCTGTCCGGCATGTCGAACCACGGCGTCAGGTGTTCGGGTCTTGAGTCCGGTGGTCCGGAATAGCTCAGCTCGAGGCGGCCGTCGCGGTGACAGCAGCGCATCCGGGTCAGCGCATTCACCGTGTAGCGCTGTCGCAGAGCAGGCGTGAGCGCATCAGACTCAAGGTCCGGCGTACTGCCGAACAGCGCGCCAATGCGAGCGGCCCAGTCGTCGGCGCGCAGCAGCGCTTCCACCTGCGCGGCGTTGGTTCGCGCGTCTTCGACCGACCATGCCGCCGGTATGCCGGCATGTACCAGCGCCAGGCGGCGCTGTGCATCGACGTGCAGCAGTGGCTGACGCCGCAGCCAGTCGATCAGTTCGTCCCGGTCCGGTGCCTGGAGTACCTCTCGCAACGTATCCTTCGTGCCTGACGGCCTGGCACCGGCGGCTACCGCCAGCAGGTGCAGGTCGTGATTGCCCAATACCGTCGTGACGCAGTCACCCAGCGCGATGACACGGCGCAGCAGGCGCAAAGACCCGGGGCCACGATTGACGAGATCGCCAACCAGCCACAGTTGATCGCGTGCCGGTTCGAAATTCAGCCGGTCGAGCAGGCGCTCAAACGGCTGATCGCAACCCTGAAGGTCTCCTGCCGCGTACAGTGTCATGGCTTCGCGCCGTGGATGGCCTGTGCCAGCCGCGCGAAGTCGGCCGGCTGCAGCGTTTCCGGCCGTGCCCTGGGGTCCAGTTCCAGGGCCGCGAACTGTGCCTCGGACACCTGCCCCTTCAGGCTGCGCGCCAGCGTCTTGCGGCGCATCGAGAACAGGTGTGTGACGAGCGCGGCGAACTGCCGGTGGTCGTGGATCGCAAATGGCGCGGCGGCATAGGGGACGACACGCACGATGCTGGACCACACCCGGGGCGGCGGAGTGAAAGCACCCGGCCCGATATCGAAGCAGCGGGTGGTCTGGGCCGCGGCGCCGAGCATGACGGTCAGCCGGCCGTATTCCTTGCCGCCCGGCGTTGCGCACATGCGCTGCACGACTTCCTTCTGCAACATCAGATGCATGTCGCGGATGACATCACTGTGGCCGAGCAGATGAAACAGTAGTGGCGTGGAGATGTTGTAGGGCAGATTGCCGGCAACGCGAATCGGCCTTTCGGCCGCCAGCGTGCGGATGTCGAATTTCAGCGCGTCGGCGTGGTGTATGGTCAGGCCGGCATGATTGGCGGACTGCGCTTCCAGTCGCGTCGCCAGTTCGCGATCCACCTCGATCACATGCAGCCGGGCGACGCGTTCCAGCAGCGGCCAGGTGAGCGCGCCATGACCGCCGCCGATTTCGACAAAGACGTCGTCCGGCTGTGGTCTGATCGTTGCGATGATGCGCGCGATCACCGCGGGGTCATGCAGGAAGTGCTGCCCCAGTGACTTGCGGGGCGGTGGCCTCATCGAGCGCTGTCGCCGTGCGCAAGCTGCAGCGCCAGTTCGATGGCGGCGATCAGGCTGTCGGCGCTGGCCCGGCCGCTGCCGGCCAGATCCAGTGCGGTGCCGTGGTCCACCGATGTGCGTACGATGGGCAGTCCGCAGGTGACGTTCACCGTCTCGCCGAAGCCGCGTGCCTTGATGACCGGCAGGCCCTGGTCGTGGTACATCGCCAGGACGGCATCGAACCCGTTCAGTGCCTCGGGTGTAAAGGCCGTATCGGCGGGATACGGTCCCGCCGCATCGATGCCCTGTGCGCGTGCCAGCTCGAGCGCCGGCTGCAAAACCTCGATTTCCTCAAGTCCCATGGTGCCACTCTCGCCGGCATGAGGATTCAGTCCCAGTACCTTGATGCGCGGCCGTGCGATGCCGAAGCGCGCCTTCAGGTCAGCGTTCAGGATGCCCAGCAGCTGCTCGATTCCGGTGGCCGTGATGGCATCGGCGACGCGTCGCAGCGGCAGGTGCGTGGTGGCCAGTGCAACGCGCAGGTCGTCGTTGACCAGCAGCATCACCGGCAACGGTGCGCCGGTGAGTTCGGCCAGAAACTCCGTGTGACCGGTAAATCTGACGCCGCTCTGGCTGATGACGCTTTTCTGTACCGGTGCCGTGACCAGCGCACCGGCCTCGCCGTTCATGCACAGCACAACCGCGTTGCGGATCATGTTCAGCACATAGTCGGCGTTGCGCGTGTCCAGCTGTCCGGGCACGGCGGTGACGGCGGCGGAGACGGGCAGCACGGACAGTGAGCCGGCCTGATGCAGCGGGGTTGCGTCCGGATCGACGACGGACGCCAGGCTGGCGCGGATTCCAAGTGCCCGGGCTCGCTCGGCAAGCAGCGTCGGGTCGGCGAGGATCAGCAGTCTGGCAGCCAGATGTCTGTCGGCAAGCGCGAGGCAGATGTCCGGACCAATGCCGGCGGGTTCACCGGAACTGATCGCGATGACTGGAGCCGGACTGCCCAATCGCTACAGCTTGATGTCGACGAACGCCTGGTCCCTGAGCCGACGTATCCAGAGATCGCGTTCATCGTCCGCTTTTGCATTGCGAATCTGGGTCAGGCACTGCTGACGCTTCATCTCATCCGTGCTGTCGTGGGAACGCCTCTCGGTGATCTCTGCGATGTGCCAGCCGTAGCGGCTCTCGAACGGTTCGCTGATCTCCCCCAAAGGCAGTGCCGCAACGATCTGCTCGAACTCCGGGACCATTTCGCCCGGCGACACCCAGCCCAGGGATCCGCCATCGGCGGCCGACATCGGATCTTCGGAAGTCGCCTGCGCCACCGGCCCGAATTCATCGCCGGCCAGCAGCTGTTCACGGATGCCGATCAGTCGCTGGCGCACGGCGTCGTCATCGAACAGTTCGTCCGGACGAATCAGGATATGGCGGATGCGCGCCTGGTCGACCATGACCGGATCGGCGCCGCGCATGTCCACGAGCTTGACGATATGAAATCCGCTGGCGGCCTGGATCGGCGCCGACACGTCGCCCGGGCGCATGCGCAGAACCTGGTCGGCGAACACGGTGGGCAGCAGGGCGCCCTGTCGCCAGCCCAGCGAACCGCCTTCCAGTGCGGTCTGGCCGTCGGAGTGACTGACCGCCAGACTCGCAAAGTCTTCACCATCATTGAGCTGCGCGACGATGTCGCGGGCCAGCTCGCGCGCGGCACTGATTTCATCCTGATCGGCTGATTCGGACAGGCCGATCAGAATATGGGAGACGAGGTAGTCGAACTGACCACTCTGCGCCGCTTCCAGACGCACCAGGCACTGCTCGAGCTCGCGGGGAGAAATCGATATGCGACCGAACACATCGCGCTGTTCGAGCTGATCGATAATCAGTTCGTCGCGTATTTCCTGTCGGTAGGTCGCGTAGTCTATGCCTTCGTCGGCAAGCGCCGAGGGCAGCTCTTCGAGTGTCAGATCCAGCCGCGCGGCAATCTGTGCGATGGCCTGATTGAGCATGGCGTCGTCGACGTCGATGCCGCTTCGCGCGGCGCGCTGCATCTGCACCTGGCGGACGATCAGCTGTTCCAGGGCCTGCCTTTCGATTTCCGACAGCGCCGGTAGCGGCGGTCGCTGGTCCGGCGGCATCGCGGCCTGCTGGTCGCGGAGGAAATTCACGTAGAAGCGGACGGACGCGTCCAGTTCGCTTCTCAGTACCACGCCGCTGTCGACGATCGCGGCGATGCCGTCCAGCAGTTCGCCGGACCCGCCCAGCTCCCTGGTCTGCGACGTTGCCTGGTGCGTAATGAGCGCCAGCGTCAGAGCTGCGCCGGCTGCTGTGATGGATCGTTTGAACATGATCATCCTGTTTGTTGAACCGTTGCTTACAGGTTGCGGCCCGCGATACTCCGGTAGCCAAGAATACCACGGTCGAGCAGATCCTCCGGCGCGGTCACGCGCTGGCTCAGGCCGCGCAGTTCCAGCTGAATCGAGATCCCGCTGTCGAACTGACCGGTGCGCCGGCTCACGTACCGCCGGCCCACCATCCGCACGCGCCAGCAACAGGATTCGAACTCCCAGCCGAGAAATTGTTCCAACGGCGCGCGGTCGAGCACCGAATAGCTGTAGCGGGCGATGGCCCGCCAGCGCTCCGCAACGGGCCATACCAGCGAAATGTCGCCCTGCTCGAGGAAGCCGCTGCGGTGCCGGTAGCCGATGCCGAACAGCCGGTCGTCCTGCGGCCGGTACTCGAAGCGGGTTTCCGCCCGTGCGGTGGACTCTGTCACCGTGTTCCACTGGTAGCCGACGTTCATGTTCCAGACAGGGTTCAGCGCAACGCCCAGTTCGGCGACGTAGTCGGACGCATTGGCGTCGTTCGGTGCGCGTCCGGGCAGTGTCACACTCTGCGTGCGCAGATAGCGGGTCTGGCCGATCGTTGCCGTCAGCCGTTCGCGGCCGCTGCGCGCGTCGATCAGGCGCGTGGTGAGGCCGATGCTCACCTGATTGGCATCGCCGATGCGATCCGGGCCGATGAACCGCGACTTGCGGAACAGCTGCACGAGATTGAAGTCGGGCTCTATGGTGTCGAAAACCGGGAACTGCGACTGGTCGCGGTAGGGCGCACGCAGGTAGAGCATGCGTGGTTCCAGCGTATGCAGCCATCTGTCGCTTTCGCCGGTGAGCCGCTCGAAGCGCAGTCCCATGTCCACGCTGCCGATCGGCACGGTGCGCGACATGGAGTCGGGCGTTTCCGGTTCGTGATCGTCCAGCCAGTAGTTCGTCTGGCGCAGCGACAGCGCAGGCGTGAGGAACATGCCCGGCCGCGCGAAGCGAAATGCAAGCTCCTGATTGGTATGGAATCGCCAGCCCGTATCGCCGGTGTCGCGATCGAAATTGACGAGCTCGGCGGTGGAATCGAACGTCATCAGGCCGTGATACCAGGTGCCTTCGAAAAGCACCTGCGGTACGCGTTCATAGGGTAGCGATTCGTCTTCGATCAGCGAATCGATGGTCTGGTAGTTCTGCACACGTGTCAGCAGCGACCAGTAAGGCGTAAAGAAGCCGAAGTCGATGAACCGGTTCAGATGGGTCTGGCTGCTGATCGCCAGCGAGGTGCCCAGGTCCGCGAAGTACACATCGTCGGATACGCGTTCCAGGCCGGCCAGAACCTGCCAGCGCCGACCGAGCAGGGTCTGGTGCTGGAGACCGAAGTAACTGCGATCACGGTCGAATTCGCGATCATCGGGCAGGTACTCGATGTCCAGCTGGCCGCTGCTGCGCGGCGTGAGGTAGCGGAATTCGGTGTCGAGTCGGGCGCCACGACGGCTCAGGTAGCGTGGCGAGATCGTCATGTCGTAGTTGGGCGCGATGTTCAGGTAGTACGGCACGGTGATGTCCCGGCCGGTGCGGTCGCGCTCGGCGAAACTGGGCGTGAGAAAGCCGCTCTTGCGCCGGTCATCGAGCGGAAACGTCATCCGTGGCGCGTACAGGATAGGCACACCGAAGAAGTCCAGCCGTACCCGCCGTGCACGGCCGATGCCCTGATCGGCGTCGATTTCGATGTGTTCGGCGCGCAGCCGCCAGTCGGTGCGATCTTCCGGGCAGGTGGTAAAGAACACGGATGCCAGCGACATGGTGCGATCGCCGCGCAGCGTGATCTGCGTGGCTTCGCCCCGCGCCGGGCGTTCGGGGATATTGAAGCCGGCGCTTTCGAAGCTCACGACGCCGGCCTGTTCGTCGCCGCGGGCGTTCTCACCGTAAACGGTGAAGTCCGAATCCGCATACAGCACCTGACCGATCAGCTGCATCAGTCGCTGATCGCGGTTGATGAGGCCCTCATCCGCCCTCAGCTCGCGATCGCGGTAGCGGAACCTGAACAGGGTGAAGCGTTCCTCGCCGGTTTCGGCATCGGAGCGGTACTCGCCGCCCGGTTCGGTTTCCAGCACCAGCATGTTGTAGTCATCGCGCACATCGCCTTCATCGGTGGCGGTTGTCGTGCGCATGGTCGACATCGGTACAGGTTCCACCCGGCAGGCTATCAGCGGGGCCACCGGCGATTGCGTCGCTGCCGGGCCCGGCGCCTGCTGCTGCGCATCGGCGTGCAGGGCCGGCACGCCAGCCAGCCACAGTCCCGCCAGCAGGCCTGGCCACAATCGGTGGGCTTTCACGGCCGGATGTCCCGCGGCAGCAACGATGGGATGTTGTTTACAATGAGCGGACTCATGCGTGCCTTGAACTGTAATCAGAAGACGCCGCCGGCATCTCAGGCCGGCATCACAGGCGGATGCGGGGCTTCAACCTTGCATGCCGCGGCAGCCCGGGGCGCGCGCATACTCCCACGATGAAGGCGATGATTCTAGCGGCCGGAAGGGGTGAGCGCATGGGTGAGTTGACCCGGCGCCTGCCCAAACCGCTGCTGGAAGTCGGCGGCGAGCCGCTGATCGTCCGCCATATTCGCGCGCTGGCGGCGGCAGGCGTCCATGAGCTGGTCATCAATCTGTCGTATCGCGGCCAGCAGATCCGCGACCTGCTGGCCGACGGCAGTGCCTGGCGGGCCAGCATCCGCTACAGCGAGGAGGGCGAGCCGCCACTGGAAACGGCCGGCGGCATCGTGCACGCGCTGTCACTGCTGGGCGACCAGCCGTTTCTTGTCGTCAGTTCGGACGTGGTGTGCAACTTCGACTTCGCCCGCCTGCTGGCGCCGGCCGACCCGGTACCCGGCCAGTGGTCCGGTACGCTGCTCATGGTCGACAACCCGCCGCATCACCCCGATGGCGATTTCGCGCTGGATGCGCACGGCCGCCTCCGTGACCACGAACCGCGACTGACATACGCCGGCATCGGGCTGTTCCGTCCCGAGTTGTTCAGCGGGCTGCCGGCCGGCCCGCTGCCGTTGCGCCCGGTGCTGCTCGATGCCATCGGCCGCCGCGCGCTGCATGGCGAATACTTCGACGGCCTCTGGCTCGACGCTGGCACGCCACAACGTCTGGACAGCGCCCGATCCGCGATCG
The DNA here is from genome assembly GCA_050485545.1 of Gammaproteobacteria bacterium. Lineage (GTDB taxonomy): Bacteria > Pseudomonadota > Gammaproteobacteria > Steroidobacterales > Rariloculaceae > JBJHBP01. The sequence goes on from JBJHBP010000002.1 coordinate 171,372, forward strand.
CCAGCCGTGCGGAGGTCAGCGCGGATGATTCCTGAACGGCGACACCGTCAAAGCCGGTCTGCTGCGGGGCATCCCCCTTTCTCGGGGCGTCCGCGGCCATGGATGGCCGCGGCCGAGGCGCATGGACGCTGGTACCCCGGCCCCCCACATAAGGGGGGTGCTCCGCCGCAGACCCCCCC
>JBJHBP010000003.1:0-161860 GCA_050485545.1 Gammaproteobacteria bacterium
GCCATGGATGGCCGCGGCCGAGGCGCAGGGACGCTCTTCCGCCGTCCCCCGGAAAAGGGGGAGACCCCGCCACAGCCCGCCCCACCGGCCACGCGGTCTCACCCGTCAGTTGGCCTACTGGCGCACCACCCTGACGCCATCCGCCTCAAGCAGCGCAATCACGCTCCCGTCACCAACCAGATGACCGGCGCCCACGGCCACGAAATGCGTGCCGCCTTCATCGAGCATGGCCTTGATTTCAGGAATCCAGTTGCGGTTGCGCTCCACGATCAATGCCTCATAGACCTCCGGCGAGGTATCACGCATGTCGGAGTTGACGGCCTCGTCGAGCACGGCCAGATTGCCGGTCGCCCATGCCACCACCATGTCGTTCAACTGCGTGGGCAGATCCTCCATGTCGCGCAGCGTCTGTGCGAGCATCTCGACCTCCACTTCGGTGGGCAATCCGGCAAAGAATCCCAGCTGATCGTCGATCGTTTCGAAATAGCGAAAGGCCTTGCCGGCGGCCTCCGCCTCGGCCTGCAGTATCGACTCCACGCCCGCACTCGGATCAAAACCCAGAAGTTGAATCTGCGCCACGGCCAGTGTCAGCCCCGCCAGCCACGGACGCAGCGGATCGAGTGCGGCCGGCGGTGCACCGATGGCAGGAGCGATCCGTTCGAGCAGTTCGCCGGTTTCCTCGTCGAGCAGCGATGACAGTGTCACACCCGGCGGGTTCATGCCGAGCTGCGGCAGCAGCACTATCGTGCGCTGCTGCGCCTCGGGACTCTGCACGTCGGCTTCGAACCAGACGATATCCGCCGCCCGCAGCGCACCCGTTACCGGCTCGGTGCGCCAGTCCAGCGACGGTGGCAGCAGATGGAAGGTACCGAACAGCCAGACGGTTGCATCGTCCCGTTCGACCTTCCACAGCGCCGGTTCGGCATCGATGCCGCCATAGTCCTGGGCGTGGACACGGTCCAGCGGCAACAGGCCGGAGCCTGCCAGCAGCGCCAGCGCGGCGGCGGATGCGAGCAATTTTCTGATCATGATCGAGGTCCCTTGCGGTGGTGGCGCGCCTGCATTCGGGCGATGGCGTTGGGCGACAGACTTGGGCAATAGTCGGTGAATAGTCGTGTCAAGAATGTTTCCGAGTCAAGCCCGCCATCTGCGCGAACAATCCGAATTGATTCGTTGCGGGATGCAGTGGGTGGTCCGCTGTCAGGTCGTCCGGATCGGTAGCGGTACGGGCCGACGCGGTGCGTCAGCGGCCGGTCGTCACCCGCCTGCCAGCCGTGCCTTCCACGCGAACGGACGCCCGATGGCGCGCCGGAACGCGGCGTACCACTGGATGAAAACCAGTGCGGCCACGCCGACCGGATGCAGCCACACGTCCCCGAACCCCGGCTCGAAGCGCCGCGCAAGCGCGAAGCGCGTCCCGAGTGCCAGCGCGGCGCAAACAACCACCGGCAGCAGCAGCGCCGGCGACAGCAGAACCCAGGGCAGCGCCAGCACCCACGCCGTCTGGCCGCCGATCAGCAGCACCGTCCACGGCACGATACCGGCTGGCGATCCCAGACCTTCATGCGCATTCTTCGCAAAGCCCGCCACCACCTGCGAGCCGTTACGATACATGCGGCAGCGCGCGATGGCCGTGAAATCGGCAAGGTCGGTCATGAAACCGGCGGCACGAAAACGCCTCGCCAGCGCCATCGCATCATGCACGCAGTCGGCGATGGCGCGATGGCCACCCACTTTCATGTAGGCATCGCGGCGCACCGCGAGCAGCTGTCCGCAGGCAACGCCGAATCCAGGATGCGGCGAACGCCGCATTGCGAACACCGGCAGAAAACCCAGCAGTACGAAGTGAATCAGTGGCACAACCAGCCGCTCGCCCAGGCTCACGGCAATCTGCCGCGGTACGCCGCTGAGCATCGCGGCCCCGGATTTTTCAAGCGCGGTGATGATGCGCGAGATGGCGTCACCTTCCAGCCGCACGTCGGCATCCAGAAACAGCAGGATGCGTCCACGCGCCCTGGCGGCCAGCTTCGCGCAGGCCACCGGCTTGCCCCATTGGCCCGCGTCCAGCTTGCCTCCGCGGATCAGACGAACACGCGGATCACGCGCCGCGACTTCGGCAACGATCGCGGCCGTGTCATCGCTGGAGTCATCGTCCAGCACCAGCACCTCCACCTCGCCGCGGTCGGCACTGGCGAGAACGGAGTTCAGCACGGCGGCGATGTTGTCGGCCTCGTTACGCGCCGGGATGAGCACCGATACTTCGCCGCCGCGCAGCTGACGTCGTGTTTCGGGTGGCGGTGCAAGCAGCACCAGATTCCACAGTGTCATCACCGCCGGAATCGCGGCGATGATCGCAATGCTCCACAGCAGCAGGGACATGATTCACGCTCCGTTGGGTCGCGCTCGACCGTCTTTGCCGCCTCCAGCCGCATCGCGGCCCACGGCGGCGTGAGTGGCATCGAAGCGCCGGCCGCCCACCCAGGCGCGCAGGCGCGCCGGGAGGTCCTGCCAGAAGCCGATGCCGCGCCCGCCTTCGGTGAGCACGTCGAATAGCCGGGGATCGCGTGCGCGCGAGGCCGCAGCGAGGGTGTCCATCTCGGCACCCAGGCGCGCGCCGAGCCGTTCGGTGAGTGCTGGGCGGGACAGGTCAGCGCACGAAACCGGCTGCTGACCGAAACGGATCAGCAGCTCCGGCCGCATCTCGTTCCAGAACGGATACTCGATCGCCACTGGATACGCACGCGCATCAGGCACGGCACGCAGCAGTTGCGCCAGTCCGCCGGTGAGCGCAAGCGGACGTTCACGCACATCGACGAACCGGCCCTGTGGTGTCAGGGCCAGTATCGCGTCCGGCGTTTCGACCACGGTGCGTCCCAGTGAAACAAAGGTTCGCGTCCCTGCGAACGAGGCGGACTGCACACCGAATAATCCAAAGCGGCCGAGCATCGGATAGCGTTCGAGTGCATCGGCATCGACGGGGGCGTAGAAACGCTGGCGCGGATAGAACGCCCGCGCCACCAGCAGCATCACCAGCGGATCCCACCATGAGGCGTGATTCGCGTAGAGGATCATCGCGCCCTCACCGGGCGGCGGCGGCGCATCACGCATCACGCGCGCGGCGCTGAATCGTTTCGCCACCAGTCGCCGCGCATACCAGGTAAACATCGCGACACCGCGGTGCGATCGGGCGGGCAGACCGGCGGACATCGTCACGCGGCCGCCTTGCCGGCGCTGCGCCGCTCATCGGCTGACGGGACGTCGGCCTGCCCGGTGGCCTGCCAGCGCTCGAGGCTGCGATCCTGCGCCAGCGCATCAGCGGCAATCCAACCCGACATCAATGCCATCGGCATGCCCGGCCCGGGATGCGCCGAGCCGCCAGCCAGATACAGCCCATGCAGGTCGCGGCTGCGGTTGCCCGGCTTGAACGCACCCAGCGCCGTGCCATGGCTGGCGAGTCCGTAGATGGCGCCATTGAGCACCCGGTAGCGATCGTGAATGTCCTGCGGCGTCAGGGCCGACTCGAACACGATGCGCTGCTCGATGTCGGGCATGCCGCCGCAGGTCTTCAGCTTGTCGAGAATGCGCTGGCGGTAGGCCGGGAACATCTGCTTCCAGTCGTGTTCCGGTCGCAGATAGGGCGTATGTACGAGCACATACAGCGCCTCGCCGCCCGGCGGCGCGACATCGGGTTCGGACAGCGAAGGCGCGGCCAGGTAGCAGGTCGGATCCGGCGCGGGACGGCCCTGGTTGTATATCGCGTCGAACTCCGCCTCCGGATCCTCGGAAAACACGAAGTTGTGATGACACAGGTGCTCGTAGCGCCGATTCAGGCCCAGATAGAGCACCACACCCGAACAGGCCGGTTCGAACTTCCTGCGCTTCAGGAACGGCGCGGCGGTCTCCGGTTCAAGCAGCTCACGGTGCGTGCGCACGCTGTCCATGTTGGACACCACGGCGTCCGACTCGACCACGGCGCCACTGGCGAGCCGAATGCCGCAGGCCCTGCCGTCACGCTCCACGATGCCGGCCACGGCAGCGCGCGTATTCAGCTCCACGCCAAGCTCGGTGGCGAGACGGATCAGGGCTTCGGGCACCGCGCGGGTGCCACCGATCGGATACCACACGCCACGATCGGTCTGCATGTGCGCGATACCGCACAGCACGGCGGGTGACCCGTAGGGCGATGAGCCCACGTACTGCGTGAAGTGATCCAGCATCTGCGCAACGCGTTCGTCCGGCACTTCACGACGGATGGTGCCGGCCACGCTGCGGCCGATGCGCAGTGCCATCAGATCCTTCAGGGTCGACAGGCGGAATGTCTCTCCCACGTTCAGCGTGTCGCGAATACCGTCCACGGACTTCCAGAAGAAGAAGCGATCCGAGATCCGGTGCAGATCACGTGACAGCGCGAGAAATCGGCGGTAGCCCTGTGCGGTCTCGCGACCGGCATAGGTGCTCAGCTCCGCTGCCATCTGCTCCTCGTCCGCCACCAGATCGAGCGTGGTGCCGTCTTCGAAGAAGCAGCGCCACTGCGGATCGAGTCGGCGCAGGTCGATGTAGTCATCCAGACGACGGCCGGCTTCGGCGAATACGCGCTGCAGCACTTCCGGCAGCGTCACGATGGTCGGCCCCATATCGAAACGGAAACCCGCCTCGTTCAGTACCACCGCCTTGCCGCCGAGCTCGGCATTGGCCTCGAACAGCCGCACCGATGCACCGCGGGCCGCCAGCGTGCAGGCCGCCGCGAGTCCGCCAAGTCCGCCTCCAACTACTGTCACGCGCGTGGTCATCTGTATTGCTCCGGTCAGTTTCAGTTTCGGTTTCGGTTTCGGTTCTGCGTGTCGTCACTCAGGTGATCGACTGCGACGATTCGTGCTTGTGCCGCAGTGGTGTGCCCGCAGCGTCATCCAGCGTGTGCGCCGGCCGCCGCGTGCCGCCCAGGGCCCGCACCATATCCAGCAGTGCCCGTCCACGCGCGGCAATGCCGCGACAGTGCACCAGCCTGAAACAGGCGCTGAGCAGCGCTGCCGGCGGATCCGTGTCGTAGGCCAGGCGCGAGACGCGCATCGAGCGCGCCCGTGTCACCACCTTCGGTCGCGTCATCGCGAGCAGGCCTTCGGCGCCGCGTGTGACGCCGAATCCGCTGCCATCGCGCGGCGCCAGCGGCACCGACGGATCGGCCAGCGGGAAGATCACATCGTTGATGGTCACCAGTCCCGCGTGCAACTGCCGCGCCACCGACACCGCTTCGGCCTCACCGCCAAAGACGCTGGCGCCAAGCGCATGACTGGCGCGGTTCGCATCACCGATGGCGGCCTCCACATCGCTGTACTCGCTGATCAGCACAATCGGACCGAACAGTTCCGTCGACCAGATGGGCATAGCCGGTGACACACCGCTGAGCACCACCGGCCCCGTCGCACCACCGTGACCGGTGCGTCCGGCCAGCAGCGTGGCGCCGCGGGCAATGGCGTCTTCGATCAGCGTTGCGGCAGCGCCGGTCACGCCATCGGCGAATGGCGTTTCGCCCAGGCCCGGCACCCGCTGAATCAGCCGGCGTTCAAGTGCCTCCCGGCTGCGAGCTGCAACCAGCACCCGCCGCGGCGCGACGCAGGTTTCACCCCCGTTGAAGCGCAGTGCGAACGTCAGTGCCGCGGCCACATGATCCAGATCGGCCCGCTCGAGCACGATGCACGGATCCCAGCCCGACAGTTCCATCGCAGCCGGCAGCAGCCGTTCGCTGGCTCTGGCGAGCACCTCCCGGCCTGTGGCCTTGGAGCCCGTGAAGATCAGTCTGTCCACTGCGCCGTCAAGCAGCGCGCGCGCCGTCTGCGTGGATTCATCGACTACGGTGATCAGGCTGGACGGCAGACCGCTGCGCTCGAACAGTGCGGCGAAGCGTGCCAGTGCCGCCTGCGAGCCCGGCGCCGGCTTCACGATGACCGCGTTGCCGGCCGCGATAGCCTGCACTGCCTGAATGGCGGCCAGCATCAGGCCGTAGTTGGCGGCGCCGATCACCAGCACCACGCCATAGGGTTCGCGCTCTATGCTCACGCGAGCACGACCGGGCAGCGGCAACGTGCGCCACCGCGACGACCGCGATGCAAGCACCCGCGGCGCGCTGCGCTCGACAAAGCGGCACGCATCCAGCAGCGGCAGGATTTCGCCGGCCAGCGTCTGCGCCGCGGGACGGCGAGTCACCGAAGCCGCCAGCGATGTGGCCTGCGTGGCGATCAGCGCCCGCAATCGCCGGATCACGCGCAGTCGGCGCCGCAGGGGCGTGCCTTCCCACTGCTGCTGCGCCTGTCGCGCCCGCGCGATGACGGCGTCCGGTGACATCACGCCGCCGTCCGCGTCGCCAGCCGCGGCCAGCGCGCGGGCGCCGGACGCTGCTCCCAGGCATTGGCCACCCCGAAGTCTTCGGCCAGCAGCTTCGATGAGATCCGCGCCGACTGAAAGATCACCGGCAGCCCGCTGCCCGGATGCGTGCCACCACCGACCAGATACACGCCCTCCAGATCCTCGAAACGGTTGCGCGGACGCAGGCTGAGCATCTGATCCAGCGTGTGCGACAGACTGAAGGTCGCGCCCCTGTAGAGCCCCACCTGATTCTCCCAGTCGCGCGGCGTGAACATGACTTCGGTTCTGATGCGATCGCGCAGATCCGGCAGCCCCACCTTCGGCAGCTGGTCGAGCACATGCTCACGGAAGGCCGGCTGCTCCGCCTCCCAGTCGACGTTGGGATGCATGTGCGTGACCGGCACCAGCACATACAGGCTGCTCATGCCGTCCGGCGCCATTGTCGGGTCGACGATGCTGGGGTTGTGCACATAGAACGATGGATCGCGCGGCAGCACATGATCGCGTTCCACGGTGTTCAGGTGTTCCTGATAGCCACTCGCCAGATGTATCGTGTGATGCGGCAGATCGGGGTACTTGCCGTCCACGCCCAGATAGAGCATGAACGTGGAACAGGACATCTTCGTTCGCTCAAGCTTTGCGTTCGTCCAGCGCCTGCGCAGCCGCTCGGGCACCAGCGACCGCATCGCGCCGGCAAAGTCGGCGTTCACAACCAGCGCCTCGGCCGGATAGCTGGCACGGTCCGTGAGCACACTGCGTACACGCCGCCCCTGGAATTCGAGTTCACGAACCGGCTCATCCAGGCGTATGTCCACACCCATGGCCGTGGCCACGCGCGCCATCGCGCCCGACACGGCTCCGCAGCCACCGACCGGATGGAACACGCCGAACTCGTATTCCAGAAACGCCAGTATCGTGAACAGACTGGGACACTTGAATGGCGACATGCCCAGATACTTGCTCTGAAACGAGAATGCGAGCCGCGCTCGGGGGTCGGAAAAGAATCGGCGCAGGTCGGTATCGACGCTGGCCCAGGGTCGCAGCAGCGGCATCAGATCGAGCAGCGGCAGCTTCAGCACGTCGGTGTGACGGCTGAACGGCGACTCCAGTATCGGGCGGAATTTTTCGAACTTGCGGCGGTTGTCCTGCATGTAGAGATCGACGCCGGCGGCGTCGGCGGGCGACAGTTTCGCGATTTCGGCCTTCAGCCGCTCGAGGTCCGAGGTGGCGTCCACGAATCCGCCTTCCTCGAACATCAGTCGGTAGTTGGGATCCAGCCGCAGCAGGTCGACCTCGTCGTGCAGGTTGTAGCCGCACATGTCGAAGATCTGCTCCAGCACTTCGGGGAACAGAAAGAACGTGGGGCCGCGATCGAAGCGGAAGCCGTCGCGTTCGATGCTCGACGTACGTCCGCCGGGCTGACTTTCGCGTTCCAGCAGCGTCACCTGAAAACCCGCCGCAGCCAGCAGCATCGAGCTGGCCAGTCCGCCAGGACCCGCGCCGATGATTACAACCCTGTTCTGCGCCATCTGATTCTTCCTGCCTGTTGCGTTCAGTGGAGCTGCCTGTCGCAGCCGCCCGGACAGTCACCGTCCGTACAGAGCTATTCGCCAGCGGGTGAGATTTGGATTCAGGGGAATAGGGTCAGGCGGTCAGCATCAGCCGGACAGCGTCGGCCGCCTCAGCGCAGGCTGATGTCCTGATGCGCGGTTTCACCATCACGCACTTCGAAACTGGCGGCTCTGAAGCGCGGCGGGCCAAACAGGCCGCGCGCGTTGTTGGATACGCCCACCGGCTCCTTGGGGATGCCGAGCACGCGGAAGTCCAGCTCGCGATTGTTGTTCTCGTCGTGATAGGCGATCACCGCGTAGCGGCCGGCGGGGAGTCCTGAAACCGTCCACCGCACCTCGTCCCCCGCCACTTCCACCCAGGCACGACGCACGGCGTTGTCCTGGGTTTCGTAATCGTCGGACGAGCCGAACAGCGCGATGGCCAGATCGCCGTCTGTGGTTCGAAAGCCGGTGACGCGCACCTGCAGTGAACCGCCGGCATCGGCGGAAGCCAGGGTATCGGCCGGATCGGCAGGATCGGCGTGGGCTACGGCAGGCGACAGCCACAGCAGCGCGGTCATGGTCGTCAGAAACAGGGATCGCATCGGCTCAACCTCGTGGGGAATGCCTGAATGACTTCGCTGAACAGCGGCGATCGGATTCAGTCAGTGCGGCAGGCAACGCTGGCAGGTCGCCTCATCGGGGCGCGGGCAGTGGAAACCGCAGACGGGCGGACGGGGCGGTCAGGGGAGAGGTGGCGAAGCGAAAGCCTCGCGTCAGTGAGAGGGATTCAGCAGGCCAAGCTCGGCATCGGTGGCGGCGTCGGTTTGTTTGTCCCGCGGCGGCCACGGACGCTCGCGCCAGTGCGGCTCGAACGCGAACGATGACCGCGAGCGGCCCGGCAGCAGGCCGCCGTTGCCGGCGCCCCGGGCATAGTCGTAGTACAGCTTCACGATCTGTTCCCGGGTCACCTGCTGCGCGGCCGGGTGTTCAAGACAGGCCTCGCGCCAGCGTCGCACGCGCGCGTAGCGCCGATCGTCCGGCAGCGCGAAGTCCTCGTAGTACTCCAGAAACCAGAAACGCATGAACAGCGGCGTGAACACCGTTTCCGCCCAGCCGAACTGATCGAAAAGCCAGGTGCCGTCGGGCGCGTGTTCGAGCAGGAAGTCGTCGAGACGGGCATACAGCTGGAGCATGCCCTCATGCAGGTGCGCACGACGCTCGGCATCCTGGTTCAGCACATAGCGATACCCCTGGGCGCCGAAAGGCCCTTCCATCGCGGTCATCATGTTCTCGACCGCGCGCCGCCACGGATCGCGTTGCGCAACCGGCGGATCGGGATGAATGTCCTCCAGGTAGCGGAGAATGACCAGACTCTCCTTCAGGATCCGCCCGTCGGCGGTTTCCAGAATCGGCAGCGCGGTCGTGCCGCGGGCCTTCTCCAGCAGCCAGGGCTCACGCGGCCGCGTGATGTCGACCACGCGAAAACGGACCTCCTCGCTCAGCCCCTTGAGTTCGAGCAGGATTTCCACCCGCTGTGAGAACGGGCAGACCGGAATGTGATGGATCGTCAGCACACGCGATTCGCGTCAGGCGGAGTGACACCTGAGAGGAGGACGGCCTGGCGCGCCAGTCGCATTGGTGAGGGCGACGTAGCGAAATTCGAATCTATCGCACAGACTGCTGGGGCGACTCGCTGTCGCGAAAACGTTCAGCCTGGATGGCGAAGTGCTCCTGACAGGATCCGGTCGAAACGCATTCGGGAATCTCGCGCGGCAATCTGGCGTCGGTTGACGACATTACCCCTTGCCGGTTGACGTAGACCGTGGCCGTCCATGCGCCATGGTCTGTACCGGATTCGACCTGAATGTTGACGGATTGCACATCCGGCCGGCCCTCTTCGATCATGCGCGTGGTCATGGCTCTGATCTCTTCCGATCGAGGCTGCAGGTCTGCGAACGTGGCAGCTGGATCGAAGTACGTGAGGGTAAGCCGGCAGGTACTTGATCGGCACTGCGCCTCGACGCCACCCAGATCCAACCCGGCTTGGGCAACGTGACTGTATATCAGCGATTCAACACCAGGCGCCCACTGCGGGTCGATGGGTTCCGCCTCGAATCGGGCCGCTCGTTGCGGCCGTGAAACCGGCAGGTCCGGCGACACGGTCTGCGATCGCGACTCGGGGTCACGGGAGAGGATCCGCAGCGGCACGGATTCGTCGCGGCCCACGGATGATTCGGCCTGAACATCAACCGACGGGACAGGGGATGCGGATGCCGCCGATGTCTCGGCTGCGGGCGATTCCCGACTTTCCGCCGTGAACCCGCTGGGAGCCTCCTTGCCTGAACTCCAGACAAGCAGTGCGACAGCCACCACAACTCCAAACGCCACCAGGCTCCATATAATCCTTGCCATGTTCACGACCTCCGGAGTTCACGCACAGACGTTCAGAAACTTAACACATGACTCCCTGACAGCCACTACTGCTATCCCACTGATAAGGGTTTCCGGAAACCGGATTTGCCCAGTGCTGAGCGTTACCAGACATATGAATACTCTCGATATCATAGTCCGAGAAGGAAATGCCAAACGGTTCTGGGGTGACATTGATATACCAAATCCCATGCGAATTCGCCGACCAAGAAACGTAAAGTGGGTCGATCCAACTAAATTGCGCACTTTGACCAACGTGGGAGAACTGAAGATAGTCAGTTTCACTGGTGTACGCGGTGAGCGTGTAAAATTCACCACTAATGCCCGCATGCACATAGAACTGTTTGTAGAGCGCCGCCGATACGTTCGCTGACATACCCATACTGGCGAACACCAAAAATAGTAACGTCATCGTACGGCAAACTTTACCACTGCGGTTTTTGCTCATAGCGCTGGTCTCCAACTACTGTTTCAAGATGAAAGTCAAGGGTAGGCAAATATGAGGAGCTGCAAGCAGTTTAGCCAGTTTTTCAACAGGGCCTTCTGGTCAACTGGTAGAGATCAATCCCGGGATCCCGCAGCACCTCCAGATCGAATGACAGGCGTGAATGGGAACCCGCTGTTGATTCCAATGTCTCCATGACTTGTCGGAACAGATCCGTATCGACCTGTTGCAGTTCGGAATAGAATTCCTGTTGCAATCGCGCCTCGCCTTCCCTGATGTAGGCGAGTTTCTCCAGAATTCTGTCCCTGACGGTCGGCGAGGGCTGCAATTCGCATATCTCCTGAGTAACGCCCGATCCGAATTCCCTGTAGCGCCCAACCGACTCGACGGCAAACTCCGAGATCGTCCGCGCATCGCTCGAAGACACACGGAAAATCTGCTGCGCCAGCTGCGCCTGATCGGCAACGTCACCGGCCGAGGCTACGGTCAGCAAAAGGAAGAAGAGGCGCTCAGCCGTCCGAGCGAAGCTTTCATCGTCTGGTGCCGGCAGGCTTTCACCAATGGCTGACGTTGGCGTCTGATGCGTTGTGCTTTCAGAACCCGTGCTCTGAGCGAAGGTGCTGGATGCGACAAGTACCGTGCATGATATGAGGCAGATACCCAGGAAGCGGCAGACGCGCATGATCAGAACCCCTTATCATCGAAGTCATCCACTGTATGGCACCATAGCGTAAAAAAAAAGAAACACAAATAGGTATACACATAGTTGGGCATACACACAGTAATTGATACATTTCACTGCTGTCCGGCCTGGGCATCCCGGCACGCGATCCGCCGGCGCCTCGCCCAGAGGCTGGTAGACCTACTGTCCGCCGCTATCCGGCGCCGCAATCGCAGCCAGCGTGAGCCGCGACACGCAGGTGAGCTGACCGCGCTCGTTCCGGATCTCGATGTTCCACACCTGGCTGGCGCGGCCCACATGGACGGGACGCGCGATGCCGGTCACGGTCGAGCCCTCCGGCACGGGTCGCAGGTGGTTTGCATTGATTTCCTGGCCGACGAAGCGGCGCGTGCTGTCGTGGTTGGCTGCATTCGCCGCGAGACTGCCGATCGTCTCGGCGAGCACGACCGATGCGCCGCCGTGCAGCACCCGCATTGGCTGACAGGTGCGGTGGTCGACCGGCATCGTGGCCGCCAGATGGTCCGCGCCAATCTCGATGAGCTCGATACCGATGTGCTCGGGCAGTGTATCCCGCAGCCGCTCACGAAGGTGAGCGATGGTGATGTCTGGACGCCAGAAGGATCCGGCCACGCTGTTACTCGTCATAAGTCCATCTCGGACGACACAGGCGACATCTTAGACGAACCGGGCGCAAGAGGCGCTACGGCACCCGCCACCCCGGCCGCCGGGACACCTGTGTCGACCCTCTTGTATCGGCCTTCCTGTGACGGCCTTAAGCCGTATCACGCCGGGCGCTCGAGCCGGTCTCGTTGCGGGCCCTGCCCCTGCGACAATGCGTCGCATTCCCGAATACGTTGAACGTTTCTACAATCACCGCCCGTCACCGCCCGCGGGCATGGCTTGCGTCACGATGGTCGAAGGAACGCTGCATGGTCTCACGGTCTTTCCGCTTCCCGCCTGCGGTTCTCGCCACCGTTCTGGCCGTTGCGCCATCGCCCTCCAACGCGGCCGAGCCGAACGAAGAAGGGCAGGCACTGGAAACCGTGGTCGTCATGGGGGAACGCACCCGATCCCATCTCGAGGCCGAGCGGGCCTTCACGCCGGGTGCCGTCACCAATCTGGATGGCGATCAGTTCTACGAGCGCAGAGTCACGCAACTGTCGGACATGCTGCGCTTCGTGCCGGGCGTGTTTGCGGAAAGCTACAACGGCAATGACGACGTGTTTTACTCGAGTCGCGGCTCCAATCTCGATGCCACGGACTACGACAAAAACGGCATCAGGTTCTTCCAGGATGGCCTGCCGGTTACCGCGGCCGACGGCAACAACCACAACCGCGCCCTGGATCCCTTGAGTGCGCGCTACGCCACCATCGCGCACGGTGCCAATGCGCTGGCGTACGGCGCCAGCACGCTGGGCGGAGCGATCGATTTCACGACGCCCACCGCGCACACCACCTCCACCGGCGTTTCGATTTCGGGCGGCAGCTTCGGTGATCTTGGCGTTCGCGCCACGGTGGGCGGCGTATCCGGCGTCCTGGACGGGCTGATCACGGTAGAGGCGCAGCAGCGCGACGGGTTTCGCGATCACAGTGCCCAGGACCGCAAGGGGCTGTATGCGAACCTGGGCTGGGCGATGTCGGACAACATGTCCACACGGTTCTACGCGACCTTCGTCGATTCTGATGTGGAGTTGCCGCGCGAGCTGACCCCCCGGCAGTTTGAGGAAGATCCCTCGCAGGCACGGCCTGATGCCATGCCCGGCGACCACGGCAAGCAGGTCGAAGCCCGGCGTCTCGCGATGAAGACGACGCTCGCGGAGCTGGCGGGCGGCACGCTCGAATTTGGCGTCTCGTACGAGCATCAGTCGCTTTACCACCCCATCGTCAGCACGCCCTTCTTCAGCCTGCTGATCGACACCGTACACAGGGACAGCGGCGCCATGCTGCGTTACCGCCGTCAGGCCGGCTCGCACAACCTGCTGTTCGGCCTGAACTATGGCTACTCAACGGTCAAGGGCGGCAACTATCAGAACGACGGCGGCAGGCCGGGCGCGCTGATGTGGACCACCGACAACAACGCTTCCAGCCTCGAGCTGTTTGCCCTGGACCGGTGGAACTTTGCGTCGCGGTGGACGCTCGCGTACGGCGCCCAGTTCGTGACCGCCGATCGCAACGTGAACGGCTTCAAGGCCAGCTACAACGCCGTCAACCCTCGACTGGGCGTGATTCGCAGCATGGGTGACAGCTCCGAGTGGTTCGCGAGCGCCGGCCGGATTTACGAGGCGCCCACAACCTTCGAGTTGACCGACGAGTTCAACGGCGGCAGCACGCCCCTCGCCGCCATGCACGGCGCCGTGGTGGAAACCGGCCTGCGCGGCACCGGCCATCGCGACGGGACGCGCCTGACCTGGGACGTATCCCTCTACTACACGCAGCTGCGCGACCAGATTCTCTCGCGTGACGATCCGAATGCGCCGGGCACCAGCCTCTCGGCCAACATCGACAGGACAACGCATGCCGGTATCGAAGCGCTTGTTGGCGCGAGCCTCCCCGTGGGAGACGGAGTTCATCGCATCGAGCCGCTGTTGAATGTGACTTTCAACGCATTCACGTTCGACTCGGATCCTGACTACGGCAACAATCGCCTGGCTTCGGCGCCGCGCTACTTCGCGCGCGGCGAAGTGGTGTACCGCCATGCATCGGGATTCAGTGCGGGCCCGACTTTCGATTTCGTGGGTACCCGGTATACGGACTTCGCCAACACTTACCGAGTGGGCGCCTACAGCCTGCTCGGCATGCGCGCGGGTTTCACAGCGGACAACTGGGAGATATTCGGTGAGGCACGCAATCTGCGCAACAACCCCTACGTCGCGACCGTCGTGGTTTCGGACGTCACGACGCCTGGTTCGGCAATGCTGTTTCCCGGCGCGCCGCGTTCGTACTATTTCGGCGTGCGCTACCAGTTCTGAATCCCGGTCCCGGGGATTCCACGTGCAGGTGCAGTGCTAGCGTCATGACAGAAGCGGACAGGATTCCACCGGAACGGTCGAGCGGCTACCTGGTTGGCGCCGTCTGGCGCTGGCACTTCTACGCGGGCATCTGCGTGCTGCCGTTCGTGCTCGTGCTTGCCATCTCAGGGCTTGCGATGCTCGCAAGCGGGCCGGTCGACCGGTACATCCATGGCGAGCTTCTGCGGGTGACACCGACGGGTACGCCGCTCGCCGCCTCGGTGCAGGTCGCAGCGGTAGCGCACGCGTATCCCGACGCGGCCGTTGTCACGCTCAGGGCCGGGCTCGCCGCCAACGAGAGCACGCCGATAGGCATCCTGCCCGGGCATGCGGGTGTAACGCACGGTGGCGGTCACGGCGCATCGGCGCTCGGCACCACCGTGCATGTCGATCCGTATACCGGTGCGGTGCTCGGTGAGTTCGACGAGAACCGTACGGTCTATGCGTGGTCGAAAACGCTGCACGGCACGCTGCTGCTGGGCACCGCCGGTGACTACCTGATCGAGATCGTCGCAGGCTTCGGCGTGCTCCTGATTGTGACCGGCGTCTATCTCTGGTGGCCGCGCCACGGACGCACCGTGCAGCAGGCGCTGATTCCACCCGTCGCTGTCGCGGGGCGCCGCCGCTGGCGCAATCTGCATGGGGCGCTCGGCGCATGGGCCGCTCCGCTGCTGCTGTTCTTTTTCATCTCGGGGCTGGCCTGGACGCCCTTCTGGGGTGGCGCGCTGGTGCAGACGTGGAGTTCTCTGCCCGGTGAGACCTTCGATGCGCCGCTCGCCGAAGCGACCCATGCATCGCTCGACCACAGCGCGCATCAACACGTGCCGTGGGCTGTCGAGCAGACGCCGCTGCCCGCCACAGGTTCGGCGCGCGGCGCGCCGGGCGTTGCAGCTGACGGGCCGATCGGTGTAGACGACATCATTGACTACGCGCGCGCCGCCGGCTTCGCGAAGTTCCGCGTGCACTTTCCGCGCGGCGAACAAGGGGTCTGGACGGTAGCCAGCACCACGATTGGCGGCGACACGCGCGAACTCGACGGCGACCGCATCGTGCATCTCGACAGCGTGACCGGCAATGTACTCGCCGACATCCGCTTCACGGACTACTCGCTGATGGGCAAGCTGATGGCCGCGGGCATCCCGCTGCACCAGGGCGATACGGGCCTCGTCAATCTCGTTGTGAACGTGCTCTTCTGCTTCGCTGTGATCGTCATGGCGGCGGCCGCCTTCGCAGCATGGTGGGCGCGCCGGCCGGGCGGCGCGCGCCGCCTGGTGCCGCCACCGTTGCCACGCGACGCGCGCGCGTGGCGCGCAGCCGTGGTGCTCATGCTGGCGCTGTCCGTCGCATTTCCGCTCGCAGCGCTCACGATAACGTCGGTGCTTGCGGTCGATTTTCTGCTCGTGAGGCGCGTGCCGGCGCTCAGGCTGATTTTCGACTAAGCTCCTGGCGTTCCGCCGGAAAGAGCCGCCGCGATTTATCAGCTTAACGGATCCTGGGTGTTGCCGAGCGCGGTGACCGGGGTCGTGACGCTGATCCAGAGGTTCGGCAGCGCCATCGATCTCGACGTGCACTTTCATATGCTCGTGCTCGACGGGACCGAGAGAGGGCCAAGTGTTCACATCGCAGACGGACCCGGCGCAGGTATGGGCTGAGTGCGAGGGAAATATAACTCCACGAACTTTTGACTCAGGACGCTAGTCGATTCCGTAGAACCCACCTTCGGTGCGCCGCATGCCGATCTGCTCGTCGATCATGTCCTCTGCGTACTGTCGCGAACCAAAGTAGTCCTGCCGATCCTCCACCAAGATCAGGTACTGCTCGATCGCTTCCTCACGCATGCCACGCAGGATGTACTCAAACACCAGGGCACTGCGGATGTCCTGACTGTGCGGAAACAGCTCTGTGCCACGCTGTAACGTCAGCAGCCGAGCATCGGAATCCTCGCGTTCGATATAGGAATAGGCGTACGACACTGTGTCTGACAGCACACCGCTGGACATCAAGTCTCACAATGACGCAGCGAAATGCGTGCGCCAGTCCGGAAACGCCCTGTCGATCGTCCCCAAGTTGTCTAACGCTAAAGACCGCAGCGCCGAACCGATTGCGTCAGCCAGCTTTACACCGTCGACAGTCGCCGGAGAAGCCAACGCTGCGCCGACCATGATATCCAGTGCCTCCACACTAGCGCCAGCGCCAAACATGAACAGAGCACGATCGTGGCAGAGAATGGACAGATGACTCACCGTTCGGTCCGGATCGTCGGCGGGTGCCTGCCCGATCTCGATCAACTTGCTGTCAATCGCCAAATCCTGACGAGCCTGAGCTATGAATGCCGTGAGACGCGCCTGTGCTTCCGCAATTTCCGCTGAGCCTGCGTCCGATGCGTCCTGCGTCGACTCCAGTCGCCGAATAAGTTCTCGATAGTGCGACGTGATACTGGAAGCAAGGAGCACACGCCTCAGTTCAGTGGGCACTTCAGCCTCTGCGTATGCGTACTCCTGTATCTCAATACTCTCCGTGATGGCAGGAATGCCGCTCGTATTCAACAGAACCTGAGCTAGAAACTCGACTGCCCGCAAATCCGTCGGATCGATCGCCACAGCCCGGCGCAGGTACGCGACGCTTTGCCCTCGTCTCGTGGCGGTGGCCGACAGCCCGTATAGCGGCCTCACATCCGTTGGGTCATCAATCGACCAGCTCTGGAAAGTGGCATTGGCCTGGTTACGATAGCTCTGTCTCACAACCGGGTCTTCACTAAGCGTCGCCAGCAACAGATATGTGTGCCCGAGAATCTCCTGCACCTCCGGCGCGTTGACGTCCGGACGACTCAGCAGTTCAGACAACCAGACCGCACAGGTCTCGTCTGTTGCACCTTCAGGGGTCGCCATGCAGGCCGCACCGAAGCGCTGGTCCAGGCATCTGTAGTCCCCGACCGGGCAGGCTTCGACTTGGCCGACCACCAGATCCGCGCCGAAAAGATACGGCAGAACGCAACAAGTGAATAAGAGAGATAGTCTACGGTTCATTACGACTCCTACGGCCAGACCAACACCGGATTCTGCTGGCCGGGATCCAACCTCAGGATCTGTCCCAACGGGGTATGACCGAATAACGGATTCCGCATATAAAGCGGGATGCCGTGCTGAGCAATCCAATCCTTGTCGGCTTGACTGAAGTCGGTATTGACATGGAAATTCAGGATATTCAATTGGACCTGCGAAATGTTTGGATCCGGCTGACCGTTGCAGCCGTTTCCAGCATTGTAGGCTGCTGCGCTCCAGAAGTAGGGATGACTGTGAATCCCGGCCAGAGCGTCGACATGATTCATAAACACGCGACATGGATCATTAGTGGGATTCCCCAACATGGACCAATTGGAGGCTGAAACGATGAGTAACGGCTATCTACTGCGACCTGTCCGAATTGACAAAATATCCGTGCTCCTCTCTCGAATGGCTCAGGTTGCGGCATCCAACCAAACATCTCGCTGAACGCCTCCGCGTCGACTACGGAAATCGATTCACACGGCGGCGGCGGCGGCGGTGGATCAACGGCGACCATATCCGAGGTTTGACCAAGATACTGCCACTGTGCAACAGAGCTGCAGGGAAACGGGAATCCGGAAGGGCACTCGCATTCGATTCCCTCCTCGAACAGACACCACTCCTGGTAGGTCCGTACCTGGACTTCGTGATCACTGTCCGCCCGCCACACGCCCCACCACACGCCGCCCGCGTTTGGGGGGTAATAGGAGAAACTCGCTTCTGCGTAGGAAGAGTCCACGTCCTGGCTGCTTTGGATGGGCCACGAGCCGGGTGCGAGCAGCGTCGTGTGAACCTTCATGGCAAGGTACTCGACGCCCCAGCAGTAGTAGCCCCCACTGAAGTACGGATCGCAATTCCGCTGGTCGCTGGACATCAGCTCTGTACGGCCGAGGACATGCAGCAACGTGCTGTCGTCCATGAGAAACGTGCTGGTTAACGTCGCTGCAGCTTTCGTCGGCAGAAGCGCGCCCAGCAATTAAACGAAAAACCCGCCAAGGGAGCGGTGATTGAACGAAGGTGACGGATTGCGCCATGACCCGGCGCCGGACAATCGGGGCGTCAGCTCATACAGAAGCCGAACCGGAACCTGAAGGCGATATCGATATCGCCTCCTATCGGGATGTTCTGTCAATACCAATGTGCCCGGCGAAGCCGGTAGGGTGATCGATCAGTGGGGAGGGGTCTGGCCGATTGCCGCGCCAGTTCTCCGGAGCCCTGGACCGGAAAACTCGACTTCGGCGCACCGATGTGGTGCAAAGACGCTTCAGCTGAAGCGTCGCCGGAGAAGTTCGCGGCCACCTGCAAAACCGTCAGGGCAACAGTATCGTACGAAACCCGATATGCGACGCGCCAAGGCCGATGCTCTGCCCGATGCGCGCTTCGGGCCGATAGCGCATGCAGTAATCGGGCGAACACAGAAAAGAGCCACCCTTGATGACGGCCACCGCCGGCTCGTCGGGCTGCGTTGGATCGAAGCCGTTCGGATAGGCGTCGCGGCGATCGAAATCGTGGCTCGCATAGAAGGGACTCGCCGTCCATTCCCAGACATTGCCGATCAGGTCGTACGCACCATGGGCATCGGGCGAATAGCAGCCCACCGGCGCCAGGCCACGAAAGCCGTCATCGCCCGCGTCGAGCGTCGGGAATGTGCCCTGCCAGGTATTGGCGCCATAGGCACCGCTGGCATCGCGGTGACCACTGCCCTGCGCGGCATATTCGAACTGCGCTTCGGTGGGCAGTCGGCGGCCCTGCCATTGCGCAAAGGCCTGCGCGTCCTCGTAGGCCACGTGCACCACCGGGTAGTGCTCCCTGCCGGCGATCGAAGACCCCGGCCCCTCCGGTGCATGCCAGCTCGCGCCCGCCACGAACTCCCACCAGTACGGCACCGGCGACGCCATTGCCGGCACGCCGTCACGTGGCCTGAACACCGCCGAGCCACGCACCACCGGGGCATCGGGGCGGTTGGCGGTACGCACGCCCCGCTCCGCCAGGGTCACGTAACCGGTGGCGGCGACGAACTCGGCAAAGCGCGCGTTGGTGACTTCGAACTGGTCTATCCAGAAACCCTCGACCATGCGCTCGGAGGCCGGACCTTCTTCCGGATAGGCCGCGTCCGAACCCATCGTAAACGAACCACCGGGTACCCAGACCATGCCGGGCGGTGACGGCGTCGGCGCGGCTTGTGCAGAGACGGCGTCCGGAGGCGTCGCCGTGCCGCCGTGCAGCGCCAGTGATCGTGCAACCGCCTCGGGGTCGTCCGGATTCACGCAGACGCCGGCCGCAGAATGGCCGGCGCCCGCAGGCGTGTCCGACAGCAGCCAGCGCGCCGCCACGATGCCTGCCACCGCCGCAGTCGCGAGCACCGCCACCGACAACATCCGCGTCGCATTCATCGCTGCATCCTCAACGCCACATCCTCAGCGGCTGCCGGCCTGCCGCCACGCGTTGCATGATCGTCAGTAGATGACGCCATTCTCCTGCTCGTAGTGTTCCCAGGCGGCGAGCATCTCCTCGAATTTCTCCGGGTTGCTGGCGGACAGATCATTCTGTTCGAACGGATCGGCGCTGAGATCGAACAGATGCCAGCTTCGCTGCGCGGGCGGGCCGGCGTTGTCCCAGACCAGTTTCCAGTCGCCGCGACGCACGCTGCGATGGCCGAACAGCTCCCAGCCGAAAATGTGATCGTCACCGCGCACCGCCTCAGCCTCGCCAAACAGGATGGGCAGCAGCGAGGTGCCCTGCGGCAGCAGCACGTCACGGTCGCGGTAGCGGGTGCCGGGGTGCTCGGCGTTGGCCAGCGCCAGGAATGTCGGCAACAGATCCATCACCGTGCCCGTTGCGTCGGTGCGGGTGGCGGCGGCCACCTGCTGCGGGAAGTGCACGAAGGCGGGGACGCGAATACCGCCGTCGAAGCCGGTGGCCTTGTGACGATGAAACGGCGTGGCACTGACGCTGGCCCAGTTGGGTCCGTACATCACATAGCTGGTGGCGCTGCCGAGGTTGTCCAGGCTGTGGTCGTATTCCTGGCCGATGTGGTCACGGATCGGCGCGTTCAGATCGCGCCGCGTGGACTCGGGGCCATTGTCGGATGTGAACATGATGAAGGTGTTGTCGTATTCACCGATGGCCTTCAGGTAGTCGATGAACTCACCGATGTAGCTGTCCAGGTCGGCGACCATGGCGGCGTAGACTTCCATGCGCCGCGCCTCGATCGCCCTGTCCTCGGCGCTGAGCGTCTCCCAGCGCGGATCGAAGCGTGAATCGGCAATCGGCTCGGCATCGGGTGCAACGAAGCCGAGTTCCTTCTGACGCGCGAAGCGCTGTGCGTAGATCGCTTCGTAGCCGTCGTCATACCAGCCCGCGAAGCGTGCGATGGATTCGGGCGGCGCCTGCAGCGGCCAGTGGGGTGCGGTGTAGGCAAGATAGGCGAAGAACGGCCGACCGTCGTCCCGGTCCTGTTCGATGTACTCGATCATCCGCTCGGTGTAGACACGCGTGGAGTAGAAATCGTCGTCGACGTAGACGATCTCGTCACCATCCCGATAGCGCGCGTCCTGCGGACCGCGCCAGTCCCAGGGGCCCAGATGCGCGGCACCGTCCAGCGACACGAACGAGCGGCGAAAGCCACGGGCACGCGGTCCGGTTTCCACGTCGTCACCCAGATGCCACTTGCCGGTCATGTAGGTGTTGTAGCCGGCATCGCTCATCAGGTCGGCCAGCGACGCGACACGGAAGTTCAGATAACCCTCGTAGCCGGGCTGCCCCTGCTGGTCCTGGCGGTTGGGGCTGCCCATCACGCCGACGCCGGACAGGTGATTGTCCATGCCCGACATCAGCATCGCGCGCGTCGGTGAGCACGTCATGCCGACGTAGAAATTGGTGAGCAGCATGCCACTGCGTGCCAGCTCATCGAGGTTGGGCGTGGGAATTTCGCCACCAAGCACACCAAGATCTGCGAAACCCAGGTCGTCGGCCAGAATGTAGACAATGTTGGCGCGGGTATCGGTGCCACCACCGGCTGAGGCTGGTGTTGTCTGCGCGGTATCGCGGGCATTGTCGCCCGAGCAGGCGAGCAGCGTGGCGGTCAGGACGGCGCTGAATCCGGTGAGGTACCAGCGTGCGGAAAGGCGCGGGCGGGCCGCGAAAAGCTGTCGACCGCTCATGATTTCCCCCTGATTGTCGTTCTTGTTTCAGCAAGCGTACCGAAAACGCTGGTGCGGATACAGCCAATCGAACCGGCGCCCGGGGGGCCCGGGATGGCGGCGGCGGGCGGCTCCTGGGTTACACTGCGCCTTCCGGCACCCGCGCCCGGCCGCCCCGCGGGCCGGCGCACGGCCGGCGCACGGCCGGCTGCTGAACGATTCTTTGGATTGGCGCGTTGTCGCCGCGCGGGGCGAAACAGTACGATCAGGCAACGGTCCATCGCGCGGGGGGCTTCGCCGTGACGGATTTCCCGTGCCGACCATGACGCCTGGCGCGACGCTTCTTCAGGAGAACAAACAAGTGAAAACAACTCAGATGATTACCCGGGCCGGTTGGCTCGTCGGTCTTGCGGTGGCGGCGACTGCCTGCCACGCCGCGATCGAAGATCCCGTGCGCCTGGATACCGGCCTGGTGGCCGGCGGCGAAACCACTTCATCCGGCGTGCGCGTGTTCCGCGGTCTGCCGTTCGCGGCACCGCCGGTTGGCGACAACCGCTGGCGCCCGCCGCAGCCCGTGCAGCCCTGGGAGGGCGTACGCGATGCCAGCGAGTTCGGCAGCGTCTGCGTGCAGCACGACACGCCGCGCTACGTCAACATCGCCAACATGGAAGGCTCCCCGCCGATGAGCGAGGACTGCCTGTATCTGAACGTGTGGACCCCGGCCGATTCGGCCAGCGAGCGTCTGCCGGTGATGGTGTTCTTTTACGGCGGCGCGTTCACCGACGGTGGTGGTGCGGCACCGCTGTACGACGGTACGTCGATGGCCGAGCGCGGCGCGGTGGTGGTGACGATGAACTACCGCCTGGGTCCGTTCGGATTCCTCGCCCACCCGCTGCTGACGGCCGATTCGGGCGTCGACAGTTCCGGCAACTGGGGCATCATGGACATGGTCGCCTCGCTGGAATGGGTGCAGCGCAACATCGCGGCCTTCGGCGGCAACCCCGATAACGTCACGGTGTTCGGACAATCCGCCGGCGCCATGGCCATTACCTCGCTGATGACGTCACCGCTCGCCGAAGGCCTTTACCATCGCGCGATTCCGCAGAGCATCATGGGCGGCGCGGTGTTCCCCAACGGCCCCAACGCCACGCTGGCCGCACAGGAACGCCAGGGCGTAACGAATGCCGAAGCGGCCGGGCTGGAAACGCTTGCCCAGATGCGCGCGCTGACCGTCGAACAGGTGGCGCAGATGTTCCCGCGTACGCAGACGATGATCGTCGACAATCATGTGATTCCTGAGGATCCGGCGATCGTGTTCGCAGAGGGCCGCCAGCACAGGGTCGACATTCTCACGGGTGCCAATGCCAACGATGGCCCCGAGCGTGTGTTCTTTACGTCATGGCGTCTGGCGGAGTATCAGCGCGCTGCCGGTGCGAACGCCTACGCGTACTGGTTCACTCAGCAGTCACCAGGTCCCGAAGGCGGCGAGCCGAGCAATCCGGTCCATGCCGCGGAAGTGAAATACGTGTTCGACAATCTCGGCGAACAGCCGCTGTTTCCGGACATGAGCCGTGCGGACCTGGTCGCCGCCTCGGAGCCCGATCAGCGTGTTGCCGGCATGATGGCATCGTACTGGGTGAACTTTGCCCGCAGCGGCAATCCCAATGGTGAAGGTCTGCCGCAATGGCCGGCGCACACCGGTATGAACGCCGTCAGCGCGGCGATCCTGGATGCCAACCCGGCCGAGCGCAGCCTGCCGGCGCTGGAACAGCTGAACGACCTGGAAGCCGGACTGCAGCGCCAGCTGGAGCCGCTGCTGGCACAGTAGGGCGGCAAAGCGAAGTCCCGGGACAGTTACCGGGAAGCGGGAAAACAACGCCTGGTCGGCGCGAGTCGGCCAGGCGTTTTTTGTTGCGCTGCAATTGTCATGTACGCAGCTCGGCAATATCACGGAAGTGTTCCAGTGCCTCGGGATTCGCGAGCGCGTCGGCATTGGCGACTTCGCGTCCGGCGATCATCTCGCGCACCGCGAGTTCGACGAGCTTTCCATTCAAAGTTCGTGGAATGTCCGGAACGGCGATGATTTTCGCCGGCACGTGCCGCGGGCTTGCAGCCTCGCGGATCGCCACCGCGATTCGGGCGCGCAGCGTGTCGTTGAGCAACGTGCCCGAATTGAGGCATACGAACAGTACGATACGCGTGTCACCTTCCCATTCCTGCTCTACTGCGACCGCTTCATCGATCTCGCCGAAGCGTTCGACCACGCGATAGATTTCCCCGGTGCCTATGCGTACGCCCCCGGGATTCAGAACTGAGTCGGAGCGTCCGTGAATGATCAATCCATCATGACTCGTGACCTCCGCCCAGTCACCGTGCCGCCACACACCGGGAAAGTGCTCAAAGTATGCATTGTGGAATTTCGTTCCGTCGGGATCGCTCCAGAATGCGACTGGCATGGACGGAAACGGCGCGGTACAGACCAGTTCGCCCTTTCGCGCGCGTACCGAACGGCCGTCACGATCGAACACCGCCACATTCATTCCCAGACCCGCCCCCTGCAGTTCTCCGCGCCACACCGGACGCAGCGGATTGCCGAGGGCAAAGCAGGAGATGATGTCGGTGCCTCCCGAAATGGAGGCAAGGTGCACGTCGCGCTTCACATCGCGGTACACATAGTCGAAGCTGGCGGGCGCGAGTGGTGAGCCGGTCGAAAGTATGCTGGCCAGCGGGCTGAGGTCAACGTGCTCGCGGGGTCGGTAACCGCTCTTCTCGAGTGCGGCGAGGTAGCGCGCACTGGTGCCGAATACATCGACTGACTCGCGCTCACACATGCGCCATAACATGCCCGGATCGGGATGAAACGGCGCACCGTCGAACAGGACCGCGGTCGCGCCGGATGCAAGGGTCGATATCAGCCAGTGCCACATCATCCAGCCGCAGGTTGTGAAATAGAACACACGGTCGCCGGCATGGATGTCACAGTGCAGCGCGTGCTCTTTCATATGCTGCAGCAACGTACCGCCGGCACCGTGCACGATGCCTTTCGGTATGCCGGTCGTGCCGGACGAATAAAGAATATAGAGCGGATGATCGAACGGCAGCGGCACACAAACGGGCCGGGCCGTCGGCGCGTGTCTCGCAGCCGCGATCAGATCAGACCAGACGAGCGCCTTCGGCAGCCCGGCGGTCGAATTCCGCGCGTCACGATAGGGCACGATGACCAGCGCCTTCAAACCTTCGAGGCGACGAGCCAGGGCGGCGACGGTCGGCAGCGAATCGATCGTCTTGCCGTTGTAGAAATAGCCGTCGGTCGCGAACAGCACCTTCGGGTCGATTTGTCCGAGCCGGTCGAGCACACCATCAATCCCGAAGTCCGGTGAGCAGGCGGACCAGATGGCGCCGATGCTGGCGGCTGCCAGCATCGCCACGACGGTTTCGGGACGATTCGGCAGCAGGCCCGCGACGCGATCGCCGGTACCGACCCCGAGCGCCTTGAGCGCGTCTGCGACCGCAGCGATCTGTGCAGCCAGTTCCACTCGATCCAGGGTCTCGCGGTCGCCGCGTTCGTTGACCCAGACCAATGCGGTGGCGTCGTGCTCAGGCCGGAGCAGGTTGTCGGCGAAGTTCAGCCGCGCGCCCTCGAACCAGCGCGCGCCAGGCATCTGATCGAAATCCCGCACCACGGTGTCGTAGCCGGTCGACGCACGAACGCCGCACCACTTCCATACGGCCTCCCAGAATTCATCGGGAGAAGCCAGACTCCAGGCAAACAACGCATCGTAATCGGGCCGATCAAGACGTGAGCTGACTGCAGTGATGAACTGCCGCATGTTGCTCGCAGCCATGCGTCGCTCGGAAGGTCGCCAGATCGGTTCAGCGGATGCGTGCATGGCTGTTCATCTACATTGTCGCCGGCAGCCACAGTATCAGCGCCGGAAAAAGCACCAGCAGCACCAGCCGCAGGAAGTCTGAGAGGACGAAAGGCATGGCCCCGCGGAAGACCGTGGCCAGCGGGATGTCCGGCTGGATCGAGCGGATCACGAAGAGATTGATGCCGAACGGGGGTGTGATGAGGCCTGTTTCAACCACCACCAGCATGACGATGCCCCACCAGATCAGGTCAAAGTCCATACCGAGAATCAGCGGCGTGACAATCGGCACGGTGATGACCATGACCGCGAAGGAGTCCATTACCGAGCCCAGCAGCAGGTAGACAAGCAGCAGCAGCAGGACAATGACCAGCGGCTTCACGTCCAGCCCGCCGATCAGCTGGGTGATGATGTCGGGAAGCTGACTCACGCCGATGAAAAAGGAGAATGTCAGCGCGCCAAAAATGAGGCCGTAGATCATCGCGGTGACGGCTGTGGTCTCACCCATTACGCGCCAGAACGCTCTGGCGTTGAGCTTGCCCCGCCACAGCGCGATCAGAAACGCACCGACCGCGCCTACCGCAGCCGATTCAGTCGCGGTAAAGACGCCCGAATAGAGCCCGCCTATCACCGCGACGAACAGCGCTGTCACCGGACCGGCAGCCATCAGGGCGCGTCGTCTTGCACCTGGCTCACCTGGCGCAGCGGTCGGAGCAATATCCGGCCGCATCCGCACCAGCAGCATGATGGTGGCAAGATAAAGCGCCACGGCGAGCAGACCCGGGATGACCGCGGCGACAAAGAGCTGGCCGATGGACGCTTCGGTGAGCAGCGCGAACAGGATGATCGGCGCAGACGGTGGAATGAGCGCGCCAAGTGTACCGCCGGCCGCCACGCAACCTGTGGACAACGTGGGCGCGTAACCAAGCCTGCGCATCTGCGGCAGCGAGATTCGGCCGAACGTAGCGGCCGTCGCCAGCGATGAACCGGTCACGGCACCGAACCCGGCGCAGCCTCCGATCGTGGCCAGTGCCAGTCCGCCACGCAGTCGGCCGAGCAAGGCCTGTGCAAGCCTGTAGACGTCGTCGGACAGCCCCGCCAGGCTCGCAAAGCTGCCCATCAACAGAAAAAGCGGCAGAGCCGCCACCTGGGGGTTGGTCAGAAAACCGGTAGCCTCCGACGAGAAAACGTTGAGTGAAGGGCGAAAGCCGAGAAAGAAAGCGGTTCCCACGATGCCTGCGAGGCCCATGACAGCGGCGACCGGCACGAGCAGAAACAACACCAGCCACAGGACCACGAACCCGAGGCTGACAGCCAGCACGGGTGCCGACTGCACTGTCCGCGACATCCCGGGGAAATCGATCAATCCCCAGACCGCCAGCACGCCGATCGAGCCGGCCGCCACAGCCATCAACAGCAGGACAGCGCCATGCGTGCGTTCACGCCCGCCCTCCTCCGTCGACGCCAACGCGGCGCGCGCATCGAGTCCTGCGATCACGATCTGGGCGAGTGCCGCAGCCCAGGCGAACACGGCGACCGCATACATGAACGGGGCTACGGGCCACTCGAGTATCGGTGTCGTTCGAGCGGAAGACGCCATCCGACCCGCGTAAAGACCCAGTTCACGCGCCAGCAGAATGAAAAACAGTGCCAGCAACAGCGAACCGATCACCGCCAGCCGGCGCGACACCCGCTGGCTCATCAGGTGGCCGAGCAGGTCCAC
This sequence comes from Gammaproteobacteria bacterium, assembly GCA_050485545.1. GTDB lineage: Bacteria > Pseudomonadota > Gammaproteobacteria > Steroidobacterales > Rariloculaceae > JBJHBP01. Next base: position 27,257 of record JBJHBP010000003.1, read on the forward strand.
TTTCAGGTTGATGCGCTGTGCGACCCCGGCAGGCAGCGTCGCGGCGATGGCCACCGCGAAAGTCATCGCCACCACCTCATTAAGCGCGACGATGCCTCCGCCCGACAGCCACCGGATCAGCACGTTCAAAACCGTCACGCAGGCGACGATCAGCATGCCCGCAACACCCACAGATGCCAGCGGCCGCGTTGTAGTCAACAGCAGCGATTCGATGCGTGCAACGCCCATGAGCGACAGGGGGCGAACTGGCGTCAGTTGCCGGCTTCCGCGAGCAGCTCCTGGAACCGCTCCAGCACCTCCGCGCCTCTCGGAGTACGTTGCAGCCAGTCGGCACGAACGCTTTCCAGCCTGGTCGCCCAGGTGGCCAGTTGTGCGTCGCTGGGCGAAACGATCTGGTGGCCGTCACTGGCGTCGATGCGATTGCGCATGGATTCATCCTCCGCACGGAAGAAGCGCGCAAGATGCCTCGTCTGTTCCTCCCCCGAGTGACGCATGAGCTGCTCGCGCGCTGCATCAGACAGCCCGTTCCAGACATCACGGTTGATGAATACGGCACCGATCGCGGTCCCGATCGGCGCCTCGATATGATAGAAGGTGATTTCATCCATACGGAAAGGCTGAAAGGCCGTCCAGGACACGAAACGTCCATCGGCTGTGCCTCGCTGGATCGCCTCATAGGCATCGGCAGGATTGATCGACAGCGGCGTTCCTCCCAGCGCCTGAATCACACTGCTGTTGGTTCGGGATCCGGCGATGACCGAAGCACCGTTGAGTGTGTCCAGATTCGCGATGGGTGCGCTGAGATGGATGCCCGCTTGCGGGAAGGCGGTCACAAAGAGCGGCACGACGTCCCGAAACTCGTCGTCGAGCAGGCCGCTCTCGATCAGCCGCCAATAGGCGACGGATGCTGTCTCAACATCGTCTGTGAGAAAAGGCAGCTCAAGCAGACCCGTCAGCGGGAACTGACCGCCTACCGTGGTCAGTATGCCCCAGCTGATGGGCACCACGCCGTCTCTCACCCGGTCGTAGAAATTGTTCGGGCCGGCCATCTGAAAACCATGGCGGAGGTCGATCCGCACAGCACCCTGGCCGTCCGCATTGATGCGCTCCACCCAATCCTCGAAGATGATCCGCGAGATGGCCCCTTCGGGCGGACTTGCGGTCGCGAAGATCAGCGTCTCCTCGCGATCGGCCCCGCCCGGCGACAGAACGATCGCCGCGACAGCGACGGCCGCGATGGCCGCGACTGCGATAACCCAGCGGAGCATGTTAAACCTCCCAAAAATCTGACCGGCCGAAGCATCATTCGAGATGTCGCCACGCGCGCATGGAACATCGCGCCCGACTCCTGGTACCCGGGGCTCACCGGAGCCCCGGAGTGACGATTATGCGGGATAGCCCACGCCGGTCAATCAACCTCGGCCAAACCGCGCACTCACCAGTTGAATTGTGCGGTCATGCCATATGTGCGGGGCGGTTCGAGAAACGCGTTGCCGTTCACGCCGGGCGTGCCACCGGTGCCAGTCCGAACCGCCTTGTTCGTGACGTTCTTGACGTAAGCCGTGACACGATACCGATCACCGAGCGGAGCGTAGGTCAGGTTGAACTCCCCGGTCATGAACGAGTCCTGCAGCGAAAACGGGTTCACGTAAGTCCCGGCAGGGCCCCAGGTACCGGCGTTCGCGTACTGCCTCGCGTCCCGGTAAACATCCGAGCTGTACCGTACCGACACCTGCGGCGTGATTCGCGCGCCACCGCGAAGGGTGATGTCATGGCTGTAACCGACGGATGCAGTCCAGGGCGGCATGGAAATCTCTGAACCGCTGTAGTCATTGAAAACGCCAGGCGCAGGCGTTGGCACGATGTAGTCACCGAACTTGCCCTTAAGGTGCGCAATCGTCGCGGATAGCCTCGACGCGGGCGTGGGCAGGAACATCACCTGGAGCTCGGCGCCGTAGATCTCGGAATCGCCGGCATTCGCGATACGACGCACCATGGCGTTGCCGAAATCCGGATTCGGTGCCACGAATATAGCCTGATAGTTTTCGTAATCACTGAAGAACAGCGTTGCGTTGAATGTCAGCCGCCGGTCGAGGAATCGATTCCTGATGCCGACTTCGTAGGCAGTCAGCTGTTCCGGATCAAATGCGGCATTGGAGCCGGCGACCAGGCTCACACCACCGGCCTTGAAGCCGGTTGCCACGCTGGCATAGAACATGGAGTCGCGAATCAGGTCGTATTCAATCGCTGCTCTCCAGGTCCACTCGTTCCACGAGAAGTCGATACCATCGATCTGCGAAACGATGGTATCGCCAAATCGGTTCGTTCCCTCCTCGACTTTCCTGTCGCGGGTATAGCGAATCCCGCCGGTCAGACGCACGCGATCATTCACCGAGTAAGTGCCTTGTCCGAACGCGGCATACGAAGTGGTGACCACATGCTGCGTAATGGTGGCTGCGAACGTCAGTCCCTTGTCGTTCACGCCCCGGAAGTAGTAGGCGCCCGCCAGCCAGGACATCGGTGAGGTGGAGCTGGAAGCAAATCGCAATTCCTGAGTATGCTGGCTATCGTAGACGTAGGTGCGGATGAAGACGTTGCCGCCGTCCGTAGCCGTGTCGTTCTCCTTCTTTTTGTACGCCGGAATGTAGGTCAGGGTACCCGCGCCGAGATCCCAGTCGGCCTGGATGGACGCGCCCCACTGCCAGATATCCTGATAGGGCGTCTCCGGTGTCGGATAGCCCGTCCACGGGTCGTCCTGCAACGGGAAGACCGCCGGGGCATTACCTTGCCCGGAATATTTTCCATAGTCACCGGAGAACTCGAGCTGAAAGTTGGAACCGGGAACCCACAGAACCTTGGCACGACCGGCTACGGAATCGATGTCGTCACTGCCGGTGTCGAGGTAACCGCTGTTGTACTTGTGATTGCCAACGAAGCGAGCGGCAACGGTCTCCGAAAGCGGCACGTTCAGAACACCTGTGAAGTCGCGTGCATCGTGACTGCCAAGCCCGCCGATGACGTAGCCGCCAAACTCATCCAGCTGAGGCGACCGGGTAATGACGTTTATGGTCCCGGCAATGGCGTTACGACCGTAGAGTGTGCCCTGGGGGCCTCTGAGCACTTCGACGCGATCAAGGTCGACGAACGCAAGGAACGAAGACTCCTGAAAGGGATTGTAGACACCGTCCACGTTAAAGGAGATTCCCGGATCAACCTCTCCGCCGCCCTGCATGCTGGTAACGCCGCGAATGTTGATGAACGCCCCGGCTGGCGCCCGCCGAATGTCGACTCCCGGAAGGTCTCTGAGGATATCCTCAGTGCCGGTCTTGTTGGCCACCTGCAGCGCCTCGCCATCCAGCACGGAGATGCTGATCGGCGTGTACTGCATGTCGGTTGCCCGAAATTGTGCGGTGACGATGATTTCGTCGACTGGTGTTGTCGCCTGCTGCGCAGCAGCCCCGGTCGCCATGCAAGTCATGACGCCTAACGCACACGTGCGGCGCACGTTTCTACTGTCCATAACCCCTCCGTGATTGCCAGTTCAACGGCAATTCGCAATGTTTCTTGGTCGTTATTTTTCTGAACCGGACCCAGGGCTGTCAGTCATCTGCCCCGCGGTTCAGCGCTCTGAATGAAATTACTTAACGTTGCTGCTCCACGTGCTGGCAGATCATCCGTGACGGCTCCGTACCCTGGCCCGGCACGCGCATACAGGTCGGCCGATACAGATCGTGAACGTAATGTGCATGCTCGAAGTCCTCCTGCCTGGGATTCTCCTGACAGTCGTACTCATGCTGATGACGATACTCGACCCGCTGCCAGCTTCGATTGATGGTGAACGGCTCTGAATAGAACACCGGATCGGTAATGGTGACCTCGATCTCTATCATTTCTCCGTCAGCAGACCTGGTCAGTCGCTCCACGGTCTGCAGCTGATCACTCGTCGGCATACCCCGCGCGTCCATTTCAGCGTACCCATTGAACCCGGTGCTTTCGATAACCAGCGTGTCACCTTCCCAATGGCCCACAGAGTGTCCGAGATAACCTGGCTCGAGATCTTCCGGATGCTGCGCGTTCATCTGTACTCGACGAGCCATGCGCGGCATCTCGTACAGCAGCACCACTTCTCGCGGTGTCTGCATGATCATGATCGGCTCGCGCGCCATGGTCATGGAAGAGATCGCACCTGGCCGGCAAGTGGTCCACGCTGTGTGAACAATCCTGCCGGCTTCATTCGCTGCCAGACTCTGTGCAATCCGTGCCTCGGCGGCCTCGTTCATCGGCGCTTCGTTCATAAGCACGAAGAACCGCGTCGGTTCCCACATCCCGCGCAGATCCTGGCGCGGATTATCAAATCCGGCTTCCGTACCGGTCGGAGTCTGACCCTGGGCACAAGCGGCGTGCATCAGACCAAGCACGACCGTCGTCATCAGAAGTCCCGTGAATTGCGATTTCATGGCCAATCCGCCACGGCCGGTTCACCCCGAGCGATTCTGTCGGGACAGATGTCATCGCCCACTGCCACATTCTCACCTCGTCGAAAAGTCACTCTGGCCTCCCACGCGGACGTATAGAACTGCGGATCCTCGATGGTGAAACGATTCTCCAGTCGACCGTCGGGCAACAGTCTGATGCGTTCGGTCAACACCATGTCATCGGAATGCGGCAATCCGGCTGCGTCCAGAGTGGTCACGTCGCTCATTCCGACAGTACGAATAACCAGCGTATCTCCGTCCCATTCGCCAACAGGAAATCCCATGGTCGTCGGGTACCAGAATTCCGGCTCGCCACCCGCCATATCGACGACGCGGTACCAGCGGAACCAGTCGTGGAGAAACGCCACGCGGTCGCCGCTACCGATAATCTCGAGTGCGTAGGGCATCTGCAGGATTCTCGGCATGCCCGGCCCTGCACACCAGGTGGTGCGGTCAAAGAAGGTGTTGCCAGAGTTCAGCAGACCGATTCGCCGTTCGTAAGTGGCTGCTGCTTCTTCAGTAAGTGGAGGACGCTCGCCATCGACCGTACGCAATTGCTGCGGCGTGGGTTCCGGCACCCACACGCCCTGCAGGTCCGCCAGCACGCTCTCGTTCGCCACCGCCTGGGGCACCTGCAAACCGAACGCCAGAAGCAGAACGAAAAGGGCCTTCATCATGCAGGCCCCGTCAGTTCCAAGATCAATAAGTGGTCGCACTGTCACCATTCCTTTCGCGATTCTCGAACCGTTCAAGCTCTACTGGCGTTACTGGCCACCGCCGCCACCACCACCTGCGCCGGAGCCGGAAACATTCGCCGCCGCACCCCGGAACTCGCGCCCGTCTTCCGTCGTCAGGATCCGCAGGGTTCCGTAGGGTGTGCCGTTTCGAGCCGGTGCGATCGTCATTGACACGCGATCACCCACCGTCACTGAATCCCTGCGCCAGCCGGCGCGCGCATTAAGTGCCGGCGAGCCGATTTCTATGGACCACTGCACCGGCGTATCGCTGCCTTCAGCGCTCACCAGTACCTGAAGAAACGAGTGAGGGTTGGTCCACTGAACCTCGTTGATCACTCCATCGATGGTGAGCGTCTGCGTGTAGTCGAATTCGGCGGTTGAATGGTGGGCCATCGCCTTGAGCAAGACGGCCATGAGCAATGCTGCACCGAAAGCGATCCGAATGGTTGGGTTACCGGGTTGCATAGTCTGTCTCCTGGACCACAAACTTAAGAGACGCCAGTGGAATACGTCTCAACATCCGCGCACTCTTGCGAATCCGGGAGTCAAGAGAGTTTCCAGCTGCCTCGCTACGTCGCAACGACGATAACAAGCACTGTCGCCCCCTCAGGCAAGCTCCAAGATATAACTGTTTGCGCGACTCCCACTAATCGTTTCTCTTTATGCCGAGCGATAACCACAGCTTATTGGTGTCCCATGCCTGCAGTGTGAGACATTCCTTGCGCGCGTTTTTTTGCTACTCCAACTGCTGATTCCCGGAGTAGCCGTATATCAGAACCAGAACCACAATCGTGAGGATCAAGATCGATGAACCACAACCGAAGCTGCCAGGCCATTGTCCTGGCATTGATTTTCGCCCTGACTTGTACCGCACCTGCAGTTGGCCAGCAGGCTAGTCCTCCATCGGATGCACTATCGAGTCAGACTCAGGCGCTTATCGATCGCATGCTCATTCGCGAACTTCAGGATCGTTACGCGATAGTTCACGACTTCGGCTCTCCGGAGGAGTACGCGAGTGTATTTTCTCCTGATGGTGTCATCGCTGCGGCCAATGGCACGCCTCTGGTGCAGGGACGCGCCGCTCTCATTGCCTATGCAGAAAGGAATCGTGAGCGCTGGAGCGACGAACCCGGACCCGATGGAAGGATCTCTTCGTTCATGCGCCATCTGATCAGCAACGCGGAGATCGAAATCACCGGACCGGACACCGCGACAGGCATGAGCTACGTCACAACCCTGGTGCAGCGAGGTGACATCGGCCCCGCGATCCTGAGCGTCGGCCGCTATGAGGATCGCTACGTCAAACAGAACGGCCAGTGGGCGATCGCGCATCGCACCATCCACATGGATCTCGGCGATCAGGACCTTGCGCGCGCACTCGGACTGCGCAACGATTGAGGCCAATAGCGCCAATGATGCATGAACAGGTGCTGCTCTGGATTCAGATCAATTCGCGGCAGTCCGCACCTGGTCCCGCTCACCGGCGGCGATGACACGCTGATCGATCACGCCGAATAGCGGCGTTTCGCGACCATCAATTCGCGCGCTCATACGTACGCGTTCACCAAAAGAAAGGAACGGCGTTTCAGCCAGGCCGGTTGCGATCATCTCGATCGCACGACGTTCGGCGATACAACACGAGCCGTGATCCCGGTAGCCGCTGTGCGACACGGTTCCGGAACCGATCACCGTACCGGCGCAGAGCGTGCGCGTACCTGCGGCATGGGCAATCAGTTCATCAAATCCGTACGCAGCCTCCGTGGCCGGCACGGCACCGAATCTCTGGTCACTGCGCCATACATCCAGCGTCGCAGTGAGTCGGGCGCGATCCCATGCCCCGCCAAGCTCATCAAGCGTGACGGCGATCGGGGCAAGACTGCACGCTGGCTTCGCCTGAATCCAGCCGAATCCGGTCTTCATTTCCAGCGGCGCCAGCCTGCGCAGCGACCAGTCATTGATCTGCACCGCGAGCCGTATATGGCGACCCGCGTCAGCGGCCCTGGTCCCCGCGGGCACGTCGCCGGTAATGACGCCGAACTCGCCTTCGAAGTCTATTCCGTCCGCTTCCGACGGCATTGGTACGTCCTCGGTCGGCGACAGAAACCGATGCGACATGCCCTGATACATCAATGGCGCGTCGGTTTCTATCGGCGGCAGGTCGAATGCTTTCTGCATCAGCTGCCCGTGAACGGGAAACACCGAGCCATCCAGCCACTGCCACGCGCGTGGCAGGGGCGCAGCGAGCGGCAAGTCAGCCAGCGGCCGGGCGCCCTGCACCGCGCGTTTATTGAGTCGTTCGTAGAGCGCGACGAGCGGGGCTTTCACATCGTCCCAGCGCTCCAACGCACCCTGTAAGGTGCCGGCGATCGAGCTGGCGTCGGCGGCGAGTTCGAGATCGCGCGAAACGACCAGCAGGCGGCCGTCCGGCGTTCCGTCACTTTCGGTTGCAAGCTTCACGAGCGCAACGCAGCCCGCGTCGCCATGCTCACGAGAGCCCCTTGTCGAAGCAGCCGTCGATCAGAACGAAGACGATGCGGCAGGGTCTTGTGGAACGGTTCGCCCAACCGTGATTCGTCCCGCGCTGTATCACGATGTCGCCGGCACGCACGACCGTTTCGTCTTCGTCAAGAATCAGTGTGATTTCACCCTCGAGCACGATCGCGTAGTCAATGGTTTCGGTGCGGTGCATGAACGGATGCCGGGAGGTACCGCCCGTATGGGATGCGGCATCCCCTGCGCCGACTTCAGCAAAATGGGCACGCGCCTCCTCGGGGGAAAGGGCGCTGATGCGCGGGTCCTCGGGTGGGACGTCGAGCACGCGAATCCGCGTGCCGTTCTTCGGCGGCGCAAGCGTGATGCCCTCTTCCGGCGGCTCGCCGCTCGCACGGTCGATCCGCGCCGGCGTCTCGCGCGTATTCCAGACTTCATGGAACAGGGGCCCGAAGTCACCGCCAATGCGCGCAACCCGCGGCGGCGGGCGATCCTCAACGATGACGGCCCGACCATCGGCGTCATGGCCTGTCACTATGCGACGAAACGGTGCTGCACTCATTGCGCGTTCGCTCCCGGAACACCTGACGCCGACCCGTCCAGCGTTGCGGCGAACCAGTCGGCGATATAGTCGCGCGCGAAAGACATGTTGTCAGCACCCACGTGCTCCACGCCGCCTTCGCGCGCCGTCATGATTTTCAGTTCCCGACGCCTGCTGTTCACGAGCTCTGCGAAAGTGCGGCGTGCATATTCGACCGGGATCTGGCGATCCTGCTCGCCATGCACGACCAGAAAGGGCGCCTCGATTCGGTCGAGTATCCCGTCGAGATGCATGCCCTGCGACCGGACAAGAAAATCATCCAGGTCTTTCGCACCGAACACCCACATCACATGATTCCAGTAATGCGGCACGGGATTCTCGCCTTCGCGCTGCAGGCGCCTGCGCTGAACCGCCGCCCAGTCGTGATTGGCACCCCAGACCGCACCGCTGGCAAATCGTGATTCGAAAGCCATGGCCCGCGGCGTGAAGTAGCCACCCAGCGATATGCCGACCATGCCGATGCGTTTCGGGTCGATGTCGCCGCGCGCCGCCAGCCACTCGTAGCAAACGCTCGCCCACTGTTCACTTTCATGCGTCGCATTGAGACCCTGAAGCCGAAGTGACTCCCCGGTGCCCGGCTGATCGACCGACAGCGTCGAGATGCCGCGACGTGCAAGCGCGTGCGGAAGCCACGACCAGTAGAGCAGCTCCTTGCAGCTGTCGAGTCCGTTGACGTAGAGCACACACGGCGCGTTGCCGGCAGCGCCCTCGCCCCGTGTCAACAGGGCCGGCATGATCCTGCCGCGGTAAGGGATCTCGACCCGCTCGGCGTTTTCGCGTCCGATCACGACCGCATGACGAAACAGGCGTTGCGCTTCGGCATAGGTCCGTTCACGACCCGGATGCCCATGGCCCTGCATCCGCTCCGCGACCAGATAGTAAAGCGCTGCGCGCTGAAACTTTGCGGCTGCTGAGAGCAGCCTGCCCTGCACCTCATCCTCCGCACCCAGCTCCGTGAGATTTTCGGCAACCTTGACCCACTGGGCGAGAAACGCCGCCGTACCGGCGTCTTCTCCACGTGCCGCGGCTTCCAGCAGCGGTCGACACATGTCCTCGATCTCACCGATCTGCCCACCGCTCTGTATCGCGATATTGACTGACAGATTCCAGACGTAGTTGTTTGGGAAGTACTGAAAAAGCGCCATGTCGCCTACACACCGGCGCTCTGGAAGAGACCGTTATCGGGTTCCGCACCCGGCAATTTCTTCGGTCCTCCGACGCCGATACCCCACTGGTCCATGATGCCGGGCCCCGGTTGATAGACAGTCGGCTGCCAGGTCGCATCGTCCACGCGCTCAAGCTCAGCCGTATATTCGACCACATAGCCGTTCGGCGTAACGAAGTAGCTGAAGGTGTTGTTGCCCGCCGTATGGCGACCCGGCCCCCAGCGCAGCTCAACGCCTTCTTTCTGAATCCGCGCGATGCCGCGCATCATCTCGTCCAGGTCTGAAAAGTCATACGCCACGTGATTCAGGCAGGCCGGCCCTGGCAACAATGCGATGCGGTGGTGCCATTCATTACAGCGCAGGAACACCATGAACTCACCGAGCCAGTCGCTTACACGAAAGCCAAGCACATCCACGAAGAACTGCGCCGCCGCCTTGTGGTCCGGCGAGTGCAACACAACGTGGCTGATTCGCTCCGGAATCCCCCCGCCGGGAACCGGCTCTCCAACCTCGCCTCGCTGAACGTGACACGAGACTTCGTATGGCAATCCGTCGGGTGAAAAGAAGCGGAAGCCATAGCCGCCGCCAAGCGTCTCGAGCGGCCGCGGCGGATGGACGATGCGGCAGCCTGCCGCCCGCACGTTCGCGAACAGCGCATCGACATCCTGCGGGTGCTCTGCGGCCAGCGCAATCACGTCGACACGCCTGTCATCGGTCCGCCGAAGCCGCAGCACATAGAGCTCATCGTGGCCCTCGGCCGCGAAATAGATCAGTCCATCACGTTCCGCTACCTGGCGTAAACGCCACTTGTCGACATAAAACTGCCGCTCTGCTTCGATATCGGGAACGCCTAATCCAACGTATCGAATCTCGGTCACTCTGGACAACCTTGCCTCCTGCAATCTCGCGCTCGCCTGTCAGATCGGCGCCGCGATAACGTCGAACATTTCACGCGTGGCCTTTGCCTGATCGACCGGCGGCCGCAGCCCGAGCTGGCTGTCGCCGATCGCCTTCGACTGTTCCACGATGTAACGACAGCGATCGAATCGGCGGGCTCGATAGGCGGCAAAAGCCTCTTCCGGCTCGGTCGCGCGCACGAGTTCGTCGGCGAGCACGATGCCGTCCTCGATCGCCATACCAGCGCCCTGGCCCAGATGCGGCGTCGTCGCATGCACCGCGTCGCCGAGCAGCACGACGCGCCCCTTGTGCCAGTCGCCCGACAGCAACAGCCACTCAAGCGGTTTGTACACGACAGCCGCATCGTCGACGATCTGCATTGCCAGCGCCTCGATGGCGGGTGGCGCGTCCCGCAGCTTCTCGCGCATCGTCTCGGCCAGGCCGGCACGTGCGTAGTGAGGATTACCCGGCTCGGGCGTCGTTGCAAAGAGATACATGAGTCCCGCGCCGAGCGGCACCAAACCCATTCCCCGGGGTCCTGCGTACGCGTGCAGGCTGACGAGCTCGGGCGGACGCGGAAAGTTATGACGCCATACGCCCTGCCCCGTGAACTGCGGGCGCGGCGCATCCGGGAACAACTGCTCGCGGGTCGCCGAACTCACGCCATCGGCTCCGATCACGATATCGTAGCGCCCTGTCACCCCATCGGAAAAAGCCACCTCGACTTCATCACCCCGATCGTCGAACAAAGTTGCCGTGACGCCGAGGCGGATGTGGGCGCCCGCCTGTTGAGCGCAGCGACCGAGCACCTCATGCAGCGCCCGTCGTCCGATGCCGATATTGGCGGGATACTCCTTCACGAGCTTCGGCGAAGGCACTTTCGCGAGGTGGTCGCCCGCCGGAGAGAAGACGTCCACGTGGTCGAAGCCGAATGCCGCGCCGAGATACTCGCGCACGATGCCGAGCTCAGCCATTGCACGGATCACGTTCGCCTGCTGGATGATGCCAACGCCGTAGACTGACCAGTCGGGATCACGTTCGATCATCTCAACGTCAAAGCCGCGCTTGCCGAGCGCGACAGCCGCTGTGAGTCCGCCGATGCCGGCGCCAATGATCAGAATGCGCGCTCTTCGCATCGCCTCCTCCAGTTAGTACGTAGCCCGATCCGCTGGATTCTGGACTAAATTTGTCAGGCAAGTGTACGCGTCCTGGTCGATTCCCTGGATTTATAGTTTTGATCCAAATGTAGTCCTCATATGGATTCCTTCCGCAGGGCCGCGGCACCCTCGAGGATGCGGTCGAGGAACCAGCGAGTCCCGCCATCCGTTACCCGCGCCGCATGGTATTGAATCATTTCCCGCATCACCGGAAACTCGAAAGGCAGTGGCGCGATCGCAAGTGAATGCTTGTCCAGCATGATTTTCGCGAGCCGCTCGTGCATCAGGGCCAGTCTGTTCGTGTTCGGCAACAGCCAGGGCACCGCGAGAAACGAAGAGCAGACGATGTCGACGCGCCGTCTGCGGTTCAGCTCGCCCATCTCCTGTTCCGCGAATGACGGTGCGTGACTCAGTGAAATGATGACCTGACCCTGCTCGAAGAATGTCTCTTCGGTGAGCGGGGCGCGAAACACCGGATTGTCCTTCCAGCCGACGACGACATGCCGCTCCTCAAAGAGCAGCTGCGTCGGATGCTCTTTGGCCGTGTACTGTTCGGGCGTCAGCAAAAAGTCGATTTCGCCGCGCTCAAGTGCGGGCAGCGCCTCCGGCGATGGCGGCCGGACCTCCACGCGCAGCTGTGGAGCCGTCTGCGCGAGTTCCGCCAGCAGCGGCAACAGGAGCACAACCGTTACATAATCCGACGCGCAGACGCGAAATGTGCGTTGGGACGTCGACGGGTCGAACACGGTCGAAGCGGAAATCAGCGCATCGATGTCAGCCAGCGCTTTCTCGACAATCGGAGCGATGCCCTGCGCATGCGCCGTGGGCATCATGCTCCTACCCTGCTGCACGAGGATGTCGTCGTTGAAGTATTCGCGGAGCCTGCGCAGCGCAGCACTCATTGCCGGTTGGCTCAGATGGAGATGCTCTGCGGCTTTGGACACGCTGCGTTCTCGCAGCAATGCGTTCAGAACGACCAGGAGATTGAGGTCGAAGCGCTTGAACCGCATTGCATCACCCATTCAACAGATCGACAGGCCCCCATTTAACCGATAAAGAGGATTTACGCTACCGTCGCATCGGCTGAACCAGCCGCGACAGGCATGCCGCATAGCCAGCGTATCCCGTCAGCATCGTGAAGGGCATCGAGCACAGGGCAAGGAGTCAGGTCTTTGGCAGGCGGCAACTCGCACGCTAGCGGCAGACGAAGCTCTCCTGCGCGTCCGTATCGCCGCCTTCGTACCGTGCCACCCGAGGGTAGGGGCACAGGGGTCGCGACACGCCCGGCAACGCTGTTCCGGTCGCGACGACCCGATCCGGCGCCTCGCCATCCTCGACCCAGGCCTGAATTGCGCTCAGCATATCGAAGCGGTCGGTGGCCTGGCCGCCGCCGCAATGCAGCATGCCCGGCACGAAGAACAGCCGCGCCCAGTCCTGCGGGCCGTTGTCGTCGCGCGGTGTCAGGCCGGCGTACCAGTCGGTGAGCGCCCCCGCCGACATGCTCTGATCGGAGAGACCGTGATAGACGATCAGCCGGCCGCCGCGCGCTGCGAAACTCGAATGCAGGGTCGCGACGGCATCGTTGATTGCGGCCGTCTCGTAGGTCGCGGCCATGTCACGATCGAAATCGAAGTCCAGCGGATCCAGTTCGGGCCGGGCGGGCGTCATCGCGAACAGACGCAGCGTATCGGAACCCAGAGACGCATTCGCGGGCGGACGGTCGGCCGTGCCCAGATGCATGGAGCGCCATGCGGGCGCTGCAATGCCGGTGTCGAACGTGAAGGTGCCGTACAGCGCTTCACCGGAGGAATTTCGTGCGCCGCCGAACAGGTCCCGGAGCGCCCAGACCTGACGGTCCGAGAGGCAGACGTCGCCAGTCGCGGCACCGCCCGCGTCGCATTGCAAAGACGCGGGATCGAAGCCGCAGGCTTCGAAGTCATTGATCATGCCGTCTGCAAGACCGTCCAGCGCGTCGCACCGGGACAGCACCGCATCCGCAATCCCCTGCAGCTGCGCGTCCGTGAAGGCATTGTGCAGTTCCGGCACACCGTTGGCATCGCGCGGCGCCAGGCGTGTGATCGTCTGCAGACTGAAGACCTGATTCGCGGCGATCCGCGTGAGATTGAAGGTTGGATTGCCGGCCACGATGCCGTCGAACTCCAGCGGCAGGCGTTGCGCTGCGAGCATTGCCTCGCGACCTCCCGTCGAGCAGCCCATGAAATAGGCGTAGTCGGGTACACGGCCGTAGAACCGATCAATCAGACGCTTCGCCTCGAACGTGGTCCGCTGCACCGCCTGGTAGGCGAAATCGAGCCTGGCCTGCTGATCCGTGGCGAAACTTGAATCGAGGATGCTGCGGCCGCGATGACCGCCATCGGTGGAGACCACGGCAAAGCCGCGCTCGAGCGCCGAAGAGAAGCCCGAAACGTTGCCAAATGCCGGATTCAGGACACCGTTGAGACCGCCACCGCCCTGGAAAAGAAAGCGGCCGTTCCAGGTCAGCGGCAGGCGCAGTTCGATGCCGATGCCGAGCGCAACACCCTCGATCGTCGACGGCCGGGCATCGAGGGTGGCGCGGAACAGACAGTGCGCCGCCAGTTGCGCTGAAGCTTCGACCCACTGCGCGGCGTCGACGCGGAAGCGCGGCGCTTCCAGTGCGGCCAGGGACTCGCAAGCCTGGCGGGAATCAGCTTCGTCGGCATGGGTGAGCGGCACCCAGGTACACAGTAGCGCCATTGCGCAGATCGCTCCTGACTGGCTTGCTTTCATGTCCCACTCCCTGCTGTCATCCACTGTCCAGGATAAAGACGCCACCATGAGGATGCGACATGATGTCGTCTCCCGACGGGTCAGGAGGCTCTCCGTGACCTCGCTGTGTGACAATGGCAGCCCGCCATCGCTGGCCGTGCCGATGTCGCTGACCCGAATCGACAATCAGGACCCCGTAGCCGCCCTTCGTCTGCTGAGCTGGCTGCGGCTGATCGCAATCGTCTCCCAGATTGCGATTATCGCCTATGTTCACCACCTGCTCCACGTGGAGCTGCCACTGCTGCCGCTCGCGGTGACAATCGGCGCCCTCGGCGCATGGAACGTCGTGGCATGGCGCCGGATACGGAGCACGCGCCGCGTCAGTCACCTGGAAGTTGCGCTGCATCTGACGGTCGACATCGCGGCCTTTACGACGGTGATCTACCTTACCGGTGGCCCGGCAAATCCATTCGTGTCGCTGTATCTCGTGCCGGTCTCGCTCGCGGCCGCTTCGCTGCCGTCGCGCCTGGCCTGGCTGATCGGCGCACTGTGCGCACTCGCCTATACGCTACTGCTGTATATACACGTGCCGTTGCCGTCGATACATGGAGAATCGGGCGAGGGTTTCGACCTGCATCTGGCCGGCATGTGGGTCAACTTCCTCGTTGCGGCGGCGCTGATCGTGTACTTCGTCGGCCGGATGGGCACATTGGTTCTCGAGCGCGACCGGGAGCTTGCGACGATGAGGGAAGCCACGTTGCGCGACCGGCAGATCATCGAATTCGGCACCTTCGCGGCGGGCGCGGCGCACGAGGTGAATACACCGCTGGCAACCCTGGCACTGCTGGTGGAGGAACTCGACGAGCAGTGTCGGGACACGAACATGCGGGCGAAGCTCAACATCATGAACGAACAGATCGCGCTGATCAGCGGCAAGCTGAACGCGATCGCAGCCGGCGTCGGCGCTGATCGCAGCCGTGGCGCACGATCAATGTGGCTCGCCGCGTTCATCGACGAACTGGTCACCGGCTTCCGCCGCGCCCATCCGGACATCGCGGTGGAAGTCGAGCGTCGCGGGGCGCTGCCGGAAACGCGGATCATCGCCGAAGCGACGCTGGAACAGGCGTTCCGAAACGTGCTCGACAATGCGGCCCACGCCGCAGTCGAGAGCGAAAGTCCGCTCATCACTGTCGTCATCGACTTCCGCGACGGCAAGGTCGAACTGGCCGTGATCGACAACGGCACGGGGCTCTCGCCTTCCGTGCAAGGTGTGCTGGGACACAGAATAGTCACCACCAAGCCCGACGGACTCGGCGTCGGTGTGCTGCTGTCGCATGTCGCCCTGCAGCGTTTTGGCGGCAGCCTCAGACTCGACAGCAGTCGCTCGGGCGGTGTCGAGGCGCATATCAGCCTGCCGCTCGACGAACTGGTGGCCGATGGACACTGACCCGGCGCCGAACGTGCTGGTCATCGACGATGACCGGGTTTTCGCGGACACACTCGCCGCAGCGCTCACGCGCGCGGGCTGGACAGCGGCCGCCCGATACAGTGCTACGGACGCTCTCGGCGCAGCCGTGGCCATGACGCCCGACGCAGCCATCGTGGATCTTCGAATCGGCACCGAGGATGGTCTCGAACTGGTGCCACGGCTTCGGGCCCTTGCGCCGGACGCGAGAATTCTCGTGCTGACCGGCTATGCGAGCATCGCGACGGCAGTGCGCGCGATCAAGCTCGGTGCGGATGACTATCTCGCCAAACCGACCACCGCCAAAGCGATTGTCAGCGCTTTGCAACGCAGGGACGGCCACGGCCAGGACACTTCAGACTCCGCACCCATGTCGCCCCGACGGCTGGAATGGGAGCATATCCAGCGCGTCCTCGCCGAACATGATGGCAACATCTCATCGACCGCGCGCGCACTGAACATGCATCGCCGCACGCTGCAGCGCAAACTGGCAAAGCGCCCGGCCCGCCGTTGAGCAAAAGCGCTTCAGCTGAAACGTCAGACTGATGGTTTGCTCGACATCACCCGCACCGAATGCCGCACCTCCGGCTGCGCCGCGCACAGCTACTGCACTCGATGCGCGACCGCCTCGGCATTGCCGAAGTACAGGTTCTCATCCACCCGCAGCATCGTACGGACATAGACTATTGCGCTTGACCTTCTACCCCGGATACCGGACGATCGTCATCAACACATGATGGCGACCAGGGACAGGGCCCAGCTGGAGGAAATGTTCCATGCGCCCTATCGGATGCACGCAAGCTCTGCAGCCCCGCTGCCGGCCTGTGAGCTGGTTCCCCGAATGTCCAGCGCCTGTCGATGGCGCTATCCATTACGATCTTTCAATCACGCCTGCCTTAGCGGTTCGTTCTTTGCGCTTGCGGAAAGCATAACGATGGGCGAGCCGGATGAAGAACTGTTCTTGGTAGGGTCAGACTACATTGAGCGATCTCCCATTGAATTTCTGATGATGGCGGCCGGGGAGGAAGCAGACAGGGCATTGATTGAGGCGGATCCCTTCGTTCGAATGGCCGAAGAGAACTATCTTAGGCGGAGACGGGACCAGGGACCGCCCGGTGTGAGGACGTCGCCATGAGCAAACGGGAACCCGGCGAGATCGGGAAGCGAGCACTGATCTTGCTGGTTGCGTCGTTGAGCGGTATCTGGATCTGGGTATTGCTTCATGGTCAGTCACCCTCGGAGCAGGAAGAACGGCGGTTATCCCACGACGACGCGCAGTTGCGATCAGAGGGTACGGAAATTCGTGCATCAGTGCGCGACACGACAGAAGTGTCAGAAGCGTCGGTTCAAATATTCGACGTGGGCGATGAACCAGAGACTACTTCAGAGTCGGCCTCAGAATCGTGCGACGACATGACTCGCTTATTGGCCGGGTCGAGAAGAACGATAACTTTCGGTCCGAACGTAGAGATTGATGAACAGGCCTGCGGGATCGCGGTGCGGATGATGACACGTGCGCGAATGCCCGCGCTTCCGAACCTGCCTGGATTCGAGATCCCCGATCCCTTTGAGGACAACCTGGCAAGACGATTGGCAAACGAGCCCGACGACCCTGCCTGGGCGAGGACTATGGAAGGACGCGCCCTGGAGGAAGTTGCCAACCTCCTGGATTTTCCTGTCACTTCGCTGCACGCCGTCTGCAGGTCAACCATGTGCGGTGTCCTCTTTACCTATTCAACGGCATCGCACACCGGCGGCAACCGTAACCGGTTGGCACAACGACTTGCAGATGCGCTTGGGTTCAGCGGCTATCAGGCAGGCGAGACCTTAAGAGGACCAACTGATTTCACTTACATTTATCTCGGCAATTGGGATACGAGACGGTCCGTTGATCCGCCACCAGCTATGCCGACAACTTTCGAGGAGATACGAGACACTTTCGCAACTGGATCGGACCAGACTTCGCCTTGAGCTGCATAGCCGTACACCCCCGGCGTACGCCCGAGCGCATCCTCATTGATCCCGCCCACTGCGAAGGTCCAACTACCGATCGAGCTCACGCGCCGATGCCCCTCGGCCGTATGGGCCGGCGACTTACAGCGATCAATGCCATGCCGCCTGACAAGTGCCCGTTGAATCAGTTGGTTCAACGGCGAACACCATCGGGGTACGTTACCGCGATAACCTTGACCTCCAATGACAGCTCTATGCAGTGGAGCATCGGCGCTGGTTCGGACCTTGTTTCATTTTCCGGAAGCGGAAGTTCCGCTGTCGTCACCAGTAAAGGGATGAGTGAGAGTTCAAATGATGTACAGATCGTGGCAACCACAACAGCCGGCGGACACAACACTCATGACTTGACGGTTCGCGCGCCGAAGAGCCTGATGGGGTTGGGGTACAGCCCTACTTGCCCTCATGCACTGCACGGATTCTTGACTCTTGTGCTATACCTGATACGGGATCATCTTGATCAGCCGTTGCCGCATCCCGTGCCTGTATCCGAGCAATTTACTTCATCATGGGTAACTGTCTGGACCAATCACGATTGGGGATCTCCGGTTAGTGCAAAGCGGGACTAACTCCTCCAGAATCCTGGACAGGAGATGGTTATGATGCGTAATAGCTGGCTGTTCGTGCTGTTCCTGCTTTCGATGGCGGTGCCGTCAGTTGTAAGCGCCCAGATTGCGTTAGGGATCAATTTTCCCGGAATCGCAAACGACGCGGACGTGATTGTCGTGGGCACGGTGACCAGCGTCGAAAGCGAGGGGGACACGAGCTTAGTCCTCGGAGGCGGGCACGAAGTGCCAGCGAAGGCGAGGCTTGCCACGCTGTCTGTCGATCAGGTCCTGAAGGGAGAAACGTTGGGTGGGCGTATCACCATTCGGTTCGAATCACCCAATTTCCCTTATGGCTACGTGTCTGAGGGCGACTTCATGGTCTTGTTCCTGCGGGAAGCCAATGGAGGATACAGATTCGTGTCTCCCCAACACCCTGGTATCCCCGCCGTTTCCGGCGCGCAGGGCCGCGGGGAGGATCCTGTCGACAGAGTGCTGAGTCTGTTGGCGGATGGGCTGCGGATGGACGCGAGTCCTCAGCTGAAGATTGAAGCGCTTGAAGCGATTGTGGGAATCGACGATCCGATAGCGGTTGAAGCACTGAACGCCGTTTTGGGGGATCCTGATCCACAGGTCCGGCTGCGGGCAGTCAGGCATTTACTGTCGGTGGGCGAGGTAAATGTTTTGCCTGCGGCGGAAGCCGCGCTGGCTGACAGGACACTGGATCCTTTGCTGCTGGCTTATGTACTAGTTGGAATCGAAGACGGAATGGCTAGAGAGGCAGCGCTACCGGTACTGGAGCGCCTGATGCTGTTTCCTGAGGCTGAAACGCGACGTGCTGCCGCAAGAGCTATGAGGCGTATCGAATCTCCGTTGATTATCGAGCCGCTGAGTTTGGCACTCGCCGACAGCGACTTTTACGTGCGTCTGGCCGCCGTTCAGGGTCTCGCACGAGCCCTGGGTGCACAGACGTTGTTCGCGAGCATCGATGGATTCCGCAACGACGAACAACGCTACATTGAACCGCTGAGATCAATAACTTCAACCTTGGACCGCTGATCCACGGAAGGATTTCTGCTCGACCGCTGGAGCCGCTGCTGGCGACCTATGTAGCGTCGCACAACCAATGCGCTGTCACTCGGCGAGACCTCGCCGCCCATCCCGCGCCGGCAACGAATCCGGCAGACAGTCATACGCCTCCCAACACGACAGAAACACGCGGCCGGACAGCTCGCGCAGGAAGTCGGTATCGCCCAGTCGATCCAGCACCGGTCCCTTCACCTCGGCCAGATGCAGCGTGACGCCGCGCGCACGCAAGGCATCGTGCATGGCATGCAGCGTCTCCAGTGCCGTGGCATCCACGTGGCTGACCGACGACATCACCAGCACCAGATGCCGCAACGCCGGCTGCGCCGCGCACAGCTGCTGCACACGATGCGCGACCGCCTCGGCATTGCCGAAGTACAGATTCTCATCCACGCGCAGCATCAGCAGACCTTCGCGGGTATTGACCTGATGGCGCAGCACGTTGCGAAAGTGCTCGCTGCCGGGTACCTGACCAATCACGGCGATATGCGGACGAGAAGATCGCCACACCAGGCTCGCCAGCGACAGACCCACGCCGATGCCCACGCCCGCCTCAACGCCGAACACCACCACGCCGACCGCGGTGCCGGCCAGCGCCAGTGCATCGGCGCGATCGTAGCGCCACGTGGCGATGAAGCGCTGCGCATCAATCAGCGGTGCCACGGCGGCAATGATGATCGCGGCCAGCACGGCGAGCGGCAGGGCAGCAAAGATCTCCGCCGCGAACATCAACACGAACACGATGATCAGCGCGGTGATGACGCCGGCCAGTGCGGTACGGGCGCCGGCATCGGCATTCACCGCGGTGCGCGAAAAGCCGCCAGCCACCGGGAACGCGCTGGAGATTGCGCTGGCAATGTTCGCCGCGCCCAGGCCGCGCAGCTCGGCGTCGGCAGAGATCCGCTCACCACGGGCGCGCGCCATGGAACCGGCAACGGCAACGCTCTCGATGAACCCCAGCAGGCCGATCACCAGCGCCGGCAACAGCAGCACCAGGGCCAGCGCCGGATCCAGCGACGGCAGAACGATGGGGATGAGCCCTGCCGGCAATGCACCGGTCACCGCCAGACCCTGCGCCTGCCAGTCGGTGATCCGCACCACGCCGATGCAGGCAAGTACGACCAGCATGGGCGTCAGTTTCGCGAGCACGCCGGCAACCGGCATCGGCATGCCCGCCAGATGGAGCGCGCGGGCCAGCCACTTTCTCGCCACCACCAGCATCAGCAGCGCGGACAACCCCACCGCCAGCGTCAGCGCATGCGCGTCACCCACCTGCGTCACGATGTCGGTGAACATGCGTATCCCGGAACCGGAGGGCGCGGAGATGCCCAGCAGCGGCCGCAGCTGACCGATCAGGATCAGCACCGCGGCACCGGTCATGAAACCGCTGATCACCGGATGGCTGAGCAGGTGCGCCAGCGCACCCAGCCGCAGCAGTCCGAACACCAGCAGCGCCACGCCGGACAGCAGCGCCAGCAGTCCCGCAGCAGCGATATATTCGGCACTGCCGGCCGGTGCAACGCCCTGCAGCGCGGCACCCGTCATCAACGCGATCACCGCCACCGGTCCCACCGACAGCACACTGCTGGAACCGAACCACGCATACACGATCAGCGGCAGCACACTGGCATACAGACCAATATGCGGCGGCAGACCGGCCAGCGCCGCATAGGCCATGCTCTGCGGCACCAGCAGCATGGCCGCCACCAGTCCGGCCACCAGATCGCCCGCCACGTATCCACGACGGTAGCGGCGCGCCCACTCGGGTATCAGGTGGCCCGACGCCGCACGCAACGACATCGCGTCACGCACTCAAGCGTCCGCGGATGGTTTGGCCGCACGTGCCCGACCGCGCGCCTCCAGCAGCTCAAACACACCCATGCCGGCCACCATGGCAAGAACGAATACCAGTGCCTTGGGTTCACCGGCGCCGAGCGCGACCAGCGCCGGGCCGGGACAGAATCCGGCCAGCCCCCAGCCCACGCCGAAACCCAGGCCGCCCAGCACGAGGCGCGAGTCGATGTCGCGCCGCTCCGGGAGCTTCAGCGGCGCGCCGAGCAGGGTCACCGCCCGTCCTCCCGCGATTGCGAAGGCCACGCCGCCGACAGCCACCGCAGCACCCATCACCAGTGCCAGTGACGGATCCCAGCCGCCGGCCAGATCCAGAAAGCCGAGCACCTTGTCGGGATTCGCCATGCCGGAGAACAGCAGGCCGGCACCGAAGGTGAGTCCCACCAGCCAGGCGATAAAGTCGAAGCGACTGATCATGATCCGGCTCCGATGATGTGGCGCACGACGAACACGGTGGCGAAGCCGGCACCCATGAACGACAGCGTGGCGATGATGGAGCGTGGCGACAGCCGCGAGATGCCGCAGACACCGTGACCGCTGGTACATCCCGCGCCATACCGCGTGCTGATGCCGACGATGAGTCCGGCCACGACGATCAGCGGATAGCCCGCGTCGATGCGGATTTCCGGCAAAGCGGCGAACACCGGCCAGGTCAGCGGCGCAAGCACCAGGCCCAGCGTGAACGCCACACGCCAGCCCACATCGCCGCGCGCCGGCCGCAGCAGGCCGCCGACGATGCCGGATATGCCGGCAATGCGGCCGTTGAACAATACGAAGGCCGCGGCAGCCAGCCCTATCAGTACGCCACCGATGAGCGCGGCGCCCGGCGTAAACGCATCCCAGTCGATCATCATCCATTCCTCCCGTTCTTCGCCCGATCCGGACAGGATACCGGGCACTTCAATGCGGCCGTACCTGTTCGGATCCGGCATGCCAGCCTGCAAGCCCCAGGGCATCCTTCGTCGCAGCTGCCAGCATCCTCGCCACAGTGGCACAGCGAAACAGGTAGTTGCCACAGTTGCAATCACGCCATCGCACC
Organism: Gammaproteobacteria bacterium; assembly: GCA_050485545.1. GTDB lineage: Bacteria > Pseudomonadota > Gammaproteobacteria > Steroidobacterales > Rariloculaceae > JBJHBP01. The sequence goes on from JBJHBP010000003.1 coordinate 49,524, forward strand.
ACCTTTAATACCTGCGACAGTGTTGCGCAGACCACCGGAGCCGACCATGCAGCCGAACGTTGAGCCGTTTCTTGACCCTGACTCGGAAACCTGGAGCTACGTGGTGTACGACCGCGAGGGCGGCAGCGCCGCCGTCATCGATCCGGTGCTCGACTACGACCCCAAGGCGGGACGCACGAGCACCTCCGGTGCGCAGCGGCTGGTGGATTTCGTGCGCGCGCACAACCTCACGGTGGCATGGATACTGGAAACCCATGCCCATGCCGATCACCTGTCGGCCGCGCCCTTCGTACGCAGCGAAGTCGGCGGACGCCTCGCCATCGGCGACAGGATCCGCGAGGTGCAGGAGATCTTTCGCGATGTCTTCAATCTGGAAGACGACTTCGTGGCCGACGGCAGCCAGTTCGATCAGCTGTTCGCGGCAGGCGAGACGTTCGCGATCGGCGACCTGGCCTGCGAAGTGATGCACTCCCCCGGACACACGGCCGCCGACATGGCCTGGCGCATTGGCGACAGCGTCTTCATTGGCGATACGCTGTTTCTGCCCGATGTGGGCACGGCACGCTGCGACTTTCCCGGCGGCGACGCAGCCACGCTGTATCGTTCCATCAGGCGCCTGCTGTCGCTGCCCGACGCAACACGCCTGTTCGTCTGTCACGACTACCCGCCAGCGGGTCGCGACCACCAGTGCGTGGCCACCGTCGCCGAACAGCGCAGGGCCAACATCCATGTGCACGATGGCATCAGTGAAGCGGAGTTTGTAAAAATGCGTACCGAGCGCGACGCGACACTGGACATGCCGCGACTCATCCTGCCCTCCATACAGGTGAACATCCGTGGGGGCGAGTTGCCGCCGCCGGAAGACAATGGCGTGAGCTATATGAAGATCCCCGTGAATCAACTGTAAGCCACATCACCACAACAGAACGGATCCGCAAGGGATCAAGGAGCCATCGATGCCGCTGGACCTGACTCACCTGTCACCGGAGTTCGCCACCGCCGGCCAGCTGCGCCCCGAAGACATGACGGAGGTGGCTGCGCTCGGCTTTCGCTCGGTGATCGACAACCGTCCCGATGGCGAGGAAGGGCCTGCGCAACCGGCGTCGACTCAACTTCAGGAGGCCGCACGGCAGGCGGGGCTGGCGTTCGTCTACCAGCCGGTGGTCGGCAGCGAGCTCGATCTCGACGACGTACACGCCTTCGCCGCGCACCTGGATGCGCTGCCGGCACCGGTGCTGGCGTTCTGCCGCTCCGGCGCGCGTTCGCAGTATCTGTATCGACTTGTCGCGGCGGTGAAAGCGCAGGGTTCGGGGCCTTAGTGCCATCAATCCGGCAGCAGACCTACTCGTAGCGCAGCGCCTCGATGGGGTCCAGACGCGCGGCCTTGCGCGCCGGATAGAAGCCGAAAAAGATGCCCACCGCGGCACTGAACGCAAACGCATACAGGATCGCGTCCGTTGGTAAATGGACGGGCCAGTCGGCGTAGCCGGCCACCGCGTGGCTCACCGCACCGCCCAGCAGAATACCGAGCACGCCACCCAGACAGCTGATCAGCGTGGCCTCCAGCAGAAACTGCCGCAGGATGTCGCGATGGCGCGCACCGTTGGCGACGCGGATACCGATCTCGCGCGTGCGTTCGGTGACACTCACCAGCATGATGTTCATGATGCCGATGCCGCCCACGAGGAGCGAGATGCCGGCGATGGAACCGAGCAGGAACGTCATGACGCGCGACGTCTCGGTAGCCATCTGAGCCACTTCCTCCTGCGTCTGCACGGTGAAATCATCAGCCTGCGTCGGCCCCAGCCGATGGCGCTCGCGCAGCAGGTCGGTGATCTTCAGCCGCGCGATCTCCATCGCATCGGAACTGATGATCTGCGTATTGATGACCATGGCATGAGAACGCCCGGAGATGTAGCGGAAAGCCGTGGTGTAGGGCACCAGGATGATGTCGTCCTGCACCGAACCCATCAGCGACATGCCCTTGCGTTCGAGCACGCCGATCACTTCCAGCGGATTGCCGCGCACGCGGATGACCTCGCCAATCGGATCAGTGCCTTCGAACAGCTCCTCGACGATGGTCTGCCCCACCACAGCCACCTTGTTCGCGCGCACCACATCTTCCTCATCGAACATGCGCCCGTCTTCCAGCGGCCACTGGCGAATCTGCAGATAGTCGGCCGACTGACCGTAGATCGGCGTGAACCAGTTGTTTCTGCCGTAGGAAACCTGCCGCTGCGACCGCACCTCCGGGCTTGCGGCCAGCACTTCGGGGATCTCGTCGCGCAGCGCTTCGGCATCTTCGGGCGTCAGCGTATTCACGGTGCCGCCACCGGCGCTCACCCCGCCAAGCTGCTGAGCACCCGGGAAAATCAGCATCACATTCTGACCAAGGCGATTCACCTGCTCCTCGACTTCGGCCCGCGCGCCGGCACCGATGCTGACGATCGTGATCACCGCGGCCACGCCGATCACCACACCCAGCGCCGTCAGCAGCGAACGCATGGCGTTGCGACGCAGCGCCCGCAGAGCAACCAGCACCAGCAGCTCCGGGCGCATCAGGCGAACTCCTCGGATTCGTCCACCAGCTGTGGCAGCCTGAGCTTCTCCTCGGCGGCAACGAGTCTGTCGGCAACGGGCGCATCCTGAACGATGCGTCCGTCACGCAGCACGACCCTGCGTTTGGCGAACTGACCGATCTCCGGTTCATGCGTGACGATGATCAGCGTAATGCCGGCGTCATTGAGCTTCTGAAAGATCTCCATGATCTCCATGCCCGTGCGCGTATCGAGATTGCCGGTGGGCTCATCGGCGAGCAGCACGGTGGGTTCGGTGACCAGCGCGCGCGCAATCGCGATCCGCTGCTGCTGACCGCCGGACAGCTGATTGGGCAGATGATGGGCACGATCGGCAAGGCCGACCATGTCCAGTGCCTTGCGTGAGCGGCGTGCAATCTCCTTCAGACCCAGGCCACCGCGCGAATACATCAGCGGCAGCTCGATGTTTTCCAGCGCCGACGTTCGCGACAGCAGATTGAAACTCTGGAACACGAATCCGAGCTTGCGGTTGCGCAGCGCGGCCAGCTGATCCCGTGACAGGCGGGAAACATCCTGACCATCAAGCAGATAGCGCCCGCGCGTGGGCCGGTCCAGACAGCCCAGAATGTGCATCAGGGTGGACTTGCCCGAACCACTCGGACCCATGATTGCGACGAACTCGCCGGGTTCGAACGTCAGCGACACACCTCGCAATGCCGGGACATTCACGTCGCCACCGAGCCGGTAAGTCTTGAACAGGTCTTCGATGACAACAACGCCCATGATCCAGCCGTCCGCCGTCAGAACCGCGCCGGACCCGGCCCGAACAGACCGCTGCGCCCGCCACTGCCCGAAGCCGGCGCACTGAGATCGATACCCGTGGCCAGCACGTCGCCCTCGCTGAGACCGTCGAGCACTTCCGTGTACACGCCATCCGTGCTGCCGGTGAGCACACTCATCGCCTGCAGTACGTCCGACGAATCCCCGCCTGCGATGACACGGTAGACCGTGCGTGCGTCACCGTCACCGCTGGCCGGTGTCGGGTCCGGCGGCCTGATGCTGTCCGGCAGCCGTGCGCGCAATGCCGTGTTGCGGACACGCAGCACATCGGACCGCTCTTCGACAACGATGGTCACTGTTGCGGTCATGCCCGGCTTGAGCTTGCGTTCGGGATTGGCCACTTCGATCACCGTGTCGTAGGTGACCACGTTCTGCTCGATGATCGGCTGATTGCGCACCTGCACGACTGTGCCGTCGAAGGTTTCGCCGGAAAACGCGTCCACCGTGAACTGCACGCGCTGCCCCTCGCGAATACCGCCGATGTCAGCTTCCGGAACCAGCGAGTTGATCTGCATGCGCGACAGGTCATTGGCGATGCGGAACAGGATCGGTGCCGTCATCGATGCGGCCACCGTCTGACCCACGTCGACGTTGCGGGAAATCACGATGCCGTCCACAGGGGAGTAAATCGTGCAACGCGCCAGTTCCAGCTGTGCGCGATCCAGCGAATGCCTGCGGATCTGCAGGGTGGCCTCGGCCTGACGCAGCCGCGCTACCGCCTGATCGACCTCGGACTGCGACACGAGTTCGCGCTCGAGCAGCTGGCGAAGTCTGGCGATATCCACCTCCGCCAGATCCAGCGCCGCCCGCGCGGATGCGACCTCACCCTCCGCCTGACGAACATTCGCCTCGAATGTGGACGTCTCGATGCGCGCGAGCACCTGACCGCGAGTGACTTCTGAATTGAAGTCGACATGGATCTCGTCGATGATCCCGGAGACCTGCGAACCCACCTCCACGTTCACCAGCGGATTGAGCGTGCCGGTAGCCGAAATCGTGTGCCGCAGCGCGCCGCGGTCCACGGCCACCGTATTCAGCGCAAGCCCCGAGCTGTCTTCGGCGTTCCAGAAACCATAGCTGCCAAAGCCGATCACGCCGAGCACGATCAGCAGAAGCACCCACTTCCAGATCCGGGGCCGCGGGCCATCCTGTTCAGACATTGTGCAGATTTCCCCCTTTCCTGCTCTATCCGACACCTTAGCACCGCCCCGGTTCAGCCGAAAAACCCGTCCCGGCGGCGCCTTTCCGCGAATCCGATTACGAAAACGTGCTGACCAACACGGAATATCCGCCGACGCCTGGGTACGCTGCCGCACATCAACTCACTCACGAGACACCGTGCTCCAGGAGGGTAAGGTGACTGGTCATCTGCGCCGCACCGGCGGCTTCACATTGATCGAAGTGATGATCGCGGTCAGCGTCGTTGGCATTCTGGCGGCCATCGCGCTACCGAACTATCACACCCATACCGTGCGCGCACGCGTAACCGAGTGCCTGACGCTGGCAACCGTTCCGCGTCTGGCGGTGGGCGAATCGCTGGCCTCGAATCAGCCGCGACAGGTGCACTTCGAACCCACCGAATACTGTGAAGACATCGCCGTGGCCAATGACGGCACGATCCTGCTCACCACACGCAACACCGGTGCAGGCACGCAGCCGGTGCTGCAGCTCGTTCCACAATTCCCTGGCGGCTCCATCAGCTGGCGCTGCGAATATGTGGCCGGACGGGCCGCTCATGTACCTTCCAGCTGCCGCTCGCAGGGCACGGCCCCGGATCCATCTGCTTTTCACAGCAGCGCTTTCGATGGCAGCGGTCCGGCTTCACCACCCGCCGCGGGCACAGGCACCGGCGGCCAGTCCGGATCCGGCGGCTCGGGTGGTTCAGGCGCCAGTAACGGCCATGATTACGGCGGCGGACCGGGCGGCAGCGGATCCGGTCCGAACGTCCCCGGTGGTTCGTCGGGCACGGGTGGCAGCGGCAACAGCGGGGATACCGGCGGTGCCGCACCGGGCGCCGGCAGCGGCACACCACCGGCCGATACAAGCGGCACAGGCGGCAGCGGCGACGCTGGCAGTGGACCGGGCAACTCGGGCAACACCGGCGGCGGACCGGGCAACTCGGGCAACGCACCGGGTAATTCCGGCAACGCCGGCGGTGGCAGTGGGTCAGGCAATTCAGGCAACGCACCTGGAAACAGCGGCGGTGGCGGTGCGGGCGGCGGCGCTGGAAACAGTGGCGGTGGTGGCCAGGGCGGCGGCGCCGGACTTGGTGGCAGCGGTGACGCTGACGATGACGAAGACGAACTCGAAGACTGCCCGCATCGACTGCCGAACGGCCGCCCGAACCCGGGGCTCTGTCGCTAACCCGAATTTCGGACGCAGCCGCGCAGCTGACCGGCTTTGGCACAGCGCAACATGCGTGCTACGTTCTACACATGCATGCACTGGAAGCCACGAATGAGTTCCTCACGCGCGCGATGCGCGCACTGGACATTCCCAAGCAACGGCAGTCACTTCTGAAGCTGCCGCAACGTGAGATACACGCCACCGTGCAGGTGGAGCTGGACAACGGCGAAATCTCGCATTTCAGCGGCTTTCGCGTACAGCACAACAATGCTCGCGGCCCCTACAAGGGCGGCCTGCGGTTCCACAGCGGCATGGACGCCGACTATTCTGCGGCGCTGGCCTCACTGATGACCTGGAAGACGGCGATTGTCGACGTGCCTTTCGGTGGCGCGAAGGGTGGCATCTGCCTGGACCCTGATGACTACAGCGAGGCGGAGATCGAACGCATCACCCGCAAGTTCGTCCAGGGAATTCGCGAAGTCATCGGCCCGACTGAAGACATCCCGGCGCCCGATCTGAACACCAGTCCACGCGAGATGGCGTGGATCATGAGCGAATACGAGAAATTCCACGGCTTCAGTCCCGGCGTGGTCACCGGCAAACCCTTGGACCTGTTCGGCGCCGCCGGTCGCGACGAAGCCACCGGACGCGGCTGCTGGGTAACCACCGAGCAGGCGCTGAAGCTGCTCGACAGGGAACTGGCCGGTGCCAGCGTGGTGATACAGGGCTTCGGCAATGTGGGCTCGTTCGCCGCCAGCTTCCTTCAGGAAGCCGGCGCAAAGGTCATCGCCGTATCCGATCATGTTACCGGTATTCACAACCCCGAAGGACTCGACATCGGCAGGCTGCGCGAGCATGTCGCCAATGACGGAATGCTCGCCGATTTCGAAGGCGTCGATTGCATCGACAACGACAGGCTGCTGTGCATGGAGTGTGACGTGCTGATGCCGGCCGCGATCGGCGGTGTGATCAACGCCGACAATGCAGCGGACCTTCGCTGTGCACTGGTCGTGGAAGGCGCGAACATGCCGACAACGCCAGACGGCGACAGAATTCTCTGCGAGCGAAAGATACCCGTGGTTCCCGACATTCTGGCGAACGCCGGCGGCGTCACCTGCTCGTATTTCGAGTGGGTGCAGAACATGCAGTACCTGCACTGGGAGCTGGACACCACGAGGGAACGTCTCGACAGGATGATGCGCAAGGCTTTCCACAACGTCGCCGATGTCGCGCGCGAGCACGACTGCACGCTGCGTGAAGCGGCGTTCATCCTCGCCGTGAAGCGCGTTGCGCGGGCCGCGCAACTGCGTGGCGTTCAGTAGTGTCCGGTCAGGGTCGCGCTCGCAACGGGTTGCGTGCAGTCGCCAGACAGCGTCGGGCGGATCAGGACTGCGGCGCAGACGGCGCACCTTCGCGCGGCGGCACCGGCGCGAAGTAGCCAACCACCAGCAGCAGCACGCCGACCGCGAGAAACGAGACGATGCGTTCGATGGTGCCGGCGCCGGCAAGCTCGACCACGAACAGCTTCAGCACCACCAGGGCCATCAGCGCACTGCCGGCAACCCAGACCGGACGACTGCCGCGGCGCGCACCGGTCAGCATGGCGACGAACCCCACGACGCCCCAGGCAATGGACAGCGCCGCCTGGAATACGCTGGACTGGAGCAACGCCTCGAGCTGAAACGGCACGGCGGTGAAGTGGTGCACGGAGCGGGCAACGCTCATCGTCAACAACGACAGGCCGAACGCTGCGACTGCGGCAGGCATCAGCCACGCAGGGGTCTGGTCCGTGAATTCGTCGCTGGCAGCACGCCACCACAGCACGGCTATGACCGCCACGACCACGAGCGAAGCTTCCAGCGGATTGAACAGCGGCACGAATCGCCATGGCATCGGCTCGCCAGCCATCAGAAAATTGACCGCAACCGCGCTCGCGGCCAGTGTCGCCACGACACCGCCGCAGGCCGGAACCACATAGCTGTGCCAGTGCGCAGCCAGCGGCCACCTGAGCACGGATCGGGCGCGTAGCGAGCCAAACACGAACAGCGACAGCAGAAGGAGGACCGCCGCAACCATCCAGGCATCGGCCGCAAAGGCAAGCCGGCGCCCTGCATCGATGGCGATCAGCGACGCGATGACCCAGTAGCCGCAGACATGCAGGGCGCTGCGCAACCGCGGGAACCGGTGTTCACGCAGACGCAGAAACGCATAGTGCGCCGCGAGCACCATCAGCCAGGCCAGCCAGCCGAAATGGGCCGTCACGGTGCCCTGCATGAGCCACACCAGCAGCGCTGCGAGCACCATGGTCGGCGCCGCCAGCAGGCCCAGAACGTTGAGGCGGGGCCAGTGGAGCGGCGGAGCGAGGAGAAACGCCGCCGTTACAGTGGCCGCGACCAGCATCAGGATGGCATTCCAGGGTGCCGGACCGGTGACGTGGTGACCGATCTCCACGATTCCGCCACCCAGCCACCAGATCGTGGCCAGCGCCAGCATCGGTCCGGGCAACAGGCGACAGCCACGGGGCAGTGCCACGGCTGCACGGCCATCCAGCCAGCGACCGGCGGCTGCCGCGGCGGCGGCGAGAACCACAATGCCGATGAAATCCGCGTTCAACACCGGCATGGGGTCGGTGACGCGCGAGGCCATCAGGTAGGCGACGCCGGCACCGACCTGCAGCAGCACACCGGCCGCCAGCGCGAGCAGGCGACGCTGGCGGACACCCAGCCAGACCATGGCCGCACCCTGCAGTGCCCACACCGCCGACGTCCAGCCGGCGTCCAGCGCCAGCGGCACGGCGAGGATCAGGAACACCACGCTCAGACCGAACTGGGCATCGATCAGATCGCGTACACCGGCGCCATCGCGTGCACGCAGCCACAACGCCATGGCGAAGTACCAGACGGCCAGCGCGACCGCGCTGATGGCCAGTCCGTACCGGGTGTCACCGACGAGTCCGGCCTGCAACGCAAAGCCAGCCACCGGCGTACCGAACACCAGCGTGCCATCGATGAGTCCCTTCAGAGACGGCGCCTGCCGGGTCGCAAACAGCACCGGAAGCAGCGAGTAGAGCATGACGAACACGATCAGGAACGGCTGCGTGGTTGCGTAATGCGCCGGATCATAGAACGCGTATCCCCACCACGCGCCCACACCGAAGGTAAACAGAAAGCCGATCACGTTCAGCTCGCGCCAGGCACGAAACCAGGCGACCGCGGCCACGGCGGTATTCACGATCAGGTAGTAGCTGAACAGCATTACATGACTGCCGGCTTCGCTGGCCACCAGCAGCGGCGCGAGAAAACCGCCGGTGATGCCCAGCACGGCCAGCGCGCGGGCATCCTGTGCAACCGCCAGCATCACCGCCGCGGCCGTAATCACGATCAGGCACCCGAAAGCGGGCACATGCGGCAGCAGTGTGTAGATCGCGAACGACACCCACGTCGTCAGATAGAGCATCGCGATGCCGCCGCCCTGCATGCTCAGCGCGTAGGCCGGATGCGTGCTTCTGAGGCGCCATCCGATCGCCAGCATGGCCACACCGGTGGCCGCGACAAACAGCAGTCGCGCTTCGATCGGCAACACCAGCCAGTCGCGATCGAACGCCTCTCTGAGCAGAAAGCCCATGCCGAACAGCGATACCAGCACGCCGACTTTCACCGGCACGTTGCCGGACGTGAACCACGCACGAATCCGATAGGCAACGTGGAAGACCATGGCCAGCGCCTCGATGCCCCGCTCCGGCAATGCCTCTCGCGGTGGTTGCAGGGACTCGTCAGGCGCCTGGCTTGCCGGGCTTGCCGGGCTTGCCGGGCTGTACTGTGCGGCGGCGACCGCCGCAACAGCGATGGCGGGCGTCGCGCCGGCGGCGGCAGTGTCGGCAGTGTCGGCAGGCGCCTGCCGCCTTTCCTGCTGCAACCCGTCCGCGATCACCTGCAGACGGTGCAATCGCGCGAACAGCGCGCCGATCACGGCGCCGGCGATCATCCAGCCCAGAACACCCGCGCTCGACAGAAACGCCCCGACGACGCCACCGATCAATGCGAAAACCACCGCTTGCATCAGCCGTCCTCCCCTGACTCCGGCGAAGCCGAACTTTGCCAGAGGTCTTCGTATACAGCACGAAACTCTGCGTGGCGGGCGGCGATCGGGGCATGACTGTCAGCGATCAGCGGTGACGCAGCTCTGTCGCAATGCTGGAGGAAACGGACGTGGTATGGCGTCGGGTGCCGCTTCGAACGATCCGGGCCTGGCGAGCACCGTCGCGCCGAATGTCAGCATCGAGCGCTCCGGGAAGCTGCCGGGTCGGCGCGACGACGGAATCTGCGGCAGCCTGACGAACGCCAGCGCCTCGACGTCTTCGGCCAGCATCTGCTCGAATGGCGTGAGTGCCGCCGCCGATGACGGCACCGTTTCCGCGGCAATCAGCGCAAGCAGGTCATGGCCTGCCAGCTCGAAGGCTACTCGCGGCAGCAGTCGGGACTTTTCTGTCGACAGCGCCCCGGCCAGTTCGCGCCCCATCGAGAAGTCGCGTGCCGCCAGCGCCGTGACCGGCGCCAGCAACCAGCCGAGTATCCTGCTGCTGACGCCAACGGTGGGGATTCGCCAGCCCATGTCGCGCAGGGGATCGATACTCATCGCCGTGCTGTTGTTGCGGCCGCGGCGGTAAATGTTCTCGCGGCAGTACAGGCGCAGCAGATTCGCGTGCAGTCCCTGATGCACGAAGCCGGCGACACGCGGCTCGCGCAGCACCACCACCAGCATGTATGCCGGCCGATAGTAGAGCTGCCCGCTGTTCACATCGGCCAGGTATTTGTCCGCGGGGACCGAGGCCGGGATGATGCCCTTGGCGTTCGGGTCATCCACCGGATAGAAGTTCTCCACCAGCCAGTGATCCCACTGGCCCTGAGGGCCTACGAAGCCGGTCGCCACGCCCAGGTGTCCACCACGCGAGCCGTCATCGTCTCCCTGAGCACCACTGAGGATGAACGCCAGCGCCGGGAGACCTGCCCAGTCACCCTGCCGGGCGGGGCGACGCTCCCACAGCAGGCGTATCGGCAGCGGCCCGGTGCCGCCACCGTCCATCGCCTCGATCAGCGTGCCCAGCGTCTCACGTTCCCGCAGCGGCGCAAACGTCAGCGCACCGGCATCCAGTCGCCAGTCCTCGGGCCAGAACGATCGGGCCACGAAGGCAGCTCCCGGGTCCGTGTCCGCCGGATCGGAGGCCACCCGGGCACCGCGTACGGTCAGCGATCTGGCGGACAGAAACTCACTGGTCGATGCATCAATATAGGCGCGGTTGGACGGCAGTGGCGGCGGCACCCGCAACGCCAGCGAGCCGCCGTCCCATTGCAGCGTCGCGCCCTCGGCGCCCAGGCGTGCGCCGGTGATTCGATCCGGCGCGCCCAGCCAGATGACTGCCGGCACCGCGTCTGTACGGCCGGGCTGTGAAACGTCGACTGGCGGGTCGTCGAAGCGGATGCGGGCCGCCGCCGGGTCCGGGTCCGGCACTGCGATCACATCGTTGTCGAAGTGCCAGAGCACTGCGGCCGGCAGATCACAGTCCTGGCAGTCCCCGGAGGCGATGCGAAACCGGGATGCCTCGTGCAGCCCCAGCATCGCCCCGGGACGGACCGCCGGCAGCGAAGCGGGCCGCCCGGCTGTCAGCGTGCCGGCCCAGGACCAGTCCGGCAGCGCGCGAAACGGTGCGGCCGGATAGGGGGCCTGCGCCACAACGGCCTCAGGCATCGCATAAGGAGAGCGGGGTGATTGCGGCCCTGAGGCGCAACCGAAAGCGATCGCGGCGGCAGGCAAAAGGCTGCCACGCAGCAGCGATGCCATGCGTAACCGGTACCCACCCGACCGTGCGTCCGGACTGCGGATGGCACGGTTGCATGGTCGGCCGGTCACGGGTTCAGAATTCGGTGCCGTCCGCCGTTTTCACACCGAGCACGTAGCCACCGTCGCTGCCATCGACCGTAGGCGCAACCGTCAGTGTGATTTCGTCACCCATCTCGATCAGTTCCGGACGCCATCCGGAGCGATAGTAGTTGTTGCGGCTGTGACCTTCATACTCGATCTCGCGAGTACCTTTTTCATCGGTGACTTCCATCACGATCCTGGTATGCGGATTGCGAACGGTGAATTCCCTGACGATACCGGTGACGGTCTGGTCGCGTATCGTCAGATCGAATCTCACCGCGGAGTGATGCGCTGTCACAGCAGCCGGCACCAGCAGCGCGGCGGCGAGTACAGCCAGGACGGCTTTGGTCAGCATGTGATGGTTCTCCCGAGCCTGAACGCCATGAGCGGCATTCTACCAACCCCGGCCACGATCAGTTCACGAATTCGCGGCCCGGGGGTTCGTGTCTCGGGGATTCGCAGTTCGGGGATACGCGGCTCAGGACTTGCGAGGGGTACTGCCGGATACGCGCCGCGCTTCGAGCAGTGCCTGACGCATATCGATCGCGATGGTGCGATCGCCAACGTCCTCGCCACCGGCGGCCTCCAGCATCCGCGACACCTGTTCGGTGTCGGGTCGGCGGGAAGTAATGGTCGTGGTCGAACCATGGTCGCCCTGCGAGCCACGGTACTTGTTCTTCCAGAATTCGGCGTTGCGCTTGAGTTCGGCCATCGTTTCCGACTGGCGGTTCAGCGAATCCTCCAGCGTCTGCACGACGCGGTTCTTCTCTTCCAGCAGGGTGTCCAGTGCGGCCACACGCTCGGCATCGGCGCGCAGGCTCTTGACCAGCGTCTTGCGTGCGTCCAGTTCGGCGCGTAAAGCGGCGATCTCGGCTGCCTCGTTGCTGGCGTCCTCATGCGTGGATTCACGCAAACTGCGCAATTCCTCCAGCAGTTCCGCGACGTGATCGTCGGCCTGTTTCTTCTGGCGGCGGATACGGGTGATTTCGGCATCCCGGTGCTGAAGCTCGGCTTGCGCCTGTGCGACCGAGTCGAGCTGTTCATGCAGCTGACTGTTCTGCTCTCGCAGCAACCGCAGCTGTTCGTCGCGATCGCCCAGTTCGGCTTCCTGAGTGGCCAACTCTGCGGTGAGACGTTCAATCTCGCTGTTGTTCTGCGCCTGCTGTTCGGCGGTGTCGAGCCGGGCGCTGAGCTCGGCGATGTGGTCATCACGCTCATGCAGCTCACGCTGCGCGCCCTGCAGCGCATTCAGCACGGCGGAAAACTCCGCGCCCCAGTCAGCCAACTGACCAGCCAGACGCTCGCGCAACTGCGCCACTTCAGTATCTGCCAGGCCGGGAGAATCGGCCTGCGTATCAGCCTTGCTGTGCATATTCTGCTGCATGTCCTGCGTCGAGGGTTCAGCCACCCGATCAGACGGGTGCCGGACTATGGCGGCCAAATTGCCGCAGGCGCAGTCTCAATACGGTGACCCACGTCACATCTGCTGATCCGGCCCGCCCGAAGGGGGGCACTTTCCCGCCAAAGCGGGATTTCCGGCGGGTTCGGGCGGGTTTCGGGCGGCCTTCGGGCGCAACACCATGCCCGCGCGAACATCCCGCTGTTCGCCGCCGCCAACTCGGGTAGAATCCAGGCTATGGCGCAGATTTCCTCCCGGGCCCGGCACCCAGGACCGCAGTGCGGCTGCGGCGTTCGCTGCGCTGCATTGGCATTCACGCTCGCCCTCGGCGCCCCGCCCGCCCTGGCGCAGAATGCCGGCGGGATTCCGCCCACAGCCGCGCTGGACTCCGGCTTCGTCGTCGAGTCCGCAGAATCCGCTGCCGACCGGCCGGAAGAGTTCGGACCACCACAGACGCGCGTTTCACGACTGGACGCGTTCATCGAGTTCGAAAGCCTGGTGCAAAGCGAGCGTTACGAGGATGCCCTCCCTGTCGGCGAACAGATGCTGGAACTGACGGTGCAGGAGTTCGGCGAGCGACATCGCGAAACCGCGACCGCCCACTACCGGCTTGCCAACGCGCAGTACGGGGCACGCCTGTTCGACGATGCCGAGTTGAATTATCTGCTGGCCATCGAAAAGTTTCGCGAGATTGAAGGGCCGTACGGTGAATCGCTGCTCGACCCCCTGCTCGCACTCGGTGACAACTACTACTACGCGCGCCTGTTCGCCAACGCGGTTTCGGTGTACACCGAAGCGCGCAACGTGAATCGACGCGTGTTCGGCCTGCTCAATACGGACCAGGTGGACATTATCGACAGGGTCAGTGCTTCGCTGCTGCAGCTGAACCGACTTGAAGAAGCCGAGGAACAGCAGCTTGCGGCGGTGAACCTGATCCAGCGCATCCACGGCGAGGATTCGCTGGAGTATCTGGACGCGCTGTACGGCTATGCACGCTGGTTGCGCCAGGTGAACAACTTCATGAAGGAGAGGGATCAGTACACCCGAGCGACGATGCTGATCCGGCAGAACTTCGGACGCGGCAGCATTCATCTGGTACGTCCGCTTCGCGAAACCGCAAACAGCTATCGCGCGCAGCGCATCGGCGCTCCCCAGGGTGCACAGGCCCTGGCGCAGGCGATGGAGCTCGCGCAGTCGCGGGAAAACGTTGATCGCCTGATGATGGCTGAACTGCTCAGAGACTTCGGTGACTGGCAGACGGCGTTCGCCGGGCCGGGCAGCGACCGGGACGGCTCGGCGCAGTACGTACAGGCCTGGGAAATTCTCGGCAACCTGGACAACGGCGACGCGTTGCGGGAACAGTGGTTCGGCGGACTGCAGTTCGTCCTGAGCCAACCGGTCAGTCAGCGCGGCATGAGCTATGCCGAGAACGCCGTCTCCGGCTTTGTCCAGCTGCAGTTCGACCTGGATGAACTGGGTCGCCCGCAGAATATCGAGGTGATCGATTCCAATCCGCCGGGCTTCAAGGACGACGACATCGTTCGCGCCGTGACACGCAAGAGACTCCGACCGCACATCGTTGATGGCAGGGTCGTCACGGCAGAAAGCCTGGCCCTGCGTTTCAACTTCCGATACCTGCCGGACAACGTTCCGAACTGATCCGGGCTGCCACCGTCCCACACCCTGACAGCTGCTTCCGCCTGTCGGCTCGCCTTTGCACGGGGCGCAGTCAGTGTGAATTTTTCTCAAGCAGGATGGTCATTTACGTGATCACCACTATTTCGGGGAGCAGGGTTGTGGCAAGTTCATTGCTGAGCGTCGGGGGGCGGCGCTCCAGGGAGAACGGCACGCGCCGCGAAGACTCGGGCAGCGTTGCCGCAACGGGGACTTCAGCTGCGCCGTCCGGCAATGACGGCGTCCGTCGGCGACGGGCGCCCGTTCGCAATTCAGGGACGGAAGCAAAGAGACGAACTGTGACGGCAGCCAATCAGGTACTGATGATAGACGACGACGTGGGTCTGACCGAGATGCTCCAGGAGTATCTGGAGCCGGAAGGCCTGCAGTTGACTACCGTTGCCTCCGGCAGCCAGGGACTGCGTGACGCACGCAACCAGCACTATGACCTGATCGTACTCGATGTGATGCTGCCGGGCCTGTCGGGATTCGAGGTGTTGCGTCAGCTGCGTGAATCCGGTTCGCAGACGCCGATTCTGATGCTGACGGCGCGCGGTGATGACGTGGACCGCATCGTCGGGCTTGAGATGGGCGCCGACGACTACCTCGCCAAACCCTTCAATCCGCGCGAGCTGCTGGCACGCATCAAGGCCATCCTGCGGCGCACCATCGAGAATGAACACGAGGGACAGACGGAACTGGTGGTCGGGCCGCTGACCGCGAACCTGCGCCGCCGTGAAGCCTTTCTCAACGACACGCCGCTGCGGCTGACCAATGCCGAGTTCGTGATCCTGGCCACGCTGATGCGCGCACCGGGCGAAGTGGTCTCGCGCGAAGCGCTGACACGCACTGCCCTCGGGCGCCAGCTGCTGCCCGACGATCGCAGCCTGGACACCCACATCAGCAATCTGCGCAAGAAGGTGAGCGGCACGAATGACGAAGGCCTGACGATACGCAGCGTGCGGGGCAGCGGCTATGTGCTGCTGCCGCCTGAGGACTGACGTCCCGCAGGAGGGATGGTGCCATGGGTCTGTTCTGGAAAATTTTCGTTTCCTTCAGCATCGCGATGACGCTCGCGATGGTCGGCACCGTGTATGTGAGCTTCCGGCTCGCCGACCGTGCGTTCGAGAGCGTGAACGTCGGTGGTCGTGATCGCATTATTCAGGAAGCCGCCGATGCGCTTGCGGAGCGCGGGCGTCCCGGGCTGCGTGGCTGGCTGGCGAACAACCCGCGTCCGGCACCGGGGGTCGTGCTGCTGGTCATCGACGACAACAACAATGAGCTGCTGGGCCGCGCCCGACCCTGGGAAATTGCGCTCCTGCTGAACACGCGCCCGCCGCAGCCGCCGATGGGCAGGGCGTGGTCGAACGTCTCGCGTCCCGAGCTGCCACAGCTGACCGGCCCCAACGGCGAGACCTACCGGTTGCTGTTCTCGCGCGCACCGATCACGGTACTCGGCATCCTCACCTGGCCACGCACGCAGATGGCGGTGCTGATCATCTCGGTTGTAACCGGTGCAGGCATGTCGCTGCTGCTGGCGCTGTACCTGTCCTCGCCGATCGTGCGTCTGCAACGCGCCAGCCGCGCGCTGGCGGCCGGTGCACTGGATACCCGCGTCGGTCCGCGCTCCACCCGTCGCAAGGACGAGCTGGGCAAACTTGCCAGCGACTTCGACACGATGGCCGAGCGGCTTCAGCAGCTGGTCAACGACAAGGAAACCCTGCTCAGGGACGTCTCGCATGAACTGCGTTCGCCACTGGCACGTATCCGTGTGGCGCTGGCGCTGGCGCAGCGTCGTGCCAGTGAAGAACTGCAACCCAGTCTGCAAAGGATCGAACAGGAGTCGGACCGACTCAACAATCTGGTCGGTCAGGTGATGACGCTGTCGCGACTTCGCACCCGTGCCGAACCGATGCGTGAGGAATTCAGTTTCGAAGACCTGGTGCGTGAAGTGGTGGACGATGCCCTCTACGAGCACCCGGAAGCGAAGCTGAGCTTTTCGGCCACGCCGACAGCGAAGATTCGCGGCGAGCGCGAGGCACTGCAGAGCGCCGTGGAGAACGTGGTGCGCAATGCGCTGTGTTACGGTAATCCGGACAAGCCCATCGAGGTCGTGCTGAAACCCGGAGGCGGAGATCGGCTGGTTCTGCACGTCAGTGACCGCGGGCCGGGTGTGGCGGGCGAGGAACTCACCAGAATCTTCGAGCCGTTCTATCGTGGCGACTCCAGTCGCGATCACCGACAGGACAGTCAGGGCATCGGGCTTGCGATCACATCAAGGGTTGTGGAACTGCACGGTGGCCGTGTCGATGCGCGCAACCGCGAAGGCGGCGGACTCGAGGTTACGATAACCCTGCCCGCCGGCGAACGCCTCGCGCACGAGGCCTGAACCTCGCAACCCGCGCGCCGTTCGCTGCCTGCGTCAGATTCCGTCAGATGGCCTGGTCGCCGGTTTCACCGGTGCGGATCCGATAGACCTGCGTGAGTTCGGTCACGAAGATCTTGCCATCGCCGACCTTGCCGGTCTTCGCCGCATCGATGATGGCCTCGATCACGCGATCCACCAGATCATCGCTGACTGCCACTTCCACCTTCACCTTGGGGAGGAAGTCGACCACGTACTCGGCGCCGCGGTACAGCTCCGTGTGCCCCCGCTGCCGACCGAAACCCTTGACCTCGGTCACGGTCATGCCCTGAACACCCACTTCGGCGAGGGAGTTGCGAACATCATCCAGCCGGAACGGCTTGACCACGGCGGTAATCAGCTTCATGAAATCTCCCCAGGCGGGTTGCAACGGATCGCGGCTGGCGGGTCGCCGCAAGGGCCACCCGCCACAACCACGGTTTGACTACAGATGGACCACAGATGGACCACAGATGGACGATTGTAGCGAAGTCACTGCATCCATGGCACAGTGTAGCGGGTACCGGACGGCGGGTGTCGGACTGATTCGGGCGCCAGACCGAAGGGCATGCAACCCGCGCGACCCCGAATGGTCCAATCCCGAGACGACCATGGTAACGACGATCAGGCAGCGACGATCATGATCATAAAAATTCGGCGCAAATCAGACATCAGACCCTCCCAGATCACGCCAGAGTCGGCGTTTATGGACCGGCGCCGCATTCTTCAGGGTGCGATGGCCATGGGTCTGCTGCCGGCCGGACTGGCGGCCACGTCGGCGTCGGCCGATGCAGCACTGCCGTCGGACGGGCGCTTCACCGACGTTGCGCCATGGCCCGGCTCCGATGCCATCACCGACCCGCATACGCCCTACGACGACGTCACGACGTACTGCAACTTCTATGAGTTCGGCACCGGCAAGGATGATCCGCCGCGCAATGCCCACACGCTGCGTACCGACCCCTGGTCGGTGCGGGTCGACGGTGAAGCCGAACGAACCGGCACGTTCACTCTGGAAGACATACTGTCCCCGCATGCCCTGGAGGAGCGCGTCTACCGCTTCCGTTGTGTGGAAGGCTGGTCGATGGTGGTGCCGTGGGTGGGATTTCCGCTGGCCGATCTGCTGCAGCGTTTTCAACCAACATCCCGTGCACGGTACGTGCAGTTCTTCACGCTGATGGACCGACAGCAGATGCCCGGCCAGCGTATTCCGACGCTGGAGTGGCCATACCGCGAAGGCCTCACCATCGAGGAAGCCATGCATCCGCTATCGCTGATGACTGTGGGTCTGTACGGACGTGTGCTGCCGAATCAGAACGGCGCGCCGCTGCGCCTCATCGTGCCCTGGAAGTACGGCTTCAAGAGCATCAAGTCCATCGTGCGCATCCGGTTCACGTCGCGCCAGCCCGAAACGAGCTGGAACATGGCGATTCCCCACGAATACGGCTTCTATGCCAATGTGAATCCGGATGTGGACCATCCACGCTGGAGTCAGGCGCGCGAACGGCGACTGGGCGGCGGACTGTTTTCGGCGCGCATCCCCACACTGATGTTCAACGGTTACGCCGAGGACGTCGCCAGCCTGTACTCGGGGCTGGACCTCGTTCGCAACTACTGACCGGCAGCCGGCAGCGCGATGTCGGGTGGCCGCCTGGCCCTGATCAAGGTACTGGTTGCGCTTGCATCGCTTGCGCCACTGATCTGGCTGGTCATGCGTGCCACCGGCACGGGCGGCACACTTGGCGCAAACCCGGTGGAAGTGGTGCTGCACACACTGGGCAAGACCTCACTCAACCTGCTGCTGATCACACTGGCCATCACGCCAGCACGCCAGCTCACCAGGCAGAACTGGCTGATCAGGCTCAGGCGCATGCTGGGACTGTTCTGCTTCTTCTACGCCGTGCTGCACCTGACCGTCTACGTGACGCTCGATCAGGGCCTGGCGTGGGATCTGCTGCTGGTGGACGTTACGCGCCGTCCCTATATCACCGTGGGCTTTCTGGCCATCCTGCTGATGCTGCCGCTGGCGATCACATCGACCAACGCGATGCAGCGCCGGCTGGGGAGAAACTGGCTGCGCCTGCACTGGCTGATTTACCCGATCGCCATCCTGGCGGTGATGCATTTCTGGTGGCAGACGAAGCTGGATGTCATCGAACCGGCGATCTACGCGGTCATGCTGGGGGTACTGCTCCTGTACCGGCTGCTGCGCCGGATACGTCGGCTCCGCGCCGCAACGCCGTGACAGCCCGGCGGCGCCTGAGCAGAACGCAAGCCGCTCAGTAGATTCTGAAACCGCCGTGGCGACGGCGGATGCGTGCGTCGAGCCACCAGAGACCGCCAGCGAAGCCGGCGACGGCCGCCGCCACCAGGCCGCCCAGTGCCAGGTGCAGCGGCACGCTGCGCCGGTAGCGCTCCAGACGCTCCTCATAGGCTGCGTTCTCGGTCCTGAGCCGCGACAGCGTCGCCTGCATGGAACCCAGCGACTCGGCATGACCGGCAACCTGCCTGCGCAGGCGCGCGGTCTCCTCCTCTGCTCCGATGCGTGCCGCGCGTGCGCGGGCCAGATCCGTGCGCAACCCTTCCAGTTCGGCGTCCATCTCCGCGACCCGGAACCTGGCCGGAACCTCACTGACCAGAAACGCCGTCCTCACCCAGCCTTCCTGACCACCGGGCGTCCGCACCCGGGCGTAGCTGGACGCCCGCTCCAGGACTTCCAGACGGGTACCGCTGGGCAGATTCTCGAACGCCTGGTCGCTGGTGTCCTGAGCCTCGTGCAGGCCCAGCTGCAGACTGTCGGTGACATAGGCGATCTCCTGCGCCACCACGGCCATGCCGAAACCGGCGATGAACAGTAACAGAATGAATCGATGCAACATCGGGTGAATCTCTACGCCAGATGATCGGGGAATGACGGAAGTGCACATCGTGACGACCTGCATGCGCTGCAAGGTGCGCTGCAAGGATAGTGTGCAATCAGCGCTGAGTGTAAACCCAGTCGAGCACGGCGTCCTGTATCGCTTCGCCCGGTCCGCGATGGGCATCGGGCGCATTGACGATCACGACCACGGTGTACGTCTCACCGCGCGGCGTGTGTATATAGCCGGCCACGGCGGAGACCTCGTCCAGACGTCCTGTCTTGAGATGCATGAGGCCACCGTCATCGCCCGCGGCGATGCCTTCGACGAAGCGCCGTCTCGTGGTGCCGTCCAGACCACCCAGCGACAGCGAAGACCGGAATTCCGCCGCATAGCGGCTCTGATGGGCCGCAAGCAGCACCCGGTTCAGCAGCTCGGCCGACGCACGCTCATCGCGCGACAGGCCGGCGCCATTGTCGATCACCAGTGCGGTGGTATCGATGCCGCGTTCGTCGAGAAACCCGCGCACGGCGCGCACACCGGCGGCGCGGGTGCCCGGCGCGCCGAAACGCTCGGCACCCAGCGTGTACAGCAGCTGACGAGTCATCACGTTGTTGCTGTACTTGTTGATCGAACTGATGACTTCGGCCAGCGACCGGGACTGCCACACCAGTGCCGGCTCCCGGCCTTCCGGGATCCCACCACTGCGCAGCCCTCCTTCCAGGCGGCCGCCGGATTCCTCCCAGAGCGCGCGGAACAGTCCGTAGGCATAAGTGTCGTGATCAAGCACGGCGCGGGTCAGCGCGTAACCGCCACAGCGTCGGGAAAACTGCCCGTCCAGCAGCACGCGCGATGCGGCACCCGGGTCGGTCACATGAAAGCCGACACCTGCCTGATAGCCACCGCAGCCACCATCGCCAACACGTATGCGATTGTCGACCACCAGATTGGGCAGCGGCGGATCCATTTCCACACGCACGGTGCTGGCCCCCGGATCCACCAGAAACTGAAACTGCACTGCGTTGAAATTCACCAGCAACGCGCCTGGTATCACGTTGTACGCACGGTACGGCTGACCATCGAATGCACCCGGCGGTGGCTCGATCACATCGAAATGGCTTGCATCCAGAACCAGGTCGCCTTCGATCTCGGCGACGCCCAGGCGGCGCAGCGCCCGCAGCAGCTTCCAGTACTCTTCGAGCACGAGGAAGGGATCTCCGTAGCCCTTCAGGCCCAGATCACCGCGCAGCCGTCCCCTCTCCAGATCGCCCAGCAGGTAGGCCTCGGTACGCCAGCTGTAGGCGGGACCGAGCATCTCCAGCGCGGCCCAGGTACTGACGAGCTTCATCACGGAAGCCGGATTGCGCGACACCGCCGGGCGATGATTGATGATGGGTTCGTCCGCATCCGTGTTCTGCACCACGATGCTGACATTGGCCGGCGCGATCTGATGGCGCGACAGCGCGCGTTCAATGGCGGCAGGCAACCCGTCGGCCGCCGATGGCAGCGGGCCGAGCAGAAGGATGACAAGCGCCGTGGTCAACAGCGGGTGCGCGGACATCACACGTAAGCTCGATAGACGCATGGCAGGAGTGTGCACAAACCCCGGGGGGAATGACAGATGGGAGCGAGTAGTCCGCCCATGCTGCCGGCGCGCTGCCTCAGCCGCCGTTGATGCTTCAGAGCATGGCCGCGCGACCGACAGCGGCAACTTCAGCCCCGACGTCGGGCGCTGGCGGTGACGGCGCGGCGCGAACCGCCAGCGGCTCGGCTTCGCGATCGGCGTTCAGACGCAACGCCAGAGGCACGGGTTTACCGAGATGGAAGCCCTGGCCGAATTCCACGCCCAGATCCACCAGCGCCTCGGCGATCGCCGGACTCTCGACATGCTCGGCTACCGCTGTAATGCCCAGCGAGGCCAAGGCGCTGGCAGTACCCTTGAGCACCGAGCGCGCGCCCCGGTCGCTGATGACGGAGCGAACCAGACGGCCATCCAGCTTCACGACACTGATTGGCAGACGCGCCAGATGAACCAGGCCGCTGAGACTGGTGCCGAAGTTGTCCAGCACGATGGCACATCCGGCGTCGGCCAGTGGCCGCATCACCTGCTCGGCGCGCTGCAGGTTACCCAGCGCCACCGCTTCGCTGATTTCCAGGCAGAAGCATTGCGCAGGCAGCCCGTGTGCCGCCAGCTCTGCGATCACAAACTCCGCGTAACCACCGCCATGCAGGCCCGGCGCAGAGACGTTGAGCATCACGCGTCGCTCGGAAGGCCACGGTGCGCCGGCATCGATGCCCTTCGCACCCTGTTCGATCGCCGACAGCACGCGCATCAGCACCCACCGGTCCAGTGCGGCGATCAGGCCACTGCTGGTTGCCGCGGCAATGAAACGATCGGCGGCGATCAGGGCGCCGGAGGACTCGCGCAGACGCAGCAGCACCTCTGCGCCAAGGCCACGTCGGCTACCGGACAGCAGCGACACCACCGGCTGTGCCACGAGCTCGAATCGCCGCGCCGCGAAGGCCTGTTCGAGTTCGCGGGCGATCACATCGCGACGCGACGCGGCGCTCTGCTCCACCGTGGAGCCTGCGAAAACCTCAACGGTATTGCCGCCCGCCTGCCTGGCCCGCTTGCATGCCAGCTCCGCTCTGGCGAGGGCCGCCGCTACCGGCTCATCAGACCGGATCGCCGTGACGCCGGCACTCAATGTCAGCGGCACCGACTCACCATCGTGCAGATAGCCAAGCCTGGCCACCGTGGCGACGATTTCCGCGGCCCGTTCGCTGGCCGCGTCAACCGGGCAGTCGCTGAGCAGCACGGCAAACCGGTCGGCGTACAGCCGACTGACCGGATCATGACGGGATACGCGCGCAGTGATGACACCGCACACTCTTTGCAGCACTTCGTCACCGGCCATCATCCCGAAGCGATCGTTGACCGCCAGCAGGCGGTCCACATCCAGATACAGCAATGCCGCGGGCGTGTCGCCGGCTGTATGCAGCAGCGCCGTGGCACGGCGCTCGAACTCGGAGTGACACAGCGCCCCGGTCAGGGCATCGTGCTCGTGCTCCAGCGCCGACAGAACACGCCGCGCAATCACTTCGAGAATGCGTTGCTCAACGATCGAGAAATCGCGCGTCTGCGGCGAGCGGAACAGGGCAATCACGCCGTTGACACGCTGACCGGCGTCACGGACCGGCACGGCAAGGAGCTTCTGGCTGAGGTTGGCGTCCGAGCCGATCCTGTTGACCATCATCGGGCGATTGTTCAGTTGTGCCCAGGCGAGCAGATGGCGATGCGTCTGTTCCATCGCCGGTTCGAGGCCGTCCTCGGATGTGGCCGACCGGGCCACCAATGACAGACCCCGATCAGGAATCGACATGGCCGCACAGACGCAGTCCAGCCGCTCGAGGCAATGCCGCAGCAGCTTGTCCAGACTCGACGTGTCACTGGATTCATCTTCGACGGCCAGCAGGAGCTCAATGCCCTGCGCGTTGGACCGAGTGTCGGCCCCGGGTTCGTCCAGGGTATCGGCACCGGAATCGACGCTCGCATCGGTGCCCGAATCAGCATGGCGGACTGAACCGGCCTGGGCATTGGCCAGACACTGCGCCACCGGTTGCAGCAGACTGGCGGTCAGCGAGCGCGCCGCGCTACCGGACCGCCCGGCGGCCAGCTCGACGACTATCCAGCCCGCCGGCTTATCGTCGGTTCCCGGTACGGGCTGGACGAAAACGTTGGCGCCGGTTGTGAGTGACGTGGTGCCGCCGGATGTCGACGGGGTCAGCCTGGAGGCGAAGTCGGGCCGGGTCCGAAGGTTCTCGATCAGCTCACGAAGATCGAGGCGCTCGCAGTCGTCGGAGCACCACAGCAGCTCTCCCATGCCGTCATACAGTGCGGTCGTGGCAGCACTGGGTAACAGCATGCGTACGAGGCGACCATAGGGCGCATGGCGGTCCCACGTCGGATTGGATGCCTGGCCCTTGGCGTCGGATAGGGAGTCAGTCATGGGCGGGATCGACCTGGTTACATCCGGCCTATCGTGCCTGAGGATCGCTGCAGGATAAGTGACGCAGTTCGCAGGCGCGAATCGTCGCAAAGTTCCCGAAAACGATTCTTTTCAGTCGGGAATGGCAGCTGGGCGGGACGTACAGCCCCGGGGCGATGGCAGGGTCGCCATCGCACGCCTATGGCTGATATTTTTTCAACCGTTGCGGACGGCCAGGTATCGCGGCGTGGAATCCTGGTCGTGGTCGTGGTCGTGGTCGTGGTCGTGATCCGCCACTTTGTCGACAACCCTCAGGGACTCCTTCACCGATTCGCCACGGGCCGTCACGCGTGCCAGCTCACGGAAGATCCGGAAAATGGTGCCGGCGTGCAGGCCGGCTTCGTGGTAGGACATCTTGCGGATGGTGGCTTCGGCCCGGGTCTCATTGCCACAGGGTCCGACGCGTTCCAGTGCAGACCTCAGACCGCCGAACAATTCGCCGAGCGAAGCCGGCAGATCGTCGCTGCGCATGCCCGCCAGGTGGTCGCCGTAGGCCTGCGCCAGGCGTTGCTTGACCGGCCCGTCGCCGACCAGGGTGAATACCGCGCCTTCAAAGCGCTCGGTGACGGTTGTCATCAGACTGCCTCTGTTGTTGCTGTTCTGGCGCGTCGCGAAAAGTGCCGGGAAATAAAAACCACGAAAGCTTACGTGAACAACGTATAGCAGATTCTCGGAAGCACTCGCAAGCCCTTGAGAAAGGCCTCGCCGGCCCGGCTTCAGGCCACACTCTGTCGAGGACGGCTGAGTCGAAATTTCTTCATGCGATCGGCGAAGGTCGTTGGTTTTATACCAAGCATTTGCGCTGCACCTTCGGGCCCCGATACGCGCCAGTCGCTCATACGCAACGCGGCAAGCATGTTTTCGCGTTCCAGATCCCTCAGCTCGGCCTCGGTCATCACCGCACGACCGCTGCTGGTCTCGTCGCTGTCGCTGGCGCGCACCGGATTGAGGATATCCGCCATGGCCAGGTCCAGGCGCAAAACCTTGCCGCGCGACAGAATGACCGCGCGCTCGATCACGTTCTTCAGCTCACGCACGTTGCCTGGCCAGTCGTAGCGTTTCAGGAGTGCCGCCTGCTGACGCGACAGGGTCAGCGGCCGATGGCCGAAATCGAGGCAGATGCGCTCGAGAAAGTGACTGGCAATCTGCACGACATCTTCACCCCGATCGCGCAATGGCGGCACTTCGATCGGGAAGACGCTCAGCCGGTAATAGAGGTCTTCGCGGAAATTGCCCTCTTCGACCAGCTGCTCCAGATCACGATTCGTCGCGGCGATCACACGCACGTCGACAGCATGCGTGGCATCGTCACCCACGCGCTCGTATTCGCTCTCCTGCAGCACCCGCAGCAGCTTGGCCTGCAGCGAAATCGGAATCTCACCGATTTCGTCGAGAAAGATGGTGCCGCCATCAGCCAGCTGGAAGCGTCCGACGCGATCACGATGCGCACCGGTAAACGCGCCTTTGACGTGACCGAAGAATTCACTCTCGAACAGCTCGTGCGGAATCGACGCACAGTTCACTTTGACAAGCGGTCCGCTGCTGCGCGGACTGCGCGCATGAATCACGTGCGCGACCAGTTCCTTGCCGGTACCCGACTCTCCCTGGATCAGCACGCTGGCGGACGTCTGTGCCACCGCCTCAAGGCGTACCAGCATCTTCTTCAGCGACGGGCTCTCACCGATGATGCGGCCGAAGTTCATCGACACCTGCACTTCCTCGCGCAGGTAGTCGCGCTCCCGTTCCAGCTCTTCGCGCAGCCTGGCGTTTTCCTCGAAGGCGGCACGCAGCTGCCTTTCGGCGCGGTTTCTTTCGGTCACATCCTTGATGGCCACCAGCAGTCCGGCGGGTTGCCCGCGATGATCGCGATGGGTGACGGCCGACGCAACCACCTCGATGACGTCGCCTGACCTGGTCATCAGCTTGCGCGGCTCGTTGTCCAGTTCGCCATGGGCGATCACGCCCCTGAGGCCATCCTTGCCCATGGCCTGACGCTGATCCTCGGTCCAGAAGTCGGAGATCAGCCGGCCAAGCACTTCGTCGCGCTCATAGCCAAGCTTCTTCAACCAGCGGTCGCTGACATGGACAATGCGGCCTTCGCTGTCCACCGTGTGCAGCATGGCCGGCGTTGCGCGATACAGGTCGCGGTAGTGCTGCTCCAGACGCGCCTGCTCTCCCACTTCGGTGTACACCGCAACGGTACGCAGATAGTCACCTTCATCGCCACGCTCGACGATGGCCCTGGCCAGGCAGTCGACGCGCTCGCCGTCGCGCGTCAGCAGATCCACCGGCAGGTTTTCCATGCGGCCGGTGCGGCGCAGGAGTGGCAGATACTCACTGACGATCCGAGCTGCGGATTCCGGGCTGGCCAGGTCCTGCGGCCGCATGGTGACAATGTCTTCGCGGGTATAACCGAAGCGGCTCAGCCAGGTGTCACTGGCATCGAGAAAATAGCCATCCTCGTCCAGAGAAACGATGAGGGCCGGGGATTTCCGGAACAGCCACAGATAGCGATTGGCGAGCGACATGCGATCAGTTTACGGATTTTCGTAAGTCTGACAAACGGAAATCCGTAAATGCACGGAATTCCGTGACATATGATTCTCGTAACTTATTGATTTTCTGATAACAAAAAGTTGGCACGGCAGGTGCATAGTATCTGGCAAGCCCGATGTGGGCGCCTTGAACTTGATTTCACTTGAATTTGATTTTATCGGAGTTTCGTATGAACGCCTACAGGTTGCTGAGACACCCGCTAAACGCAGCACGGCTCGCCGTACTGGCCGGTCTGTCAATCGGCCTGTGCATGCAGCAGGCTGCAGCCGCGGATGTGGTTGTGGTTTCCGGTGCCGAAGCGCTTGCCGAGATTCGCGCCCAGCGCGAAGAGCTGCAGGCGCAGATGCGGGCTCATGTACAGGAGTACATGGATTCGCTGACTCGGGAACTGAGTGATGCGAAGGATGTCGCAGTGAGCGACGCCGAGCCGGCACGAGAGCTGCAGCTTTCTACGATCGAGGTTTCAACTCGCGGCTAAGCGACGTTGAATTGGCAACCACCGGTACTCCCCCCCCTCCCGGTGGTTGCTGGCTAGGCCGGGAGGCCTATTTTGGGGCTGGGGTTATCCCGGCACATGGAGCGGAACCGATTTCTGCCAGTTGTTAGAATACGGACGTTCGAACCCCAGCCCCATCTTCTTTTTCTTTTCGCCTCCGCCCTGCCCGGGCAGGCCAGCTTCGCTCGACTGAGCGAAGGCCGCCGCCGAACCGCGGTGCCGGGTCATGCGCGATCTTTCCCATAGTTCAGGGTCGGATACGACCGCTCGTCAATGCACAGACCGTGCACGCAGGCCTCCACCCTGATGCGTCGTCGCGCCGTCGTTCACGACACGGGCGTTGACCAATACCAGCGCGGCTCATGGGCGGCCACCTGACGGTAGGCGATTCGCAGGGCAGATCATCACCATCACTTTCCCGGAGGCTGCTTTATACTCGGACGCGCTGGTTGCCATCCCGGCTGTTGCTTCCGCTACAGGTACACCCTGAAAACGGATGTCCGGAACCCGGACGCGGTGACGGCAGTCATTGATACAGACACCCATTGACGGGCCCGGATCCTGGAGGCCCCAACCATACAGGTAGACGCAATGAGGCGATATACAACCGCAGCGGTGACGACAGCCTGGACTGCCTGCTCACTGCTGCTCGCATCCGTCGCGACGGCATCCGAAGCCGGCATCGACATCCCGTTCGAGGAATTCCATCTTGAGAACGGCCTGCGGGTCGTCGTGCACGAGGACCGCAAGGCGCCCATCGTCGCCGTCACCGTCTGGTATCACGTCGGTTCCAAGGACGAACTCCCGGGCCGCACCGGCTTCGGGCACCTGTTCGAACACCTGATGTTCAACGGCACAGAGAATTACGACGCCGAGTACTTCGGCCCGTTCCAGCAGGTCGGTGCCACCAGCATGAACGGCACCATAGACTTTGATCGCACCGCCTACTTCCAGACCGTACCCAGCACCGCGGTCGATCTCGCGCTGTGGATGGAATCCGATCGCATGGGGCATCTGCTCGGCGCCGTCACGCAGGAGAAGCTCGATGTGGAAGTCGGCGTGGTCCAGAACGAGAAGCGGCAGCGTGAAGGTCAGCCCTACGGCACCGCATTCGACTCGATCATGGGCGCCCTGTTCAAGGCGCCGCATCCGTATTCATGGATGCCGATCGGTGCCATGGAAGACCTTGAAGCCGCGACACTGGAAGATGTGCATCACTGGTTCGAAAACTGGTACGGACCGAACAACGCCACGCTGGTACTGGCCGGCGACATCGATGTGGCCACGGCTCGCGAAAAGGCGCAGCACTACTTCGGCGACATTCCGCCGGGGCCGCCAATAGAACGGGCGCAGCGCTACATTCCGCCATCCCTGCCGGCGCAGCGCATCCGCAAGGAAGACCGCGTGCCTCAGGCGCGGGTCTATCGTGCCTGGCTGGGTCCTGAGTGGCGCAACGACGAATCCACATACATCCAGCTGGCCGACTGGATCCTGACTGGCGGGCGTACCGCGCGGCTCAATCGTCGACTGGTCTACGAAGACCAGATCGCGACGTCGGTGGGTTCGTATGCATTTACCGGCGAAATCGCCGGCGCGTACATCGTCTGGGCCACTGCGCAGCCGGGCGGCGACCTGGCCGAGGTCGAACGCGTGCTCGACGAAGAGATCCAGCGCTTTCTGGACGAAGGTCCAACACGCCAGGAACTGGACCGCGTGCGTACGCAGATCCGCGCCAGCTTCGTTCGCGGCATCGAGCAGGTTGGCGGCTTCAGCGGCAAGAGCAACATCCTCGCCGAGAATGCGGTATTCGGAGGACGTCCTGACTACTTTCAGCACTCACTGGAAGTGATGAACGCCGCCACCACCGAACAGGTACGTGCAACGACGGCGAAGTGGGTCAACGGCGAAGGCGTCACGCTGGAAATCCATCCGTACGACAGCAACCTCAGTGCCAGTGCCGCCGGCGCCGACCGCTCGGCGCTGCCCATGCCGGACGAGTTCCCGCAGGCGCCTTTTCCGCAGCTGCAGCAGGCCACCCTCGCCAACGGCATGCGGCTGATCGTTGCCGAACGACGCGCCGTGCCGGTCATCCAGTTCAGCCTGCAGTTGAATGCCGGCTACGCGTCCGACCAGTTCGCTCTGCCGGGCAGCGCGAGCCTCGCGATGCAGATGCTGAACCAGGGCACTGACAGGCGCAGCTCGCAGCAGATCAGCGAACAGCTGGCGGACCTGGGCGCCAACCTGGGCACCAACGCGAACCTCGATCTGGTGTCCGTGAACCTGTCGGCGCTGCGCGAGACGCTGGATGAATCCCTGGACATCTATGCCGACGTGATCCTGAATCCGGTTTTTCCGGACAACGAACTGGAACGGCTGCGGCGCCAGCGCCAGTCGACGATTCAGCAGGAGCAGACCACGCCGATGTCGATGGCGCTGCGCGTGTTCCCCAGCCTGCTGTACGGCGATGGCCACGCCTACGCATTGCCAATGAGCGGTTCGGGCACCCCCGAATCCGTGGCCGCGATCACCCGCGATCAGCTGGTCGGGTTCCACGACACCTGGGTGCGGCCCGACAACGCCACGATGATCGTCGTCGGCGACACCGATCTCGACGAGATACTGCCGAAACTGGAGCGCCTGTTCCGCAGCTGGGAACCGGCCGCGGCACCCGAAAAGTCGCTGCCGGTGGTCGAACGCCCCGACGGCACACGGGTATTCCTGATCAATCAGCCCGGCGCCGAGCAGAGCATGATCATGGCCGGACAGCTGGTCGCGCCGAAACGCGAGGAGGACGACCTGGCCATCCGCACCATGAACGACATCCTCGGCGGCAACTTCATGGCACGGGTCAACATGAATCTGCGCGAAGACAAGGGCTGGTCGTATGGCGCAAGCTCAGCGGTCGTGGAAACGATGGCGCAGCGGCCCTTCATTGCCTATGCCCCGGTGCAGACCGATATGACCGCACCGGCGATGCGTGAGATGCTGACCGAGATCGAAGATCTGATCGGCGCAAGACCGATTACCGAGGAAGAAGTCGCGACATCCAGGCGCCGCGCAACACTGTCGCTGCCCGGCCGTTGGGAAACAGCCGGATCGGTGGCCTCCGACATCGCCCAGCTGGTGCGTTTCGGGTTGCCGGACGACTACTGGCATCAGTATCCGGAGCTGGTGGACACGCTGTCGGTGGAGCAGGTTCGCGCCGCTGCGACCGCAGAGCTGGCGCCGGATCAGCTGACATGGGTCGTGGTTGGTGATCTGCGCCGCATAGAGGATGAAGTTCGCGAACTCGGTCTGGGGCCGATACAGGTGATCGACACCGAAGGCAATATCGTGCGCTGAAACGCGCGGCCAACACACAACTGCAGCCGCTTGAAACGCGCACGCGGCCTATGCAGAATGTGGCGCCGCGTCAGTTCCGCCCGCGTCGCGGGCGGTCGGCAGTTCCACCAGAGCATTTCAATAAAGTTGGGGCAATGATCGACTGTCAGGGCTTGACCAGGGAGTATGGCCACCTCCGGGCGGTGGACGATCTGAGCTTTCAGGTTCGTCCCGGCGAGGTACTGGGCTTTCTCGGTCCCAACGGCGCAGGCAAGACCACCACCATGCGCATCATCGCGGGCTTTCTTCCTGCCACATCCGGCCGCGTACGGGTATGCGGCTTCGATGTCGAAACACAGGCATTGCAGGCCAAGCGCTGCATCGGATATCTGCCCGAGGGCGCGCCAAGCTACGCGGAAATGACGCCACGCGCTTTTCTCGATTTCGTTGCCGACATACGGGGCATGTCGGGTGCGCTGCGGCGTCAGCGACTCGAACAGGTGTACGCGCAGCTGCACCTGGAGTCGGTGCTGGATCGCAGCATCGAGAAACTTTCCAAGGGCTATCGCCGCCGGGTGGGCCTTGCGCAGGCGATCCTGCACGACCCGCAGGTGCTGATCCTCGACGAGCCTACGGACGGTCTGGACCCGAACCAGAAACACGAGGTGCGGGAACTGATCAACCGCATGGCGCAGGACAAGACCATCATCATCTCCACCCACGTACTCGAAGAGGTCGATGCGCTGTGCAGTCGGGCGATCATCATCGCGCACGGACGCATTCTCGCCGACGACACGCCGCGTGGACTGCTCACGCGTTCCAGATTTCACAATGCAGTGTCGGTGGTGTTCGAAGATGCTGCCACCGTCGACCCGGCGCGCGATGCGATCGCCGCCCTGCACGAGGTCTCATCCACGGAACTGGACAGCAAGACCGGACGACTCACCGCCTTCCCGACGCCCGGCAAGCTGCCGCTCGCAGCCATCGGCGAACTGGCCGAACGCAACGACTGGCGCCTGCTGGAACTGCATCTGGAGTCCGGGCGTCTGGACGAGGTGTTTCGTTCCGTGACCGGAGGTGCAAGCGCATGAACGGCATGCTGGCCATCTTCCGGCGTGAGCTGCGCAGCTACTTCATTACGCCGCTGGCCTATGTGTTCATCGTGATATTCCTGCTGCTGTCGGGTGCATTCACGTTCTACCTGGGCAATTTCTATGAGCGCGGACAGGCGGACCTCTCACCGTTTTTCGAGTTTCATCCGTGGCTTTATCTCTTTCTCGTTCCGGCACTGACCATGCGGCTGTGGGCCGAGGAACGCAAGGCGGGCAGCATCGAGCTGCTGATGACGCTGCCGGTCGACATGTGGCAGGCGGTACTCGGCAAGTATCTGGCGGCATGGGCTTTCACCGCGCTCGCGCTGGCGCTCACGTTTCCGATCTGGATTACCGTGAACTACCTCGGGTCACCGGACAACGGCGTGATCTTCGCCGCCTACATCGGCAGCCTGCTGATGGCCGGCGGCTTCCTTGCCGTGGGCGCCTGCATTTCGGCCATCACCAGGAATCAGGTGATCGCGTTCATCCTCACCGTCGTCGCGTGCTTCATCCTGCTGCTGGCCGGTTCACGGCTGGTACTGGACGTCTTTTCGGTGTGGGCGCCACAGGTGCTGGTGGATGCGATCGCGAGCCTGAGCTTTCTCACCCACTTCAACAACATCAGCCGTGGCGTCATCGATCTGCGCAACCTGGTGTACTTCGGACTGCTCATCGGGGCCTTCCTGTACGCCAACGCCATCCTGCTGCATCTGAAGAAGGCGGATTGACGCCATGGCTTCGCAACGACGCAAAGTCGGCTATTCCTCGCTGCTGCTGCTGGCGGTGGCGTTCGTGGCCGCGGTCATGGCCAGCAACACGGTGCTGCGTGGCGTGCGCGTGGACCTGACGGAGAATCGCCTCTACACATTGTCACCGGGCACGCGCAGCATCCTTGCGAACATCGAAGAGCCCATCAATCTGTACTTCTTCTACTCCGATCGCGAGACGCGCAATGTGGCGTTCCTGCGCAGCTACGCCACACGCGTTCGCGAGATGCTGGCGGAGTTCGCGTCCGCCGCCGATGGACGCCTCATCGTTCAGCACATCGATCCGCTGCCGTTCTCCGAGGACGAAGACCGCGCCGCGCTGTTCGGGCTGGAGCCGGTGAACCTTGGCTCACTGGCACAGGGTGTGTACTTCGGACTCGCCGGCACCAATACGGTGGGCGACGAGGCAGCCATACCGTTCTTCCAGCCCGACAAGGAAGCCTTCCTGGAGTACGACCTGGCCCGCATGATCTACAGCCTGGCCAATCCCGACAAACCGGTCATCGGGCTGATCACCGGCGTGCCCGCGGCCGGCGGATTCGATCCGCAGCGACAGCAGATGACCCAGCCCTGGATGAGCGTACAGCAGGCCAGACAGCTGTTCGATATTCGAGCGCTGCCGATGAACCTGGATCGCATAGACGACGATATCGACGTGCTGTGGTTGATTCAGCCCGATGTGCTGGAGGAACGCACGCTGTATGCGATCGATCAGTTCATCATGGGCGGCGGACGCGCGGCACTGTTCATCGATCCGTTTGTGGAAATCACGTCCTACGACGCCGACCCGATGGGCTTCGACCAGGCCGGCGCGACCACCCTCGCGCCGCTGCTGGATGCCTGGGGCGTGGCATTCTCTTACGACACCGTCGTGGCCGACAACGAAAACGCTCTGAGCGTGGCGGCCGGCTTCGGACAACAGCCGGTTCGTCATATCGGACTGCTCGGCCTGGAAGGCAGGGTGATGGATCAGGAGGACGTCGTGACCTCCGGACTGGAGCTGATCAACTTCGGCACCCCGGGCCATTTCACGCTGGATGACGGTGCGCAGGCATCGCTGATTCCGCTGATATGGACAAGCACGGAGTCCGCTCCGATGCCGGCCGGCCTGTTCCGGTTCCTGCAGAATCCGGACGTTCTGCTGGACGATTTCGTGCCGGTGGGTCGCGCCCATACGCTGGCGGCCCGGCTCACCGGTCCGTTGCGTACCGCATTCCCGGACGGCCCGCCGCTGGCCAATGGCATCAACGGCGCCGACAGCGGCGTCAACGGACCCGATGGCGCGAGTGACGACACTGCTCTGACGGCCGTCCACCGCGAGTCGGTCGACAGCGCGAATCTGATTCTGGTGGGCGATGTGGACGTGCTCAGCAACCGTCTGTGGGTGCAGGAGCAGAGTTTCCTCGGTCAACCGATGGTCACGGCGTTTGCCGGCAATGGCGACTTCGTCGTCAATGCCCTCGACAATCTCACCGGCAGCGCCGACCTGATCGGCCTGCGCAGCCGCGCAACCTACTCGCGCCCCTTCACCACAGTGGAAAGACTGCGTCGTGAAGCCGATACGCGGTTCCGTCAGACCGAACAGGCACTGCAGGCCGAACTGGCGGAAACCGAACGGCGCCTGGGTGAGCTTCAGGCGGCGCGCGAGGATCAGGGATCGCTGCTGATGAGCGCCGAGCAGCAGGCCGAGATCGAACGCTTCCTGCAGCGCCAGCTGAACATCCGCCGCGAACTGCGTTCGGTGCGACGTGACCTGGATCGCAATATCGAACAACTGGGCACGACGCTGAAAGTACTCAACATCCTGCTTGTGCCGCTGCTGCTGATCGCGGCCGTGCTGATCGTCATCGCGATACGCCGCCGCCGAAGGGGCGCCGCATGATGAACAACCGGATACTGCTGATCGTCACGGTGGTGCTGGTTGCCGTGGTGGTCGTGCTGAATATGGGTGAACGCCAGGGGCCGGCTACCGCGGCCACCGGGCAGCTGCTGCTGCCTGATCTGGCCTCCCGCGTGGACCAGCTCGCCAGCATCGTCATCATCGGAGCCGGCGACCGGACGATTGCCACACTGGACCGGCAGAACGATCACTGGACGGTGCGCGAACGCGACGGCTATCCCGCCAACGTAGCGCAGATACGCGACACGCTGAGCGCACTGGCAGAAGCGCGGATCGTGGAACCGAAAACGGCGAACGAGCGGTTCTACGATCGACTGGGCGTCGAATCCGTGGCCCTCGAGGACGC
Organism: Gammaproteobacteria bacterium; assembly: GCA_050485545.1. GTDB lineage: Bacteria > Pseudomonadota > Gammaproteobacteria > Steroidobacterales > Rariloculaceae > JBJHBP01. Next base: position 84,030 of record JBJHBP010000003.1, read on the forward strand.
AACCGGAACCGCGGTTGCGCTGATCGCCGGCGACGAGACCACCACCGTGATCATCGGCGACATGGCCGCAGCCGGCCAGCGCTTCGTACGTCTGGCCGATGCCGCCGAGAGCTACCAGATCGACCGCGACCCCGCACCGGCGACGGAAATCGGCCGCTGGCTCGATGCGCGCATCCTTGATCTGCCCAACGATCGTGTACAGCAGGTGGCGATTCGGCACGTGGCAGCGGATGAAGCCGCCGACGAAGTGCTGACACTGCATCGTGCGTCCGCCGACCAGACCAACTTCACGGTGGAACCGATACCGGACGGCCGCGAGCTGCTCTATCCGGGTGTCGGCAATACGGTGGCCGGCGCACTTCGAAACCTGCGCCTGGAAGATGTCGAACGCGCGGCCATGACCGCGGACGCGGTCGTCGAGTACCGCACCTTCGACGGGCTGATCATCGTCGTCGAAGGCATGCGCGACGGTGAGCGCGCCTTTGCGACATTCCGCGCCGAGGTCGACGTCGAAGTGGCGGGCGACGCGTTGGCCGCACGTCAGTCCGAAGCCGAAGCCATCAACGCAAGGGTCGCAGGCTGGCGCTATGTTCTTCCTGGCTTCCAATACGATCAGATCGCGCGACGCATCGCCGACATGCTGCAATCGGCCTGACGGGCGCCGAATGGCGTAATATTGCCGGCTGACACTCGATTCCCCCGGCCCGCCAGGGCCATCAGGCCGACCCGCGATGCACGACAAACCGCCACAATCCGAGCTGCTGTCCGATTACGTGGGACGAATCCTGCGCGCGCGGGTGTACGAGGTCGCCATCGAGTCACCGCTGGATCCGGCACCCCGACTGTCGAAGCGCCTGGGCAACCGCGTGCTGTTCAAGCGCGAAGACCTGCAGCCGGTATTTTCGTTCAAGCTGCGTGGCGCCCACAACCGCATCGTGCAGCTGCCGGCCGCGGCCTGTGAGCGTGGCGTGATCTGCAGCTCCGCCGGCAACCACGCACAGGGCGTGGCGCTGGCAGCCAGACACCGTGGCATCCGCGCGGTGATCGTGATGCCACGCAGTACGCCGGCCATCAAGGTCGACGCCGTGGCGGCGCTGGGCGGAGAAATCGTACTGGAAGGTGACACCTACGACGATGCCGCCGAGTATGCCCTGGCACGCGCCAGCGCCGAAAACCTCACATTCGTGCATCCGTTCGCCGATCCCGACGTAATCGCAGGCCAGGGCACGATAGCCGTGGAACTATCACGTCAGTGGCGCGAGGTGCCCGACGCGATATTCGTGCCCGTCGGCGGTGGTGGACTCATCTGCGGTGTCGGCGCCTATATCAGGAAGCTCTTTCCATCGGTGAAATTGATTGGCGTGGAACCTGTGGAATCGCCGAGCATGTACGAATCACTGCGCGCCGGTAAGCCGGTGACGCTGGATCACGTTGGCATCTTCGCCGACGGCGTGGCCGTGCGCCGCGTGGCCGATGAAACGTTCCGCATTGCGCGCGAGGTGGTCGACGAGATCGTACTCGTCGACACCGACGAGATCTGTGCGGCCATCAAGGACATCTTCGAAGACAGCCGGGTGCTGACCGAGCCCGCCGGCGCGCTGGCGGTGGCAGGCCTGAAGAAGTACCTGGAGCTGTATCCGGCTTCCGATCGCAGCTACATCACGCTGAACAGCGGCGCGAACATGAACTTCGACCGGCTGCGGCACGTCTCCGAGCGCGCCGAGATCGGCGAGCAGCGTGAAGCGCTGATCGCCGTGGAGATTCCCGAACGTCCGGGTGCGTTCCTGCAGTTCTGCAACGCCCTTGGCGCACGCAGCGTCACCGAGTTCAACTACCGCTATGTGAAAGCCGATCGTGCGCGGGTGTTCGTCGGCGTTACGCTGACCGGCGGCCGTGATGAGGCCCGGAAACTGGTGGCATCGCTGACACAGGATGGCTACAAGGTCCGGGACCTCAGCGACAATGAGCTGGCGAAGCTGCATGTGCGCCATATGATCGGAGGCCGGCTGCCACCGCTGGCCGATGAGCTGCTGTTCCGCTTCGAGTTCCCGGAGCGTCCCGGCTGCCTGGCTGCGTTCCTGGGCACCATCGGCGAGCGCTGGAACATCAGTCTGTTCCACTACCGCAACCACGGCTCGGACTATGCGCGCGTGTTCGTTGGCCTGCAGGTGCCCGCGGACGAGCGTGAGACGTTCCTGGGGCACATCGAATCGCTGGCCGAATCACAGCCATATACCGTCTGGAACGAAACCGACAACCCGGCCTACGCGCTGTTTCTCGGCGCCAACGGCGGCTGATACATCAGACGCGTGCGGCGCCGGCCTGCGCCTCGATGTGATCGATCTTGGCGTTGCGACCCAGACGATAGAAGCGGCACAGTTCGCCACGCAGATCGCCGTCCCTGCGCCCGGCAGCCAGCCTTGGTTGCAGCGCGCGACAGTACAGCCCGGCCAGTCGGTTGGCCGACGCGTAACGGTCGAGCTCCTCGCCGGACAGCGCCTGATCGAAGCTCGGCCGCCCGAACAGCCACCGGTGCAGATCACCGGGTGCCCGGATGCCCTGCCGGGCGAGCAGAATGGTGGTGGCGATAAACCTGTCGATTTCCGCCTGCAGCTCCATCTCCAGCAGCGTTACGCTTCGCTCCCAGCCTGCGTTCCACGCATAGCAGGTGAAGTGGCTGACACCCTCGATGGCTGTCCAGAAATCCCCGAGGTTTTCACCGTCGAGCTGCCTCGTGGGGTTGCGCACATGCAGTCGCTGCACCAGCGCCTCTTCCAGATACAGCGAAACCGCAGCTTCTCCGTCACCCTCGGCGATCAGCAGTTTCTCATCAACCTGGCGGCCATCACGATCCAGCTGTCGCGCCACGGCCTCGTCGGTGAGCAGGAAGTCGCTGACGTCATAGGCAACATCCAGCTCATAGAGGTCGTGCAGCAGTGTCTGGAGATCGGTGAGCACCATGACCGCGAATCAGTGCCGAACCTCGGCATCAGGATTGCGGTGAGGTTCAATGCCCAGGCGACGCAACAGCCGCGCCACTCTGCCACTGCCGGTGCGCTGCCAGAGCTCATACAGCCGCAGAATGTCGACATCGTGATGGTCGGCGTATTCGTCGCGCACATCGGCAAGCACATCGACGAACTCCGGAAACTTCCTTGCCAGCTCGGCGAACACATCGCAGAACACCCGGCCACGCCGAGTGCCGCGCACGCTGTTCGACAGTGAACCGTAGGCGGAGCCGCCCATGCGGATGTAGTAGTCGACGTCAACCAGCGTCCGGGCGAGGCTGTGGCCGAAGAATCCGGCGATGAACAGGGAGATGTCGCCGATTCGCTGCAACAGGAAGTTGCGCTGCTCGGGGCTGGCCGTATCGACCGCCTCGGCCAGCATCAAAGCCAGCGGACGGGTACCACGGTATTCGTCGCCGCCGTCGTAGAGCGCCTCCGACCGTGAAAAAAGCGTGAGCAGATTGACCACATAGTAAGCCGTGTGATCGTCCGCATTCACACCCTGGCGCCGCATCGCATCCGTCACGGAGTCACGGAAATACTCCTGCAGACTGGCAATCGGCGTAATCCTGCTGTTACGTCTGTTCCGCATTCCGCACCCCGTTGAAAAAAGTACGGCCAGAAGCACGGCTGTCATCGATTCGACACCGATTCACGAACCGCGTTCCGTGAACCATGCCTCGAATATTGCATCGACACACTTACAATGCCAAAGCTTGTATCGTCACAATAGCAGCCTGTCGGACCTGAGCTCATCGACTGCAGCAAGCGGGAGCCGGTTCCAGTTTCCGACAGGCCGCCAGCCAATCTGAAGCGGGAACAGTTTATTGACCCTGGATATCGCTCTGGTCCTTGCGATCCTGATCATCGCCATGGTGCTGTTCGTCAGCGAACGCATCCGTATGGATGTGGTCGCGTTGATGGTGCTTGGCAGTCTGGTACTGACGGGGCTGGTGACGCCGCCGGAAGCCGTGGCCGGCTTTTCCAACGGCGCCGTGATCGCGGTCTGGGCGATGTTCATACTCAGCGACGGCCTGACGCGCGCTGGCATCGCCAACATCATCGGCCGCACCGTGCTGCGGCTGGCTGGCCGGGCGGAGCTGCGCATGGTCACAGTGGTCATGGTCACGGCGGGCGGACTGTCGTTTTTCATGAACAACATCGGTGTTGCTGCGCTGATGCTGCCGGTGGTCATCGACATTGCGCGCCGCACGCGCATACCGCCCTCTCGCCTGCTGATGCCGCTCAGTTACGCCACGCTGCTCGGCGGCCTGACGACTTTGATCGGTACGCCGCCGAATCTGGTGATCAGCGATCAGCTGGCGATCGGCGGTTATGAACCGTTCCGCATGTTCGATTTCATGCCCGTGGGCGGCTTCGTCATGCTGGTTGGAATCGTGTTCATCGCATTGCTCGGACGCCACCTGCTGCCGGTGCGCAAGCCCGATGAGCCCGTGCAGCGTCGCAGTCAGCGCAGCCTGCGAATGAACTATGGGCTGCAGGCACGCAACTTCCGCATGCGTGTGCCGGATGATTCGATTCTCGTCGGCAAGAGTCTCGCGCAGAGCCGCCTGGGCTCGGCCGCCGGGCTCCTGGTTCTCGCGCTGGAACGCCGCGGCCGGACGGAACTGATGCCGTCGCGTCAGACCGTGCTCGAGGGTGGCGACAAGCTGCTCGTACAGGGACGGCTGGACCGATTTCATGAGTTCCAGCGCTGGAGCGAACTGGTGATCGAACGCGAGGCACCGGTATTGCAGGGCCTGATGGCTGACCAGGTGAAGCTGCTTGAGGTCGTCATTGCCGAAGACTCGGCGCTCGTCTCCCAGCTTCTGCATCACTCCGAGTTCCGCAAGCGCTACAACGCGAATGTGCTGTCCATTCGGCGCGGCGACCTCGTCCGCCGCGTGAATCTGGCCAACATTCCGCTCCGGGCCGGCGACCTGCTGCTGTTGCAGACCGATCAGGATACCGCCGAATCACTGCAGCGCTCGGCCGAGTTCACCGGCGTCCGCGAGGTGACGGAACAGGAGCTGAAGGAAGTCTATCGCCTGCAGGAACGCATTTTCGTCGTCCGGGTGCCACGCGAATCGGATCTGGCCGGCGATGCACTGTCACGCAGCCGCCTGGGCGATGCGTTCGATTTTCGCCTGCTGGCGCTGTTCCGCGAAGGTGAACTGGCCATCATGCCGCCGCCAGACCAGTCGCTTCAGGGCGGCGACCTGCTGCTGATCCAGGGACGCGAGGAAGACCTGGACGTTTTGCGCGGACTGCAGGAACTGGACATAGAACGCGATCAGCAGCAGCACCTCAACGTTCTGGACTCCGATCGCCTGGCATTGCTGGAAACCACGCTGGACCCGCGTTCCAAACTTGTCGGGCAGCCCCTGTCGCAGCTCAATTTTCGCGACAGATACGGCCTGGAACTGGTCGCGGTATGGCGTCAGGGCGAAGCCATACGAACCGGTCTGGATCAGCTCGTGCTGGAACTGGGCGACGCGCTGCTGCTGCTTGGTCCGCGTCAGAAGCTGCAACAGCTGGAACGCGATCCGGACTTCCTGCTGCTCACGCCCCTGTCCCAGCGCACGGTTGACAGCGCCAAGGCACCGGTTGCCGCCATCATCATGGCTGCCGTGGTACTGGCGGCGCTCACCGGCTGGCTGCCGATCTATATCGCTGCGGTCATCGGCGCCACTGCCATGGTACTGACGCGCTGCCTGACCATGGAAGAGGCCTACCGGGCCATCGAGTGGCGGGCCATCTTCCTGATCGCCGGCATGCTGCCGCTGGGCACGGCCATGGAACAGTCCGGCGCCGCTGCATTCATTGCCGAATACATCGTCAGTCTGCTCGCGCCGATGGGTGTATGGTGGGTGATAGGCGGGCTTTACTTCCTCACTGCCATCACCGCAGCGGTGATTCCACCAGTGGCCCTGGTGGTGCTGATGTCGCCCATCGTGCTGACCGCCAGCGCAGCGCTCGGGTTCGCACCGCAGACCGCGATGATGGCCGTTGCGATGGCGGCGGCCGCCACCTTCATGAGTCCGATCTCCCACGCAGCCAATACGCTGGTGATGGGTCCGGGCGGTTACCGATTCACCGACTATCTCAGACTTGGCGTGCCTCTGACGCTGGTGGTTTTCGTTACCGTGATGCTGGTGCTGCCGCTGGTGTGGCCACTGGTGCCGGTCGACGGCTGATCCAGCGCCGCGGCGACGCCCGCGCCAAGCGCACTCAGCATACGCTCGCAGTGTGCCCGTATGCGGCCATCCCAGTGGCGGCGCCGCAGGGGCGCGGCACCGCGCAGCACATAGCGCGCCTCAAGCCGCGTCAGCGCACCATCATCCACCGGCTCCAGTCGCCAGCGAAGGATCAGCGTGACCCGGCAGGGCGGGTCACGCAACGTCTCCTCCAGCGTAATCGCAACCGGCCGCAGACACTCCAGCACGCGACCGCTTCGCAGAACGGTTCCACGCTGCTGCTCGTAACGCGAACCCAGGCTCGGTGCCGCGACATCTCCGGCTCCGCCAGCCAGCGATGCCGCCCATCTACCGCGCGCGAGCACGCAGACAAGCACGGGGAATACCGCCGTGATCGGCGCAGGCAACCGGATTTCGTGACGTTGACGCCGCATTGCCGTCCTCCATGACAACGTACGCAGCAGACAACGTAGCCGACGGCACCGTCCCGCCGCGAGCCGGGTAAGTGGTCAGATGGACCGAAAAAGGAACCCGGCGCCAGAACTCAGGGCAGCAGCAGCGTCGAACCCGTGGTCCTGCGCTGCTCCAGATCCTTGTGCGCGGCGGCGGCATGCTGGAGTGCGTATCGCTGGTACACGTGAATCTTCACCGCACCCTGCATCACCACCTCGAACAGGGCCTGCGCCGCGCGCTCCAGCTCGGCACGGGCGCCAATGAAGTCGAACAGCATCGGCCGCGTCAGATGCAGCGAACCGCGGCGTGCAAGCTCCATCGGCGATATCGGGGCCACCGGCCCCGAAGAGTTCCCGAAGCTCACCAGGCATCCATGCGGTCGCAGGCAGTCCAGCGACGTCATGAACGTGTCCTGGCCCACCGAGTCATAGACCACCGGCACGCCCTCACCGCCCGTCAGCTCGCGGACCCGCGATGGCAGATCCTCATCCGCCAGCAGAACCTCGTCGCAGCCGTGCTCGAACGCGGTCTGCCGCTTGCGCTCGTCGCCCACGACACCAATCACGCGTGCGCCGGCGTGGCGGGCCCACTGGCAGGCGATCAGGCCCACGCCGCCGGCGGCAGCGTGGAAAAGGATGGAATCGCCGCGGCTGACGCGAAAGCTGCGGTGCAGCAGATACCAGGCCGTCAGGCCCTTGAGCATCATTGCAGCGGCATCCAGATCGCTGACCGCGTCCGGCAGCTTCACGAGCCAGCGCGCTTCGATCAGCCGCTCCTGCGAGTAGCCGTCCAGCGGCGGCGGTGCCGCATAGGCTACGCGATCGCCCGGCTCCAGCCCCTGAACGGCGCTTCCCACCGCAACGACCTCGCCCGCGGCCTCGCAGCCCAGCCCGCTGGGCAGATCCAGTGGATACAGGCCGGAGCGGAAGTACGTATCGATCATGTTCAGCCCGATCGCCGTATGCCTCACATGAACCTGCGTGTCAGCAGGATGTCCTGGATCCCGTTCGATCCACTCAAGTACATCCGCATCGCCGAATGCGTTCAGTCGAATTGCCTGTATCACTTGGCCGCCTTTTCCTTCACTCTGGGGTTAGAATCGGAACCCGGTACAACAACTCACAACAACAGCTCCGGAGCACCGGGTATCTTCGCAGCTTCTTTTCGGCCACCCCGGTCAACAGGGAACAGCCGAATAGTCAGGAGAACATAAAAATGACTGAAGGTTCCATGGGGGGAGCCGCTGCGGCGGCCGGTACTGCACCATACAAGCCCAAGCCGATCGCGATTCTTGCGGCTGTGATCGCCGCCGCATTGATCATCATGCTGCCCACGCCGGAAGGACTGACGCCAGTCGGTCAGCGTACCGCAGCACTGTTCGTGGCTGCGCTGATCCTCTGGTCCACCGAAGCGCTGCCGATCGCGGTGACGTCCCTGCTCGCGATCGTCATTCAGCCGCTGCTGGCCATCAGCGACCTGGGGCCGGCGATGAATGCCTCCATGAGTCCGGTGTTCTTCTTCGTGCTGGTGATGTTCATCATCGCGCTGGCCTGGACCACAACGGGGCTGGCGCGTCGTTTCGCGCTGTGGATGCTGTCCAAGGCCGGCAACAGCTCGACCCGGGCGGTCTACGTGTTCATGCTCGGTACCGGACTGCTGTCGATGATCGTGTCCGACGTGCCGGCCGCGGCGATATTCCTGGCCATCGCGCTGGGCATCTTTGCCAAACTCGGACTGGAACCCGGTCAGGGTTCGCGCTTCGGCAAGGCGGTGATGCTCGGCATCCCGATCGCCGCACTGATCGGCGGCGTCGGTACGCCGGCGGGCAGCTCCATCAATCTGCTCGGCCTTGAGATCATCGTCCAGCAGGGCGGTGAGCGCATTGCGTTCGTCGAATGGATGGCCATCGGTGTGCCCATGGTGCTGGTGCTGCTGCCGGTGGCCGCGTGGGTGCTGCTGAAGTTCTATCCGCCCGAGTTCGAAACCATCGGTGCGATGCAGGACATCGAAGACGACCGCAAGGCGATGGGTCCGATCAAGGCAAGTGAGTGGAAGCTGCTGATCCTGATGGGCACCATGCTCACGCTGTGGATTCTGAGCAGCTGGCCGACCCTGTTCCCGGAGCCGCTGCGACCGCTGTCCAACATATTCCTGGTCGCCGTGCTGGGCGGTTGCGTAATGTTCATGCCCGGCATGAATCTGTTCACGTGGAAGGAGGCCCAGAGCGCTACTGGATGGGAAGTGCTGCTGCTGCTGTTCGCGGTTACATCCATGGGTGCGGTGTCATCCTCCAGCGGCCTGGCGCAGTGGCTGGTGGACGCCACGCTGGGCGACGTCGCCACGTGGCACATCATCGCGATCCTGTTCACGATCAGCGTATTCACCGTGGTCATTCATCTGATGCTGCCCATTGCGCCGGTGATCAACGTGGTCATGATTCCGCCGATCATGATTCTGGCCGGACAGGCCGGCTTCGACCCGGTGCTGTTCGCCCTGCCGGTGATCTTTACCGCATCGTGCGCGTTTCTGCTGCCGCTGGATGCGGTACCGCTGGTCACCTTCAGCAAGGGCTACTACAAGATGTTCGACATGCTCGCGCCCGGCACCGTGATCAGTATGGTCTGGGTCATTCTGATGACCGGCCTGATGCTGCTCGTCGGGCCGATCATCGGATTGATATGACCCTACGGCCCGCCGTGACACGCGGCCGGTGGAACTTTGGCGACGCTCCGGCGGCCTTATCAGTCAGGCCGCCGGAGTGCGGCGCCACCCGACAGCCTCTGCCGCCGAAGGTTGCCGGCACCGCCACGGGCCGACAATACGCCCAACAACGACGCGATAGAACAGAAGAGGGAGACTGCCATGATCACTCGCCGTGACTGTCTGACATATACCGCCGCAGCGTGCGCAACGCTGGCGCTCAAACCCTCGCTACTGGCCGCACAGCTCAGTGGCGACATCATCAAACGTGCGATTCCCTCCACCGGCGAGGAGTTGCCCATCATCGGCCTGGGCAGCTCGGCCACCTTCCAGCGCCTGGCCGACGAAGGCAATCAGGAAGCGGTGCGCAATGTGCTTGCAGCCCTGCTGGACAATGGTGGCACGGTATTCGATACCGCCCCGAGTTACGGCGCATCCGAGCGCGTGGCTGGCGCGGCCATTCGCGAAATGGGCGCCCAGGACCGCATCTTCTGGGCCACTAAACTCAATGTAGCCGGATTCGGCGGTGGCACCGCCGACCCGGAACGTGCCTGGGCGCAGGTGGAAAGTTCGTTCGAATACTTTCCGCGCAGTCCGATCGACCTGATCCAGGTCCACAACATCGCCGACATGCCGACGCAGTTCGGGATCCTGCGTGAGCTCAAGCAGGAAGGGCGCGCGCGCTACATCGGCGTCACCTCGACGTTCGAGCAGCAGTACCCGCAGCTGGAACAGATCATGCGCAATGAGCCGCTGGACTTCGTCGGCATCGACTACGCGGTGGACAATCGCGGCTTCATGGAAGACACGCTGTTCCCGATCGCGCAGGACCGCGGTATTGCGGTGATGGTGTACCTGCCCTTCGGCCGTACCCGGCTGTGGCAGCGCGTTGAAGACCAGGAAGTCCCGGGCTGGGCGGCGGAATTCGGCGCCAGCACCTGGGCACAGTTCTTCCTGAAGTTTGCGGCCTCGCATCCGGCTTCCACCGTGGTCACGCCGGCCACCAGCAACCCATCGCACATGCTGGACAACCTTGGCGCGGCGTATGGCCGGCTGCCGGATGCGGCCGAGCGTCGGCGCATGATCGAACATATCGACTCGCTGCCGGGCTGAGACAGCGCCTTACATGGGCAGACATATCGTCGTCGTCGGCGGCGGGCAGGCGGCCGCGCAGGCCATATTCACCCTGCGTCAGCGCGGCTTCGACGGCCGGCTGACGCTGGTGGCGGAGGAATCGCATCTGCCCTATCAGCGACCGCCGCTGTCCAAGAAGTATCTGGCTGGTGAGCTGGCGGCTGATCGACTGCACCTGCGTCCGGCCGCCTTCTATCAGGAACGCGGCGTGGAGGTGAAGCAGGCGGTGCGCGCCGCAACGCTGCGGCCGGCCAGCCACGAACTGTTACTGAACAACGGCGAGACCCTTGTCTACGACCGCCTGCTGCTGACGACGGGCAGCCATGTCAGGCAGCTGAACGTGCCCGGCGCCGGCCTGCCGTCGGTACATTACCTGCGCACCATGGATGATGCGGACCGCCTGCGAACCGACCTTCAGGGTAAGCAGCGGCTGGTCATCATCGGAGGCGGCTACATCGGACTGGAAGCCGCCGCGATCGCCAGTGCCATGGGTGTGGCGGTGACGCTGCTGGAGGCGGGCCAGCGCGTCATGGAGCGCTCCACCGGTCCGCAGGTCTCGGCGTTCTATCAGCGCTATCACCAGGAGCGCGGTGTGGACATCCGCATCGACTGCGAGGTCGTCGCGATTGAAGGCAGCGATCGGGTGAGCGCGGTGACCACGCGCAGTGGTGAACGATTCGAATGCGATGTCGTACTGATCGGCATCGGCATCGTGCCGAACGTCGAACTCGCCGCCGAAGCAGGACTTGAATGCGACAACGGCATCGCCGTCGATGCCAGCGCGCGAACCGCGGATGCCGATATCGTCGCTGCCGGCGACTGCACCAGCCATCCCAGCGGGCTGTATCAGCGACGGATACGGCTGGAATCGGTGCACAATGCGATCGAACAGGCCAAGGTGGCGGCTCACGCGCTGCTCGACGAACCTCAGGTCTACGACGACGTGCCGTGGTTCTGGTCGGATCAGTTCGATCTGAAACTGCAGTCGGCGGGACTTGCGACGGGCCACGATCAGTCCGTCATCCGCCCGGGCGCAGACGAGCGGCATTTCGCTGTGTTCTATCTGCGTGACGGCCGACTGATTGCGGTGGACGCCGTCAACAGTCCACGCGAATTCATGCAGGGACGGCGTCTGATCGGCGAGCGGGCCAGCCCGGATCCCGACGCGCTCAGCGAAACCGGCGTCAGTCTGGTGCCCTGAAACTCGCGACCGCGACCCGCCTCAGTCGGAAACGTCGGGCGAAGCCGGCGCTTCGGGTGTATCTGGTATTTCGGAACGATCCAATGTGTCTGATGTGTCTGATGTGTCCGCTGCATCCGGTGCATCCGGTGCATCGACATTCAGGCGAACGTGCAGCGCGCCGCCGTAGCGCGCGGAGCGGGCGTTGGGCGACACCTGCTGCAACTCCAGATGTTCCACCGCGCTGCCGCTCAGGGCGGCGAACCGGCCTGTGAGTCCATCCACCACGGCGGTATTGCGCAGTCCCGGCCCGACCACCGCATGCAAGGTCTGCGGACCGGACCAGTCGCGCCCCAGGTACCAGACCGGCAACAGGTGATCACGGACCATTGGCCAGATGTTGCTGTCGGCGTCCACGCTCAGCGACCCCTCTCCGGGCACCGTGATCAGCCAGCGGTCGCGCACCGGCAGGCCGTCGCGGATCAGGTTGCCCTGGCCGTGACTGACGCTGATGCGTGTGGCCAGCACCTCGCGGTCATCCGCATCGCGCATCACCGCCGCCTGAAGAAAAGTGCCGCGCAGGGTGCTTTCCCAAAGATCGGGTGCACCGGCAGGCGTAACCGGCAGGCGAAGGCGCCCACCATGCGTGAGCAGAAGCATGTCGTCCGACGGCATTGCATAGTTCAGGCTCCAGTCGTCGGCACCAGGCCCCGTACCCTGATTCGACGACATCGGATTGAAATGCAGCCCGGTCAGTGCGATCGCTCCACCGACAGCCAGCCCGACAAGAAATGTGATCAGGTATTTCATGCGCCCAGGAACGTCACCATCGTCAGCTCCACCGTGCCGCGTGGCACGCCCGCTTCGTCAACACCCGTCAGGTGCCAGGTTTCGGTGTAGGTGCCCCGCAGCGGCTCGAACTCCTCGCTGCCGGAGACAAGACGCCCGCTTTCGCGTTCCGGACCGATCTGAAGGTCGCCCGTCCAGGCATTGCCGGGTTGGTAGCCGTTGCGCTGCAGACCGCCGATCAGGGCCGCTTCCTGCGACGCCCCGGTCAGCACGAAGCCGCCACGGCTGGGGATCACCACGGACCAGACCGCAACCTGACCATCTGCGGTCGACGTTGCATGTCTGGCCGCCACGCCGATGACGGCACCGTCCACGTCGCGCAGTTTGTAGTGGTCAACGGCAAGCGCGGTGCCCGCGCCTGCCGATATCGGCTGGCGATCGAATCCCTCGCCATGACCGGCGATCCGGTCGGCAGGCAGACGCACCAGAAAGCGCTCCACCCGACCGCCATTGGTCTGTACGGAGGTGTGCGAAGGCAGTCTCGCATGCTGCCCCCAGGGCGCGTAGTAGGCGCCGGCAAGGACACCGAGCAGGCCCAGGAGCATGCCGATCAGAAAGGAGGCCTTCATCGCCGTCTGCATCCTGCAAAAACCGTAGTATCGACGCCCGGCCGGTCCCTGACGGTTAACGAAATCACAAAACGGCGATTCTGCGGGCCAGCATCAGACACGGGCGAAATACTGCCGCAGAAACTCGGCAAAGGGCGGCTTTTCCTGCGCTTCGAGCGCCGATGCCACCTGTAACGACTCCTCTGCCACCAGCGCAAGCGCCTGATCGCGCGCCGAATCCACGGGCAGCGCCATGAAGTAGTCATGCTGACGCCGTGCCAGTTCAAGCACGTACGCGAAGAATCCCTGCCGTTGCTGGCGCATCGCCGCCAGCATGACGGCCGAAGGCGTCCGCTCCGGGTCGACAAGCAACGCCCGCTGCGCAGCGACTGCCCGACCGTAGCCGTGGTCCTCGGGCGTGTCCAGCAACGCGGCCACCACGTCCAGACTGTCCAGCAATGCCCGACCGAGATCCGCGATCGCGGTTTCACGGCCGTCGCAGACCAGTTTCAACCCGGGCCTGCGGCCCTCGCGGGCGACATCGAGATCGCGCACATCGATCTCGGCCGTCTCCGCCGCGGACAGCGATGGGCTGTCGCTCAGCAGGCAGAACACCAGCAGCACTTCAAGAAACCGCAGCTGCTCGACGTTCAGGCCCACCGGATCGGTGGCAGCCAGATCCAGACTGCGCACTTCCACATAGGCCACGCCATCGCGACGCAGCGCGACGGTGAGCCGATCCGTCGTACCTTTGCTCGGCTTGGGGCGTATCGAACTGTAATACTCGTTCTCGATCTGCAGCATGCTGCTGTTGAGCTGCCGATAATGGCCGTCGACAACGATACCGATGTCGCGGTAGGCGGGATCCTCGGTGGTGACGGCGCGCACCAGGCCGTCGATGTACTGCGGCAGCGAGTTCGTGGAAATATTCAGTCGCGCCTGCGTCTTGTTGCGATAGCCGATGTCGCTCATGCGCAGCGACGTGGCGTACGGACCGAACCAGGTGGTGCGATCAAAGGCTTCAAGCCGCTCCCCGCCATCGGGACTGAACGACCGGCACAACGCCGGCGACGCGCCGAACAGATACAGCACCAGCCAGCCATGGCGACGGAAATTGCGCACCAGCCCCATGTAGCGCTCGGAGCGATGGCTCGACTCATCGCCCGCTGCTTCGCGTGCCGCGCTCGCACGCCAGAATTCGTCGGACACGGAAAAATTGAAATGAGCGCCTGCAATGGCCTGCATGGCGCGGCCGTAGCGATAGCCCAGTCCGCGCCGGTACACGGTTTTCATCATGCCCGTATTGGATCCACCGTAACGGGCTATCGGTATCTGCCGTTCCGGATCGAGCACGCATGGCATGCTGGCCGGCCACAGCAGTTCACCGTCCAGGCGGCGGTGGACAAACTGATGCAGGTCATGCAGGAAAGCCAGGGACTGCGCGGGCGTGGCGCAGGTGGGGGTGACGAATTCCAGCAATGCCTCGGAGTAGTCGGTGGTCAGGAAGGGATGCGTAAGCGCTGCACCGATCAACGCCGGATGCGACCGTCGCGACAGCCGCCCGTCGCGATCGACACGCAGTGTCTCTTTCTCGATACCGCGCAGACCTTCGCGCAGCAGCTTCGCGTTGCCACTCTCACGCAACCAGGCCAGTCGCGTATCCCACAAGGAACCCGTCATAAAAAGCGCCCGTACCTCGCCACCGTCCGAGGATACGGACACCGGTGCGGGTCGCCATTATAGGCAGCTTGACGCACCGGCAACCTGCCCGCGTTTTTCCGCCACCCGTTTTTCCGCCACCCGAGGTCGGGCGATACGGACTCCGGCGGCCTGCAGCGCTTCAGGCACGGCGAGGGGCGGTCGCAAGCATCGGGACTTCTTCCATCTCGTAGCCGATCACCTCGCGACTGATCGGGTCGCGGATTGGCGTGCCACGACGAAAGCAGCCCGTCTTCCTGGCGGTTCGATCGAACTCTTCCTCGGATTCGACGGGCTCCAGACTGACGCGGCCATTGGCGGCACGAATCAGTCTCTGCGCACCCTCAACGAATGCGCGAGGTCGCCAGCGCCCGGTGCCGTCATCACCCAGCAGCAGCGCGATGACCTCATGGTCGGCGTTACTCATTAGTCTTACTCCCCAAACCGACTTTCCGGCAGTCCGTCAGATTCAGCAGCAAAACGCATGCCAGACGATATTTCTTCCATAAAAACCAAGTGTTAGGAACTTATGTGAAGCATGCAATGTGACAATAATGGTCACTTGCTGCCATTCCATGCAGCTTCCGTGACGTGAACTGGCTTCTCGCAGGATTCACGAAGTTCGGCTAACGTCGCCTGACTCTTGTGTCGGAGCGTCCTCAATGTTTAAACGCAGAATCCGCGATCGCGCCAGCGGCCCAACCACCTACCTCGCCCCGGATACGCACTTCAGCGGTACGATCAGCGGCCCGGGCTCGTTCGTGTTCTGTGGCACCGTGGAGGGTGACTGCGATATCGACGGCGCCGTCACGCTGGCTGCAAGCGGCACCTGGAAGGGGATACTCAAGGCCACCGATGTGATTGTGGCCGGTACCGTTGCCGGCGATGTGATCGCCGGTCAACGCATGGAGATCGCCGCCAGTGCACGTGTGCTGGGCAGCCTGTCGGGCAGTTCGATTGCCGTGGCGCAGGGCGCCGTCATCGAAGGCGACATCAGGACGGCCAATGGCAGCGAACCGGTCGTCTTTGACGAGAAGCGCGACGCCTGACCCGGCGGTGGCGCCCGATCAGCCGCTCTCGATCTGCTGCAGCACCACATCGTCCAGCCAGCTGCGCAGACCGTAGTTGCTCAGGTAGGCGCAGTGACCACCATGTGGCGTGACGATCACCTCCAGCGCCCGGCTGGACGCCAGACGCCTCAGGTCGCGCACCGGAATCACCGGATCATCCTTCGCCGCAATCAGCGTGGACGGCACGCTGAGATCGGTGAGTACGTCACCGGTGATCGCGTAGCCGCCGAGATAGCTGTCCAGATCCTCGAACGCCGTGTAGCGACGCACGAAGAAATCGGTGGTGGAGGTCAGCGTGGCCAGGCGTCGCAGATTGCCAAAGTCGTACAGGTGCGGGAACGCGGCCGCCTTGGCGCGCAGTGAGCGTCGCCAGCGTTGGAGGAAGTACTGCCGGTAGAACCACGGACCGGTTTCCAGCGCATGCATCGTACTGTGCGGATCAAGTACCGGACACAACGCAATCACCCGCTTCAGCGCCAGGCCGACGCCTGGTGCGCGCGCGGCCACGCGCAAAGCGAAGTTGCCACCCAGAGAATAGCCTGCCAGCCACACCGGCCGCGACGTGTCGCGCATCGCGACCGCGCGGATGGCCTGCACCACTTCGTCGATGCGGCAGGAATGGAACAGTCCCTCGTTCAGGGCGAACGTACCGCCATGGTCGCGAAAATTCAGCCGGAAGGTATCGAATCCGGCTTCGCGCACCCGGGATGCGGCCGACAGCACATAGTACGAGTCCGCGCAGCCTTCCCAGCCATGCAGGAACACGACCAGCCCGTTTGACCGGCTGGCCGCTGGCGCATACAGACCCATGAGCCTGCCGTCATCGCAATCGATGATCTGGGCGACGCTTTGGGCCACCAGCGCGCGCGCCGCTCGCCCCAGCAGCCCTCGCCGCAACGGCGAACTGGCCAGCATGGACTGCAGGTGCGGATTTCCGAGTCCGGGCGGGTATCGATAGGCGCTGTGCTGAAGGGCGGATACCTGCGGATTCACGATCATAGTAGACTCTGCTGCCGTACCGTGCCTGCGCTACCTGCAACGAGACGGTCCGGCCCGGTTAAGGCCGACGCGAATCGACGGGAAATGCCCGGCAAGAATTTGAGAACCAGAACAATAATAAAATAATGCAGCGCATGGGATCGTGACCGCTACTCACAATGACGGCGACGGCAGGTAACTGCCATGCGCTCACTCACACGCAAGCACCTCGCAATCACGCTCGGGGCAGGCGCTGCCGCGCTTGCTGCGACTGTCGCAGCATACGCCATGCACCAGGCCGGCATGTTCGGCGCCGCGGCAGCCGGCGCCGTGACGATCGTTTCCGCGGCGCTCCTCGTGGCAATCGCCGCTTTTGTCGTTCATGCGCTTGGCCTCCGCTACGCCAGAACCGTCGGTGAACTCACCGATGCGCTGACGAAGGTGGCCGACGGCGATCTTGAGGCACCATCCGCGCCCGTCAGCGACGACCGGCAGCTGCAGACGCTGCACGATGCTTTCGACGCCATGCGGACGACGCTGCGCTCCAGCACGGCCTCCCGCGACTACCTGGACCGGCTGCTGTCGCGCATGAACGAAGCCATCCTCGCCACCGATGCCGGTGGCCACATCGACAAGGTCAACGATGCGGCCTGCACGATGCTCGGGTACTCCGCCGAGGAATTACTGGGACAGCGGCTCGACAAGCTGCTGATTGCCACCCGCAACCTTGAGACGCCAGCTGCCACCGGGCCCAGAGCGAAGCCGCGCGAGGCGATGTTCCGTCATCGCGACGGCAGCGAAGTGCCCGTGTCCTACACCGCATCAGTGCTGCACGGCCCCGATGGCGCGATCGAGGGACATGTCTATGCCGCACAGAACATCACGGACCGCAAACGCGTTGAACAGCGTATGCGCTACCTGGCGCGCATCGACCCACTGACCCGCCTCGCCAACCGCATGCAGTTCCAGCACCTGCTGCAGCAGGGCATGGCCAAGGCGCGGCGGCATCGCGAGTATCTGGCACTTCTTTATTTCGACGTGGATCGTTTCAAGGACATCAACGACACCTTCGGCCACGCCGCAGGCGACAGCAGCCTGGAAGTCTTCGCGGCACGAGTCGTCGACCAGCTCCCCGAGGGCGCCGTCGCCGGGCGCCTGGCAGGAGATGAGTTCGCAGTGCTGCTCAGCGGCTACAAGCGCATGGAAGCGATGCCCGACGACGTCGCTGAAATTGCCAACCGGCTGCTGACGGCAATAGGGAAGCCCTTCGAGGTGCATGGCGAGGAAATCTTCATGAGCACCAGCATGGGGATCGCGCTGTATCCGCGTGACGGCGACAATGTCATCGACATGCTGCGTAATGCGGATGCCGCGCTTTATCACGCCAAACGAACCGGCGGCAACTGCCTGGAGTTCTACACGGCTGAAATGAACAATGCCGCCGTCGAGCGTTTGATGCTGAAGAGCAAGTTGCGTCGCGCACTGGAACGCGACGAACTCCGGCTGCATTACCAGCCCAAGTACAGCCTGCGCACAGGCCGGCTGGCGGGCGCCGAAGCACTGGTGAGATGGGAGCTGCCCGAACGCGGCCTGGTGTTCCCGGCCGATTTCATTCCTCTGGCCGAAGAAACGAATCTGATCCTTCAGGTGGGCGACTGGGTCCTGAATCGGGTGTGTGCCGACTACCGGCAGTGGCAGCGCATGCTGCCTTCGCCCGGGCGCGTGTCACTCAATCTGTCGCTGCGTCAGCTGCATCAGCAGCGATTCCTCGAGCGCGTGGACGCCACATTCCGCACACACGGTGTGTCACCCACCTGCCTGGAACTGGAGATCACGGAAACCACGCTGATGGAAGACACCACCCGCACGATCAGGATTCTCGATTCCCTTTACGCCATGGGCCTGCATCTGGCGATCGACGACTTCGGCACCGGGTATTCGTCGCTCAGTGCGTTGCAGCAGTTTCCGATCGGAACACTGAAAATCGACCGGTCGTTCGTGCGCGATGTGGCCACCGACAGCGACGACGCAGCCATCGTCGCAACGATCATTCGCATGGCTCACAGCCTGAACCTGGAAGTGGTTGCCGAAGGTGTCGAATCCATGCAACAGCTGGAGTTCCTGCGATCACACGACTGCGACTACGCCCAGGGCAACCTGTTCGCCGACCCCATGCCCAGCGAACAGTACCGCGAACTGCTGCTGGCCGACGATGCCGGCACGGGACGCCACCCGGCGCTGCCCGCCTGAACCTCGACCGATCGTAGCATGGACGCCACGCAACGTTTCGCCAGACGGGCCGTCAGCCGGCCATCGGTATGCGCCCGTCAGGTTGACTGCCGGTGGCGCGACTGGGGTATATTCGCCGGAGCATCAAACGCTGGGAAGCCGGACATCACATGAGAACGCTGCTGTCGATCTGTATTGCCGCCGCCGGCTGGACCGCGCTCAATGCCCACGCCTGTGAAGTACCGGCGGTGGTGATCATCCCCGAAGGTGCGAATGCGTCAGCTGATCAGCTGCGCAATGCGCAGACACGCATCCGCGACTACATGGCATCGATGGACGACTACATCGCCTGCCTGGAAGGTCAGATCGCATCGGTCGGCGGCCCGGAGCAGGCGCCGGCTGCCTACATGGCCCTGATGATCAATCGTCACAACGCGGCGGTCGATGAAATGACGCACGTGATGCAGTCATTCAATGAACAGGTGCGCGCCTACAACACCATCGCCGAGGCACGCACCGGGTCGGAGTCGGAACTGGAATCGGGCTCGGATTCAGATTCGGAAGCAGCTGACGATTCACAGGACGTCGCCGCACGGATCAACGCCGACTGACGGCGGCCATTCACCAGCGGTAGCGGTGAAAGTTCTCCGGGTGCGCCCAGTCGCGGGCGTTGTTCCAGTCCCGTTCGGGGTTCGCATCGGCAACATCGTATCGATACAGCCCGACCTCATCCGCATCTTCCGTGCAACGGTCGCGCAGCTCGAAACCCAGCGCCAGCCAGTCGCTGACGGCCCAGTACTTCACCGGTGCAACGACAACGATCGCATCGCAGTAGCGGTCGCGCAGCAGAGCGATCAGCGCGCGCGCCTGCGCGGGCGACAGCGTTCGCATGCCCGCAATCACGCCGACGGCGTAGCGCTTCGCTGGCAACTGGCTGTCCGCGTGCCGGCTGACTGATACGGGCAGGGCCGCAACCTCGATGTCCGGGTGGTCCCGACGCCAGGCGCCGAGGCCGGCAGGCTCGCCGTCACCAACAACGATCACGCTGGCTGGCGCAAGCTCCACCAGTGTCCGGTGCAGCATGGCGTCAGCCGCTGCCAGATCAGGGTCGCAATCCGACTCGTCCTTCACGGCAAGCGCCCTCAGGCGTCGGGTCCGTGGCGTCCGCCCAGATCGCGGAACTCTCGACGCACATCGTAGCCTTCGTCGGTCACGATTCGCTCCAGAACACGAATGCGTTCTTCCAGTTCACTGACTCGCGACAGCGCATCATGCGCTTCCTGCTCCAGATGGGCTTCGCGTTCGCCCGCGCGATTGCGCACATAGCTGTCGAAAAGCTTGTACAAGAGCACGATCACGACGATCGCGAGTACGAATTCCTTGCCGCCCACCTCTCACTCCCGTTCCACGGATGCATCTGATCCGTCGTTTGTTGCTTCTTCTGCCGGCGCCGCCTGCCTGGCGCACCCGGCTCTGCCCGGCTCTGCAGCAGATCATGTCGCAGCGGACAGTGTCCGCGGTGCGGATAAGCGAGCCTCATTCCTTCAGTTTGCGGAACTCCGCGTCGAGCCGGAAGTGATTGGACGTCACGTATTTCTCCAGCCTCTGAAGTCGCGCGTCCATGTCCCGAAACCGGTAGCGTACCGTTGCCAGCACATCGTGTGGCTCATTGCGCACACGTTCGTGAACCGCTTCCCGGCTCGTGCCCGGCGTGCCATACGGCCGGCCACGATCATCGTAACCGCCCGAACCACCGCCCGTACCCTTCGGCATCAGCAGAACCAGCAGTATGTACGCAACGATCATGGTCGGCGGAAAGAAGAGTGCGGCTATCACAACCAGCACTCTGGTGATGGTCAGATCAAATCCGAAATAGCGGGCCAGTCCCGCGCATACACCAAACAGCATGCGACGATCCTGGTCGCGCGTCAGGCGTATACGGGGATAGTCGTCTCTGTTGGACATCGGCTTCGTACTCCGTCAGCTCAGATGCGACTGCGCCAGTTCGGCACTTCGTCGTCGAGGATGGTTTCCAGCGCATTCAGGCGACTCTCCAGAGACTGACTGTCCTGCCACAGGTCCTCGAGCGTGCGCTGTTCGTCGGTCGACAGCCCCTTGGCGGACTTCCATTTCACGACGTAGTGCCCGATGACGATCAGCGGCAGCACACAGATTGTCAGCAGCACAGCCAGCACGATGAGCCAGCCGAGAACACCAACCTGCGCTTCCATCATCAGCTTCGCTCTCCGTCATGACCTCTGCCGCTGCCGCTGCGGCGATTCTTCAGGGCTTCGAGTTCCTTTTCGATTGCATCGGAAGACTCCAGATCGGAAAACTCCTGGTGCAGACTCTTTTTTGTACCCAGATCATACGCCTCGACCCGGCCTTCGATTTCATCGACCCGACGCTCGAAGCGCTCAAAGCGCATCAGCGCGTCATCGATACGGTCGTCATGCAGTCGCTCGCGCACCTTGAGGCTGCGACTGACTGTCTGATGCCGCGACACGATGGCCTTCTGCCGCGTACGGGCGTCGGCCAGCTTGCTCTCCAGACGCGAGATGTCATCGTTGAGTCTGGCGAGGCTGTCCTCCAGCTCGGCGCGATGCGCATTCATCGAAGCGGCCGAAGCTGCCAGATGCGATTTTTCGGCGAGCGCCGCCTTGGCAAGATCGTCGCGGCCGCGATCCAGCGCCAGTTCCGCTTTCGCCTCCCAGTCGCGCATCTCGGACTCCAGGGCCTGCAGCTTGCGCGTCAGGTCCTTCTTGTCGGCGATCGCGCGGGCGGCTGCTGAACGCACCTCGACCAGCGTGTCCTGCATCTCCTGAATCATCAGCCGGACCAGTTTCTCCGGATCTTCGGCCTTGTCCAGTATCGAGCTGATGTTGGAATTAACGATATCGGTGAAGCGTGAAAAGATACCCATTGGCGTGTCCCTCTACCATTCATGACAGGCCCTGTGCCTGACAGAGACAGAGCAGAATTCGTGCCACCCGCCGCTGATAACGCCAACCCTTTATTTTCGCTGGATTTTTTCCTCCGTGTCGGGACGAGGCCAGGTTCGCAGACTGGCTTGGCTCACCACTATTTCGCAGCTGGCACCAATCATTGGCGCCAGCCGCGGGCACGTTGCTCCCCTTCTGAGCGAAGGATGCCGCCCGCACTCAGGCACCCCTCCACAACGGCGCATCCGAGGGCTGTGCCTGAAGGCGAAAACAGCTAGTATCTGGCGCCCGACGCGAACAACTGGCAGGACATCCGCATGAATCGGACACGCCCGGAATCCGTTTCCCTGATCGGTGAGGCACCGGCGTTTCTGGCCATGCTGGAACACGTGGCGCGGGCTGCGCCACTGCCCAAGCCGGTGCTCGTGATCGGCGAACGCGGTACGGGCAAGGAGCTCATCGCTGCGCGCCTGCACTATCTCTCCGATCGCTGGGATCAGCCACTGGTCAAGGTGAACTGCGCCGCGCTCACCGAGACTCTGCTCGAGACGGAACTGTTCGGCCACGAAGCCGGTGCCTTTACCGGCGCATCCAGACGACACATCGGACGTTTCGAGCAGGCCGATGGCGGCACTCTGGTGCTCGATGAACTGGGCACGATTCCGCTGCGCATGCAGGAGAAGATCCTGCGCGCCATCGAATACGGCGAGTTCCAGCGCGTCGGCGGCACGGACACGCTGACCACCGATGTGCGCGTGGTCGGTGTCACCAACGAGAACCTGCCGGCGCTGACCCGGAGCGGAAAATTCCGCGCCGACCTGCTCGACCGGCTGGCCTTCGACGTGATTCATGTGCCGCCGCTGCGCGCCCGTCCGGAGGACATCGACGCGCTGGCCTATCACTTCGCGGTCAATGTCAGCGCCGAACTGGGGCGCGAGCTGTTTCCCGGATTCACCAGCCAGGTCAGCGCCATGCTGCGCGCGCACCCGTGGCCGGGCAACGTGCGTGAGCTGAAGAATGCCGTGGAACGCAGCGTGTATCGCAGCGAGGACCCGCAGGCGCCCATCGCCGCGATCCTGTTCGACCCGTTCGATTCACCGTTCTCGCCCCGCAGCCAGGATCAGCAGGCGGCGATGGACCCGGGATCAGAGGCCGGTGCGGGTGCGCACGACCACTCACCGTGGGTTGCATCACGGTCAGCCGACGCCTCCGCTCCATCATGCACACCAGCCATGCCGAACGACTTTCGCGCTGCCGTTGCCGATTTTGAACGCGCGCTGCTGAATCGGGCGCTGGAGAGCGCGCGCTTCAGGCAGACGACCGCGGCGGAACTGCTGGGCCTGACCTACCACCAGTTTCGCGGCCTGCTGAAGAAGTACGGCACGACTGTGCGCCAGAGCGGCGACAGCGACCAGAGCCGCGACAGCGAAGCGCGCAACGGTCAGGCCGGCGGCGAATCGCCGCCATCGGGCAATGGTCGCGAACGCGACGCGCGGACCGACTGATCCACTCTGCACCGGTAAGCGTACGGGTACGGCTGCACGGCTGCACGGCTGCACGGCTGCACGGCTGCACGGCACCCGCATGATCACGCATTCGACGGTCTGCCAACTACCTGTCGAACCCGGCCCAATGTACTGCGGCAATGCCCCCCCGGTTCAACAGGCTGCTAGAATCCGACAGGCTCCGCGCAAGGCGGTGGCAGGCACATCCCGCAAAGGACTGAACAACAATCATGAACGGCAAGACCAGCACACCCGTGCGCATCGCGATTACCGGCGCCGCAGGACAGATCGGCTATCAGCTCGCATTCCGCATCGCTTCCGGACAGATGCTCGGCGCCGACAGGCCGGTCATCCTTCAGCTGCTGGAAATCCCTCCGGCGCTCGGCGCCCTGCAGGGCGTTGCCATGGAGCTGGATGACTGCGCCTTCACCACCCTGCACGGCGTGGTGACCAGCGACGACCCGGCCACCGCGTTCCGCGATGCCGACTACGCGCTGCTGGTCGGCGCCAGGCCGCGCGGTCCCGGCATGGAACGCAAGGATCTTTTGCTGGAGAACGCGAAAATATTCTCCGCGCAGGGCCGGGCACTGAACGACAACGCCAGCCGCGGTGTAAAGGTGCTGGTTGTTGGCAACCCCGCGAACACCAACGCCCTGATTGCACGTGAGAACGCGAAGGATCTGAACCCGCGCAACTTCACCGCGATGACGCGGCTGGACCACAATCGCGCCGCTGCCATGCTGGCGACAAAGACGGCCAGCCCGGTTGCGGACGTGGACAGGGTCGTGATCTGGGGCAATCACTCCGCCACCCAGTTTCCGGATCTCGCCCATGCCCTCGTGAATGCCAGACCGGCGCTGGATCTGGTATCGCAGGATTGGTATCACGATGAATTCATCCCGCAGGTACAGCAGCGCGGCGCGGCCATCATCAAGGCGCGCGGCGCTTCGTCGGCCGCATCGGCGGCTTCGGCGGCAATCGACCACATGCGCGACTGGGCGCTGGGCACCGGCGATCGCTGGGTAAGCATGGGCGTCGCATCGGACGGCAGCTACGACATCGGCGACGGCATCGTGTATTCGTACCCGGTCACCTGCCAGGACGGCGAGTACAGCATCGTTCAGGGACTGGCCATCGATGACTTCGGTCGCGGCAGGATGGCAGCCACCGAAGCCGAGCTGCGCGAAGAACGGGAAGGCGTCGCCGACCTGCTCTGACAACCGCGACCGTGGCGCCGGGCGGCCAGCCAGGCCCAGCCAGACGCCAGCGGCTGCCGCCGGATGGCCGTGTCCGCATGACGTATGCAATAGTGTCCGCGCGACCCATGTTAATGAGGTGAGACCGTGGCAACTCTGTTCTGGCTGCTGGTTGGCATCGCGACCCCCGTCGCACTGGCCTACCGGCGCACCGACCTGCGCAGCGCGACCGCCCTGCTCGGCGGCGTGCTCGTCATCTACACCCTGTTCGGGCCGGGCGGCTGGGCCTGGAAGCTGTTCCTGTGGTTGCTGTTCGCAGCATTCGCGGCACTGAATTTCGATGAGATCCGGCGGGAACGGATCTCCCGCCCGGTGCTTCAGATTTTCCGGCGCATGCTGCCGACGATGTCCAGAACCGAACAGGAGGCGCTGGATGCGGGCAATGTGTGGTGGGAAGGTGAGCTGTTTTCCGGCATGCCGCGCTGGAACAGGCTGCTGGAACTGCCGGCCCCGAGCCTCACCAACGAGGAACAGGCGTTTCTCGATGGCCCCGTGAACGAACTGTGCAGCATGCTGGACGACTGGCAGATCACCCACGAACTGTGTGACATGCCCGAAGAGGTCTGGGATTTCATCAAGAAGAAGGGATTCTTCGCGATGATCATTCCCAGGGAATTCGGCGGCCTGGGCTTCTCGCCACTGGCCAACTCCATCATCCTGACCAAAATTTCCTCGCGCAACACCACCGTCTCGTCGACGATCGGCGTCCCGAATTCTCTGGGTCCATCGGAACTGCTGCTGCACTATGGCACCGACGAGCAGAAGCAGCGCTGGCTGCCGGGCCTGGCCAGCGGCGCCGAGATACCGTGTTTTGCGCTCACCTCGCCACGCGCCGGCTCCGATGCCACGGCGATCACCGACACCGGCGTGGTCTGTCGCGGCGAATGGGAAGGCGAGGAGATCATCGGCATACGGCTGAACTGGAACAAGCGCTACATCACGCTGGCACCCATCGCCACGGTGCTGGGCCTGGCGTTCAAGCTCTACGATCCCGATCACCTGATCGGCGACAAGGATGAATACGGCATCACGTCGGCGCTGATTCCCACCAGGCTGCCGGGCGTGGAAATCGGACGTCGGCATTTCCCGATCAACGTGCCATTCCAGAACGGCCCGACCCGCGGCAAGGACGTGTTCGTGCCGCTGGACTACATCATTGGCGGGCCGAAAATGGCCGGGCAGGGCTGGCGCATGCTGGTGCAGCTGCTGTCGGTGGGTCGCGGCATCACCCTGCCCAGCAATGCGCTGGGCGGCGCCATGGCGGCGGTCTATGCCTCCGGCGCCTATGCGCGCATACGGCGCCAGTTCAACCTGCCGATCGGCAAGTTCCATGGCGTGGGCGAGGCCCTGGCGCGCATGGCCGGTCTCACCTACATCATGAAGTCCGCTTCGCGCGTCACCTGCGCGGCGCTGAATGCCGGCGAACAGCCATCCGTGCCGTCAGCCATTCTCAAGTGTCACAACACCGAGATGGGACGGCAGGTGGCCAATGACGCCATGGACGTGCATGGCGGCAAGGCCATCATGCTCGGGCCAAAGAACTATCTGGCGCGCGGCTACCAGGGCGTACCGATATCCATCACCGTCGAAGGCGCCAATATTCTCACGCGCAGTCTGATCATCTTCGGTCAGGGCGCGATCCGCTGCCATCCCTACGTGCTCGCCGAAATGGCGGCGGCGAACGATGAGGACGAGGAACAGGGTCTGCTGGATTTCGACCGCCTGCTGTTCGCACACATCGGCTACGGCGTGTCGAACGCCGCACGCGCGCTGGTCATGGGCCTCACTGCGGCACGCTTTACCAATGTACCGGCACGCGGTGCGATGCGTCGCTACTACCAGCACATCAATCGCTTCAGTGCCGCCTTCGCGCTGGTAGCCGATGCCGCAATGCTCACCCTGGGCGGCGAACTGAAGCGCAAGGAGCTGCTGTCCGCACGTCTTGGCGACGTACTCAGCTATCTGTACCTGGCCTCCATGGTGCTCAAGAATCACCGCGACGACGGTGAGCCGGTCGCCGATCAGCCACTGGTGGAGTGGGCATGCCGCACGCTGCTGTACAAGGCGCAGGAGCAGCTTCACAGCCTGTTGCGCAACCTGCCCAACCGCTGGGTGGCTTTCGCGCTGCGCATCCTGGTGTTTCCGCGGGGCCGCAGCTTTTCGTCGCCGTCCGATGAACTGGGTCAGCAGATCGTTGAGCTGATGATCAACCCGACCCAGACCCGCGAACGGCTGGCGGACTGCGCGTACAAGGCGCTGGAACCGGGCAATCCGCTGGGTCTGCTTCAGGAGGCACTGGAACTGGCCGAGTCGATCAAGTCGCTGGAACGCAAGGTCTTCGATGCTCGCCGGGCGGGCCGGATCAAGGCCTCGGACACGCCAGGCCAGATCGAAGAAGCCGAGCGGCTCGGCGTACTCAGCGCCGACGAGGCACAGCGGATCAGAGACTTCGATGACAAGGTCATGGTGCTGATCAACGTCGACGACTTCGATCCCGCCGCGCTGATACCCGGCGCGCCGCGCGCCTGAACGGGGCGGCATGCCCGAGGCTCGGGCGCGGACCATTGGCCATGTTACATTTGACGGCTCATTCGGAACCAAAGACGACATCCGGGAGACCCGCCATGCGCATCCGCCTCCATACCGCTCTGGCACTGTTCCTCTGCCTGGCCGTCTACGGCTGCGGCCAGCGTGACTCGACGCCACCGGATGTCACACAGCCGCCGGCAACGACACCGGACACCGCGCCACCGGCCTCCGGACTTCCGCGACAGCCGGCCCCGGCGGATGCGGCCGTGTACATCATCAGTCCGGCTGACGGCGACGAGGTCGAAAGTCCGGTACGTGTCATCTTTGGTCTCGAGAATATCGGGGTTGCGCCAGCCGGCGTGATCCACCCCGATACCGGCCACCATCACCTGCTGATCAACACACCTGCACCGCGAATGGACTTGCCGATTCCGGCGGACGAACGCCATGTTCACTTCGGCAATGGGCAGACCGAAGCGGAGATCGAACTGCCACCGGGCGAGCACCGGTTACAGCTGCTGGTTGGTGACCATCTGCACATTCCGCATGATCCGCCCATCATGTCGGACGTGATCACGATTCGCGTGCGGTAGGCCGGAACACCGCGGGGCGGCGCCGGGAGTCCGGACTCGCAACCGACAGGAATCGCAGCCGTGTACACCGAATTTTTCGGGCTGAACGAAAAACCCTTCGCGATCACGCCGGATCCGCGCTACCTGTACCTGAGCGCGCGTCACGCGGATGCGCTGGCGCATCTGGTGTACGGTGTATCCGAGAGCGGCGGTTTCATACAGCTCACCGGCGAGGTCGGCACCGGCAAGACCACACTGGTGCGCAGTCTGCTGGAACAGCACAACGACAGGGCGCAGATCGCGCTGATCCTGAACCCGCAGCTCACGCGGCTGGAGTTCCTTCAGGCCATCTGCGGTGAACTGCGGGTTGCACCGTCCGATGACAACACCGTGAAGGGGCTGATCGATGCGCTCAACCAGCATCTGCTGGAAGCGCATGCGGCGGGCCGCCGCATCGTTCTGATTGTCGACGAAGCGCAGACCCTGGATGCAGAGCTGCTGGAACAGATCCGACTGCTGACCAACCTGGAAACGGCCCGGCAGAAGCTGCTGCAGATCATCCTGATCGGCCAGCCCGAACTTCGCGACCTGCTCGACCGCAAGGACATGCGCCAGGTGGCACAGCGCATCACCGGCCGCTACCACCTTGAGCCACTGGACTGGGACGACACCGTTGCCTACATCAATCACCGCATCCGCGTGGCCGGCGGACACCCGGATGTCTTCGAACCTTCGGCAGTGCGCGCGCTCTACCGACAGTCGGGCGGCATTCCGCGGCTCATCAATGTCATTGCCGACCACGCACTGCTCGCCGCCTACACGCGCGACAGCACACGTGTTGATG
This sequence comes from Gammaproteobacteria bacterium, assembly GCA_050485545.1. Lineage (GTDB taxonomy): Bacteria > Pseudomonadota > Gammaproteobacteria > Steroidobacterales > Rariloculaceae > JBJHBP01. The sequence continues at coordinate 112,722 of JBJHBP010000003.1, forward strand.
GCAGGCTCGTCAGGCAGGCGGCCACCGAGGTGTTCGGCAGCCGCGGGATGCCGATGTGGCTGAGCTGGTCGGCCGCCGGCGTGATGGCCGGCACCGTGCTGCTTGCAATCATGCTGTCGATCACGTGGCTCTGGTGGCAGCCAGCGGGCGTCGATACCGCCTCCGCGCGAACGCCCGCCAGTGGTGCGGCCGCGGAACCGGCACCACCGCGAACGGCGGACGAGGCGCAGTCACGGGAAGCGCAGCCACTGATGGGAACACCGTCCGCCGGCACGCCCGTGCCCGAAGGCGCGCAGCGCCACGCCAGTCTGCGCGAACTGCTCGATGACCCGTCGCTTTCGTTTGCCACCGACACTGCGGTCACGCGCCTGTTCGGTCTCTGGGGCGTGACCTACGAACCCGGTGAAGGCACCGCCTGCGACCAGGCGGAAGCAGCGGGCCTGCGCTGCCTGATCGAGAACGGCAGCTCCATCAGCCAGCTGCGGCGCCTGAACCGACCGGCAATCCTGTCGCTGCGCGGCGATCGCGGCGTTGAGTACCAGGTGGTGATGACCGGGCTGGGCTATGACTACGCGGAAATCGATGCCGGTGACGGGCCGCGCCGGGTCGGGCTGTCGGATCTGACGCACCATTGGTTCGGCAGTCATCTGCTGCTGTGGCGGCCGGAAACCGCCGTTGGCCGCGACCTGATGCCAGGCACGACCGACGAAGCCGTTCTCTGGCTGCGTGACGCACTGGGCCGCGTGCTCGGTGAAACCCTCGGTGATCCTGATTCAAGCGTCTACGACCGCCAGCTGGAGACCGCCGTGCGCACGTATCAGCGCGACCGCCTGCTGACCGTTGATGGCATCGTCGGCACGAAGACGCTGATCGCTTTGACGACCGATCTTGGCGCCGCCGACACCCCCTGGCTGAGAGAGCCGCACTGACATGTCATTCATCCTCGACGCCCTGCGAAAGTCAGAAAACGAACGCCAGCGAGGCGCCGTACCCTCGATCACGCGCGCGCCGCTCGCCAGACCGCGCCAGCGCGCGCCGGTCTGGTCCATCATCCTGATAGCGATGCTGGCACTGTGCGTGGTTGTACTTGCCGGCGCCTGGTGGCTGACTGCCGGGCCGCCCGGTGCAACTCAGGCGCAGTCACAGGCACACAGTCCCGCGCAACGCCCCAGACAGAACCAGGAGCCGGCTGCCATGCAGTTCGAGCCCGCTCCGCCATCCGCGACCACGGACGCGGCGGCCTCTGCCGTCGACCAATCGGTCACGCCCGGATCATCCGGCATCGCTCGTGCGGGGGATTCATCAGGTGCGTTGGCGCCACCACGGACCTCGCCGCTGGAGACGCTGGCGGTGAGCCGTCCCGCCGTCAGCACGTCGGTGACCCCGCCGGCAGGCGCCGATACGCCGCGGTCACCGGCAGGAAGCGTCGGGAGCGGGAGCTCCAGCAGCAGCACCTCCACGGATGTGCCGCCAACGATTCTTGAGCTGGCGACAGAAGGCGTCGTCATGCCGGACCTTGACATGACGCTGCATAGGTACAGCGACAGCGCCGCTCAGCGTTTCGTCTTCATCAACGGAACACGCTACCGGGAAGGTGAAACGCTGCGCGAGGGCCCACAGGTGGTCAGCATCGATGCCGACCAGGTCGTCCTGACTTACCGGGGCACGCGGTTCCGCATCCGCGCGCGCTGAGCACGCCGAGAAGGCCGGCACCGATCTCAGGTGCGAATGCCGTAGCCGCGCTTCAGCAGTAACATCGCCACCGCGAACAGCACCACCAGCGCGGCGATGATGATCGCAAACGCCGTGGTGATGGGGATGCTGGACGTGCCCAGCATGCCGTAGCGGAACGCGTCGACCATGTACAGGATGGGGTTGGCCCGCGCGATGCCCTGCCATACCGGTGACAGCAGGGAAATCGAAAAGAATACGCCCCCCAGATAGGTCAACGGCGTCAGCACGAAGGTGGGCACGATCGTGATGTCGTCGAATTTCTTCGCGAACAGCGCATTCAGAAGTCCGGCCAGCGAGAACACCGTGGCGGTCAGTATCAGCACGGCGATCAGAATCAGCGGATGCGCAACCGGCAGCTCGGTAAAGAACAACGCCACCACCGTCACCATTGCGGCAACCAGCAGGCCGCGCACCACACCACCGACAACGAAACCGAGCACGATGCTGCTCATCGACATCGGCGACACAAGCAGCTCCTCCAGATGCAGCTGCAGCTTGCTGGAAAAGAACGACGACACGACATTGCCGAACGAGTTCGTGATCACCGCCATCATGATCAGACCGGGCGCGATGAAGGTCGTATAGGGCACGCCGTCCATGTCGCCGATGCGCGCACCGATCAGGCTGCCGAAAATGATGAAGTACAGCGTCATCGTAATGCCCGGCGGCACCACGGTCTGGATCCAGATCCGCAGCACACGCCGGACCTCCTTGCGCACCAGCGTATACAGGCCCACCAGTGCCGCCGCCCTGCGGTCCGGCGTGCGCGCGCCCGGCGTGAAGGCCGCCGTCACCTGCGTCTGTGCATCGCTCATGCCGCTGCCCCCCGCGGCTTGTTCTCCACCAGGCGGATGAACAGCTCCTCGAGGCGATTGGTCTTGGTGCGCATGCTGGCGACGGTCAGCGACTGCTCGGTCAGCCGCTGGAACAGCCTGTTCAGCCCCTGCCCACGGTCGACCTCGACCTCGACTTCATGCTCATTGCGCAGCCTCACCACGTAGTCATCGAGCACCGGCGCCTCGCTCAGACTCTGCTCCAGCGTGAGCACGAACACTTCGCGCTGCAGCTTGCGCACCACATTCGCAACGGCATCGTTCTCGATGATGCGGCCCTCGTCGATGATGGCCACGTTGCGGCACAGGCTCTCGGCCTCTTCCAGATAGTGGGTTGTGAGAATGATGGTGACGCCGGCGGCATTGATCTCGCGCATCAGGTCCCACATCGACCGCCGGATCTCGATATCCACGCCCGCCGTGGGCTCATCGAGAATCAGGAGACGCGGCTCGTGGACCAGCGCACGCGCGATCATCAGGCGACGCTTCATGCCACCGGACAGGGTGCGTGCCGACTCATGCCGCTTGTCCCACAGGTGCAGCGCCTTCAGGTACTTCTCGGCGCGCTGCTTCGCCAGTCGCCGCGGCACGCCGTAGTAACCAGCCTGGTTGATCAGCGTGAGATCGTTGCGCTCGAACAGGTTGAGGTTGATTTCCTGGGGCACGACACCGATGCAGCTCTTGACGATTTCAGGCTGTCGATCCAGATCGTAGCCAAACACGTCGATGCCGCCCGCGGTCTTTTTTACCAGCGAGGTGATGATGCCGATCGCCGTGGTCTTGCCGGCACCATTGGGACCGAGCAGCGCGAAAAAGTCGCCCTGCCGGACAGTGAGGTCTATGCCCTTGAGCGCCTCGACCCCGTTCGGGTAGGTCTTGCGCAGCTGACTGATCGCCAGGGCGTCCAGCGGTGCATTCATGGTCGCGCCAATCTCCCAGGCGACAGCGGATGACAAAAGTCCGCCATTGTACTGGACGCGAAGCGGGCGGGTTGAGTCTGGCGGGTGCTACTGGGTGAACTGCGGCACCACAGGAAGACTTCGGGTTGAGCTGGCGGCCAGCTGCGGCTGCAGCACGACCAGCCCGAGCCGCTGGCGCACCTCGGGCCGGTCGTCGAACAGCAGCTCGCGCCACAGCCGCTCGGAGCCGATGAACGCGCAGCGCACCGCGCCATCGGCCAGCGCCAGGTACGGCAGTTCACGCAGGGTGGTGCGGCGCAGCCTGTCCACCGCCCGGGTGCGCAACCCGAGAAACAGCCGGGCGTAGTAGCCGCTGGTGCGGCTCAGGTTCCAGGCCGAATACATGATGGTCATGTTCAACGCGCTGCAGCTCAGCTCAGCGACCGTCTGACCGGTCTCCGCACTCGCGTCGTCCACGCATTCGTGCACCGAGACGTCGAACAGGGAGCGCGGAAATTCCGCCACCCGGTTCAGGGTCCGCGGGTCGGCAGCAGCCAGCAGGATCCTGACACGCTCGGGCATGCCCAGGCAGTCCTCACCACTTCGGGCGCGCTGGTACAGGCAGGTGAGGAACAGGCGATTGAGTTCGTGGATCTGGCTGAGCTGATCGGCCGGCGAGAAAATTGTGGATAACATGACTGTTCTTTTTGGTCCAGACTTGCCATATATGGTCCTAAAATACCATTTATGGTTATCGTAGTCTAAGTACTCGAAAATAACTGATTCGCGGGGAAACGAATAATGAGAACAACGGACAACCGCTACCGGAGTGACCAGACCCGATTCGAGCTCGCCATGCGCATGATCGGACATGAGGCCCGCACCGGTACCATCCGCTTCTGGACCGGCCTCAGTGACGACCGGATTCGCAAGCTGTACAGCACCTACTTCAAATTCGGCAAAGGCGACCATGTCCGGCGCAAGCGTGGTCGATCGCCGTCTCAGGTGGCGCCGCTCATCAGGACGCCCGCGCGCGCACTGGAATCGGGCGTCTTCGCCAACCTGTTGCTGGCCAATGAGTTATTGTGCGTGGATGCCCCGCCGGGACCGAAGCTGGATGGCAACATCGACCTGGGGCATCGTTTCTGTGAATGTTTCGAGACACACGCACTGCTGGTCCCCAGGGCGAGTCTCACATTCGAGTGGAGCTGGAATCTGTTGTGCAGCATCCGCAAAGGCGAGGAACTGGGTCTGACCACCTGCGAGACCTGCTCCCGGGGCTACGTGATCGACCTGCTGGCCATCCCGCGGTCGAACTGCCCGGCCTGCACGGTGTTCCCGCAACCGGCCGCCACGGATAAACCGGTGAAGTCGCTCACATGTGTCTGATCGCCATCGCCGCCGGGGTTTCGGCCCGGTATCCGTTCGTGGTCGCGGCCAATCGCGACGAACGACACGCAAGGCCGGCCCTGGCGGCCTCGTGGTGGGGCGGCGAACCGCGAATCTTCGGTGGGCGGGATCTGGCGGCCGGTGGCACCTGGCTGGCTGTTGACGAATTCGGCCGGTTCGGGGCAGTGACGAATTTTCACGATGCTGACTACAGGCCCGGCGAAAACACGCAATCGCGCGGCACCCTGGTTCCGGCGTTTCTCGGTGACAGCATGGATGCGGCCGCCTTCGTGCGACAGCTCGAATCCGCCCCGCTCGAGTTCGGCCCTTACAATCTGCTGCTCTTCGACGGCAACGTGCTGCAGTACTCCAGCAACCGCGGAACGGCAACCACACTGGGCGCCGGCGTGCACGTGCTCAGCAACACCCACCTGGATGCCACATGGCCGAAGATCACCTCAGCCAGAACGGGCCTGAGCCTCGCGCTGGAACTGGACGAGCCGCTGGAGGCGCTGCTCGAACTGCTCGCACCGGATCCATCGCGCGAGCCTTCACCCAACCCTTCATCCGACCCTTCACACGACCCTTCATCCGGCGGCCGCTCGCGGCGCGAACGCTATCAGGACACGCTGTTTGTCCGCGATGAGGATTTCGGCACACGCTGCTCGACGGTGGTGCTGCAGGCGCCGGACGGCACGCTGACCTTCATGGAACGGCGCTTCGATGCCCAGGGAAGTCCGAGCGGCGATACGCATGTCATCATCAGGCCGCGGGCGCTGCCAGCGGATCGCTGAACCTCGCTGCCCGGTCGCATACGTGCCCTCAGGTGCGAGCGCGCCCTCAGTCGCGAATCTGCCACTCGCCGCCCAGCACCTGCATGGCGGTGATGATCTGATCGCGAACGCTGTCCAGCAGCTCGGGGTCGGTGCCACGCACCACCAGCGTTGCGCCGTAGCGGCCATCACGGGCGAACGGATAGCTGCCGATTTCCGCATCAGGGTGCTCGCGCGCTATCCGCTCCAGCGACTGGGCGATGTCACCTTCCCGCATGAACACGTCGACGCTGCGCGACTGGATCGCGCTGCCGGCAACCAGCTCATCGGCCAGCGCGGCGAACATCGCACGGGCCACCGAAGGAATGCCCGCCAGCACGAACACATTGGCCACGCGAAACCCCGGCGCATGGCTGAGCGGATTGTCGATCAGCGAAGCGCCGGCGGGCACGCGGGCCATTTTCAGTCGCGCTTCATTGAGTTCGGATCTGCCGCCGCGCATTCGCCGCACGGCATCCTCGTCGAGAACCAGATCAACACCGAACGCCAGCGCCACCGATTCGGCGGTGACATCGTCGTGCGTGGGGCCTATGCCACCGGTGGTGAACACATAGGTATATCTGGCACGACACTCATTCAGATGGGTGGCGATCACTTCGGGCACATCGCGAATCACGCGCGCTTCATCGAGCCGGATACCCAGCGCCGCCAGTTCCCGCGCGAGAAACTGAAGATTCGCGTCCTGCGTCTTGCCGGACAGAATCTCGTTACCAATGATCAGAACGCAGGCGGTGGATTGCTGATTCGACATTGTCGCTGGCCCGAAAGCTTTACGTTACAGGGATGGCACGCCGCGCTCTGAACTTCGACCGCCGCGCCGCCGCGCCGACCGTCGTTCCGCTCACGGTTCCGCTCATGGTTTCGCTCACGGTTCCGCTCACAGTTCCGGTGCGGCGTGGCCACACTGCCAGCATACCGCGAACTGCGGCTCGTTCGATTCCCGGCAACGCTCGCAGCGCCACGCGCGTGCTGATGAGGGCGTGCCTTTCTGATCTTCGATCAACGCCTGCGCCGCATCGAAGTCCCTGTCGTCGAGCACCCACAGCTCGGGGATGCATTCCAGAAACGGAATCTCGCCCAATCCGCCAGACAGTTTGTCGTTGCGGATCACGCAGCGGATGCCCGCCTGATCGAGGAGATTGCGGTAGTGCCCGACCTCGACCAGAAACTCGCTGCGAAACACGCGACGCATCCATCTACTCCGGCGGCCTGGCGGCGGTCACGCAGCGCTATGACGTAGCGGGTTTCAAAGCGCGCAGAAACGTGGCCGGGTCTTCGCCGCGCTCCAGCACCTCGACCAGCGCCGAGCCGACGATGACGCCATCGGCATGGCGGCCGATCAGCTCCACCTGCGACGCCTCGCGGACCCCGAATCCTGCGCACACCGGCAGCGGCGACGCCGCCTTCACACGCCGCAGGTAACCGGCCAGTTCGCTCGGCAGACCCTGCTGTCCGCCGGTGATGCCGGTTCGCGTTACTGCGTAGACGAATCCTTCGCTGGCCTCGCACAGCATCTTCAGACGCGGCTCGGGCGTGGCCGGTGTCACCAGCTGCACCAGCGCCAGCCCCCGTGGCGCGATCGCGGCGCGAAACGGCGCGCTTTCCTCGTAGGGCAGATCCGGCACGATGAAGCCGGTGACGCCAACCTCGGCGGCACGATCGGCCAGGCGCTCGAAGCCATACACCAGCAGCGGATTCAGGTAACTGAACAACAGCATCGGCGCGGCCAGGCTGTCGCGTTCGGACGCCAGCAGATCCAGGATCCATTCCAGCGTCACACCATTGGCGATCGCCTGACGGCTGGAACGCTGGATCGTCACACCGTCCGCCATCGGGTCACTGAACGGCACGCCCAGCTCCACCGCATCGGAGGCCTCGGCCACCGCACGCAGCGTCGCCGCGAAGCCTTCGCGATCCGGAAAGCCGGCGGTCACGAACGACACCAGCGCGGGGCCTTGGGCATTCTGAATGGCCTGACGCAGACGCTCACGCGGCGCTATCGCGTCGCTCATGGCTGCACTCCCGTCACCGGATACTGGCTCAGGATGGGCATGTCCTTGTCGCCGCGCCCGGACAGTCCGATCAGCACGCGTGGCGTATCGCCACCCTTGAATTCGCGCGCCCAGCGGCGTGCGCCGGCCAGGGCATGCGAGGATTCCAGCGCCGGCAGAATGCCCTCCAGCGCACAGCATTCACCCAGCGCCTGCAACGCTTCATCATCGCTGGCGGTGACGTACTGCGCCCTGCCGATGGCCTTCAGCAGTGCATGCTCCGGCCCCACGCCCGGATAATCCAGACCCGCAGACACCGAGTGCGTCTCCTGGATCTGACCACCGTCGTCGTATAGCAGCATGGTGTAGGTGCCGTGCAGCACGCCCGGCCTGCCGGCAGCCAGCGTGGCCGAGTGCTGGCCCAGCGCGCTGCCGCAGCCGCCGGCCTCGACACCGATCAGCTGCACATCACGATCGGCGAGGAATCCGTGGAATATGCCGATGGCGTTGGAGCCGCCGCCGACACAGGCGAACACGGCGTCCGGCAGTCCGCCCTGTTCCAGCAGCTGGGCGCGTGCCTCGCGGCCGATCACGGCCTGCAGCTCACGGACCAGATACGGGTAGGGGTGCGGGCCGATGGCCGATCCGAGCAGATAGTACGTGCCCTCCGGATCGGACACCCAGTCGCGAATGGCCTCGTCGATGGCGGCGCGCAGCGTGCGGTCACCGGTGGTGACAGAGACGACCTGGGCACCCAGCCGCTGCATGCGATCGACATTCGGTGCCTGTCGCTGCACATCGACCTCGCCCATGTACACCGTGCACGGCAGTCCGATCCGCGCGCAGGCGGCCGCCGATGCCACACCATGCTGGCCGGCACCGGTCTCGGCCACCACGCGCTTTGCACCAAGCTGCTTCGCCAGCAGCGCCTGACCGATCGTGTTGTTGATCTTGTGTGCGCCGGTGTGTGCCAGATCCTCGCGTTTCAGCCACACATCGGCGCCCCAGCGCTCGCCCAGCCGCGTTGCGCGGGTGAGCGCGGTGGGCCGACCCACCCAGCTGGTGAGTTCCTGTCGCAGCGCGGCCTGAAATTCGGCCGACGGCAGAATGTCGTGCACACCTTCCACCAGCCTGTTGATGGCGGGGATCAGGGTTTCAGGCACGTAACGCCCGCCGTATGGGCCAAAGCGGCCGTTCTCATCGGGCAGTCGGCCGGCGATCAGTTCGTTGAGCAGGCGCTCGCTGTCCTGATCCGTGGCGATGGCTCCGGTGCTGTGTGACTTCATGCTGCTGTCTCCAATGCCCGTACGCGGGCAATGAACGTCTCGATCAATCCGATATCCTTGTGGCCGCGCTCACGCTCAACGCCACTGGATACATCCACGCCCCAGGGTCTGACCGCGCGAATCGCGTCGACCACATTGTCGGCACCCAGGCCACCGGCCAGCATCAGTGACGTTGCGGCGGCAAGGGACGCCGCCTGCTCCCAGTCGGCGACCCGACCGCTGCCGCTGACCGCACCTTCAAACAACAGCCGTGGCGGCAGCGTGTTGGCGTCCGGCGCGGCGCCGTTGCGATACACCGGCAACGGCTCACAGGCCGACGGCAGTTCGATGGCGGCGAAATCCCGAGCATCGGTCTGCAGCCAGTCCGGCGCGAATTCGTTCAGCACCGTCTGCCACTCGTCGACCGCCGGATGCCGCATCACCGCCACGCGCACGATGTGCGCAGGCAGGCCGGCACACAGCTCGCGCGCCTGGCCCGGCGTGACGCGGCGCGGCGAAGGCGCAAACACGAAGCCGATGGCATCGGCGCCGGCCGCCACGGCGGCCTTCACCGCATCGGGCGTGCGCAGTCCGCAGATCTTTACGAACACTGCGCCCCCCTGCCGATGACGCGCACCGAATCATCGCGCCCGGCCGCAATCAGTTCGGCTGCCGCGGCAGCCGGGTCCGCCTGCTGCATCAGTGCCGAACCCACCAGCGCCAGGCGGTAGCCCAGTCCGGCCACGGTGCGGACGTCGTCGGCGCCACGCAGGCCGCTCTCGGCAACGGCCGGCAGATCGGGCGGCAGATGAGGCGCCAGCGTCGCGAACCGCTCGAAGCTGACACTGAGGTCCTTGAGATCGCGACAGTTCACGCCGCTGAGAAGGCCGGCCGGACACAGGCTGCGCGCACCGGCGAGCTTTGCCATACGCGTCAGGTCGTCGCGGTCGAATGCCTCCAGCAGCGCGAACAGTCCGCAGTCGCGTGCCGCCGCGAGCAGTTCGGCAATCTCGCCGTCGTCGAGCATCGCAACAATGATCAGCACACCGCCGGCACCGGCGGCGCGTGCTTCCAGCACCTGGTAAGGGTCGGTGAGGAAGTCCTTGCGCATCACCGGCACCTGATGCGGCGCGAGCAGCGCGGCTGCTTCGCGCAGGTGGTCGAGGCTGCCAAGGAATTCATCAGGCTCCGTCAGCACCGATACGGCAGCCGCGCCGGCAGTTGCGTAGGCGACGATCTGCGCATCGCGATCGAAGCCGCCCGGGGCCAGCTGCCCGGCCGCCGGAGAACGCAGCTTGAGCTCGGCGATCAGGTCGAATCCGCCAAGTACCAGTGGCGGCGGCGGCGGTGTGGCGACAGCGCGCGCCGACAGCGCGGCTTCGGATTCAAGTGCACGCGCGGCGCGCACGCGCGCGCGACTGCCCTGCGCCATGCGTTCCAGAAAGGATCCGGGATTCATGCGCGCCTACCCGCCGGCCGTTGGCAGCCGGGCCACCAGCTGCGCGGCGGCGCCGCTGTCGATGGCCTGGCGGGCACGGTTCGCCGCGTCACGCGGATCAGCTGCCGTCCCCGTCACCTCCAGCGCCAGCGCTGCCCCCAGCACCAGTGCATCGCGATGCGCCTGCGTGTCCTGTCCGTTCAGTGCGTCGCGCAGCCGCGCCGCGTTGAGTTCGGCATCGCCGCCTTGCAGATCGTTGAGCGTGCAGCGATCGATCCCGTAGGCGGACGGATCGCAGACGACGCGCTGCACGTTGCCATCGCGCACGTCGAAACGCACGAAGGGACCCGCCGGCGTCGCCTCGTCCCAGCCGCCCTCGCCGTGGACCACGAACGCACGCCGGATCGGCATGCCTGCCAGCGCGCTGGCCATCAGTGACGCGGTGGCTTCACTGAACGCGCCGACAACGAGAAACGGCGGCGCCGCGGGATTGCTGAGAGGCCCGAGAATGTTGAACACGGTGCGTACACCCAGTGCCGCACGCACCGGCGCAATTTCCTTCATCGCCGGGTGATAGTGCGGGGCAAACAGGAATGTGAAACCGAGGTCGGCGAACGCCCGGCCGGCCTGCGTTTCATCCAGCGGCAGCGGCAGTCCCAGCGCCGCGAGTACATCAGCGCTGCCACAGCGACTGGAGACCGAGCGGTTGCCATGCTTGACCACCGGTACGCCCGCAGCCGCGGCCAGCAGCGCCGCGCCGGTGGACAGATTCAGACTGCCCGAACCGTCACCGCCGGTGCCGACGATGTCCACGCACAGCTGGCCGGGCGCAATCTCCGGTCGCCGTGCCAGCGCCCGCATCGCGGTGGCAAAGCCACGGATCTCCACCGGCTGCTCACCCTTGGCGCGCAACGCGGCCAGTATCGCGCCGGCCAGCGCCGGCGCGAGGCTGCCGCCCGCCATGGCGCGCAGCAGTTCCGCCGCCTGTGCTTCCTCCAGATCCCCGCCGCACAGCAGGTGTTCCAGCAGTTTCGGCCCGGCAATGGTGCTGTCACGTCGTTCCGAACTCATCGCGTCACCTCGTCGGCCAGCAGCAGACGGCCTGGCTTGCGTGCAGGGCGTTGCCCTGCATCCTGCGTTGCATCCGGATCATGCGACTCATCCGGATAGAGAAAGTTGGCCAGCAGCTGCGGGCCGGTTGGCGAGAGCACGCTTTCGGGGTGAAACTGCACCCCGGCGACCGCATGTTCACGGTGACGCACCCCCATGATCTCGCCGCACTCGGTGCGCGCGGTGACAACCAGCGTATCCGGCACGCTGTCGCGCTGCGCGGCCAGCGAGTGATAGCGTCCCACCTCGCAGGGATCGGGCAGACCGCGGAACAGGCCCTCGCCGTCGTGATGCACCATCGACGTCTTGCCGTGCATCAGTTCCGCCGCCGACACCACCACACCACCGAACGCCTCGACGATGCTCTGGTGACCCAGGCAGACGCCCAACACCGGCACCTGTCCGGCAAACGCGCGGATCATGTCCAGCGACACACCCGCATCGGCGGGCCGACCCGGCCCCGGGGAAATCACCAGATGCGTGGGCGCCAGTGCCTGCGCCTCGGCGACGGTGATCGCATCGTTGCGATACACGATCACGTCAGCCCCCAGCACCAGAAAGGCCTGCACCAGGTTGTAGGTGAACGAATCGTAGTTGTCGATCAGCAGCAGCCGGACGCTCACAGGCCTTCCCCCGCCATTTCCAATGCCCTTCTGAGAATCGCGCTTTTCGCCAGCACTTCATCGTGCTCGCGTTCGGGCACGCTGTCGGCAACGATGCCGGCGCCGGCCTGAAAGCTGTACTCGTCACCATTGAAGACCAGCGTGCGAATCGTGATCGCCTGGTCCATGTTGCCGTTGCGCGCGAAGTAACCCACCGTGCCGCCATAGAGGCCGCGCCCCACAGGCTCCAGCTCCGCAATCAGCTCCATGGCCCGAACCTTCGGCGCGCCCACCAGCGTGCCGGCCGGGAACGCGGCGGCGAACAGATCGAATGCGTCGCGCCGCGCAGCGAGCTCACCGCGCACACCACTGACGATATGCATCACGTGGCTGTAGCGTTCGATGCTGCGATACGGATTCACGTGCACGGAGCCGGCCGCCGCGACCCGTCCCAGATCATTACGGGCCAGGTCCACGAGCATCACATGTTCGGCGTTCTCCTTGGGATCGGCGAGCAGCTCCTGCTCCAGCGCCAGGTCCTGCTCGGCCGTCCCGCCACGCGGACGGGTACCGGCGATCGGCCGCAGCGCCGCATCGCGGCCGGACAGACGCACCAAGGCTTCGGGCGATGAACCGGCGATCTTCAGATCGCCCAGCTCGAAGAAGAACATGTACGGGGACGGATTGAGCAGCCGCAGTGCCCGGTAGGCTTCGAACGGATCAAGATCGGTACGGCCGCTGAAGCGTACCGACAGCACGATCTGGTAGATGTCACCCGCCGCGATGTGCTGCTTGGCGCGCTCGACGGCCGTCAGATAATCCGAGCGGCTGATGCTGGGTTCTGCAACACCGATCGTGCCGCCGCCCCGGTTCGCCGGCACCGGTCCGCGCAGGGCATGAATGATCCGCGCACGCAACGCCAGCCTGTCACGCTCGGGTCCGGCGTGCAGCAGCGCAACGCGTCGGGTGAGATGATCGAAGACCAGCAGCGAACGCGGCGCGACAAACGCGGCCCCCGGAAGCGCCGGCAGTTCGCTGCGATTGGGCGGCAGCCGCTCGAAGAAGCGCACCACATCGTAGCCGGCAGCGCCCACCAGACCGCCATCCAGCGGCAGGCCGGCAATGCGCGGCTCCAGTACGGGCGCCGCCGCCAGCGCCGCGCGCATCGCGGCCAGCCAGTCGGACGCCGTCCGCGGTATCTGCTCCGGCGCGCGGCCGTCGATGCGCAGGCCTTCCGCGCCCAGTTCCACGGTCAGCGCGCGGCCCAGGCCGAGGAATGAATAGCGGGCGAGCCGTTCTCCGCCTTCCACGCTCTCCAGCAGGAACGCCGGCTCGAACGCACTAAGCTTCATCCACGCCGACACCGGGGTGTCCAGGTCGGCAGCTATGTCGAAAGGTGCTTCCATCAGTTCACTATCTGCGGGTTTACCATGTGCCGGTTCACTTCTGCGGGTTCACTTCTGCCAATTCATACCCCGAAAACAAAAAAACCCATCTCCGTTGCGCGAAGATGGGTCTGCGATGTGGTCGAGACGGATGTTCCGGATCCCGTGTAGGCGCGCTTTACCCTCTTCGTATGCGCAGGGGGCTGCGCCACCAGCGATACGTGGAATCGTAAACTGTCGGGCCAATTGCGGGTTGCGCGGTCATCGTCGGAAAGTATGTCCGTGGCTCCTGCTGCGGTCAAGCGCGCGGCGCACGGGTGGCCCGGTTCGCGCACCGGGCTTGACAGATCCGCCGGTGCACGCGGAGTCTTGGCTGTCCGGCCACAAGGATCAGTGCTGACCGACACCGCGAACAGGTGTCCCGGAGAACCATCGATGCCAGGCAGCAAATCGGGTTCAACACCGATTCAGCGTGAACACATCGTGTTCGCGGAGAAGGACCGTGCGCTGCGCGAAGACGTGCACCGCCTCGGGCAGCTTGTCGGCGAGCTGGTGCGTGAACAGGGCGGTGAGGCGCTGTTCGACCTCGTCGAAGCGGCGCGACGGGCGTCGATTGCCCATCGGGAAGGCGAACAGGGCGCTTTCGCGACCATGCGCACCCTGCTCGCAGCGCTTCAGCCCAGCACCGCACGTGACTTCATTCGTGCCTTCTCCACCTACTTCCAGATGGTCAACATCGCCGAAAAGGTGCACCGCATACGCCGTCGCCGCGCCTACCTGCGCGACGAGGGAAGCAATCAGCCTTTCGGCTTCCTCGACGTGCTGCAGAAGCTGCGCGACGAGGGCGTGGGCGTAGACGAGATCGAGCGCGCACTGAATTCGATTTCCGTGGAGCCGGTATTCACCGCGCACCCCACGGAGGCCACGCGCCGCACGCTGCTGCGCAAGCAGCAGAACATCGCCCGCAGCCTGGTGCAGATGCTCGACCCTTACATGACGCCGCAGGAAACCGCGTCGACGCTGGGCCAGATCCGCCTGGAGATGACCACCGGCTGGCAGACCGAGGAACACCCCGGCGAACGCATGGCACTGGGCGATGAGGCCGAACACGTGCTGTTCTTCCTCACCGACGTGCTGTACCGGATGGTGCCTCCGTTCTACGAGGCGCTGGAGGACGCGCTCGCCGCAACCTTCCCCGACGGCGGCAGCCTGATCCGCCTGCCCATCCTGATGCGCTTTTCGTCGTGGGTGGGCGGCGACATGGACGGCAATCCCAACGTCACCGCCAAGAGCATTCGCGAGACGCTGGCCCGCCACCGTGCGCTGGCGCTGGAGCGGTACTTCCGCGAGTGTCGCAGCCTCGCCGACCACCTCAGCCTCAGTGACACCCGTGTCGGCATCAGTGAAGAGATGTCGCGACGCACCTCGCTCTATGCAGGGCATTTTCCCAAAGCCGCCCATGCCGTACCGGCCCGGCATCGCAAGATGCCGTATCGGGTGTTCCTGCGCCTGATCCAGGCGCGCCTGCAGGCCACCTATGACGACACCGCGTTTCCCTATGAGTCGCCCGAGGAATTCATCGCCGACATCGAACTGATTGCCGACAGTCTGCGCGCCAACAAGGGACGTAATGCGGGCCTGTTTCCGGTGCGACGCCTGCTGCGCCGCGCGCAGACCTTCGGCTTCCACATGGCCACGCTGGACGTGCGTCAGAACGCGCTGGTGCACCGCCGCGTGATCGGCGAGGGGCTGAACATCGACGGCTGGCTGGACATGAGCAGCAGCGCGCGCACCGCGCGACTCAAGGAAGCACTGGAACGGCGCGAGTCGCCGCAGACGGACCTGTCATCGGAAGGACGACGGACGCTGGCCGTGTTCCAGGCCATAGCCCACTGCCGGCGCAAGTACGGCGCGCACGCGATAGGCCCCTATATCATCAGCATGGCGCGCGGACCCGATGACGTGCTGTCGGTACTGCTGCTGGCGAAATGGGGCGGCCTGGGGCCGCGGGGCGGCGTCGTACCACTGGATGTGGCGCCGCTGTTCGAGACCGTCGACGACCTCGACAACGCGTCGCGCATCATGCAGACGCTGCTCGCCGATGAATACTACCGCCAGCATCTGGAGGCCCGTGACAACCACCAGGTGGTGATGGTCGGCTATTCCGACAGCAACAAGGACGGCGGACTGGTATCGGCACGCTGGTCGCTGCAGCGCGCACAGCAGGCACTGGTGCGCACCATGGACGAGCTGGATGTACGCCTCACGCTCTTTCACGGCCGCGGCGGCACGGTCAGCCGCGGCGGCGGGCGCCTGCACGAAGCGGTGCTCGCCGCACCGCCCGGCGCGGTGGCCGGCCGGCTGCGCATGACCGAGCAGGGCGAAATGATCAACGCCAAGTACGGCCTGCGTGGCATTGCGATACGCAGCCTGGAACAGACACTGAGCGCAGTGCTGCGCGTCACCACGCGGGCACCCGACCCGCATCCTTCCGAGTCCGACTGGGTCGAGGTGATGCAGTGCATCGCCACCCGCAGCCGGCGCGCCTACAAGCAGCTGGTCTACGACACCGAGGACTTCCTGCGTTACTTCCGCAGCGCCACGCCCATCGACGTCATCGAGCGCCTGGACATCGGTTCGCGCCCGGTGTCACGCACCGGCAGCAGGACCATCGAGGACATGCGCGCCATTCCGTGGGTTTTCGCCTGGACACAGAACCGCTGCATGCTGCCAGGCTGGTTCGGGTTCGCGGCCGGTATCGGCGATGGCGTGGAACGATTCGGCATGGATCGCATGAAGGAGATGCTGGAGCACTGGTACTTCTTCCGCGTGCTGGTATCCGACGTGGAATCGGTGCTGGCGAAGGCGGACCTGGATATCGCTGAGCGCTATTCAGAGCTGGCCGGTCCGCTGCACGAGCGCTTCTTTCCAATGATACGCGGCGAATACGACCGCTGTGTCTCGCTGACGCTGGAACTGACCGGTCAGAACGAACTGCTGGAACGCGCCGACACACTGAATCGCGCCATACGGCTGCGCAATCCGTACGTCGACCCGATGAGCCAGCTGCAGGTGGATCTGCTGGATCGCTGGCGACGTGCCGGCAGCAATGATGATGCGATGCTCCAGGCGCTGATGGTGAGCATCAACGGCATCGCCCATGCGATGCAGAACACCGGATGAAACGCGGTCCGCTTGGTCGCGGTGGCGCCCCCGTTTTCCGCTGGCCATCGTCTGTGTAAGCTGCCGCGATGCGACGCAGGCTTTATGGTGCATTCCTGGACTTCGGCTCGCTCGGCCCGGACGTTGACACACGGGTGCTCGACCGGACCCTGCAGATGGAGTACTACACATTCAGCGCCGGCGAGGACGTACCGGACCGCCTGCGCGGCTGCCAGGTGGCGATCGCCCACAGAACGCGGCTGTCGCGACCCATCCTGTACTCATCACCCGGGCTGGAACTGATCGTCATCGCCGGGCCCACTGTCGAACATGTGGACCTGGCCGCGGCGGGCGACAGGGGCATCGTCGTGACGCAGGTCCAGGACTTCTGCGATGCCTCGGTCGTGCAGCATGTGTTTGCGCTGATACTGGCGCTCACCCGGCAGATTCTGCCCTTCGACAGGCTGGTCAGATCCGGCGGCTGGCAGCGCAACCGTGCAACCACGCTGATCGATCAGCCGATGCGGGATCTCACCGGCAAGACGCTGGGCATCGTCGGGTACGGCCGCATCGGCAGCGCCGTCGCAGCGGTGGCGAGGCAGTTCGGCATGGAGGTGCTGATCGCGGCCAGGCCGGGAACGCCCCGTTCCCAGGTGCCCGAGGGGCGGATCCCGTTCAAGACGCTGCTGCGTCAGGTCGATATCCTGAGTCTGCACTGCCCGCTGACGGAAGACACGCAGGCGCTCGTCGGCACGGAACAGCTGGCGCGCATGAAGCCCGACGCGCTGCTGATCAATACCTCGCGGGGCGGTCTGGTCGACTTTGCGGCACTGCTGGGCGCGCTGCGCAGCGGGCAGCTGGCCGGAGCAGCGCTGGACGTCATGCCCGAAGAGCCGCCCTCCGGACAATATCAGCAGCTGCTTGCCGAGGCGCCCGCGAACCTGATTGTGACGCCGCATGTGGCGTGGGCCGCCGTTGAAGCGCGGCAGCGCACGCTTGCCCAGACAGCCGAGAACATTGCCGACTACCTGCGCGGCGGCACGCTGCGGCGCATCGTCGGTTAAGCCACCAGCCTGCCGCCCGCCAGCTCGATGGTACGGTTGCAGCGTGCCGCGGCCTCCAGGTCGTGAGTGACCAGCACCAGCGTGGTGCCAGCGGCGGAATTGAGTTCAAACAGCAGCCTGAGGATTCGCTCGCCGGTGAGGTTGTCGAGATTGCCCGTGGGTTCGTCCGCGAACAGCAGCGACGGCCGCGACACGAAGGCGCGCGCGATCGCCACGCGCTGCTTCTCGCCGCCGGACAGCTGACGCGGATAGTGACGCATCCGCTCCGCCAGCCCCACCTCATCCAGCGCGGCCGACGCCCGGGCGCGGGCATCGCGCGTACCGCTCAGCTCCAGCGGCAGCATCACGTTCTCCAGTGCGGTCAGCGATGGCAGCAGATGGAACGACTGAAAGACGAAGCCCACCTCACGATTGCGCAGCGCGGCGCGGCCATCCTCATCCAGTGCCGAAAGCTCCACGTCATTCAGCCACACACCGCCGGAACTGGGCTCATCGAGGCCCGCCAGCAGCGCAAGCAGCGTGGACTTGCCGGCACCGGAGGGCCCGACGATCGCGGCCGTTTCGCCATGTGCAATTCCCAGCGTGACGCCATCGAGGATGGTCAGCATACCCTCCGGACTGCTAACCTTTTTCGTCAATGACTCTGCACGCAGCAGGAGACCCTTCGTATTCATGCGCAGATTCGGCCTGATTGTCCTGTTCGCAGTCGCGGTGCTGCACGCGCCGGCGGGCATCTGTGCCGGGACCATCGTCGTGGTGGGCGATTCGCTGAGCAGCGGCTACGGCGTTGAACCCGAGCAGTCCTGGGTAGCACTGCTGGGGCAACACCTGGAGACTGAAGGGTACGGATATAGCGTGATCAACGCCAGCATCGCCGGCGACACCAGCGCCGGCGGACGCGCGCGCCTGCCTCGCCTGCTCACCGCTCACGATCCACAGGTCGTGGTCATCGAACTTGGCGGCAACGATGGACTGCGCGCGCTGCCGGTCGACCGGATGCGTGAGAATCTGGCCGCCATGATCGAGTCCTCGCGGCAGCATGGTGCGCATGTCATCCTCACCGGCATACAGATTCCACCGAACTACGGTCCCGCGTACACACAGGCCTTTGCCGCCGTATATCCCGAACTGGCCGCCACATTCGAAATTCCGCTGGTCGACTTTCTGCTCGACGGCGTCGCCCTGGAGGAAGGCCTGATGCAGGCCGACAGGATCCACCCCAATGCCGAGGGACATATCGTGATGTTCGAGAATGTATGGCGCGTGTTATCCGGAGTACTGGAGCAATGAGTAACAGACCCTGGCTGAAGATCTATCCGCAGGGCATCGATGCCGAGATCGATCCGGACGCCTATACGTCGCTGACGGCCCTGCTGGAAGCCGGATTCGAACGGGGCGGGGACGACCCGGCGTTCAGCAATCTGGGTACGACTCTGTCGTTCCGCGAGATCGAGGCGCACAGCCGCGCATTTGCCGCCTATCTGCAGTCACTGCCGCACCTGCGACCCGGATCCCGTGTCGCGGTCATGCTGCCCAACGTGCTGCAGTCCGCGGTCGCCATCTTCGGCGTGCTGCGGGCCGGCATGACGGTCGTGAACGTCAACCCGCTGTATACGAAACGCGAGCTGCACCATCAGCTCACCGACAGCGGCGCGTCAGCCATCATCGTACTCGAGAACTTCGCCGCGCTGGTCGGCAAGGTGCGCGACGACAGCGACCTGAAAGCCATCATCGTCACCGGTGTCGGCGATCACTGTCCGACACCCAAACGTCAGCTGGTGCACTTCGTTGTCCGCTGGATCAAGCGCATGGTGCCGAGCTGGGATATTCCGGATGCCGTGGCCTATCGTGATGCCCTGCAGACCGGCCACGCCCTCAGGTACAGTCGCCCCGAACTCGATGGCAACGACATCGCGTTCCTGCAATATACCGGCGGCACCACGGGCCTTGCCAAGGGCGCGGTGCTGACCCACCGCAATCTGGTCGCGAACGTGCTGCAGGCCGCCGCCTGGGCGCGGCCATTCTTCGATCGCAAGGACGGCAGTGTGATTTCACCGCTGCCGCTGTACCACATCTTCTCGCTGACCGTGAACCTGTTCGCGTTCATCGAACTGGGCGGTCACAATGTGCTGATTACCAACCCCCGCGACCTGCCCGCCTTCATTCGCGAACTCAAGGCCAGCCGGCCCGCGGCGCTGACCGGTGTGAACACGCTGTTCAATGCGCTGCTGAACACCAGGGGGTTTTCGGATATCGACTTCAGCAGCCTCAAGGTCGTACTGGGGGGTGGCATGGCGGTGCAGCGCTCCGTGGCGGAGCGCTGGCAGAAGGCCACCGGCACCATCATCAGTCAGGGCTACGGTCTCACCGAAACCTCGCCGATCGTATCGGCCAACCCGCTGGACATGACGACCTTCAACGGTGCGGTGGGCGTGCCGGTACCATCCACGGACGTCGCCATCTTCGACGAAGAGGGCCGGCAGCTGGCCACCAACGAGATTGGCGAGATCTGCGTACGCGGCCCGCAGGTGATGCGCGAGTACTGGAAGCAGCCGGAGGAGACGAAGAACGCGTTCTTTGCCGATGGCTGGTTCCGCACCGGCGACATCGGGCACATGGATGAGCAGGGTTTCGTCTACATCGAAGACCGCAAGAAGGACATGATCAACGTCTCCGGATTCAACGTCTATCCGAATGAAATCGAAGACGTGGTCGGCGGCCATCCCGGCGTCCTGGAAGCCGCGGCCATCGGTATTCCGAGCGAGGAAAGCGGCGAGGCGGTGAAGCTGTACGTGGTGAAGAAGGACGACAGTCTGGACGAGGCGACGCTGATCGCATGGTGTCGCGAGCAACTCACCGGCTACAAGGTGCCGCGCGCGGTGGCGTTCGTCGACGAACTGCCGAAAACCAATGTTGGCAAGATTCTGCGGCGCGAACTGCGGGACCGGGAAGAAGAGAAGAGCAACGGCGACTGAGGCCCGGGACTGTACCGGCGCGAAGTGCAGTCAGTCAGTCAGTCAGTCAGCGCGATTTTCACGGCCCGCGGCGATGCTGTCGCAGGCCTGTAGCGCGAACCGGTCCGTCATGCCAGCGATGTAATCGGCCACCACGCGCACGGCGCCCGCTTCGTCGTCGTCGCGCAGCCGCGCAGCGGCGCGACGGGCATGCTGCTCCGGCATCAGCTGGTAGTCGTTGCGAAATGCCGTGAACAGGAAGGTGATCGTCTCATGCGCGCGTTCCGTCATCGCGTGCACATGCGGATGCCGATAGAGATGTTCGCGCAGAAATCGTTTCAGCGTGGCCTGCGCCTCCACGAACGTTTCGCTGAAGCCGATCAGCGGCCTGCCGCAACCGCGCACATCTTCGATGGTCTCAACACCTGCCGCGCGTATCGCCGCCTCGCTGGTATCGCGCAGATCCGTGACCAGCATGCCGATCATGCGCCGCACCACCTCGTTGGCCAACCGGCGCGGCGACGTGTCCACCAGCTGCCTGCGCACCTGTTCCAGTTGCCCGGCAAAGAACGGCACATCGCTGAGCTGCTCGAGTGACACCAGTCCCGAGCGCAGACCATCGTCCACGTCGTGATTGTTGTAGGCGATCTCATCGGCAACGTTGGCCAGCTGAGCTTCCAGGCCCGGCTGATGCCTGTCAAGAAATCGCCGGCCAAGCTCGCCTAGCAGGCGCGCGTTGCGATTCGAACAATGCTTGAGAATACCCTCCCTGGCCTCGAAGGTGAGGTTGAGGCCGGGGAACTGTGCGTAGCGCTCCTCCAGTTCGTCCACCACTCGCAGCGACTGAAGATTGTGCTCGAAGCCACCGAATTCACGCATGCAGGCGTTCAGCGCATCCTGTCCCGCATGGCCGAACGGCGTATGCCCGAGGTCGTGGGCGAGGCTGACGGCCTCCACCAGATCCTCGTTCAGACGCATCGCCCTGGCCACGGCACGGGCAATCTGCGCGACCTCCAGCGAGTGCGTCAGCCGGGTTCGGTAGTGATCGCCTTCGTGATTGACGAACACCTGCGTCTTGTACTCCAGACGTCGAAACGCCGTGGAGTGAATGATCCGATCGCGATCGCGCTGAAACTCGGTGCGCAGTGAGGGCGGTGGTTCCGGATGCTGACGTCCGCGCGTGCGCACGCTGTGTGCCGCATAGCCGGCAAGCTGCACGGGCGGATCGGTGGGCAGCTGACCGGGATTGGCGATCACGATTAACCCGCGCCTCCGCAGTCGGCAGCCATGGTATCGCGCAACAGGGACTGCGCGGGCATGTCGATCACGGCATGCCCGATGCGCTTCATCAGCACAAATTTCACGCCGTGGCGGTCGGCCTTCTTGTCGAGCTTCATGCGTGCCAGCACGTCATCGGGATCCACATCGGTGGCATGCACGGGCAGCCGCGCGGCCCTGAGCAGGGCGTCAATGCGGTCGCAGTCGGCTGCCGTGAGCCAGCCCAGCGCATGCGAGGTGCGCGCGGCCAGATGCATGCCGATAGCGACCGCCTCACCATGCAGCCAGCGACTGTAGTCGGTGACGGCTTCCAGCGCATGTCCGAAGGTGTGTCCGAGGTTGAGCAGTGCGCGCCGGCCGTGCTCACGCTCATCCTCGGCGACGATCGCGGCCTTGATCTCACAGCTGCGGCGAATGGCAAAGCTCAGGGCATCCGCCTGCAGCGCCAGCAGATCGCCCATGTTCTGTTCCAGCCAGGCGAACAGGTTGTCGTCGACGATCAATCCGTACTTGATCACCTCGGCAAGGCCGGCCGACAGCTCGCGTGCCGGCAGCGTGCCCAGCGTATCGGTGTCGGCCACCACCGCGGACGGCTGATGGAACGCGCCGATCATGTTCTTGGCCTGCGGATGATTCACCGCTGTCTTGCCGCCCACCGAGGAATCCACCTGGGCGAGCAGGGTGGTCGGCACCTGGACGAAACGTATGCCGCGCTGGTAGCAGGCAGCCGCAAAGCCGGATATGTCGCCGACGACGCCGCCGCCAAGCGCCACCAGACAGGCATCACGATGAAAGCGCGCGGCGATCAGACGATCGAAAATCCCGGACAGCGTCGTCAGCGACTTGTGCCGTTCGCCGTCCGGCAGCACGACGGCTTCCACCTGTCGCCCTGCCAGGGCCTGCTGCACCGGCGGAAGATACAGCGGTGCGACGACATCGTTGGTTACCACGATCACCTGTGCGGCATCCACCGCATCGCCCAGCACCCTGCCGTCGGCAAGCAGCCCCGGCCCAATGTGAATCGGGTAGCTGCGTTCGCCCAGATGTACTTCCAGTGTTTCCACGGCGCGAAGGTTCGCAGGGCCTCAGGGCTTTTGCAATGCCACGAGCCCCCGAGCCACCAACTCGTCGCGCGCCGCGGTTGCGACGGAACGTACCCGTCTGCCACCCGTATCCAGTGTGATATCGGCCAGCTGTTCGTAAAGCGGCGCGCGAACCGCCAGGAGACTTTGCAGGGTTTCGCGTCGATCACCTGCCGCCAGCAACGGCCGGTGATGCGCGCGGCGCGTACGCTCCAGCTGATCGTCGATACTGGCGAACAGATAGATCACAGTGCCAGTAGCGCGCAGCTGCTCACGGTTTCGCGGATCCAGAACCGCGCCACCGCCCGTCGCAATGACCGTGCTGTCGAGTTCGGCGAGCGCGCCGATGGTTTCTCTTTCGCGTTCGCGAAAGCCCGGTTCACCCTCTTTCTCGAAGATATAGGCGATGTCCACGCCAGTGCGACGCTCGATCTCCGAATCGCAATCGAGAAATCGGGCACCAAGCATGCGTGCGAGCTGCCGACCGACAGCGGTCTTGCCGGCACCCATCGGACCGATCAGATAAATGTTGCCTGCCACGACGCTCCGTCTCGCTGGAAATTCAGTGGGGAGTCTTTATACGGACCAGGGCCCGTGTACAGCAGTGTGGCAAAGCAAACGGGCCGGCGCGAGTCCGGCCCGTAATTTTTCCGCCGGCCCCGGGAAAGCGGGGCCAGTGTCACGATCAGGCGTCGCGATCAGCGTACGGTGGTGCCGTCGCGGATGATCTTCGGCGTAACGAACACCAGCAGCTCGGCGCGATTGTTCAGGGTGCTGCGTGACCGGAACAGATAGCCAATACCTGGAATATCGCCCAGCACCGGCACTTTGTTGACGGTGTTGCGTTCCTCGGTTTCATAGATGCCACCCAGCACGACGGTTTCGCCGTCATTGACCAGCACCTGCGTATTCACCGAACGCGTATCGATGCTCGGCACGAAGCCACCGGTTGCGCTGGCCACTTCCTGGCCCACCGAATCCTTCGTGACCGCCAGATCCATGATGATGCGGTCATCCGGTGTGATCTGTGGCGTAACGGTCAGACTCAGCACCGCCTGCTTGAACTGGGTCGTCGTGGCGCCGCTGGAGGCGGCTTCCTGGTAGGGGATTTCCACGCCCTGCGAGATTGAAGCCTCGCGCTGGTTCGCGGTGACCAGACGCGGCGAGGAATGCACCTGACCCTTGCCTTCGGCCTGCAGTGCCGACAGCTCAAGATCGAGCAGCGTATCGGAACTGAGAATCGCCATGGCCAGCGAACCGGCGGGACTGGCGATCGGCAGGTTCACGTTGTAGCGCTGGTTGGCCGAACCCAGAGACACCGGGAAAGGCTGTCCGGTGTTCTGGATGTTGTTCAGCGCGGAATTCACGATGTTGTCGGAGCCTGCACTGGTACCGGTCATGGAGACCATGCCCTGACTGCCGCTTTCGCGAACCGCCGTGGCCCCGAATCGCACTCCGACCTGTCGCTGGAAATCGTCGTTCACAATGACGATGCGCGACTCGATCTGCACCTGCCGCACCGGAATGTCGAGCGTCGTGACCATGCGGCGGACGTCGGCCAGCCGGTCGGCAGTCTCTGTCACGATCAGCGTATTGGTGCGCTGGTCCACGGTGACGCTGCCGCGCTCGGAAATCAGCGCCGTCTGTCCGCCGGACCTGATCAGCTCGGCCAGATCAGTGGCCCTGGCGTAGTTCACCTGGACGAACTCCGACCGCAGCGACTCCAGCTGCTGCAGCGCACGGCGCGACTCCAGCTGTTGCTGTTCGCGGGCGGCAATATCGGCCGCCGGCGCCACGATGACCACGTTGCCATTGCGACGCATGTCCAGGCCGCGGGTCGTCATGACGATATCCAGCGCCTGATCCCAGGGTACGTTCTGCAGGCGCAGCGTGACGCTGCCGCTGACGTTGTCGCTGACGACGATGTTCAGACCGCTGGTCTCGGCCAGCAGCTGCAGCACCGCACGCACTTCGATGTCCTGGAAGTTCAGCGTCAGGCGTTCGCCTACATACTCACGCTGTGTGTCGAACAGACCCGGCATGCCTTCTTCTTCCGGGGGCGGCTTCAGTTCCAGCGTGAATTGCGTGTCGGACTGATAGGCCAGCTGTTCATAGTCGGCCGCGGCGCTGACGATCAGTCGGGCATGCGGCTCGGCGCGCAGCGCATCCACGGTGGATACGGGCGTGGCGAAATCGGTCACGTCCAGACGCCGCAGCAGCGAGGCCGGCAGCGAGGTATTCAGGAAGTCGACAACGATGCGGCCGCCTTCATGGCGGACATCGACCACCGTGCGCGGATCGCTGAGTTCGACCACGACCTGACCGGCGCCGTCCGGTCCGCGACGAAAATCGATGTTGTTGATCGAACGCGTGCCGGGTGCCGCAACCGGCTGCGCCGCGGCAGCCGGCAAGGAGGACGGGAATGCCGCAGCTGGTGCGCCGGGCTGCTGCCCCAGTGTCACATAGACGCTGTCGCCCGCGACGCGCGTCTGGTAAGGCACCATTGAATTCAGGTTCAGCACGATGCGGGTACGGCCACCGGCCTCGGCGGAGTTGATACTGGCCAATGGTCCAAGATTCACATCCTGGCGACGCGAATCCAGCGCCAGCAGGGTATCGGGCAGGTCCAGCGAGATGCGGGCCGGATCGTCGATCGTGAAACTCGTGGGCTCGGGCGCCTGATCGCTCATGCGCAGCCTGAGTTCCAGACGCTGTCCGGGCAGCGGCGATACCTCGATGGCTTCGAGCCGGCGCTCACCCTGCTGGGCATACACCGTACCGACAGCGCCGAAGGCGACCATTGCCAGTACCAGACCGGCCAGACCCTGGCGCAACCACGATGAGGTATGCCCGCGTTGAACGGGTGCTGTGATGAACATCTGATTCACTCCCTTCCTAGCTCGCCGGCGCCGCGTTGCTGCGCAAGTGCTGATGGATAGATTGCCTGGGTTGCCGCTCAACAAAGTCTGCTGCTACCTGGTTGCTGAATAACGTGACCGATGGCCGCTGATCACTGACTGCTCAGTTAGTGCTCAGCGCAATCGCCGCCGGGCGCTCGATAAATCCTCCGAGCCCATCGGGGATGATTTCCACGATCTGAATCTGCGCATCGGAGATCGACACTATACGCCCGTAGTTCTGTCCGACATGGTTGCCAACGCTGACCCGATGAATCAGACCGTCGGATGTTCTGAGCAGGCCGTAGCGCGAATTCTGCTGCACCAGTGTGCCCACCATACGCAGCGTATCCAGCGAAAACCCTTCCAGAAACTCGCGCGGCCGATTCACGTCCGGCCCGATGGTGGCGTTCGGGTCGGCGCTGATACGGGCCTGCTGACGATCCGGTGCGAAAGGTGACCGTCGCTGCGCCGGCTCGTAGGCAAACGATGGCGCGGGCTGCACCTGCGGCAGCGGGTCGATGCGTCCGCCCGGCCTTGCCTTGATCTCATCGATATATGCCCGCAGGTCGCTGTTGCCGCCGCTGCACGCCGCAAGCACCGCGCCGATGCCGACCAGCATCAGCACCCTGATAGCGGGATATCCGATCCCTGAAAGCATTCGCCTGGCCATCATCCCTCCGGACCGTCCTCATCGAGGTAACGGTAAGTCTTGGCGGTCACGTCCAGCGTCAGTCGGTCGTAGATGTTGGGATCGACGCGGCGGATCTGGATGTCGTGCAAAGTGACGATACGGCCCAGCTCCGCAATACCGCTGACGAAACGGCCGAATTCATGAAAGCTGCCGGTGAGCCGGATACGGATCGGCAGCTCGGCGTAGAAATCGCGCTGAACTTCGCCCTGCGGCTGGAAGAGGTTCTCCTCGAGCCCGGCCGCAAGCCCCGTCTGGGAAATATCCACGAGCAGGCTGGGCACTTCGGTGCTGCCAGGAAGCTGGCGCAGCATGGTGCCGAACGTCTGTTCCATCTCGGCCAGCTGTTCGCGATAGGCATCGAAATTGGCTGCCCGACGCTGACGCTGTTCGAATGTGGCGCGCAGCGTCTGCTCATCGGCCTGCGCCCGCTCCAGCAGCGGCATGTCTGTCTTGATGACGAACATCCACACACCGAAAGCCACAACGGCGGTAAAGGTGATGACGGCGGCGGCAACGCGGATTGGTAACGGCCAGCGTCCCGGCTCGTTCATATCCAGAGACTGGAGTTCCTGAATGATGTTCATCGCGAAGCATCTCCGCCGTTCTGTTCAGTCATCGGAATCTGCTGGGCGAACAGCGTGAAGTTGGCGGTGCGGCTGCCTCCTGAAGTGACGGTCTCGACCACTTCCAGACCGGGGTTGCGCAGCCAGGGTGAGGCGTCGATGTTGCGCATCAGCGCTGAAACGCGTGTGCTGGACTGCGCCGAACCGCGCATCTCGATGCGGGTATTGCTCTGGCGAACCTCGTTCAGGTGCACGCCTTCGGGCAGCGTTTCAACCAGCTGGTCAAGCAGATGCACGGCTTCCGGCCGCGACCGCTGCAGCTGCTCGATGATGGCCATGCGCGCCAGCAGTCTTTCTTTCTGGTTTTCCAAGCCGCGGATCTCGGCGATCTGCGCATCCAGCTGCGCAATTTCGGTACGCAGGATCTGGTTGCGGTTCTGCTGATCACTGATCCAGCCAGTCACCGTCAGCTTGGATGCATAGACCGTGAGGCCGGCCAGCAGCAGCGCCATGAACATCCAGGTGATGAATTCCTTCTTGCGTTTCTGCCGGAGGTCTTCGCGCCATGGCAGGAGATTGATTCTTGGCATCAGTCAAAACTCCTCAAGGCAAGTCCGCATGCCGTCAGCAGCGCGGTTGCATCCTTCTGAACGCCCTGGGCCTTGGAACGGGACGACAGCTTCATCTGACCCAACGGGTCACCGACTTCCGTGGGGATGCCGACCTGGCTGCCGATCACGTCGGCCACGCCGGGAATGTTGGCGCAGCCACCGCAGACAACGATCTGGTCGGGCTGCTCGCGCCCGCTGCCCGACGCCAGGAAAAACTGCAGCGAGCGGCTCACCTGCTGCGCCATATCGTCGATGAAGGCATCGAGGACTTCGGGCTGATAGTTGCTCGGCAGACCGCCTTCTTTCTTCGCACGGCCCGCATCTTCGAGGCTGAGGCCGTAGGTGCGCATGATTTCTTCGGTGAGCTGCTGGCCGCCGAAGGCGAAATCGCGGGTGTAGATGACTTTGAGATCCTTGAGCACGCTGAACGTGGTCGTGCTGGCGCCGAAATCGACGACAGCGATGAACCGGTCGGCGCCGCCGTCGGGCATCTGATGGGTCAACAGCCGGCACGCGTTCTCGACCGCGAAGGCCTCGACATCGACGACCCGTGCCTTCAGACCAGCCGCCTCGACAGCCAGCTGACGCTGCTCGACGTTCTCGGTGCGGGTGGCCACCAGCAGCACGTCCATCATGTCCGGATCGCGCTCACTGTCGCCAACAACCTCGAAATCGAAACTGACTTCTTCCATCGGGAACGGGATGTACTGATCCGCCTGCAGCTCGACCTGCCCTTCCAGATCCGCACCGTTCAGGCTCTTCGGCATCTGGATCACCTTGGTGATCGCCGCATCCCCGCTGATCGCAATCGCGCATTCCCGCGACTTGGCACCCGAACGCTTGACTGCCCTGCGCACCGCCTCACCGACGGCGTCGGCATCGACGATGGCCTTTTCATTGATCGAGTTCGGTGGCGTGGGCTCTGCCGCATAGGATTCCACGCGGTAGCCGCGCCCGGAACCGACCAATTCGATCAGCTTGACGGATGATGTGGTTATGTCAAGCCCCAGCAGAGACTTGTTGTTACCGCGTGAAAACACCGGTTTTCCTTTCCAACGCAATTAGTTGGGTTAGAATCATGAGCACGCGCTTCAGGGTCGAATTTAACTATATCTCAGTCGCTATAGATACCATTGTGATCGGCTTCACCAATCCGCCTTCCGGTTCGCGGCTCCGGCCGCGGCGGCAGCGGCGGGTTTCTTACCCGTCATCGCGAAGCCCATCGTCGCGAAGTATGATCGGGCGGCGGACCGGGAAGTGTGCCCGATGTCACAATGCCGGCGTTCAACTGCCGCCCCGGTCCCGCTATGATGGACGGGCCCTGCCGCAGCTCCCGCCCCACAGGGCAGAGCCTGCCGCCACGACATGAGCTCGCCGCCACCGGCCGGCCACCTACGTCCCTACCCGGCAAGAGCGTAAAATGCAGGTTCAGCCATGAAACACCTCATCCGCATCCCCCTCGCCATTGCCGCCTGGCTGGCCGCACTGCTGACGGCCGTGGCCGCGATGTTCGTTGGCGCCTACTACTATGTATCCCCCGGCCTGCCGGACGCCGACCAGTTGCGCGACGTGCGCATGGAAGTGCCGCTCAGCGTGTACTCGCGCGACGGGCGACTGATGTGGCAGTTCGGCGAGGTGATTCGCACACCGGCGAGGCTGGAAGACATTCCGCAACTGATGATCAATGCCGTGCTCGCGGCCGAGGACGAATACTTCTTCGACCATCCGGGCGTGGACTACCGCGGCATCACGCGCGCCGCGCTGAACGTGATGCGCACGCTGGGCGACCGCAGCATCGGCGGCAGCACGATTACCCAGCAGGTGGCCAGGCAGTACTTCCTGACGCCGGAGCGGCTGTATATCCGCAAGTTCAAGGAATGGATCCTGGCGCTGCAGATCGAGCAGGAATTCTCGAAGGAAGAAATCCTCGAGCTGTATCTGAACACCACGTTTTTCGGGCAGCGCTCGTATGGTGTGGTCACCGCCGCGCAGCGCTACTTCGGCAAGACACTGGACGAGCTGACGGTTGCCGAAGCCGCCATCATCGCCGGCATTGCGCAGGGACCGTCCATCCAGAACCCGGTGCGCAGCCCCGAGCGTGCGGCCGCGCGGCGCAGCTACGTGCTGCGACGCATGCACGAGCTGAACATGATTACCGCCGAGGAACACCGTGCTGCGCTCGCCGAACCCATCGTTTCCCGGCTGCATGAACGCCGCACGGAGCTGGACGCGCATTACATGGCCGAGATGGTCCGTGCCTGGATGCTGAGTATGTTCGGTCCCGATGCACTCACGGCGGGTTACCGGGTAACGACGACCCTCGACAGCCGCCAGCAGATGGCCGCCAATGAGGCCATCCGTCAGGGGCTGCTGAACTATGACGAGCGCCATGGCTACCGCGGACCGCTGGCCGAGTTGCCGCTGCCGGAGTGGACTGCCGCCACCAGCATGAGCGAGCTTGCCGCACAGGGCGACCTGCGCAGCGAACTTGAGCTGCTGCTGGCCGATTTTCCGAGTCGCACTGGCATGAACACGGCGCTGGTGCTGCGTATTAAAGAGGAAGAAGACGAGGCGCTGGTGTACCTGACGGGCCAGGGGGCACGGCAGGTGGGGCTGGAGTCGATTGCCTGGGCAGCCAGGTTCATTGACGACAACCGCGTCACGACGCGGCCGCAGTCCGTGCAGGATGTCCTCTCCGCGGGCGACGTGGTGCGGTTCCGCACCACGGATGATGGCACGCTGCGCCTGGCGCAGCTTCCCGACGTGCAGGGCGCGCTGGTCGCACTCGACCCGCAGGACGGTGCCATCTCCGCGCTGGTCGGCGGATTCGATTTCTTCACCAGCAACTTCAATCGCGCCGTCCAGTCGCGGCGGCAGCCGGGCTCGGCGTTCAAGCCGTTCATATTCTCGGCGGCGCTGGAGCTGGGCTTCACACCGTCAACCATCGTCAACGATGCGCCGCTGACCGAGCGCAACCCGGAGCTTGAGACGGTGTGGCGTCCGCGTAACTACTCCGGGCGCTCCTACGGACCGACCCGATTCCGCGAAGTCCTGGTGGATTCGCTGAATCTTGCAACGGTGCGCATCGCGCGCGACAGCGGCGTCGCCAACCTCATCAATCATATGCGGCAGTTCGGCCTCGACGACACCGCGCTGCCCCGCAACCTGACGATTTCACTGGGTGCCGGCGGCACCTCGCCACTGGATCTGACTGCCGCCTATGCGACGCTGGCCAACGGTGGCTACCGCGTGGAGCCTTACTTCATCGAGCGTGTCGAAACGCGGGACGGCGAAGTGGTCTACGACGCCAGCCCGCGGTTTGTGTGTCCTGAGTGCGAAAACCTGCCGCTGTACTCCATCGCGCAGGCCCTCGACACGGGCCTGGTCGACCCGTTCCAGGCACCCGAATCGCCCGCGCCACTTGTCCTCCAACCGCTCGCCGAACGCGCCATCTCCGCGCAGAACGCCTATCTGATCACCGACATTCTCCAGGACGTCATTCGTCGCGGCACGGGCACCCGCGCACGCGCTCTGGAGCGTCAGGATCTGGCCGGCAAGACCGGCACCTCCAACGACTTCACCGATGCCTGGTTCGGCGGGTACAACCGCGATCTGGTCGCCACCGTCTGGGTCGGCTTCGACGACGCCGGCCGCAGTCTGGGCACTGCCGGCGGTGCGCGCGAGCAGGGCGGCCGTACCGCGCTGCCGATCTGGAACCTGTTCATGGGCGAAGCACTGGCCGGCGTACCGGAGAATCCGCCGCGCGTACCACCGGGGATCGTCGAAATGCGGATCAACCGAACCACCGGACTGATCGCCGCCGACGGTGCCACCAACACGATGATCGAGAAATTCCAGTCCAGCCGCATCCCCGAGCGCGAAGCGTCACCACAGTTCGTGCCTCCCGGTTCGTCCGGCGGCAGCCAGCCTTCGCAGGCGCCAGGATCGGGATCGGGATCGGGATCGGGATCGATATTCTCATTCGCAGCGCATGCCTCGCCGCCGTCCGCGATCAATGAAACCCTCTGCCACCGGCCTGGCCGGGCTGCGCGAGCGCGTGGCGCAGGAAGCGGCGCGATTCATTATCGAACATGGCATCGAGGACTTCGGCCGTGCCAAGCGCAAGGCCGCCGAGAAACTTGGCGTGACCGCCGCCGGGGCCTTGCCGGACAATGCGCACATCCAGGCCTGCGTGGCTGAGCGCCAGCGCATCTTCGAGGCAGAGCATCACGACGACAGGCTGAACCGGCTGCGACAGCTGGCGGCCACCGTCATGGGCTCGCTGGCACCGTTCCGTCCACGGCTCGTGGGTTCGGTACTGCACGGGACGGCCACCGTGAATTCACCGGTGGAGCTGCACCTGTTCGCCGATGTGCCGGAAACCGTGGAAGCGGAACTGCGCCAACGCGGACTCAGTGTTCAGGACTATCAGCGCCGACTGCGCTTCGGCGCCGGCCAGAGTCTTACGCTGATACCCGGCTACCGGTTCGTGTCCGACGGAGAACGCGTACTGACGCTGGTGTTTCCCGAGCACGGCCTGCGGCAGGCGCCGCTGAGCCCGGTGGATCAACGGCCAATGCGGCGCGCCACCCGACCGGAGGTGCTGGCGCTGCTGGGTTGACCCGGTTGCGTCCAGGCCCGACAGTGCTTCCATGAATCGCGCTCATCTGTACTGGATCGCCGTGCTGCTGCCTGCCCTGATGCTGGCGTGGGCAGACCGCGTGCGCGCGCAGGAGCCGGTTGCGTTCCCCGGGCTGGTGACCGTACCGGACGAAGACTTCATGTGGGTCTGGGGCAATATGGAAGCCGCCCGTCAGGCGCTGGCGGCGCCGCACATGACCATGTCGGGCGAGGATGGCATGTTCGACTGCGTGATGAGCGTGCGGCTGGTTGTCTCGCACCGGCTGACGGATACCGAACGTTCGCAGCTGGAGCGGGACGTGGATCGCAACGCCAGCTTCATTCGCGGCGCGGTGGACGCGATCAACTTTCTGCATCAGCGGCGCGATGTGGACTGGGCAAGACTGCGCTGTACACGCGACGTGGATTCAGAGTCGGCGTCACGCCAGCGCGATACGGTCATCGAGGAGAGACTGCGGCGGCGTGCACGGCCGGCGCGGTAAGCCGCGCCGCGACCACTGCCTGCCCACCGCCTACTGGCCTACCAGCAATTGTTGGTATCGACTCCGGTGGCGCCCTGTGATCCCTGTCGGCCGGTGTGAGTCAGCGTCAGTACGCCGCATCGTGTGTCTGCGACCTGAGGGCCCTGCGGTGTCGCTGTCAATGTAAACGCGCCGGCCGTCGGCGTACCTGCCACGACATAGAACTCCTCAGGCGACGTGATGCCGGCAGTGGCGTCCGCCGCCACATCACAGCCGGCGGCCTCAGCGTAGCTCGCGAATCGCGTATAGCAGCGTTCCAGTCGCTGTGCCGTGGCCAGCAACGCGGCCTTGCCATCGGCACGCCGCGTCTGCTGCACCTGATTCTGGTAGGACGGATACGCGATTGCCGCAAGTATGCCGACGATCACGACCACGATCATCAGCTCGATCAGCGTGATGCCGCGCATGAGTGGCAAGGCTTGCCATTGTCCAGCCTTCATCGCATCACCTCAACTGTCGCCAGGACTGGCGGCCGATTCCTATACCACCGCGCTCGGAGATGCGGATCAACTCGCCTGAAGAGCCGCTGATGACCTTGATCTCCGACTCGTCTGATCCAAAACCGGTAATGATCGCCGGTGTCTGGATGATGCCGATATCCGGCCTGATGCCCGACACCGGAACGCGTATCGTTTCACCACCCTCGACTATTTCGATCCAGTCTCCGGAATCAAACTCACCATCTTCATTGAGATCGAACACCGAGTAGGCGAGACGACCACCGGAGAATGTGTTGAGCTCCATGATCCAGCTGTCGCCGCCGAACGAGCACGGATCCGGATTCGGAATCAGCGTCGGGAATATCACCCGATCGCCGCGAACCAGGGGCCTTGAGACAACCCGCTCACCCACCGGACCGGGACCGCCGTAGCTGTTCTTCCAGACCAGATCCAGGTACCAGCCATTGTGTGACGACTGTATGGGGTTTGCCGTGACCGCCCTTACCGGCTGGCCGAAGACGACCTGCTCGGTGATGATCTCCTGCTCCAGCAGCGTCGAGCGGTTCTGGATGCGCTGGCCTCTGTCGATGATGCCGTAGAACGTGTCCACCAGCGGATCGTTGGGCACGACGTTGTCGTCGACCTGATAGAAGCTGCCGGTACCGAAGAAAATCGCGTGTTCACCATTTTCCGTAAAGGCCGATGCCAGAGGACCGGTGATGGCCTGGCGATTGCCCAGCGCGTCGCGGGCGATGAACAGCGGATACTTGGTCTGACCCTGCTGAAGATTGCCGCTCTGACCGCTGGGCGGACCCCACTGGTTCGTGTTGCTGTTGGCGATGTCGAAGCGCCAGAGATTGCCCATCGTGTCGCCCACATAGATGCGGTCGGCCACACGGTCGCCGTCCAGATCCACCACCAGCGGCGCACCCAGATCGCCGCCCGCGGTCGGCACTTCGAACTCGTGGAGCACGGCACCGGTGGCCGGATTGAGGATCCAGATGTAGCCGTCATTCTGCGGGGTGTCGTAGCCGCTGGTCACGACGACGCCGAACTGGCCGGTCGACAACGGCGCCACCACGGCATGACCGAGCGTCCTGCCCATGTTCTGGTGCGAGAACTCCCACAGCACGTTGCTGGCCGTCATGGCCGTCGGATCGGTGATGTCGAGCGCGAACACGCTACGGCCACCGGCGCCGGACACTCCAACCGCGAGCGTACGCCAGCCCAGTGTTGCGCCCAGCCAGGCGTCGGCGATCCGGGGCGTTCCGTCCACAAAATAGCGGTGAGCGTAGTCCTGCAGCGTCAGTTCGTAGAGATGTTCGAACGCGGAATGCGGTACGTAGGCAAACAGCTCCTGACCGCCATTGCCGTCGATCCCCGCGTGGAAGCCGTGCAGCATGCCGTCATTCGCACCAACCACAACCATGGGCGGCCGGTTCTGGTAGGCAGCTGACTCACGAAATGCACGATAGGCCGGTCCGACGGTAGTGCTGCCGAACGCGGACGACTGCGCCAGCAGCGTGTAGCCGAAGTCCTGACGATGAATGAATTGCGGATCCGAATTCACGATGTCGCCCAGACGGCTGTCGCGCTGGCGGAACGGTCCGCTGGGCTGTTCGTTCTGCCGCGAGCCACGCAGATAGGCGAGTCGATCCTGACCCATGGTTTCGCTGACCAGTGGCCCGCCACCAGGCTGCTGGCGCAATGCCTGCTGCTGCGATGCGGCCAGATTGCCCCACTGGAAATTGACGCCGTTCGTGGACCTGAACACGCTGCCACTCTGCGTGGGTGGCGTCACGGTGAAAATACGACGCGTCGTCAGTATGTCGGTTTCGGTGCGGTCGTCCAGGCGCTGCGCGGCATTCCAGGATGATGTATCGGCAATCGTGCCGTCCGGAAAAATGCGGAACGCCTGCAGTTCACCACTCCATCGCGTGCTGTCGAACGCCGCCTGGAACACGGCCGTGTCGGTATCGACGCGGGTTGAGTTGGCGGCGACGGAAGAAGCGGAGCTTCGCAACTCGGCCACGATCCGTGCGAACGCCTCGTTGAGGCTTTCGATCATCTGATCGGCTTCGCCGGCAAGGTAGTAGTTGTCCGGGCGTGGAAAACTCACACCGGCAGGCGTCGCGTTCGGCCCGAATGATGTCAGCGTCTGGCCATTGGAGTGCCACCATTCCTCCGGCAGGTCGGGACCGGCATAAGTGAACGGATCGAAATCTTCCGGCGGCCGAAAGCCGCCGTACTTGGTGGCCAGGTAGTACTGATTTCTGACTGGCGGCTCCAGCGTCTGCGCCTCAAGCACGTCCACCCAGTGCGTGGACACAGTCTGCGTGCCGGACAGGTCGGGCCGTATGTCGGTCGTATTGGCAAAATAGGCAAGGCCGGCCATATACGCCGAATTGTTTCGGCCTGACCAGCTGTTGGTGTCGCCGATATTGCCCAGCCCCTCGAGCTGGCCCAGGCGGTTCGTCCAGGTCCGCACGTTCACGCCGGTGTCGTTGGTCACCGCCGTCGGCATTGTCGGTTCGTCGTTTCTGTAGACGGTGTTTCCGGGAAGATTCTTGTCGCGATGCGTATAGACGTCACCGATACCGAGAATCACATTCTTCTGGCAGGCATACTGAATGGGGTCGTCCCAGTTCGTAATGACGGGAAATCCGTCAGCGGCCACCACGGCCCCAACCCCGGTATTTCCCGGTATATTGGAGTATTGCGGCACATTCCCGATATTGCGCAGATAGCGCAGCGCAGTGTAATAGAGCTCACTCACCGGATCGAAGTTCTTGTGGTTGCCAGTGGTCATCTGGCCGAACCGGTTCAGGTAGTTCAGCACGCCGCTGTTGTTGATCGTGATGCCGAGTGCCGTCGATGTCGCATTGGCATCTGTCGCATCGGGATTGGCGACAAACACGCCGGTTTGCGGATTCCACTCCTGATTGGGGTTCGCCTCGGAACCCTGGCCCGGAACGATGCGCGTCGGTCCGACGAATTTCTGTCGCGCCCGCAGCACGCCACCGTCCCGCAACATGCTGCTGTCGTTGAGATAGCCGAACACGCCGACACGCAAATTGTGGGCATTCTCCTGGATCAGTCCTTCGGGCTTGTAGCCCTGGGAGTACTGACGGCAATTGGATTCCAGCATGCCGCTCACGCAAACCCGAACCCTTATGCTCACTTCATAGACTTGGCCTGAGACCAGCAGAGCGTGTGTCGCGGGATTGTAATCAACCCGAGCTGTGGCGCCTGAGTTGATCTGATCGTTCGTCACGATGCCGAATCGCATCCGGTTGCCGAGGCCCTGGATTCGGGTATTGATCCAGTTCGCGCTTGCGAAGGGCGTAGTCCCGAGAACCAGCGCCGCGTTATCTCCACTGGCTGGCAAACGCCGGTTCGGATAGATGCCGGTGCCACCCTGACCATCGTGGCGGGCCTTCTCAAGCCAGGTCTCGGTGGGGGTATCGCGGACCCTCAGGCCACCTGTCAGCACGGATCGGAACGGATCGATTGTCTGGGTCGCAGCCCAGTTCATGAAGTTGCCACTCCACAGACCAACGCACTGGCGGGCCACGGCCGGACCTACCGGATAGAAGTGACGCTCCGGCTCGCTGGTGGCGTAGTGATAGCCGTAGCACTTGTTCGGATCGAAGTACCCGAGATAGGTGCGGTTCACATCGAACGGACCCAGATTGGCCATGCTGTTGATGGTCGGCCACTCGACGGACGGCACCAGAACGAGATTGCCCGGTACGTTGCCACCACCCAGATACAGCGGCATCTGTGACACTTCGGCGTTCGCCGCCTGCCAGACGAACAGTGTGTACAGCAGTGCGCCCAGTCCACCGGCGGTCTTGCGCAGGAGGCGCGAACGCTTCCCATACCCGGACCGGCGGATCGATGCGTGTTTCAAGCCAGTCATTGCGTTGTTCCTGTCCATCAACGGCTCCTGAAAACCGTGCTAAGCACCGCTGAGGTGGTCTCGTCGCCACCAAAGCCCACAGCAGTGATACGAAAGTAGAAAATCTCGTCCAGCGGGGTTCCGGTTTCCGTTTCGGTACCCGCGGGCCGCACTGTCACGGCACTGAGCTGTTCGATGAAATAGCGCGGCGGACGCTCGGCGCCAGCGATGGTTCCACCGTACTCGATGAATCCACCGCCGCCGGCCGCCAGCGGATTGGCCCGCCAGTCCGGTCTTGCCGGTGAATTCACTTCATAGAAGCCATTGGTGTCATTGAAGTTCGGCAACAGGGCGGCGTTGAGCAGAAAATCCTCGGCTTCCCGCAATGCGGCTTCGGCAGCCTGAAACGAAACGTTCACGTCGCGGATGTTGCCGGCCATGCGCTCCTGCATCGTGGAGGCGCGCATGGCGGTGGTGCCGATCACGGTCATCACCAGCAGAAAGATCAGCGCAACGATCAGCGCCGCACCGTGCTGATGCTGGCGGCCGGGAGGCGGAGACTGCTTATTCCACACTGATGTGACTCCTACGGCAGCCGGTTGCGCAGGCTGATGGTGGTCGAGAACACCTGACGGAAGCGACGATCGTCCTGCGGATCGAATGTGACGCCACCCACGTTGTAGGTCGTCGTGTCCTGATCCAGCCCGTATTCCTCACTGGCCCGAATCAGCAGGCTGATCTCGACAGTGGCCACCAGCTGCCAGTCGGCCACGGCGATCGCGTCGGCGGTCCGCCACTCATTGACGGATCCGTTGTTGTCGGTATCCAGCCCATAGCGCACCTGCATGGTGTCGATACCATCCACCAGCTCCTCGGGTACGAACTGGCTGAGGTTGTCATTGATGCGCTGCAGTCTGAACTGAAAAAGCGCAGGCGTGCCGTTCGCTCCGACACCGACGTAGAAGGCCGTTGTCTGGAGTGTTGCCAGTTCCGATCCCAGTCCATAGCTCTGACCGAGCTGCGGCCCGGCGTTTCCAGGAGTAACGGAGCCGGAACCGCTATGAACGACATTCGCGCCGAACCCGGTACCAACGATGTTGGTGATCTGGAATACCGAAGCCTTCTGGCAGTCGGTCACGACTACGATATCCCCAAGCTGATAGCCGGCGGGGTCTTCAACAAACAGCTGCGCCGAATTGCTGAACGGCGGAACCAGCGTGGTGGACTGCGGAGACACGCTGCGCACGACCAGCACATCGCTGCCCGGAATCGCCAGATTGTTCAGCTCCGCGGGCAGATTCGGCGTCCAGTTGGCAACCGTGGACGATGCGGCCGGATTGACGGCCGCGGCCGCGAATGTCTGGCCGGCTGCCGTACCATTGGCATTGAAGCCCTGCACGCCGTTGCGCACGTCATCGCGGAAATCCCATTGCGCATTGAGATTGTTGTGGATCGTGATGTCGCGCAGACAGCCGACGTAACCGCCCATCCGCGTCGTGTGCGCAATGTGGTCGAGCGCGAATCGTCCATGTTCCTGAATGCGCGCAAGTCCCTCGTTGAACGCGTAGGTGGCGCGATTGGCGATGAAGATCTGAATCACACCGGCGATCAGGATCAGTCCCAGCACCAGTGCGATCATCAGTTCGATCAGCGTCATGCCGCGCTGGCGCCGCATCGGCCCGGCACCAGTGAGCCTGTTGCGGGTGAGCCTGTCGAGCGTGTTGCGGATCAGCATGGTCATAGCGCCGTCGTGAACTGAAAGTCCATGGGCCCGTCCACGCCGCGGCTGTCGTCCCAGCGCACGGTAATCGTGAACTCATTGCTGTTGGGATCCGGGCGGGCTACAGCGCCGGTCCCCTGTGGCAATCGGCAGGCCAGTGCGTTACGCCAGGCCGCAAGGTCCGTCACGGGCGTTCCTCCGCCGCCCGCGGCGGCGGGATCGCAGGCCGGCGCCGGGGTCTGGAAGCCATCGTTGTACTGATTGTTGAGCGCCGCATTGCGATTCGCGCGCATGCGGTCAGCCATGTCATAGGCGAGGGCCGTGGCCTGGGAGCGATGGTATGCGCTCGTATTGGATTGCAGCGACGTGGTCTGCAGGCCGGCCAGACCCAGGAGCCCGATCGACAGCACCACCAGCGCGATCAGCACCTCGATCAGCGTCAGGCCATCGCAGCGCCTCAGGGACATTCGGGGGATGTTCGGCAATCTGTTCATACCTGATCTTTACATCGACTGTCAGCAGTTGACTCGTGAAACGGCGATGCGTCCGGGCCGGTTCACGGCGATGTCCCGGCCCTGATCGCCGGTGCAGTTCGGCAGACGAATCTGGATGGTCGCGATGTTCACCGCGGTACCGCGGGGCTGATAGGTGACGCCGGCAGCCGGGCCGGTTATCAGATTCGCGCCGCCGGCCTGTGCCGGCCAGGAACGGATCAGGTCGCCGCCCGCGGTTCGAACCACCCAACCCACGCTCCAGTCAGTACCATTGGCGCATACGGTGCCGTTGACCGACCGGCACACCACCACGTTGGCGTTGCGACGACTCGCTTCGATACGTGCCAGGTTCAGCGCCGTGACGACTTCGTTGGTGTAGGTCGTCGCACGACTGTTCTGGATGATGCTCAGGAAGCTGGGCACACCAAAGCCAAGTATGACGGCGGCCACCGTTAGCGTTGCCATCAGTTCGAGCAGGGTAAAGCCGCCGGCCGCTCGCGCAGCGACGACAACGCTCGATCGACGGATCTGTTTCACTTGGCCTGCCCTTGCTTTCGACATTGCTGTGACAAGTCCTGGCTGAACTGCACGACTCAACTCATCCAAAACCGATCCGCCTGACGCAAGCGGGGTTCCAGGACATGTGCGTCCGGCCGGACTACTTTGGCAACACTAGGCGCGACCGCGTCACCAGTCGTTGAACTGGATCACGGAATACCGGCGCGAAGCGCGGTATGAGGCAGCTTATGTCAGGTCAACCGCCGTTGCGAGCGTCGATGGAGGCGTAATCCCGCTTGGCGGGGCCGGTGTACAGCTGCCGCGGGCGGCCGATGCGGGAGTTCGGATCGGCCACCATCTCCCGCCAGTGGGTGACCCAGCCCACGCAGCGCGCGATCGCGAACATGACCGTGAACATCGACTTGGGGATGCCCAGCGCGCGATAGATGATGCCGGAATAGAAGTCGACGTTCGGATAGAGATTCTTCTCGATGAAGTACTCGTCCTTCAGCGCATACTCCTCGAGCTTCAGCGCCAGCTCGAACAGCGGTGAATCATTGGCGTGACCCAGACTCTCCAGCACCTCGTGGCAGGTCTTGCGGATGATCGTCGCGCGCGGATCGTAGCTCTTGTAGACGCGATGCCCGAAGCCCATGAGCCGGAACGGATCGTTCTTGTCCTTGGCTTTGGCGATGAACTTTTCGATGTTCTTCGGCTTGCCGATGGCCTCCAGCATGTTGATGACGGCCTCGTTCGCGCCGCCGTGCGCAGGGCCCCACAGCGCCGACATCCCGGCCGCGATCGCCGAATACGGGTTGGTGCCCGAGCTGCCCGCCAATCGCACCGTGGAGGTGCTGCAGTTCTGCTCGTGATCGGCATGCAGGATGAACAGCAGGTCGAGTGCGCGCGACGCCACCGGTTCCACCACATAGGGATCCGACGGCACGGCGAAGAACATGTGCAGCAGGTTGCTGCAGTAGTCCAGGCGGTTGCGCGGATACACGAACGGCTGGCCGAGAGAATGCTTGTAGGCGGCGGCCGCGATCGTGGGCAGCTTGGCGATGATGCGGTGCGCGAAGATGTCGCGATCTTCGGGGTCGCGGATGTCGGTGCTGTCGTGATAGAAGGCCGACATCGACGCCACCACGCCCGACACCATCGCCATCGGATGGGCGTTGTGGTGGAAGCCGTTGAAGAAGCGCAGCAGCGACTCGTTGATCATCGTGTGCGTGCGGATGGAGTGATCGAAACTCTCCAGCGACGCGGAATTCGGCAGTTCGCCGTGCAGCAGCAGATAGGCGACCTCGATGAAACTGGACTGCTCGGCGAGCTGCTCGATCGGATAGCCCCGATACATGAGCACGCCGGTTTCACCGTCGATGTAGGTGATGGAGCTTTCGCAGCTCGCCGTCGCGGCGAACCCGGGATCGTAGGTGAAGATGCCGCGCTCGGCATACAGGCGGGTGACATCGACAACGCCAGGACCCACGGTCGGCTCCCGCAGTGGCAGCTCCAGCGGGTCGCCGGATTCGGAGTCGATCAAGGTATAGCGCTTGTCAGTCATGCATCGCACCTGGCATCAGTGGTCACTCGTTCCTGGCTCCGCCCGCGGGCACGGACGGAACATGATACGGCGTGGAGCCAACCCGTGCGCGATACTACTTGGCCGACGACATGCCGTAACGGCGACGGAACTTGTCTACCCGGCCTCCGGTATCGACGATTTTCTGCTTGCCCGTGTAGAACGGATGGCAGGAGGAGCAGACCTCAACCTGGAGGTCCTGCGCCAGCGTCGAGCGGGTGGAGATCTCGTTCCCGCAGCTGCACGTGACTTTGATATCGCTGTATGAAGGATGGATTTCGGGTTTCATGGTTCTGGCCGTCTAACCGGCGCGTGAGGATAATCGCGCGACCGTCCAAACACAAGGCCCGCACGCGTTCGGGCTGCCTGTGAATAACTCTGTGGAAACCTGCACCTGCGCGGTGCGCGCAAACGACAGCGGGTTGCGTCCCGGCAACGCGGCGACGGCGCAGTTTTCGATAAAAACATTATAATAACAATATGTTACGTTCCATTCATCAGTCGTGCTTATATGAAAACCGACTAACCTCATCGCCGCCCGGGGTGATTTCACGGCTGTGCATAAAGCCGCGCGGGGCCTTCAGGGCCGCCCCTGGGCACCGTCATCGGCAAACTGCCGCCAGCCACCCATGAGGCCGGCGATGGCCGCGCCGCGGTGGCTGACACGGTTCTTCTGCTCAGGGTCGAGCTGGGCAGCCGTTGCGCCCAGGGACGGATCGATGAACACCGGGTCGTAGCCGAATCCCCCCTCACCGGCCGGCTGCCGGGCGATCCGGCCGTGCCAGCGCCCCTCGACAACCAGCGGCACCGGGTCGTCCACCGAGCGCAGCGCCACGATCACGCAGAGGAACGTCGCACGCCGTTGCGCATCGGGCACATCCTCGAGCGCGGCCAGCAGTCGGGCGATATTGTCGGCGTCGCTGGCGCTGTCGCCGGCATAGCGGGCCGAGCGCACACCCGGCGCGCCGCCCAGCGCCGCCACGCACAGACCGGAATCGTCGGCGATGGCGGGCAGGCCGGTCTGCCGCGCGGCGTGACGGGCCTTGATCAGGGCGTTCTCAACGAACGTGGACGCGGTTTCCGGCGGCCCCTGCACGCCGAGCGCGGACTGCGGCACCAGCTCCGCGCCGGCGGTCGCCAGCAATGCGCCCAACTCCCGGAGTTTGCCAGCGTTGCCGCTGGCCAGCACCCAGCGGTTGGTCACGCGCCGATCGCCTGCGCCTGCGCCGTCAGCAGCTGGCGAATGCCGCCGGTGGCCAGATCCAGCAGGCTGTTGAGCTCGCCGCGCTGGAATGCGTGGCCTTCGGCCGTGCCCTGCACCTCGATGAAACCGCCACCATCGTTCATCACCACATTCATGTCGGTTTCCGCTTCGGCATCCTCGGCGTAATCCAGATCCAGCACCGGCAGCCCCTGGTAGATGCCCACGGACACCGCGGCCACCTGACCGTGCAGCGGATCGCGCGCGAGCTCGCCACGACGCCGCAGCTGCGCGATGGCCAGCGCCATGGCCACGAAACCACCGGAAATCGCAGCCGTGCGGGTGCCGCCATCGGCCTGCAGCACGTCGCAATCGATGGTGACGGTGCGCTCACCGAGCGCGCTGCGATCCACGACCGCGCGCAGGCTGCGCCCGATCAGCCGCTGAATCTCGACGGTGCGGCCGGTCTGCTTCCCGCGTGCGGCCTCACGCGAGGTACGCGTGTGCGTGGCGCCGGGCAGCATCCCGTATTCGGCCGTGATCCAGCCTTCCTGGCGGCCCTTGAGAAACGGCGGCACACGCGACTCCACCGACGCGGTGCACAGCACCCGGGTGTCGCCGAAGCTGACCAGCACGGAACCGTGTGCGTGGCGCGTGTAGTGGGTCTGAAAGGCGAACGGCCGCATCTCATCGGCGCTACGTCCACTCGGGCGCATCGGGTCACTCCTGCTGCTGAGGCGAATCAGGCGGCGATCCAGCGAACCGCGGCCACACTGGTATTGTCGCTGTGG
The DNA here is from genome assembly GCA_050485545.1 of Gammaproteobacteria bacterium. GTDB lineage: Bacteria > Pseudomonadota > Gammaproteobacteria > Steroidobacterales > Rariloculaceae > JBJHBP01. The sequence goes on from JBJHBP010000003.1 coordinate 156,295, forward strand.
GGTGCATTACGTGCGACTGCCTGACGGGCGAGGTCGGCCAGCGCTTTTTCCAGCTCCCCTGCTCCGGCGGCGGTCAGCGCTGCGATTTCGCGGTCCTCCAGGCCCGACCAGAATCCGTCGGTGCAGGCCAGCAGCACATCGCCGGCCGCAACCGGGCGCCGGCCGCCGACCGTCATATCCGGCAGGACGACATCGCCGCCCAGACAGCATTCAACATAGTTGCGCATCGGATGCCGATGCATCTCGTGTTCGCGGATCAGACCTTCGCGAAGCAGCAGCTCCACGTGACTGTGATCGCGCGTGCGTGAATGCACGCGCTGATCGCGCAGCTGATAGACGCGGCTGTCGCCCACGTGGGCGCGAAACAGCATCGACTCCTGCACAAGACACACGGCAACCGTGGCCCGCGGCTTGTGATCGATGGCAACGTTGTCACCCAGCGCAACCACGCGATCGTGCGCGCGCGCCAGCGCCATGGTGAGAAAGCCCTGCGGATCGAACACCGGATGGCGCACGGCGTGGAAGCTGTCCTTCAGGGTGTTCACGGTCACCTGAGCGGCCAGCGCGCCTTCGGCATGCCCGCCCATGCCATCGACGACGATAACCAGCGCCGCTTGCGCGGAACTGGCCACGTGAACCCGGTCCTGATTTTCCTGGCGGTTGCCCGCAAGACTGATCTCGGCACTCTCTACACGCACGGCAAACAACTCGTGTCACTGACTGGCATAACTTAGACTTGGCAACCCGACGCCCCGCGCATTCTACCGATGGGATCACGCAGATGCCCTACAGCATGACAGGTTTCGCTTCCGCAGCCGCCGAATCAGGCCCTTTCGGGCTGGTGTGGGAACTGCGCAGTGTGAACCATCGCTACCTCGATACGACACTCCGATTGCCCGAAGAGCTGCGCGCACTGGAGCCTGCCTGCCGCGAGGCGGTCAGCACGCGCCTTGCGCGCGGCAAGGTGGACTGCACGCTGCGCGTCAGCCGCTCTTTCACCGCGGATGCCGAACAACAGGTCTCCGGCGAGACCCTGGCCGCGCTGCGTACGCTGGCCGACAGGGTGCGCGGCCAGTTTCCCGACGCCGAACCATTGTCGGTGGCCGAAATCCTGCGCTGGCCCGGCGTGCTCGAAGAACCACGCGAGAGCACCGAGTCGCTGGCCGCGCCGGTGCTTGCGACGCTGAACGAAGCCGTCATCGCGCTGCAGGCGGCGCGGCGACGCGAAGGCCAGCGCACGGCGGCCGCGCTGACTCAGCGCGCCGATGCCATTGCGGCGCTGGTCGAGGCCATCACCCCGCGACTCACCGGCCTTGAAACCGCCTGGCGGCTGAAACTGGAGGAACGCCTGCGGCGGCTGGACATCGAAGCCAACCCCGAGCGGCTGGAGCAGGAGCTGGTGCTGGTCGCGCAGCGCCTCGATGTCAGCGAGGAAGTGGATCGTCTGGCCGGCCACGTCAGCGAGATACGCGACATTCTGCAGCGCGATGAGCCCGTTGGACGGCGTCTGGATTTTCTGATCCAGGAACTCAACCGCGAAGCGAATACGCTGTCGTCCAAGTCGCAGGATGAAGAACTGACGCGTGCCGCCGTCGACATCAAGGTGCTGATCGAGCAGATGCGCGAACAGGTTCAGAACCTGGAGTGAGTCAGGCCATGCAGCACGCCGCACACGAACGGCCACACGGAAAACTGATGGTGCTGTCCTCGCCCTCCGGGGCCGGCAAGACAACCATCACGCGCAATCTGATTGCGCGTGATCCGCGCTTCCGGTTTTCGATTTCGTACACCACTCGCGCGCCGCGTCACACCGAGCAGCAGGGCCGCGACTACTTCTTCATCAACGGCACCGAGTTCGAGCGCATGGTCGCCGCCGACGAGTTTCTCGAGCATGCGCAGGTGTTCGGCCATCACTACGGCACCGGACGCAGCCATGTGGACGAGCTGCTCAGGGCAGGCCATTCGGTGCTGCTGGACATCGACTGGCAGGGCGCCCGCCAGGTGCGTGAGCGCGCGCCGGATGCGATCACCGTATTCATCTTTCCGCCATCGATGCAGGAACTGGAACGACGGCTGCGCGAGCGGCGCACCGATGCCGAGGACGTGATTGCGCGTCGCATGCAGGCGGCTCGGGCGGAAATGACCCACTGGGCGGAGTTCGACTACCTGCTGGTGAACGACGACGCGGACCTGGCCACGGCGCGGCTGGCCGATATCGCGGCCGGGCGCGGCGCCCCCCACGAGATCGCCCGCCAGCACCGGACAGCGCTGGACATTCTCGGCACCTGACCGGCCTGACGGCCCTGGACAGCCGTGGATTGGCCTGGACAGCCCGGCCAACAGCCCGGGATATGCCGCCAACCGGGCTTGCAGTACACTGGATCAGGCAAACGCTCTGTTAACCGATCTGTGCAAGGAGGCCGGACCATGGCCAGAATTACCGTCGAAGACTGCTGCGACAAGATCCCGAACATGTTCGAACTCGTGCTGGTGGCTTCCAAGCGCGCCCGACAGCTCGCCAACGGTGCCGAGGCGCTGGTGGAATGGGAGAACGACAAGCCCACCGTGGTGGCACTGCGTGAGATCGCCGAAGGCTTTATCGGGCCGAGCATTCTCGAGGAACGCGATCGGCCCATGGAAGACCTGCTGGATCTTGACGCCGTATCGCAACGCCCCGAAGACATGCTGTCGCTGCGCCCCGGCTCACTGGACGACTGACCACCCGGCGCCGCTGAACGGTCGGCGCGGGGCACACAACCATGGACTACGGGGCAGCCATTCGCGAACGACGGCTGCCGGTCGTCTGGCGCACCGATGCGTTCGCGCAGCTGCTGTCGCGTCTGCAGACTTACCTCCCCGCCGAAGACCTTGCCGAGATCACGCGCGCCTATGAGTTCGGCGCGGAGATGCACCGCGGCCAACAGCGGCGCACGGGCGACGCGTACATCACCCACCCGGTAGCGGTTGCCGATATCCTCGCCGGCCTGCACCTGGACGCCGGCTCGATCAAGGCGGCGCTGCTGCACGACGTACTCGAGGATACGCCGGCCACCCGCGATCAGATCCGCGATCAGTTCGGCGAGGACGTTGCTCTGCTGGTGGACGGCGTCAGCAAGCTCGACCGGCTGCATTTCGACAGTGCCGCCGAGGCGCAGGCCGAGAGCTTCCGCAAGATGTTGCTGGCAATGGTGCAGGACCTGCGCGTGATCCTGGTCAAGCTTGCCGACCGCACACACAACATGCGCACCATCGATGCGCTGCCGGTGGAAAAGCGCCGCCGCATCGCGCGCGAAACACTGGACATCTACGCACCGATTGCGAACCGGCTGGGCATCTACAGCATCAAGGTCGAACTCGAAGAGCTGGGCTTTCGGACCTTCTACCCGTTCCGCTACCGCGTGCTCGAGCGGTCGCTGCGGCGGGCCAAGGGCAATCAGCGCCACTTTCTTCGCAAGATCGAAGCACGCTTTCGCCAGGGCATGGAGAACGCCGGCATCGTTGCGCGCGTCAATGCGCGCGAGAAGCATCTGTACAGCATCTACATGAAGATGCTGCGCAAGAACCTGCACCTGTCCGAGATCGTCGACGTCTACGGTGTGCGCATCATCGTGCCGGACGTGGACACCTGCTACCGGGTGATCGGCCTGTCGCACCAGCTGTATAAACCCATGCCGGGACGCTTCAAGGACTACATCTCGATTCCGCGCGTGAACGGCTACCAGTCATTGCACACCACGCTGTTCGGGCCGAACGGACTGCCGCTGGAAGTGCAGATCCGCACCGAGGAAATGGACAAGGTGGCTGAGCGCGGCATCGCTGCGCACTGGCAGTACAAGGCCGTGGACAAGCAGACGTACTCGACGGAGCAGCGGGTGCGGCAGTGGCTGTCCGGACTGATGGAGATGCAGCACGCGTCCAATTCCGAGGAGTTCCTCGAGACCGTCAAGGTGGACCTGTTCCCCGACAAGGTTTACGTGTTCACGCCCAAGGGCGAGATTCTGCGCCTGCCGCGCGGTGCCACGGCGGTGGATTTCGCCTACACCGTACATACCGATGTCGGCAACCGCTGCGTGGCGGCCAAAATCGATCGCAAGCCGGTGCCACTGAAAACGATTCTGCACAACGGCGAAACCGTTGAGATCATTACCGCGCGCAATGCCCGTCCCAATCCGAACTGGATGAACTTTGTCGTCACGGCCAAGGCACGCAATGCGGTACGCGCCTACCTGCGCAATCTTCAGGGCGACGAAGCCCGCGAGTTCGGCCGGCGGCTGCTGGCACAGGCTCTGCGCCCCTATTCGATCAATCCGCGACGCCTGGACAAGACCCGCGTTGAATCCCTGCTGCGCGAGCTGGAACTGCCCGACATGGATACGCTGTACGAGCAGCTCGGACTGGGTGAGCGCATGGCGCCGGTGGTTGCCGCACTGCTGGCGCCGCAGGATGGCAGCGACAATCCGGATGCCGCCGCCAATCGCGCGCCGCTGGACATTGCCGGCACCGAAGGCATGGTTGTCAGCTACGCACGATGCTGCTATCCGATTCCCGGTGATGAGATCGTGGGCTTCATGTCCACCGGACGCGGCATCGTCATTCACCGCACGCAGTGCCGCAACATCGCCGAGTATCGCAAGCAGCCTTCGAAGTGGATCCCGGTGAACTGGAAGCGCAACGTCAAGGGCGAATTCCTGACCGAGATTCAGGTACGCACCTTCGACAGGGTAGGATTGCTGGCCGAAGTCGCCGGACGCATCGCCGCCATCGGCAGCAACATCTCGCAGGTGCGCGTGGATACCGAAGGCGACGCTTCGAATCTGACATTCGGTATCAAGCTGCGCAGCCGCAGCCAGCTGGCGCAGGTGATACGCAGTCTGCGCACGATACCGGGCGTCGTGCGCGTCAGCCGCAGCGGCGGCTAGCACGACACCTTCCGGAACAACATTTCAGTTCAACACCAACACAGGCAACAGGAGCTTTCGTGAGCGCAGACTTCAAGGCGATCCATACGTCATCCGCACCGGCCGCCATCGGCACCTACAGTCAGGCCATACGCGCAGGCAACACGGTTTATCTGTCCGGCCAGATCCCGCTGGATCCCGACAGCATGGAGCTGGTCAGCGGCACCCGCGAACAGATCCGGCAGGTGCTGGATAACCTCTCGGCCGTGGCCGCGGCCGCCGGCGGATCACTGGCCAATATCGCCAAGCTCAATGTATTTCTCATCGATATGGCGGATTTCCCGCTGGTGAATGAGGCCATGGCGGAATACTTCTCCGAGCCGTACCCGGCACGCGCAGCCATCGGCGTCGCCGCGCTGCCGAAGAATGCCGCAGTGGAGATGGACGCGATTCTCGTCCTTTAGCAATCTGCAGAATGCTTTAGCAACCTGCAGAATGATTGTCGGCATTCGAGAATCGATCTATGCTGGCACCCAAATATAGCGAGCGTTTGCTCCGATAAGGGGAAATTGAGCCATGTCTGCAAGATCTAGTTTGTTACTTTCTTTAGCGCTGCCTGTGCTTGCTCTGGGTGGACTCACCGATGTCCGGGCCCAGCAGAACTGGTC